>JBGUPU010000065.1:0-87171 GCA_045130475.1 Lachnospiraceae bacterium
GGGGGCAACACCGCCGCCGGTGATGTACATGACTTTGTTCTTCTTCTCTGTTCCCTGGATGACCAGGGGGCCGCCGAAGCCGCCGGAACCTTTTTCTACACGGATTGCTCTGTATTCTGCCATTTGATTTTCCTCCCTCTACATGAATTGTTTGATTGTTTGTTTATTCTGTGCTTTTGCTTTACGGTTTGCAGTGCCGTGTTGTTTATACTTTTGATTTGCCTTTCAGCTGTGTTTTTCTTTGATGTTTGCATGATATCGTAAAAATACTGCATTCTTAATTCCGCGATTGCCGGGAGGATGGAAATTGATTTGTTCAATGAATTTCCGCCGCGTGGAAAAAGCACGTAAAAACAATCATGGGCTCGCGGCGGTCTGTGCGGCAATTCTTTTGTCATATGTATGTTTGATTTAGTCATGCATTTAAGGCCGCGATAAAACATGATACAATTGCATTACTAAAAAATATATTTTGATAAATACACGTCTTCACATAGGAAGGTGGAGGAAAAACTGATGAGAATGAAAGATGCGATCGCATCGCTTCAGCTTGGAAAAAAGAAACAGACCCAGGTGCATCAGCTGTCTACAATCTGGAGCAAAAATGCGGAGGACGGACCGGATACGGTTCCCCTGGCTGAATATCCCAGGCCGCAGCTTCACCGTGCCGCCTGGCAATGCCTGAACGGCTGGTGGGAATATGCTTTCCGCCTGCCGGGCGAGTCCATGGGGATAGCGGACGGGAGGATCCTGGTCCCGTTTTCGCCTGAAACTGCGCGGTCCGGTGTCGGCCGCACGCTTTTACCGGGAGAACTTCTCTGGTATAGAAGGAACATTGAGGATTATCATCTTCCCAAAGGGAAGAGGGCTATTCTGCATTTCGGCGCAGTGGATGAGCGATGTGCGGTCTGGTGGAACGGGACAAAAGTCGGCGCCCACCGCAACGGCTATCTCGCCTTTTCTTTCGATGTGACAGAGTATGTGCGCGAAGGGACGAACAGGCTGGAGATATGTGTCCGTGACGATACCGATCAGGGGACTGCCTGCCGCGGCAAGCAGACGCTGAAGCCCGGCGGCATGTATTATCATGGCCAGAGCGGCATCTGGCAGTCGGTCTGGCTGGAAACAGTTCCGGAAATCTATCTCAGAGGACTGAAGATCACGCCTCTTTTGGAAGAGGAGGCAGTTGAGCTGAGGTGGACTTTTTCCGACGATCCTGAATCCGGAAAAGCAGATGCTGCCAATCCTGCAGAACACAAAAAAGAAGATACTCTGAAAGAGGAGAAAACAGAATACGGGGATTCCCGTGTCAAAGTTACTGTTTTTTCTCCGGCTCTGTACAATTCGAAGGAAGAAACAGAGGGGATTTTTGAATCGGCAGAGTCAGTCTGCGGGGGAGAGTCCGCAAGAACCTTTGACTTCCCCATTAAACGCAGGATGAAAGTACGGATTCCGGTCCCGGAGCCAAGACTCTGGAGCCCCGAAGATCCCGCCCTCTACGTTTTTCGAATCGAAGCCGGGGAAGACGTGGTGGACTCTTATTTCGCCATGCGCTCTTTCGGTGTGGGAAAGGATGAAGCCGGCAGGGCATGTCTGCTCTTAAACGGAGACCCGTATTTCTTCCACGGGGTGCTGGATCAGGGATACTGGCCGGAAAGTCTGATGACGGCACCGGCGGACCAGGCTATGATCTTCGATATCGTCCAGATGAAGGAACTGGGCTTCAACATGCTGCGCAAACACATAAAGATCGAACCGGCCAGATGGTACTGGCACTGTGACCGCATGGGCATGGTGGTCTGGCAGGATATGGTCAACGGCGGCGGCCCCGTGCACAAGATTCTGGAGACCTACGGCCCCACGGTCTTCCCTCCTCTGGGGACTCACCTTCGGGACAATCACTATGGGCTCTTGTCCAGGCAGGACGCCGATGCCAGGCGGCGGTTTGAAAAAGAGCTGAAGAAGATGATCCGTCAGCTCTACAACTGTCCCTGTATAGGAATGTGGGTTCCTTTCAACGAGGGATGGGGCCAGTTTGACGCGCTTCGGATCGCGGACGATGTTAAAAAAACCGATCCGACAAGGCCGGTCGACCACGCCAGCGGCTGGTTTGACCAGGGGGGAGGAGATGTGCGCAGCGTCCACAATTATTTCCGCCCCCTCACAGTGGAGCCGGACAGCCGCGCTTTTGTCATCTCCGAATACGGCGGTGCCAACTGTAACGTCGCAGGTCATTCCATGAGCGACGAAGTATACGGCTACCAGACAGTCAGGGAAGAAGATTTCCCGGACACATTCCGCAATCTCATGGACCAGGTACATGCGCTGGCAAAAGAGGGACTCTGCGGAGCTGTATATACACAGGTCTCCGATATTGAAGAGGAGACAAACGGCCTGCTCACCTACGACCGCAGTGTGAGGAAGGCAAAGGCGCTGCAGCCCGCATCCGGTGCGCAGGATTTGCGGGCGGAGCTTGAATGAGATTTAAAGAGATGTTGTGGTTTGGGATGGATGCCCGACCTGAGCCCAGGAGAATAGTACATGATTCGCTATATAGTGCAAAAACAGGCTCTGCAGCACTGCAGAGCCTGTTTTTCAGGGGGGGGTAATATTGGGTATGGTATGGGAGATAATGATTGGTATTATCGATGGTTCAATACGGTTTTTGTCTTTTATTATTTCTCGACGATCTGGATCTTAGTTCCGATCTTGACCTCAGGCATGGGCTTTGCTTCGACATAAATGGTGCCGGGGAGCTCAGCCTCGGTTGCGCCGCTGAAGTTGAATGTGCAGTGGCCCAGTCCCTTGAGGGTGATGGGAGCTTCATAGCCGACGCAGGTGATCTTGAATTCCGCACCGTCGATCACGACGTACTGTCCGGGAGCGATCTCGCCGTTGATGGGATTTACGCTGACACTGTAGCAGTAGTCCTTGATCTCATCGGGCGCATTCTCGCCGAAGATAATGAACATTCCTGCATCCTTGAACTCTTCTACACACTCGCCTGCTGCCTTGACCTGATTTTCATAAACGACCTTCATTCTGATTTCCTCCTGTTTGATGATGTTTGTTCTTTTGTTTTTTTCCGAGTTTTTAAATTACAAATTTTCTGTTTTTGTAAACCTTTTGTTCAGGTTTTGTTTCCGTTCCTTTGATGATCTGATGATACCTGATAAAAGAAAACACTTTAATGCAGTGATTTTCCCCGGCAGTGGAAATCAGGTGATTATTTACAAAAGGGTCTTCAGGCATAGAGGCCGATGCTGAAGACGACAGCGATCAGGATCCGGATCCACCCGGTCGCGAAACGGGAGAGTGTGACGGAGGGGATGCCGATCTGCATGGTCTCAGGCTTTGCTTCCATCATGCCCAGTCCCACGGGAATAAAGTCGCAGGCACACTGGCAGTTGATGGCAAACAGGGCCGGGAGCGCCATGGCAGGCGCAATCCCGCCCGCCTGGATGAGGTCGCCGACCACGGCGGCAAACATCTGGGCGGCGACAGCGCCGGCTCCCAGAATGGCGCTGAGTCCGGGAATGGAGCAGAGGATACCGGTGATGAAAAGACCGGGAAGGCTTCCGCCAATAGGTTTTATGAGACCTGCGATAAACTCCGTAAGGCCGGAACCGTGGCAGATACCTATGAAGAGAGCAGCAAATCCCATAAAGGGAAGGATGATCTCCAGACAGGTTTTGACAGCGTCCCGGGCAGACTGGTGGAAAATGCTGACCACTTTGCTGATGGCAGCCACGGGAACCAGCCACTTCTGCTCCCTGTGCATGGAAAAAGGATTCTTTTCAGAGGAAGCGTCCTGTTCCTGCTGCCAGCCGGACAGTAAAGCGGACTCGTCCGGTTCATTCGACAGGGCATCTGCAGCTGCTTTTCCCTCAGTAGGGGAAATTGCGGAATCTGCCCTTGTGATATCGGCGGAAACAGCCTCCAGGGGCAGTGCAGCCACTGCTTCAGGCTGGTCGGGGGAAGCAATCTGGGCGGAAGTGACTGCTGAGACATAGAGATCCTTTGTCATATATTTGGCCAGGGGGCCGCTCCTGCCTGTTGCCAGCAGGTTGACGGTCGGGATCCCCTTGCCGGGATAAATACCGCAGCGAAGGGTTCCGCCGCAGTCAATGATGGCAAGGGCGACCTCCTCATCGGGGCAGGTCTCCAGATTTCCGTCGACCGCTTTCATACCTGACAGGGCAATGATTTTTGCAAGAGGTTCAGGCTCTATGCCGCCCCCTGTCATATAGAGAACGGTGTGTCTTTCCTCTGTCGGTGTTATAGTCAGGGGCCCTCCGTAGCCGCCGTCACCGCGCGTGATGGTGATGGTGCGGAAGGGACTGCCGGGAGCTTCTGTCCCGTCAGGAAGAGAAGCATCCGTTTCCGGTTGGCTTGCCGTGGATTTTGCCGGCGGCGGGGAACTGTTTCTATTTTGGGTTTCCGGCTTCAGCCTTTCCCTTGGAGATTCTCCGGAAACAGGCTCGGATTCCGGCAGGTGGACATGGGTCGACAGGTGGACATGGCCCTTTTTTTCCAATTTCCGGGTGAAGAGCTCTGTGACGTATCCGGAAATAAAATTGGCGAGCAGTCCGGCACACAGGTAGCGGAAAGCCAGCGGAAAGACGTTCAGTCCGCGGGCCAGGACACCGTTGGCGATCCCGAGCCAGAGGAAGAGTTCCGCGGGATTGATATGCTGGAAAATACCGCTGTTGGTATGGCAGTGATAGCTGACAGAGGCAAAAAAAGCTGGTTTATATTCTTCGGGAAGATATCTTCCCATGGAAATGGCCATGGGATTGCCCAGAACGATGGCGGACAGAAAAGGGAGCACCAGATAGCGAAGGAAGGGGTTGGAACCGCACCGCTGCGCCAGCCGTTCGACCCGTGCCTGCCCGATCATGCGGGTGATGGCATTGAGCAGGATCAGGAAGAGGAAAACCTGCGGCAGAACCTGTGTGACCCATACGATGAGCTGGCTGGTGCCTGCACTGACCATATTCTGGATTCCGTCGGCGATAAACATGGAAAACCTCCCTGAATGCGGATAGGATTACTTGATGCTGCCTCATGTGAGCATGGGACACGTCCGGCCGGGTGACCGGAACTTTTCATTAATATAGCATAAACGCATAAGAGGGGAAAAGAGACAGGGCGTGATTCTGCATCTTTACAGAATCATACACTGTCTCTTTTTATTCATCGCGGCGGATTGTCTACGCCTTTTTATACAGTACCCGCATGAGCTCGGGCCAGGTCTGTGTGCGCACGATGGCATCGAGCATATCTGTATCGCGGGAGATTTCCAGCAGCTCGTCGTAGACCCGGATCATCAGCATATCGTCCGCGTCGGACTGCTCGGGGAGCGCCATGAAAAAGATGATGCGGACAGGATGTCCCTTGTGCTCGGTGGCTTCCTCGAAAATGCCGACAGCGAGAAGCATGCGGTCGTTGGCTTTCTGGATTCCGTGGGGGATGGCGACACCGTTGTCAAAGACCATGGTGCCTTTTTCCTCGCGCTCAAAGAGGCGCTCTCCGAACCCCTCGTCAATCTGGCCCTCGTCGGTCAGGATTTCGATCATTTCATTCAGGGCATCGATGTAGGAGCGGCCTTTTTCAAAGAAAAATACGCGGTCTTCGTCCAGCAGGCTGCTCATGATGTACTGGTTGTCGTCCAGGATGGGCATCTCGACCTGATCCCAGTAGCGGACTTTTTCCAGTTTGTGCTTGAGTTCCTTCTCATCAAAAATCTCACGGATGCGGATGACGGGCTTATCGGGTTTGAAGGGAAGTTCGACAGTTGTCAGGATGACATCACAGTTGTCCAGCTCGCCTTTGGTTGCTGCTGCGTCGGACATAGTGCGGATCTGCACCTGGCTGTCCATGATCTTGCGCAGCTGCACGCTGATCAGGCGGGAGGTCACGCGGCCGGTGCCGCAGATGACGGTGATGCGGAAGGGGCGCTGCTGACCGAGATTGTTTTCTTCCAGGAAGACGCCGAAATAGGAAGCCAGATGGCCGCGTTCGTCTTCGTTGACCTTCAGTCCCTCTTCGCGTTCAATGACGTGGGCTGCGATGCCGGACATCTCATAGGCGAGCGGGAATTTGGTCCTGAGCTCCTCCAGCATGGCATTGGGCTGGCGGATCTTGAAGCGCAGGCGGTTCATCATAAACATCAGGTGATAGGCGAATTCCTGGGCAAAATCACGGGGATTGATGGCGATGTCGAGCTCTTCCCGGATCTGTGCCATGATTTTCTCAGACAGAGGGAAGATGGTCTCGTCCAGTTCCATCTCCTTCACGGAACCCAGATCTGCGGGGGTCCGCATGCCGGCAATAGGAAGGAAAGCAAAAATCTTTTCCTCTATGGGAAAATCCACATGGAGGTAGGCGCCGATTCTGTCCAGCAGCTCGTTGATGCGTGAAAATTCTCCGTTTGCGGTCAGATTATAGTAGGCATCTGTCAGGGGACCGATAAAATGCCCTGTCAGGAAGCGGTCGATCACCAGGAGCAGATATCTCTGGAACTGGAAGCCGACCTGTTTTTCGAATGCTTTTTTCGCCAGCTCCTCCCGGATCATTTCGCGGATGTCTTCGTCGAGGGGGTAATCGCTGTAGATGGCATCAAAACAGTTTTCCAGGACATAGGAGCGGATATCCAGCTCGTTCCCGTGCAGGATCATGCCTTTGCTGGTTTTACCGACAATTGTGATGTTCCAGGCATCCAGCTCTTCGCGGAGCTTTTTCAGATCACTGACAAGCGTCGTCCTGCCGACGTTCATCTCATAGGCCAGCTCATCTGTCAGAAGGGGCTCGTCTGCCCGCATCAGCTCGCCGAATACATAGTTCTGCCTTCCCCGGGGGGTATCGAAAACACCGTCGGTGTCACAGATTTCTTCAAATATTTTCTTATAAGCTACAGGATCGAAAATCCTGAGACTGTACCTTCCCTGAACTCCTTCGATCGAGGCACTTCCTTTGAGGTCGTCATTCAGCTGTTTGATATCATTGCGGATGGTGCGCTCGCTGACACTCAGCTGCTCGGCCATAACGGCTACCGTCAGACCGGATTTTGTGCCCAGCATACGCAGAATGCCGGCCGCCCTGTTGTCAATAAATAGCTTTTTCACTAAGGTCCCCCTTATCAGTTACGCTCCGTCTTTCAAAGATGACAGTATCTCAGCTCCAATCTAATTATAATTGCGAAAAACCGAAAGTTAATACAGAAAATTTCCACGGACAGGAAAAAGGGGGAAATGTATATTACGGTATAGACCGTTTCGAAACGCAAGTGGAACAAATGTATTGACAACTGTCCGCAGTGCGGTATAATGCTAAAGCTGAGAAAATGAGAATCATTTTCAGGTTTGGAGAGGAGAAAGGAATGGCCGTAAAGGGCGGAATGCAGTATAAAACGAAAAACAGAGACGCACTGACCGCCTACCTGCAGACGCGGGAAGGTGAGCACGTGACGGTCAATGAGATCCATGACCATTTCCGTGCGGTCGGCAGTACTATGGGCGTCGCGACGATCTACCGCAATCTGGAGAAGATGGTGGCAGACGGACAGATGCGCAAATACGTAGTCGACAGCGGAAGTGCGGCATGCTTTGAATATATCGGCGCACAGCACGGACACGCGCGCTTTATTCATTGCAAATGCGAAAAATGCGGCAGGATCCTGCATATCGACAGGAGCGAGATCGAGGAAATGGCCCGCCTTCTGGAAGAGCGG
Organism: Lachnospiraceae bacterium; assembly: GCA_045130475.1. Taxonomy (GTDB): domain Bacteria; phylum Bacillota; class Clostridia; order Lachnospirales; family Lachnospiraceae; genus CAG-791. Next base: position 7,733 of record JBGUPU010000065.1, read on the forward strand.
AGCGGATTCCGCATGGATAATGTACAGACGGTTTTGTATGGTGTCTGCGGAGAATGCAAGAGTGAAAAAGAAGAGTTTATACAGTAAGGCAATCTGCGCCTTTTTGTTCCTGACCCTGATCCTTTCCGGATGCGGCAGAAGTGCCGTTCGCCCGGCAGACAGCTCAGGAAAGGGGGATACGGGATCCCGTCTGCAGGTCGTCACGACGATTTTTCCCCAATATGATTTCGCCAGACAGATTGCAGGAGACAGTGCAGACGTATACATGCTGCTCAAGCCTGGTGAGGAGATCCACTCCTATGAACCCACTCCGCAGGACATCAAGATGATCCAGAGCAGCGATCTGTTTGTCTATACAGGCGGCGAAAACGATGTCTGGGTGGAAAACATTCTGGCCTCTCTCGAAGAGGAGAACGGAGGCCCGCACGCGGTCCGTCTGCTGGATCTGGTGGAAACGTATGAGGAGGAGAGTCTGGAGGGCATGATGCCGGAAAAAGGAGAGCATGACCACGGCCATGAAACAGAAGAAGAGCATGCCAATGAAGCTGAAGAAGGCCATGATCATGTGTCAGAATCCGCGACGATCACCGGTGAGCACACCCATGTTCACGGCGGAGAGCCGGATGAACATGTCTGGACTTCCCCCAAAAACTGCGTGACGCTGATTCAGGCACTGACAGAGGAATTCTGCAGTTTGGACCCTGCCAATTCGGAGACTTACCGGACAAACGTAAATGCCTATCGGGAGGCATTTGAGGAACTGGATACACAGTATCTGGAAGCGGCGGAAAAAGCCGGGCGCAGGACCATTCTTTTCGGTGACCGCTTCCCCTTCCGCTACCTGGCAGAAGAACTGGATCTGACCTGTTATGCGGCTTTTTCCGGCTGCTCGGCCGAGTCGGAACCCAGTGCAGCGACCATCGCTTTTTTGATCGATAAGGCTGTGGAAGAGCGTCTTCCGGTTGTTTTTCAGATTGAGTTCTCCAACGGATACATCGCCGGAGCGATCAGCGAGGCCGCCCAGGTCAGGATGAAAAAAAATGCCGCGAAGCAGGATGAGGACGCAGCGGCAGATTCAAAGGCATCTGCGGGGGCGACAGCAGCGGCAGATGCAGCCGCTTCCAAGAATCCGGGGGTGGAAATCCCGGAAGTAAAGGTCCTGCAGCTTCATTCCTGTCACAACGTGACACGGGATGAGTTCGATTCGGGAGAGACCTGCCTGTCCCTCATGACAAAGAATCTGGAAGCCCTGCGCACAGCGCTCGGGGTGCCGGAAGAATAGACTGATTCAGAATCACCTGAAACGCAGGGTGACAGATACAAGCCCCTGCAGGGGGCGTATACTGAAATAACAGATTTGCCGCGAACAATAGATATGCCGCAGAAAATGCGGCAGAAGGAAAGCATATGAGCTTACTGAAATGTGAAAACCTGTCCTTTGCCTATGACGGCGTCACGGTTGTCAGAGACCTGAACTTCACTGTTGAGGAAGGGAATTATCTTTGTATCATCGGGGAAAACGGCGCCGGCAAGAGCACTCTGATCAAGGGACTGCTCCGCCTGAAAAAGCCCTCCGCCGGCAAGGTGGAACTGGGCGAGGGCCTGCGCGCCACGGAAATCGGCTACCTTCCCCAGCAGACCCAGATCCAGAAAGATTTCCCCGCGAGTGTGCGGGAGGTCGTCCTCTCCGGATGCCTGAACAGAATGGGATTAAGGCCTTTTTATACCCGTGAAGAAAAAGAGCGCGCAAAGGAAAATATGGAGGCCCTGGAGATCCTTGAGCTGCAGGATCAGTGCTACCGGGATCTGTCGGGAGGCCAGCAGCAGCGTGTGCTGCTGGCACGGGCTATGTGCGCGGCACAGAAACTGATCCTCCTCGACGAGCCGGTGTCGGGACTGGATCCTGTCGCGACCCGGAGCCTGTACGCGCAGATTGCGCGGATCAATGAGGCTGCCGGCCTGACTGTCATCATGGTTTCCCATGACATTGATGCCTCCCTGCGGTATGCCTCCCATATCCTGCACCTGGGACAGGAAGGACAGCTGTTTTTCGGCACACAGAAAGAGTACCGCCGCAGCGCGGTCTACCACGACTTCCTCGGAGACCGCGCGGTTCCCATGTGGAAACATGACTTTCCCAACCGTGTCGGACGGGCGGCGCCCCGCGAAGAGGCGGAGCCGACCGAGACCGAGAGCCGCGTGAGGGTGCACACCGGGAAGAAGTCCTCCCGCCGCCTGAAAAAAGAGCATTCCGCCGGTCCGGAAAATCAAAGTCAGAACGTGACGGACGGCAATCGCCCGGAGACAGCTGAGGGGGGCAGGAATACAGGGGCAGAAGAAGAGACGAAGTCCGCAGAGCGGCAGTGTCAGAAAGAGAGCTGAAAATTGTTCCATTTAGTTATAGAAATGTTTTCCTATCCTTTCATGGTGAGAGCACTTTTGGTGGGCGCTCTGATCGCCCTGTGCGCCGCCATGCTGGGTGTCACACTGGTGCTCAAGCGCTATTCCATGATCGGCGACGGTCTGTCCCATGTCGGCTTCGGCGCCTTGGCTATAGCGTCCGCAATGAACGCGGCGCCGCTTCTGGTGGCCATTCCTGTGGTGGTCGCGGCGGCATTTTTCCTGCTGCGCCTGCGTGAGTCGAGTCATGTCAAAGGCGACTCAGCGATCGCCCTGATTTCCACCGGTGCGCTGGCGGTGGGCGTCACCGTCGTCTCCATGACGACCGGCATGAACACCGATGTTTACAATTACCTTTTTGGAAGTATCCTGAGTATGTCGGGGAGCGATGTGTGGATCACGGTTCTTGTGTCGGTGGTTGTGCTGGCGCTCTTTATCTTTTTCTATCATCGGATCTTCGCGGTGACTTTTGATGAAAACTTCACACAGGCGACCGGTATTCCGGCGGGCACTTACAATTCTCTGATCGCGATCCTCACGGCACTTGTGATCGTCATCGGCATGCGGATGATGGGATCGCTTCTGATCTCCAGCCTGGTGGTCTTTCCGGCCATGACATCCATGCGCCTGTGCCGCACTTTCCGCAGTGTCATGATCAGCGCCGCCATTGTCTCGGTCGTCTGCCTGATGCTGGGACTCGTAATCTCCTATCTGTACGCGACCCCCACGGGAGCCAGCATTGTCCTCTGCAACATGGCGGCTTTTTTCATTTACGCCGTGATCGCGAAAGCCAAAGGTCTGGAGTAAAGACGTTCTGCTATTGTTCACGCCCTCCCGGGGGCGTGATCTTTTTCTGTGCAGTCATGTGCTCATGGACTTTTTTTGGTTTGTGTGTATACTAAAATGTGTTGGAATACGTTTTCTCCTCAGGCGCTCCGCGCAAAAGTGTGCCGGAGTATGTAAGGAAGAATAGAAAGGAACCGGAGAATGGGTAGACGAAGTGAGGACAGAGACGAGAGTTTTCTGTCAATCCTGATCGGGACATTCATCCTGCTCGCCGGCGCGGCGGCGGTCTTTTACGCGGCGTATAAAGTAAGTTATGTATCGGTCGACTATGGGATCCATGTGGGGATCGCCGAGGAACTGGACTGGAGCGATCCTGTGCAGATGCTGAAGGAACACCCCGAACCTGTGTGGCATATTCTGGTGCGGATCGCAATGAAGATCTGCAGAGTGGATGCACAGCGGGCTGCCGGCTTTGTGTCCGGGGGTCTGTGTGCGCTCACCTATCTGATCGCGGCGCATTTTCTGCACCGCGCAGTGGGGAAGGGCGCGATCACAGCCCGTGACACGGCGGTCAATCTCTCCGTGAAGGCATCAGCAGCTGCCTCTCCCGGATCCGCAAGCGGCTTCTCCTTGATTGAAACAGCGATTTTTACCTGGCTTCTGAGTATTTCAAGTGCCATCTTTGTGCCCTGGTTCAATGACAAGCCCTACCTGGGACAGGGGTCTCCCAACCCCTGGCACAATCCGACCACGATCATGGTCCGCCCCATCGCCCTGCTCATCTTCATTCTTGTGATGGGGGAGTGTGTGCGCGTGCAGAGGGGCGGTTTCCGCAAGGGACAGGGCCTGCGCGTCTGGAAGGGATTTCTGATCGCCCTTCTTCTGCTGCTCTCGAATCTCTCCAAGCCCAGTTTCGTGCAGATCTTTTATCCGGCGATCTTCATGCTGATGTTTTTGTGGCTCTTTGTATACCGGTTCAGGAATTTCCCGCTGGGTATGCAGCTGTTACTCTGCTGCATACCATCTGTGGCGCTGATGGCCCTGCAGTTCATCTCGGCCTTCTACGGGACAACCAACAAAGACTCTGCAGGTGTCGTGTTTGCCCCCTTCAAAGTTGCGGGCATGTATACAGATAACATCGCCTTTTCCACGCTGCTGGTGCTGGCCTTTCCTCTGGCTGTCGGACTTTGCAGCATTGTGCGCCGGACATTTGACTGGACGGATGCTTTTGCATGGATCCTGCTCCTCGTAGGCATGGCGGAGAAATTCCTTCTCGCCGAGGGCGGCTCCCGCATGGCGCACGGCAACTTCAACTGGGGCTACATTCTGGCAGTATACCTGCTCTGGTTTGTCAGTATCCGTGACTATGCCGCCTGGAGATGCAGTTTTACGGAGGGCGGCGGCGCAAAAAAGACTCTCTCCGTTCTCTTTTTCATCCTGAGCGGACTGCTGCTGATTGCTCACTTCGTCTCGGGAATATATTACCTGTATTATCTGATCGTTCTCGGGAACGGGATCTAATCACTTGACAGACACGTGCTGAGCCTGTAGAATCATTATTTACCTGTAAGAATTGTAGGTGATTAACACTATAGAACAGATAAGTATTTTTTGCTGTCACTTACAGCTTTGATAAGTATTTTTAAGGAGGAATTTAACCATGGAAAACACCGCGACCGCGAAAGAGCCTATTAACAGTGATATGCTCATTGCCGATATCATTTCAAAGTATCCGGACGCTGTATATCTTCTGATGAACTGCGGCATGGGCTGTGTCAGCTGCCCCGCTTCTCAGATGGAATCTCTCACAGAGGCCTGCATGGTGCACGGTCTGGACGGCAAGGAAGTCGAGAGATACCTCAACGTCGAGCTCGGCCTGGTCGAAGCCTGATCAAAAGAACATAGGACGATTTGATACAGCGTGAAAGGGTTTGCTGACTTGTAAAGCTTTTCACGCTGTATTTTAAAAAAAGAGTTAGTCATGACTAAAAAAATTCGCTGACAGCATTGCTATTCACTTCGGAAATTGCTAAAATTATGATTGCTTCGAAGCAATATTTCCCTTGTGTCTCCAGAAATAAAGAAAGGAAAGCTATGGATTACTTACAGATTGAAAAAGTTATCGGCCGTGAGATAATTGACTCCCGCGGCAACCCCACCGTAGAGGCTGAGGTTTATCTTGCTGACGGTACGATCGGCAGAGGCGCAGCTCCCAGCGGCGCATCCACCGGCGAGTTCGAGGCTCTTGAACTCCGCGACGGCGACAAGTCCAGATTCGGCGGCAAGGGTGTTTCCAAGGCCGTTGCAAACATCAATGAGAAGATCGCTCCCGCCCTGGTCGGCATCGACGCTTCCGACGTCTACGCAGTCGACAAGGCCATGATCGATCTCGACGGCACAAAGGACAAATCCAACCTCGGCGCGAACGCGATCCTGGCAGTTTCCATCGCTGCTTCCAAGGCTGCGGCAGCAGCTCTGGATATTCCGCTTTATCGCTTCTTCGGCGGCCTTCAGGCCAACAAGCTCCCTGTCCCCATGATGAATATCCTCAACGGCGGCGCCCATGCGGACAGCTCTGTTGACACCCAGGAATTCATGATCATGCCCGTAGGCGCAAGCTGCTTCAAAGAAGGTCTTCGCCAGTGCACAGAAGTTTTCCATGCACTTCAGAAGATCCTCAAAGCTGCCGGCGACGTCACTGCAGTAGGCGACGAGGGCGGTTTCGCTCCCAATAAGCCCGAGGGCGATGAGGGCGCGATCGATCTCATCATCGAAGCCATCAAGGCCGCAGGCTATGAGCCCGGCAAGGACTTCGTCCTGGCTATGGACGCAGCTGCATCCGAGTGGAAGAGCCCCAAGGGCAAAGGCTTCTATCATCAGCCCAAGTCCGGTAAGGACTTCACCAGCGCAGAGCTCATCGCTCACTGGGCAAGCCTGATCGAAAAGTATCCCATCTACTCCATCGAAGACGGCCTGGATGAGGAAGACTGGGAAGGCTGGGTAGAGATGACCAAACAGCTCGGCGGCAAAGTCCAGCTGGTAGGCGATGACCTGTTCGTCACCAACACCGAGAGACTGAAAAAGGGTATCGAGCTCGGCGCAGGCAACTCCATCCTCATCAAGCTCAACCAGATCGGCTCCGTTTCCGAGACCCTTGAGGCCATCAAGATGGCGCACAAGGCAGGCATGACCGCTGTTACTTCCCACCGTTCCGGTGAGACCGAAGACACCACCATCGCGGACCTCGCAGTTGCTCTGAACACCTGCCAGATCAAGACCGGTGCTCCTTCCAGATCCGAGCGTGTTGCCAAGTACAACCAGCTGCTCCGCATTGAGGAGGCACTGGGCGACAGCGCTGTCTATCCCGGCTTTGCAGCTTTCAATCACTGCAAATAAGTGGATTTGGATGTATACGGCGATGGCCGCGACAGTAACATCTCCTTCGGAGCTGTGCAGCCAAAGGCTGCGAACCAGTCGGCATGGCTCATTGGAAAAAAGCCATGCACAGACAAATCAACAGTGAGGGGCGTCGAGCTCGCTCGTAAGCGTCCGGCCCAAAACCATTACATCCCGAGCAGATCATAGATTATCATTATACAAGAGAAATAGGATCCCTCGTACCGCGCTCAATCTGCGGCACGGGGGACTTTTTCCTATTATTTTTCACAAAAACAGGCTAAAATCCGCATTTATATTATGCTATTTCCACAATCTTTGCTATAATAGAATACATCTAAGCCGCGGGGGGGCACCCGGGCGTGAAATCTGCAGTATGGCGGCATTGTCCGATGGCTTGCCGGCCTCATGATCGGAAGATGATTCAAGGAGGATCAGATACAATGGCAGTGAATATGAGAAAAGTTGCGATAGTGGGATGCGGTCGTTCGGGTTCGGCAGTCAGCTTCTCGTTAATGCAGAGCGGACTCTTTTCTGAAATGGTGCTGGTTGATTCGCTTGCGAAAAAGGCGGAGCGTGTTGCGCATGATCTTGCATACGGTATTTCCTTTGTAAAACCGATGAATATCTATGCAGGCGGTTATGACGATCTTGCAGACGCCGGCATCATCGTAATTGCAGCCGGCGAGCCCAGACTCAGCACAGATTCCCGCATGGAGTTCATCCGCAAAAATGTCAATGTCCTGGAGAATATTATTCCGAAGATTGCGGCTAAAAACACAGAGGCTATTTTCCTGATCGTCACGAATCCGGTCGACATCCTGACCTATGCCGCACTGAAGTATATTGAGATTCCGGAGAGCCGCATTATAGGTATCGGCACGATCCTGGACACCGCCAGAGTCAAATATCTGGTCGGCAAAAAGCTCAATGTAGACCCCCGCAACGTCCATGGATTTGTCGTCGGCGAGCACGGAAAATCCGAGGTTGCGATCTGGTCGAGCGCCCGTGTTTCCGGCGTTCCGCTCCGTGACTTCTTCGAGATGCGCGGATATCCGGATCCGGATGAGTTCCTGGAGGGGGTCATCAAGGAAGTCAGAAAGGATGCCGGCGATCTCAGCTACAGAAAGGATGATACCTTCTTCGGCGTAGCTATGGCTGCCCGCAGGGTCTGCGAAGCCATCATCCGCGATGAGAAGGCTGTCCTTTCCGTGACATCCCTTATGTATGGCGCTTTCGACATTGACGGCATCGCCCTTTCCATGCCTGCTGTCATCGGTGCCGGCGGTGTTGAGTGCCTGGTTCCCGTCGAGATGAACGATGATGAGCTCGAAGAAGTACTCAAGTCGGCCGCAACCGTCAAGTCCATTGTGGACGATGTTCTCGGCGAGGCAAGATAAGCGGAGCTGGTTTCAGAGGTAAAAACGGGAAAGGCTGCGGAACAGCCTGACCTTACGGACAATCTGCAGCCCGGTTAAGTGAATACTGAAAATGAAATGATAAAAGCTGACAGAAGGACCGGCTGAATAGCCGGAAGCTCTGTCAGCTTTCTTTGCGCGAAGTAATGAGCGAAGCGTTTGCGGGCCTGTCGGCATGGCTCATTGGAAAAAAAGCCATGCACAGACAAATCAGCATTGAAACGCGTCGATCCTGCAGGAGCTGGAGGAATTTTTACGGAGATGAGAACTGACCGTTTTCTGCCATGCCCTTGACCGTGTGTGAGCAGGAACACTGACAGAGGCGGCAGACAGAAAGCCCCTGGCACCCTGTTTTCCGGCATGACATGCCCCTTATGAATTGACGCGGGGAAAAAGTGTTGTACAATAATTCAAGACTCGCAAACGAGCCCTGCCCCAACTTGGCAGGACTCAGTCAATCCGGTAAACAGGGAGAACATGAAAACGATGACCGCAAAGGGGCAGGACAGCCCGGAAAATATGTCAAAAACAATGAATACAGAGAACAGGATCAGCAACAGGAGAAAGGGAATCCTCTTTATCCTTATGGCGGCCTTTTTCTTCTCGCTGATGTCGGTTTTTGTCCGTCTGTCGGGAGATGTACCGACCATGCAGAAGGCCTTTTTCAGAAATATTGTGGCGGCCTTTGTGGCCGTTGTCATCCTGCTTCGGTCAAAGACAAAAGTCTCCCTGAGGAAGGAAAACCTGCCGCCGCTGCTTCTGCGGAGTATATTCGGTACAATCGGCATTCTCGCCAATTTCTGGGCGGTGGACAACCTCGGGATCGCCGATGCCAACATGCTCAACAAGCTCTCGCCCTTTTTTGCCATCCTGATGTCGATCTTTATCCTTGGAGAAATACCCAACAGGATTGAGTGGATGAGTGTCCTTCTGGCCTTCATCGGTGCGGCTTTTGTGGCAAAGCCCTCCGCAGGGATCATCTCTTTGCCTGCTCTGGTCGGAATCCTGGGAGGATTTACAGCCGGTACAGCCTATACCTTTGTGCGCAAGGCCGGTCTGCAGGGGGTGAAGGGCCCTGTTGTCGTGGCCTTCTTTTCGACCTTCTCCACACTTGTCCTGCTGCCCAATCTGCTGCTGAACTATACGCCGATGAGTGCGCAGCAGCTCATCTTTCTGATCCTGGCAGGATGCAGTGCCGCAGGCGGACAACTGTCTGTCACGGCAGCTTATCAGCATGCCCCGGCCAGGGACATTTCCGTGTTCGACTATTCCCAGGTCGTCTACGCGGCAGTTTTCGGAATCGTTCTGTTCGGGGAGTTCCCTGATGTCTGGAGTGTCATCGGCTATGTGATCATTATCGGGACCGCCTTTGCCAAGTGGTATCTGCTGACACAGCGGTCATGATCTGCAGGAATAATAATCCGGGGACGGTCCGTCTTTCAGGGATAGTCGGGAAAGCCGGAAGAGATTGTGAAGAAAGCCCGGCAGGGATCATTCCCTGTGTTTTTTCCGGTACTCTCTTGGAGGGCAGCCGTAAATGTCCTTGAAGGTTTTTCCAAAGTAGCTGTCGGAGACAAAGCCGCACTGCTCTGCGATGGAGGAGATACTGTCATCGGTGCGCTCCAGCCGCATTGCGGCCATCTGGGCCCGGTATTCGATGAGGAAGCGGATCGGCGGCCGGTTGATCGACCGCTGGAAGCACCTGGTGCACTCACGCGGGCTGATCCCGGCAGCACCGGCGATTTCCTCCAGGCCGAGGGGCTCGCCGTAATGTGCGTAGATATATTGGAGCATGAGTTTCATGCGCTCCAGGTCGCGCTCGTTTCCCTTCTTTTCTGCAGCACGGATCTCCTCCGTCTCTGCCCGCATCATGAGGAAAAAGCGGCTGATGATCTCACGGACAGTGAGTTCATAGCCCTCCGCTTCCTCTCGCAGGACGTCGGTGAGCTGCAGGATCAGTTCGATCATACGGATCCTGCGGGGCGTATCGGGTCTGATATGGAGGATGGAGAGGCTTTTGCTGCGAAGGATGGGAGCGAAATATTTTCGGTCGATATAGCTTCCGAATTCGCCGGCCAGAAAACGGGAGTCAAAAGTATAGGAATAGTAATTGACCGGCGCAGGGAAGTCATAGGCGTGCATGATATTTCTGTTGATAAAGACAACCTCTCCCTGTCCGGCTGTCAGGTCCCCCTCCGGTGAGTGCATTTGATAAGAACCTTTGTCTATATAGTTCAACTCGATCCAGTCGTGCCAGTGCCAGGGAATATGATGCCCCGTAAACAGCCGGCTCTCATCATAATGACATACAAAAGGAAGCCCGCCGGAATCCTCGGACAGGAGTTCTTCACTGTTGTCTCCAAGCGTCAGATCTTTCTTCTGATACCGTATCATGTCTCAATCCTCCTGTTTTTGTGTCTGTTTAGTTATATTTTAGCATGAAAAAGAAAAAGAAACTTTGGAAATCTGCGATTTTCGGAGTTTTTTTGATTGCCTGAAAATGTCCTGATTAAGAGAGTTTCTGTCGTGAAAGCCACTAAATGAAACCGTTTTTCCATCCTATAATGCAGACATAAGAAAACACAGCGGGAGCACACAATACTCCCGGAAAGAAAAAGGGGCAGGCTGTAAACCCTGAAAACAGCAGAAACTCAAACACTATACATCTAAGTAAACACATCAAATCATGAGTTCCAGGGAGGAAAATAAGATGAGAAAGATGAGCAGAATGAACAGGATGATGACCGGACTGATCAGTGCAGCAGCGGTGGCAGCCCTGCTTGCAGGCTGCGGAAGCACTGCCGGCGCCGGCGCTGCGAACACAGCGAATTCCGCAAATAAGGCAAGTACTGCAGAGGCTGCAGACGGCGCCTACAATATGGCCTACGTTGTTTCCACCGAAGATGAGTACCTGGGACTGCTCAGGGACGAAGTTGTGGCAGCTGCCGAGGAGAAGGGCGTCAATATGGAAGTCCTTTATTCGGGAAATGACGCGCTCAAGATGATCGACTGTGTTGAGGCAGCAAAGAGCAAGGGCAAGGACGCGGTCCTGATCAACCTGCATGCAGCAGAGGAAGCAAAGGCCTGCATCGAAGCGGCCGGTGATGAGATGAAGGTTGTCTTCGTCAACCGTGAGCCGGATGATCCCAGTCTCCTTAACGAGAACGTAGTGGTTGTTGGTTCCGACGAGCACCAGTCCGGAAGATTCCAGGGCGAATACCTGGCAGAGTATTTCAAGGGAATCGGCCAGACCGATGTCAACTATGTACTTCTCAGAGGAACCGACGGTCTTGTACACACGACACTCCGCTCTGAGGGCGTGGTCGCGGCAATGGAAGAAAACGGCCTCAATGTCCATGAAGTGGCCTCTGTGGAAGCAGAATATGACAGAAATACAGCTAAGAGCGAGATGGATACAGTTCTTCCCGGACTGGAATTTGACTGCCTGATCTCCAACAACGATGCAATGGCCATCGGTGCTATTCTGGCCATGAAGGATGCCGGAATTGACCCCAAGTCTGTCCCGATCGTAGGAATCGATGCAACCGAGGACGCCAGGGAGGAAATCCGCAGCGGCGAAATGGCAATGACAGTTTTCCAGAGCGCAAAAGGACAGGCTGAAGATTCTGTTCAGGCAGCGATCAATATGCTGGACGGCAAAGACCTCGCCGAGGGCACAGGCTGTGAAGTGTCCGCAGACAACCCCTACACCCTGTACTTCCCCTTCATCCCCGTTACCGCCGAAAACGTCGACGACATCTGATCCTGAAAAGATAAAGAAGGATGGCGGATGTACCCCCTCCAACTCCTGTCGTACATCGTCTGTCATCCTCTTATCTTCAATAACTCGACAAGTAAATAACACAACCCTCAAAAAAACAGCCTGCAGACGGATGAATCGCATCAGTCTGCAGGCTGTTTTTTGACTATAAAAATTTAAATCATCAGTTGCAGCTTCACGCCCGTTCAGGGTGCGATATGTAACAATTATTCGTCCTCTGCGGGAGAGAACTGATCTTTGCCTACGCTGCACATAGGACACTCAAAATCATCGGGGAGATCCTCGAACTTGGTTCCGGGCTCGATGCCGGCCTCAAGATCGCCGAGATCCTCATCATAGATATATCCGCAGACATCACATACAAATTTTGCCATTGAACTTCCTCCATCAATGAAATATTGGTAATTATTTGCTACAGTGATACAATAATAGTTCTATAAGTACATTAGCAAATACGCAATGCTGTGTCAAAGATTATTTCATGCACATTTTTGTTTCAGAGAGAGGAATACATTAGCTATATGCAGGAGAATACATTCACGCAGGGAAATATTGTGCGGGGAATGCTGCGCTTTTCGGTCCCATACCTGATCACCTGCTTTCTGCAGACTTTTTACGGGATGGCAGATCTGTTCATTGTGGGACAGTTCAACGAAGCGGCGTCGATCACGGCCGTGTCTGTCGGCAGTCAGCTGATGCATATGCTGACGGTGGTGATCGCCGGCTTTGCCATGGGCTCCACGGTCCTGATCGCCCGCAGCGTGGGAGCGGGAGACAGGCAGGGCATCGCGGGTGCAGTCAGTACCACTTTTGCAGTGTTCGGGGCACTTGCTGCGGGACTGACCCTTGTGCTTCTGGTCTTTACCCTCCCGATCATTAACCTTTTAAAGGTCCCCGCAGAGGCCGTCCCCGAGGCGGTATCCTATATGCGGATCTGTTTTGCGGGTGTCCTGTTCATCACCGCCTACAACGTTGTTTCGGCTGTTTTCAGAGGCCTGGGCGACACGCGGCGCCCCATGTATTATGTCGCTGTCGCAGGCATCATCAACGTCGGCCTGGACTGGGTGCTGGTCGGCCCTCTGGGAATGGGCGCGGCGGGTGCCGCTGCGGCTACGGTGGCCAGCCAGGGAATCTCAGTCCTGCTGGGACTGATCGCACTCAGAAAATATCACCCGGATGCTTTCCGCAGGTCGGTGCGTGCGGACAGGGAAGATGCCGGGAAGATCATCCATGTCGGTCTGCCGGTTGCCCTGCAGGAAGGGATGATCCAGGTCTCTTTCCTGGTCATCACCATGATCGCCAACAGCCGCGGTGTCGAGGTGGCAGCCGCTGTCGGCATTGTGGAGAAGGTCATCAGTTTCCTCTTCCTTGTGCCGAGCGCCATGCTCTCGACTGTTTCCGCGCTCTCTGCCCAGAATGCCGGTGCCGGACAGCACGCGCGCAGCCGCCAGGTGCTGAAGATCGGCTGTATGATCTGTGCCGGATTCGGGACGGTCATCTTTATACTGTGCCAGCCTCTGGCCCCCTGGATTGTCTCTCTGTTTGTTAAAAAGGGGGACAATATAGAGACGGTCGTGCGCTTCGGCGCAGAGTACCTGCGCACCTATTCGGTGGACTGCATTTTTGCAGGCATCCATTTCTGCTTCAGCGGCTTTTTCAGCGCCTATGGCAAGTCAGGATATTCCTTCCTGCACAATATTATTTCCATCATAACCTTCCGCATCCCCGGCGCATGGGCCGCCGCGGTCTTCTTTCCCGCCACTCTCTATCCCATGGGACTGGCGGCGCCGATGGGATCCCTTTTGTCCGTGGTCATCTGTCTGTATCTGTATCGCAGGGGCGGGGCCGACTGGGGCCTCCAACCGGCAGAGGAGTAAAAAAACAATATAACAAGGGGCAGGGAATTTTGTTTCCCTGCCCCTCGTGTTTTTTTATAGACGTATCTTTCCATATACCCGTTCATAAGCTCTGTGCGTAAATGTTGGAGCTGCTGAAGTGCCCGCGCCCCGCGCACCAGCCTCCCGGACGGGCCGGTATTGTTATCTTCGGTTGTATTTTTGGTGCTCCGCTTCCAAGGACTCCACATTCGGGTTGAGGGCGCAGTATTCGTCATTTGCGGCCCGGCAGAGAGTCTCCATTTCCTTCTCCAGCCCGACAAGGGCGGCGACGCCGTAGGAGAAGCTCCACACGTCATTACAGCATTTCTCCCGACGGCCTGCCGCGTCGGAAGGTTTCATTCCCAGAAGTGTTCTTCCATAAGAAGGATCGTCGCAGGTGGCGATATAACGGCGGACCGCGTTCCGATACTCCCAGTAAAGAGCGGCGTCGCACTCCGGATCCTGCTTAGGACGGTCATCCAGCTGCATTGAGGTCAGAATCGAGAGAACCTCTTTTTTGCGGAATTTCGGGAAAAAGCCCGGCGATTTTACGATCGTGGCCAGAGAGATCAGATTGAAGAGAAAACGATCGACGAGCTTTTCGGGATGTTTTTTGTCCATATGCCTGCAGGAAAAGAGATCCTTCCGGTACTGGTCGGCCTGCGTATTGGAATCTGTGCCGTATGCATCGAGCTTATTCTTGCGGACATCGGGCTCGGTCTCAGTGTAGTAGGGCTCCAGCAGCGGATGCAGTTCTATTGCCATTTTTCATATCCTCCTATGCAGTCTCTGCCCGACTACAGTCAGCAGCGGCTTGTCTGTGATGCACTTGTATTACTTCTTCATCGCGCAGGACTCGGGGGCGGGTCCCGGATCCTGCTCGTCAGCGGGCTTCTTTTCCTGTGCACTTAAGTATCCCATGAAAAAAAATGAAAGTCAACGCGGCGTTACACGGACGCGCTCCGGTCAGCATTTGACCGGGGATGAAAAGACTGTATTGGCCATGTGAAAAAAAGGAATCAAAAGAAGGGTTTTCCCCATGAGAAGAACAATGTTTTGCATGTTCATAAATGTGGAAAAGCCCTGAAGTGATGTGGAAAGGTATGTGGACAGGCCGCTTTTTTGACAGAGAAAAATGCAGTAAATAAAGGGGCTTGAGGGCGATTGTGGATAACAGAATGCCTTGTTTTCAGCAAAGTGATGAAAATGAAGAAATTCATTAAAAAGGATTGAAAAACATTTTTTACACAGATATAATCTGCGGCATAACTAATCGGAAAGCATTTGAGAAGGAGGTCTCCGGTATGTATGGAGTGTATGGGGCTGCAGAGGCAATTTTGGATCCGATGACATACGGCACTGCCGCCCTGGGATGTATGGCCGCAGTTTCAGCCGCAACAGATCTCTTCTGCGGAAAGGTGTACAACATCGTCACTGTACCGGGGCTGTGTCTGGGCGTATTCCTGGCGGTACATCGGTCAGGTGCAGCAGGGCTGCTGGACATCCTCTGTGCAGCAGGATTCACTGTACTGCTTCTGTTTCCATTTTACAGGGCGGGCGGCCTCGGTGCAGGAGATATAAAGCTTCTGGCGGCGATCTCCGCATTTCTGCCCGCAAAGGACTACCTGTGCTGTTTTGCGGCGGCATTCGCCATCGGCGCAGTTTCAGGCCTTGTCCGTCTTGCTGTATCAAGAGGGAGAAAGCGTACAATCCATTTTGCAGTGCCGGTGGCAGTCAGCGTTCTTCTGCATCTGGCAGGGCTGTATTGAGCGCAGCAGGAAGCGGAAGAAAAGGTCATATTCAGGAAGAGGAGGACTGCAGATGCCCGAAAAACAGGTGCCCGGACAAGGAGGCAGGAATGAAAAAATGATCGCGGTCTGTGACAGTGATCTGTCTTATGCAGGACGTTTGGTTGAGTACCTGCGGCAGGAGGCAGCTTTTCCTTTCGAGATCCGTCTGTATTCGAGTGCTCAGACTCTGCTGACAGACGAGGATGCCCGCAGGGCGGATCTCCTTGTGATCGCCCAGTCGCAGTATACCTCTTCGGTAGAGCAGGCCGGATTCGCAGACCTGCTGGTCCTCAACGAGAGCGATGTGCTTATGGAGAAACCCGACAACATCAGCAAGTTCCAGTCTATCGCGAATATTTCCGCACAGATCCGGTCGAAATGTGCGGGGGGAGAGGAACCGGTTCTCCCGTCGCTCCGGCATGGGAGGCCTATGGTAAGGATCGGAGTCTACACACCGGTCACACGCTGCCTGCAGACGACTTTCAGCATGACGCTCGGCCAGATTCTGGCTAGCCGGCACAGAGTCCTTTATATGAACTTTGAGGCTTTTTCCGGACTGGATAAGATGCTTGCCCGCGACTTCAAAGGAAGCGTGAGCGACCTGATCTATTACAACGAATGTGCTCGGGAGAAGCTGGCGGGACAGCTGGAAATGATGACGGAAGAAGCCGGCGGAATGGACTTTCTCCCGCCGATGAAATCTTTTATTGAACTGCGGTCGATCAAAAAAGAACAGTGGAGCAGCCTTCTGCGGACGATCGGAAAGGTGACGGAATATGAGTATCTGATCATGGACCTGACGGAGCACACAGACGGCCTGCTGGATATCCTGCGTACCTGTGACAGGGTCTACACGATCGTGCGGGACGATACATTTTCCCGGGCACGCTGTTTTCAGTATGAGGACCTGCTGCGCAGGATGAATTACGAGGATATCCGGATGCGCACGCAGTATTGGAAACTGCCGGTATTCCGCGAAATACCGGCGGGAATAGAGGATCTGACACGCGGCGAGCTGGCGGTCTATATCCGCGGGCACCTGCTGCAGGACAGGGAAATCTATGACAGATGAAAAGAAGGGGACAGGGGCATTGAGTGCTTATACACAGACCAGGGAGGAGATCCACAATGCGGTCATGCAGGGAATCGATTTTTCCCGGAGTGTCGAGGACAGAGAGGTCCTGGAGCTGATCGACGATGAGATCGTCCGCGCAAAGCGCGCAGGGAGCCTGTCACTGGATGAGATGAAGAGGATGCGGCAGGAACTGTTCAACGCGATCCGGCGCCTGGATATCCTGCAGGAACTGATCGAGGATTCCTCCGTCACGGAGATCATGATCAACGGCCCCGACAAGATTTTCATTGAACGCGCAGGAAAGGTAGTTAAGACCGGGCGGACCTTTGTGTCCCGGGAGAAGCTGGAGGATGTCGTGCAGCAGATCGTATCCGCCTGCAACCGCGTGGTCAACGAATCTTCTCCGATCGTTGACGCGAGGCTGGACAACGGGGACCGCGTCAATGTCGTTCTTCCGCCCGCCGCCCTGAACGGGCCGATCGTGACGATCCGGCGTTTCCCCGAGAAGCCGATCCGGATGGAGGACCTGCTGTCATTCGGTTCCCTTTCAGAGGAAATCGCTGCATTTCTGGACTGCATCGTACGGGCCGGATACAACATTTTTATCAGCGGAGGAACCGGATCGGGAAAGACAACCTTCCTCAACGCGCTCTCCGAATATATACCCGCCGATGAGAGGGTCATCACCATCGATAATAAAGATTGCTTTTGCTGTCTTTTTACAGCTTTCATTATCTTTTGATAAATGCAGAGATTTTAGTGTTTTTCTTGCTCTATCTTTCAGTATCTTATGATGCTTTTTTATAGCTTAAATCTAAAATAAGCGACAAATAAGAGACAAAAGAAGAGCTGTTATCATGCTCTTTTTGTGTTCAGCATAGCACTAACTGTTGCACTTGCTTGTGCGTCTTTCTCTTTAAGAGCGTGAGCGTAAATATTCAGTGTTGTACCTATGTTCTTGTGTCCGAGTCTTGCAGAGATTGTCTTTACATCTGTGCCCCCTGCTACTAACAGTGTTGCGTGTGTGTGTCGTAAGTCGTGAACAGAAAGATGCGGCAACTGCTTTTCTTTCGGGACGCTTGCATTATGATTCTGTACAAGTCTATCTAACATTTTGTTAGGAGAAGACTTGTTAATCATATGCCCATCATACTGACTGAATACAAAATTATCATCTGGATTATCTCTGTTTCCTTTCCATGCAGACCCAAGCTCTAACATATGCATTTTCTGTTCTACACGCAATTCTTGAAGCATCAAGATTTCACTATGTTCTATAACAACACTTCTATAAGAGTTTTCTGTTTTTGGGTCTTTGATGTACTGTCCGCCCTTGCTGACTGCATATGCAACAGACTGTCTAATGCTGATTGTATCAGTCTTGAAGTCAATGTCTTTCCATGTGAGTGCTAACAGCTCACCGATACGACAACCGCTAAATACAGCTACTCTGAATAATGCTCTAAATGTATTGTACTGCAAGCGGGATACAGCTCTTGAATTGAAGCCATAGACACTTGTTTTTTTGCCCCAGTCATAAGTAGCAGTGACAACACACGGAGCAGGATTATCAAGAGCTTCAAGAAAGATGTTAGTCTGCTCTGGTGTCAAATATCTGATTCTGCTCTGCTTTGTTACGTTCGGAAGCTCTGCATTTTTGCAGGGGTTATCATCTATGACTTTATACTTTTTAGCTAACGTCATAACGCTTTGTAACTGTTTATGAAACGTAACAATAGAACCTCTTGAATAGCTCTCAGCTCTGCCGTTTTTACTTCCCTCTTGTGCTAACTTGCTGTACAGAACAGTCAAATGCTCTGGAGTGATACGGCCGATTTTTATTGATCCAATCTCGGGCATGATGACTTCATCAAGGTGCTTTGTATACATGTAATAAGTGCTATCAGCAAAATGACTTTTTGCATACGGCTTCCATGACTGCTCATAGAAATCTATCAGACGAATTTTATCGCCCTTCATATAAGCCGCCCCTGTCATTCTCTTTTCAAGATTATCAGCATATAGCTGTACATCTTTCATTATAGAACTATCAGAACGTGGGTTGCCTTTGTCAGTGACAGCAGAAATGCCCATCTCGTCAAGTGTGTATGTTGTTGTCTCTTTGTTCTGAACACGCTTGCCATTCTTTACAAGATAACCTTTGTAAATAGTGATTCTATAAGTCGTGCCACGCTCACCCACACGCTTTTTGACGCTTGCCATGATATTTTCTCCTTTCGTGTGTACCTGCGTTATCAGTTATCTATAAATTCAACTGTAACAGTATCATTCCCAATGTTCACTTCATAGCCGTGCAGACCTTTCATTTCACGTTTGTATTTGTAATATGTGTTTCTGCTCAGACCTGTGAGTTTCATTACATCTGCATCGGGAAGAGTGCCATCAAAGTCTTTGCTGTACTTCTGAATCTGTGCTTTTGCTTCAATAGATTTCTTTGTTGTCAGTTTTGCCCCCTGCTTCTGCCCAATCTGCTTACCGTTAATGCGTGCTGTCTCAATTCCTTCTTTTGTACGTTGATGTAAATCATCAACTTCTTTCTGTGACTGCTCAAAAGCAATACGAATCTGCTTTTGAGCTAACTTTCTAAAATAATTGTTCAGTCCTTTGAAGATTTCATCTTCATCTGTACCAGTCAGCTCAATTTTGTCTTTCAGACTGTCTGCATAGGTATCTGTATTTATGTATGCTTCTTTGAGAAATACTAAATTTACACCTCTGTCAAACAATTCAAAATATGTCTTGATTCCATCATCTGCATTTCTGCTCATTCTGCTGACACTATCGAATACAAGTGTGTCTCCTGCTTTTACTTTCTTAAACAGCTTGTTCCACTCGGGCCTGTCTAACTTTGTACCCGTATATGCTTCTTGAAAAATCACTGCATCGGGATAGCTTGCTTTGATGTTTCTAATCTGCCTTTCAATGCTCTGCTGTTTTGTGCTGATTCTGCAATATCCGTAAATACACATGTCTGACTCCTTTCTGTATCAAATCAAACGAACGTTAAAACTGCTACTAATAATATAGCACAGTATGATACTAAAATCAATGAGTTTTAATACTATTCGTATATACGTTAGATTTAATACTGCTCATTGCTCTGATATTGTGACAGCAGACTAATAACGCTTTAGCGCAATCAGTCTGCTGTCTATGAAAAATGAAAGGAGTATATAGTCACAAGTGCGCACAATGGCAAGAATAAAGGAGCGGCGCACTTGTACGAAGCTATTATGCAGAATCTTGTGTATTCAGATATTCAATCAGCCTTTCAAGATTCACCAGATATTTATTGCCCGCTTTTGTGTATACAATTTTGTTATCCCAACAAAGCTGTCTAATATAGTGTGCAGGCAGATTTGTGACTTTTGCAGTCTCATTTATTGTTAGCATTGTAGGGATTTTAATGTTATCCATAAATAACCTCTATATTCATAAAACTGCTCAGAATCGTTTCTAAGCGACTTTAGCTCATTCGTGTGCAGATATACTAAAAACAGCGCAAAACTCAATACAGACGCTCTCAGACGCTTTGAACGACTTATTACACGCTTCTGCTGTATAAATTCGCTTGTGCAGTGTGTGCAGTCAGCAGAACAGTGTCAAATTGATGCTTTGCAGACTCTGGAACGTCTGCCGATCCATAATCAGATAATCCGTGTCCGTCACCGATGATTTCTAACTTGTCGTGAACAGTGGTTAAAGCATCACTGTCAAAGAGATTAATCTCTATCGGGTCTTGAAGAATCAGACCGTTTACGGAAATCTTGTAAAGAATCTTCAATGCTTCCTCTGCAAACCATTTGTAGACATCTAACAGCTCTGCGGGTAAATGTATTTCAATCTTGTTCAATGCTAATGACTCTGGCTGTCTCTTGATGAAATCAGAGATAATGCGGAGCATGGTAAAGTTTGATTTATACCGTTCCACGAAGCCTTCAATTTCTGCCGGAGAAAGAGATATGCCAGACTCAAACAGAAATCTATCAGCAGTCAGATAACCGACATTCGGGAAATTCGCATTTGCAAGATAGCGGCGTACATTAGAAAAAATATTTTCAATTTCATTCTGGGCAGCCGTATATTGTTCTGCTTGCTTTGCTCTGATAGTGTTATTCTTTTCTTCTGCAATTTCAGGCATGTAATAATCTCGATTGCGTACAATCTGCTCATTACCTGCTTTCTGCTGTTCTAAGTATTTCTCCATGACTCTCTTCATCTGATTAACGTACATATTCGGCATGATCATTACCTCCATTATTTGTTTAATAGATTCTTTTCTTGTAACTTTGTAACTTTGGCACGACAGAGTAAAAACGGCTCTTCGATAATCGGTTCAGTCACAACAGAATCTTGACTTAATCCCGACGCTTCGATTGCTTTTGCTATGTCGTTATCATTCTCTGCAAGTGCAGTAAGATACTGTTGGTATCCTGTCAGGTTTTCTGTCTCTTCTGGGCGTCTGCTGAAATCAATAAAGATTGAGATTTCAGCCGTGCCGTAAACGCTATCTAATGACTTCAATCTACAAACTTCTTTTTGTGCTTGCCTCAACAGCGTGTTCATTCTTCATAAACCCCCTTTTTCCTGGACAGGTATAAAATTGACGCTCTTTTTTTTGACGCTCAAAAAATCTGAGGTCGAAAGCTATTTGTGCCGTCGTGTTTAGTGATGCTAAACATCGTGTATACACCCCCTATGCGCTAATATTCATATTTGTTAATCTTTGTGTTCGAATTTACGAATCGCAGGCTCAAAGGTTCTGCTGTTCACTTCTTTGAATTTCTTTCAATTCTTCGATGTCACGGAAGAGGTCTTGTACAACACTGTAATCTGTTAAAGTGTTCAGTATTTTGCAAGCGGCGTTATACTGCACAAACGGATTCGGATTATCCAGTAGCTGTACAAGTACATCAACAGCTTTTCGGGCATTTGCTGTCAGGTCTGCATAAACAGAATCTAATATTCTTTTTCTGTACTGCGATAATAAGGTCTGAAATTCTTCTGTATTCACACGCCGACAAACTTGCTGTTTTGACATGTTCAGCTCTCGGGCAATATCAGCTTGTGATTGACCTGATAACATCATGCTGAGTAACTGGTCATTTGTGGCTTTCATGCTGTATCACCTTCTTTCGGTTTAGCTGTAAAATCTGATATGAATCTATCTCTGAATACTTCGGCTTCATCATGTGGCAGATAGTATACAGACTTGAACGGCTCTTCGTTCTTTGTTCTCAGTAATACAGTCACTCTTGTTATGTGTCGTGCCTCTGCCTGTGATAACTTTATACTCTGCTCTGGATCATGTCGGGGATTGTAACGATACAGCCGGCAGAGGGAGAGCAGATGTATATAGCAGAGGTCTATATCACTCACGCTTTTTATCCACGGTATGTTATACATTTGCTATCACCTTATCAATCAGCAGAGCTATAACGAGTGCGGCGGATAAAGAAAGAGTCAAAATTTTATATCTAAATATCTGCAATTTCAGGTCTACAATGATTTCACTTGCTAACGGTAAATCACTATACTGCTTTCCATATATTTTTTTGCTCATCATATTCTTCATTATTTGTTACCTCGTAAGATTAAAAAACTGGGTCTCCTGTAAGTGTCGTGTGAAACTCATTACAAACAACAGTAATGAATCTATCTGCTTCTTCGGCTTCTGTTGAACGGTAAAAATTGTAAGAATGAATCTGCTTATTCCCCGTCCTGCTGTTCTGGTAAAAGACACGAACACAGAACACTTTCTCCATCGGTTCGTTTTCAACTTTCCAGATGAAATAACTTGGACGCATTGCCATGAATGTAAAAACATTCATTAGTGCAATATCACTTCTGGACTGTTTACGAATTTCATCATAGGACAACATAATCTGTACTTCCTTTCTGTTAGAATTAAGTATTACTTGTTAGCTATATTAATAATATCGTTTTTGACTGCTCTCAAATCTTCTGGAAGTCGCATAAACACTGACTCTCAGAGCTTTTCGGATAGAAAAAAGTTTGCAAAATAAATAGTCATTCTTTAGCAAATTCCTTAAAATCAAACTCACCGCCAGAGCGTTCTATATCAGCTTGTCTAAATGAATATTGAACCCAGTTTTTTGCGTGTGCTCCGGTGCACGACCCTTTGCTTTCAACCTTGCAAATCTTCTTCCAGTAATGTAAATCAAGGTCATTTTTTATCTTATGTGCGGTACTATATGCGCTCTTGTCAGCATTGCCTTTGACAGATATATGCACATGCCCATCTACTTTCGACCCTTTGACAATCTTTCGTGGGCGACCCCTTTTCCCAGACCTGATAACGTCTTGTTTAGCTGTACTTGAATCTGTTGTGGAATAGCACGCCAGCCAAGACATATTATCTTTTTCACAAAAGTATCTTGTACGTCTTGTGATGTAGCTAAAATCATCAATAGACAATGGCGTTATATTTACATGCAGGCCATATATAACTGCATCAAGGTCTGTAACTGTTCTCTTTTTCATGTCAAAGCTCCGCAGTAATAGATGTAAATTCGTTACCGTCTTTATACATCTCAGCGACTTCCTGACAGATAGAAAGAATCTCCTCTTTATCCACATCGTCACCAATAACGACTAAATCAAGAGCTTTTTCTTTGTCCTCACTTCTGCCGATAATGACAAAAGTAATATCAGAAAGTAAAAGAGTCTCAAATACGCTTTGCAGGACTTTTAACTGTTCATCGTCTGCATGTTCTGTATGAAAAACTGGGATTGTATACCCTCTGCCCATATGCTTTTCTCCTTTCAGCAAAAAACAAAAAGCGCAGAAAGATTGCAGTGTCATAACGCACACTGTGCAATCTTTCTGCGCTTCTACCCGACTTTTTGCGCTTTACGATATTTTCATGCGGGTTTTTATCTCTGTAAGTATATTATCATAGATTTCATAAATATGCAAGTGTAAATTTGAATATATTCGACTTGATGAATTTTTCAAGTTTGAGCAGTTTTTTGATAAAATCGGCAAGTAAAGTATTAAAAAAATAAGAGACAAATAAGCTACAAAATGAGAAAAAGCACTCTGCAATTAGAGTGCTTTTTTCTCTGAGAGTCGCATAAATACTGAGTATTTTACTAACGCTGTGTAGTAACGCTTTATCTCCATCGAGGACAACGCGGAACTCCAGATCCGGCACATCGAGAATCTCGTGCGTCTGGAGGCAAGGAACGCAAATGTGGAGGGATGCCGCCCTGTCAGCATCCGTGACCTCATCCGCTCCGCCCTGCGCATGCGCCCGGACCGGATCATTGTCGGTGAGGTCCGCGGGAGCGAGGCGATTGATATGATACAGGCGATGAACACCGGACATGACGGATCCCTTTCCACAGGCCACGCAAACAGCGCACAGGATATGTTGGCCCGTCTGGAGACCATGATTCTGATGGGCATGGATCTCCCGCTGCCTGCAATCCGGGGACAGCTTGCCTCTGCCATTGATCTGATCATCCATCTGGGACGCCTTAGGGACCGCAGCAGGAAACTCCTTGAGATCTGTGAGGTCACAGGACTGGAAGACGGAGCTGTGATGACATCTCCCCTTTTCCGGTTCCGTGAAAACGGCGAAAAAGACGGAAAGATCCTCGGCAGCTGGGAACGTACCGGACAGCTTTTGTCCAGAGACAAACTGGCCATGGCAGGCGTGGAGTGCCCCTGGGCATAAATGCAGGGCACAAAACAACGGAGCAGGCAGAAGGGATAATACAGAATCCGGAAGAAGGGCAGAAAATGAGACGAAGAGAAAGGACAAGAGAACGAAGAGTGAAAGGCAGACACAGGAAGAGCTCTGTCCGGCCGGAAAACCCCGTTTTTCTGCTGGAAGGTGCAGTGCTGATCGGTGTGATCGCCTATCTGTTTTATGACTCCCCTTTGGCGGCAGTATTTCTGGCTCCGCTCCTGGTTCCCTACTACAGGAGACGGAGCAGAGAGAAGCTGCACCAGGATAAAAAGGAGCTGTCTGCCCAGTTCCGGGAGGCGCTGGCGGCGGTCATCACAGCTCTGAAAGCGGGATATTCTGCAGAGAACGCATTCATCGAGTGCCTGCAGGAAATGCAGTTCCAGTTCGGTGAAAAAGCGATGATCACATGTGAAATGAAAAGGATCGGCAAGGGGATAGAGAACAGGATTCCCCTGGAGAAGCTCCTCGCCGAGTTTGCCGCGAGATGGCAGATCGAGGAGATCAGCGAATTTGCGGAGGTCTTCACGATCGCCCGCAGAAGCGGCGGCGATCTGCCGGAGATCCTGGGAAGGACTGCAGAAGTGATCCGGGACAGAATGGAAATAGACACGGAGATAGATGTCCTCATGAGCAGCAGGAAGTTTGAGCAGAAAATCATGGAGGGCGTTCCGTTCTTTATCATTTTTTATCTAGGGCTGACTACAGAGGGATTCTTTTCTGTTCTTTATCACAATGCAGCAGGTGTGCTATTTATGACAGGCTGTCTTGCCGCGTATCTGGCGGCAGTCCTGATCTCGGACCGGATCATGGCGATTGAACTTTAGAAGAACCGCCCTCTGATGAGGGCTGTGTATTTATCAATTTTTCATAGGAGGATGCGCAGTGGAGAAAGTAATTTCCGGAGTCTACACGGGATCGTATATTTTGTTTCTGTGCGCCTTTGCGGCACTCGCGGTCCTGTCCCTGGGCCAGGACCTTCCGGCGTATGCGCGGGATCCCCCCTTCCGGAGGCCTTTCAGAAGGATGGCTCAGTGGATGATCAGAAAGCTGGAAGCTTACAGGGACAGGCGCAGGAGGCGGGGAAAGGACCTGCTGGTCCCGGGAGAGGAGGGCGTGCGGAACGATCTCCGGATCCTGTACCCGTCATTGAAAGCCGGACGGGAGGAGATCCTGTACCGGATGGACAAGTTTGAACGGCTTCTGCTCCTTCTGTTTGCCGGCGTCCTGCTTGCGGGAGCAATCCATGTCCGGACTTTTTCCTCCGGCCTTCTTCAGGAGGACGGAAGTGTCCTAAGGGATGATACCGGGGGCGATGACCGGCAGCTCACGGTCGTTGCGCTTCCGGATCCGCCGCAGGAGGAAAAGCGGGGAAAAATAGAGGACTATGGGACATATACCGTCACCGTCCATGCAAGGCAGCTTACGAAAGAGGAAGCGCAGGAAAAGGCACAGGAGCTTCTGCAGCAGTTTCCGGACATCCTTCTGGGAGAAAATGCATCTGCGGAGCAGATCCGGTTCCCGCTGGTCATGCCGGATGCAGCGCAGGTGCAGCCTTTTACCCTTGCCTGGGAGAGCAGCCGGTATGCAGTCCTGGACACGGACGGAAGCATTTTCAACGAAGACTATTCGCAGGACCAGGCAGAGGAGGTCGAACTGACAGCCCTGCTGACATGCGGAGACTATCGCTTTCAGAAAAAAATGGACTTTGTGGTCCGCGCTCCTGTCCGCACGGAGCAGGAAATACGGCAGGACGCAGTCGGCAGGGCGCTTCTCAACGCAGAGAAGGAGAGCGCGGACAAAGAGAGTTTTATGCTGCCGGCTTCTGCCGGAGAAACCGCTGTTTCATGGCGGGAGAATGTCGAGGATGTGAGCGGCGGCATTCTGATCCTGGGGATTGTGGTCTGTCTTCTGTCATGGTATGCAGCCGACTATCGCCTGCATGAAAAGACACGGGAGAGAAACAGACAGCTCGCGATCGACTATCCTCAGCTCACGAGCAAAATCGTGCTCTATATGGGGGCGGGGATGAGTGTGCGCAATGTTTTTTACAAATGTGCGGAGGAATATCTGCAGAAGCGCACAGCACAGAAAAACCGGAAAAGCTCCGGCGGAAAAAAGCCGAGAGGGAAAAACAGGAAGAAGGCAGGACGATGGCTCTATGAAGAAGTGCTGCTGGTTTGCAATGAGCTGGACAGCGGAGTTCCGGAAGCCGATGCCTACATGCATTTCGGCAGACGGTGTCATCTGCGGCAGTACACAAAGCTGTGTACACTCCTGGTACAGAATCTTCGAAGGGGAAATGACACACTGCTGCAGGTTCTGCGGGAGGAGGCGGAGAGCTCCTTTGAAGAACGAAAAAATCTGGCCAGGGAGCTGGGGGAGGAAGCAGGAACCAGGCTCCTCTTCCCGATGATGATCATGCTCGGGGTCACCATGCTGATCATCATGGTGCCGGCTTACTTCAGCTTTTCCATGTGAGCAGATCTCCGGGTCATGGAGAGGAACAACTGACAAGAGCAAAAGGAGGAAATATGAGAGCAGGAATATGTGATTTCTGGAACGATGAATCCGGAATGGGCACAGTGGAAATCATATTGATCATAGTGGTCCTGATCGGCCTGGTGATCGTATTCAAAAAGCAGATCAATGATCTTGTGACGAAAATTTTCAAGAAGATCACCACAGACAGCAACCAGATCATCGGATGGGAAAAAAGCCGCAGTCCGTTTGTCTGACACAGGGAAAAGGATGCAGAAAAGCCGCAGGTGCGGCGGGGAGTACAGGACATGAGAAATTGCCGGAAGACAGATTTGAATCGCTGTACGGACGGATATCTGACTGTCTTTCTGGCATTGACCCTGTCAGTGCTTTTGTCCCTGATTCTGACATTGGTGGAAGGGGCGAGGATGAATGCAGTCCGCATGCAGACCGAGACCGCGGGAAATATAGCGGTCCGGTCTGTGCTGGGAGAGTTTCATCGGGAGCTTCTGCAGCAATACGATCTGTATTTTATTGACGCTTCCTACGGAACAGGAACTGCCTCAAAAGAGAAGGTACAGCAGCATCTGCAGACCTATATGTCTGAAAACCTTGAGACCGGAGGCGCGGATTTCACGGGGACGCACCTGGAGAACCTGACACTGGATGCCGCACGCTTTGCGGCAGATGACCGTGCGAGAGCCCTCAGAGAGCAGGTGTACGCCTATATGTCGGCAGACCCTGCCGGTATGGTCTTGTCGGAGATCCTGTCAGATGCGGATACCTGGCAGGGACTTCTCGATGACGGTTCTGTATGGGAGGAACAAAGGGAAGAGGCACGGGAGGATCTCCGCGAGCAGATGCGCCGTGCCAGGGAAGAGGCGCGGGAAAACTACACGGCGCAAGAGAGGCAGAAAGCGCAGGAAGAAGGAGATAATACTGCGGAAAAAGGGCTTGAAGAGATGGATCAATTCCGTCTGCTCCCGATTCTGAGACAGGTCTTCGGAGATACATCCGGGATTTCCGCTGCCATTGTGTCCTCTGATGTTCTGTCAAGACGAAGCATCCACTATGGAGATGCACTTCTTTCGTCCAATACACACGGATATCCGCGCGCCGATGAAGCCCTCTTTGACCTGTATATTGCAGAGAAGTGCGGCTGCTATACAGGTCCTCTGGAGAAGGGAAAGATGAAATATCAGATAGAGTACATCCTGACAGGCGGGGACTCGGACAGGGACAGTCTGGAGAAGATTGCGGAAAGGCTGCTGCTGATCCGTGAAGCAGCCAACTGCGCCTATTTGTTTACAGACCAGTCCCGGATGAGGGAGGCGGAGCTGCTGGCCGCGATCGTTTCGCTTGTCCTGCTCAATCCGGAACTGAAGGAAGTCCTGAAAACAGCCCTGCTCTTTGCATGGGCTTATCTGGAATCTGTCCGGGACCTGAAGGCTCTGTTCAACGGAGAACGCGTACCGCTTCTGAAGTCTTCCGAGACATGGCAGACGTCTCTTCTGGGAATTCTGGCGCCGGAGTCTTCTGTACAGGGCGGAGGCAGTAAGACAGGCCTTTTGTATACAGAGTATCTGCAGGCGCTTTTGTTTCTGCAAGGCAGCTCTGTGAAAAGTCTTCGCACGATGGATATTATGGAGATGGATATCAGGCAGACGGAGGGAAACGAAAGCTTCCGTATGGACTGGTGTCTGGATACTTTTTCCATGAAGGCAGATGTGAAAAGCCGCTATGGATACGAATTCGTCCTGACAAAGTGCGAAGGGTACGACTGAGCATAGGTTTAAGCCCGGACAAACAGGGAAAAAGGTAAAACAAGGAAGAGAAAGCGGCGGAGAAAACGGCGGTGCTTTGCTGCACCGGAACAGGTGTCCTGCAAAAAGCAGCAGGCAAAGTAATCCGGGCAGCCGTGGAAACTGCCTCCCGCTGCCCGGGAGGTACATAAACAGTGAATACAAAGTCTCTCCGGACAGAAAACAGCAGCAGATATAAGGTGCAGGAAAACATCGCCGCTTTCTCCGCCAGTATGACCGTGGAAGCAGCTCTGGTACTCCCTCTCTTTCTGTTTTGCATTTGCAATATTATTTTCCTTCTGGATGTTGTCCGTCTGCAGAGTCGTGTCACTGCTGCACTCCAGCAGACAGGGGATCAGATCTGTGAATATGCCTGGTACAGGGAATATGCTGCCGGGGGGACAGGAGGAAACGGGGATGCAGGCTCAGGCCGGGAGAGCGGAATCAATATTCCGCAGGCGGCGGGAGATATTCTATCCCTGGCCTTTGTCTCCGGCAGTGTACGAAATCATCTGGGAACGGAATATATGGACAGCACCTGCCTGCGCGGCGGCAGCAGAGGCATATCCTTCCTGGGGACCAGTATACTTTCGGGAAACGACATAGTGGATATACGGGCGGATTATCGGACGAGACCTTTTATCCCTGTTTTGAACGGTCCCGATTTTAAGATCCGCAGCAGGTATTATGGGCATGCATGGACCGGCTACCGGATCGGGAGCGGCACTGCAGAGGCAGGAGAAGGAGCCGGAGGAAGGCGCAGCGATCATGTGATCGTTGCAGAAAACGGTGTCGTCTATCACACGGATCCCGACTGTATCTATCTCAATCCCCGTGTTAGGGAAGTGGATGCCTCTGACCTGGATCATCTCCGCGCAAATGACGGCAGTATCTATCACCCATGCGAATACTGCCATCCCGCAAAAAGCGGGAGCGTCTTTATCACGCCGGACGGGGACCGCTATCACAGCTCCCGCAGCTGTTCAAGGCTTATGAGGACCACCCATGAGGAGACTATGCAGGAGGCCGGCTCGCACCTGCATGCCTGTCCGAAGTGCGGGCATGGCCTCACAGATCCTGATAATTCATCATTTTGAATAAAGGACAGTATGCGAACAGACAGAGGTAAAAAATAACTATATTTTCGTTATTGAGTGTGATTTTGGGGAAATCTGCTGTAAAAATGTCAAAAATGTGGATAAGTCTGTGGATAAAGTGGATTATTCAAGCGAAAAAGGCTTAAAAATGCTGAAAAAACTGCTGTTTGCGAAAAGTCGGAAAAAAACTGTACAGAAGGTGGATAGCGATGCGTGCTATGAATGCGTGCAACAGCCTCAGCTGGATATAGTGTTAAAAAACGTGAAATTCAAAAAGAAGGATTGATCGGTATTTGCCGACGGGAAAGACAGAAAACAGAGTACATCTAAATTTGGATCGTGCAGGAGAGGATGAAAGTGAAAAGCGCTTTTTTAGCATCGGAGGAAAGCTTGCGGCAGATAGCATGTACCATATTTCTGGCAGCTTGTGCGGTACAGGATCTCAGAAGGAGGAAGATCAGCGTCAGGCTGTGTGCCTTTGCCGGCTTTATTGCCCTGATCCTGAACGCGGGAGAGATCCTGACCGGAAGGTGGGAAATACCGGCTTTTACAGGAGCTCTTCTGCCCGGAGCGCTTCTCCTTGTGCTGGCTCTTTTGTCCGGCGGCGCGGCAGGAATCGGGGACGGGATCTGTTTTCTCATCGCAGGAGCAATGCTGGGAACGTGGATGACCTGGGCACTGCTGATGTGTGCGCTTGTGCTTGCAGCTGCCTGCGGCGGGGTTCTGATTCTGTTTCAAAAGGCGGGAAGGAAAACCCGCATGCCGTTTCTGGCATTTGCGGCAGCGGCCTGGGGAGGGATTCTGGCAGCACGTATATCGGGACTCAACTGGTAAACCTGCATGTACAAAAAGAAGGGAGGAGAGAAATGACAGGCGGACAGACAGCAGACAGAGCGGAGGCGGAGGCATATTTCACTGTGGAGGCTGCGCTGGTCATCCCGATTGTGCTGGGAATCTTAGTGATGGTACTCTATCTCTCTTTTTATTTATATGACAGGTGTCTGCTGTCACAGGACTGCTATGTGCTGAGCTATCGTCAGAGCATTGAGAAAGGGAAGGAGGACCGTTCCGGGCAAGAAGCGGCCTCTGAACAGTTTGGAAAGAAACTCTTCATGCTTTCGAGGATAGAAACGGCAGCAGGCGGGGGAAGCACGGTCAGTGTAAAAGCAAATGCGGCAATGGAGCCGCCGCTTTTTGGACTGGACTTTTTCAGGGAGCAGAGACACTGGATACTCGGCGTACAGGAGAAAGCGAGGAAAACAGATCCACCCCGGGATTACAGACGTGTCCGCAGGATCCTGAATCTGACTTCGCGCGCTGCAAATGCAGCAGACTGATATGAGAGGATGAAAAAGCAATGGCGGAAGGCAGAAAGATTTCTTTTTACAGTGATGCGGCACATAATTATATGGTTCTGGAATGTCCTCCGGAACTGAGGGAAAATTACCAGTACAAGATGCTGGCGGCAAACAGGATCAAGGGGCTTCTGTCCTGCAGCGGCCGTACGATCGATACCCGCCAATATCTGTATTATGACATCTCCTCCCGGCAGAGTCTGAAAGATCTGTATGACAGGCGGCAGGTCCGCAGCAGAGATCTGCGCAGGATACTGGAAGACCTCCTTCATGCGGAGGAAACTCTGGCGGAATATCTGCTGGATACATCTCATTTGATTCTGGATCCCGCATGTATCTATCTGGATTTCAGGGAGCAGGAATGCTGTTTCGCATATTATCCGGGCCAGGAACAGGAGCAGGGTCCGGAGGTCCTGTTTTCTTTTCTTGCGGACAGGGTGGACGGCCGCGATAAACAGGCGGCAGCTCTGATCTACCGTTTGTGCATGATGGCCGAAAAGCCCGGTTTTTACCTCCGGGCCCAGATGCTGGAGGATTTGGGACTGCAGGTTGACGGAGACAGCAGGAACGCTGGTGAACAATATGGGCGGGAATATCCGCCGGCATATAGACCGGATTTTGAAGAAGCTCACGCGCCGGAACGGATACAGGCATCTGTTTTTCCGGAATACATGTACTCTGTATCCGGAGAGGAAGAGACAAGAGATGCAGGATCTTCTGGGGAGAACAGAGACAGTGGAGAATCTCCAGGGAAAGGCCTCTGGATCCCTGTCCTGGCGGCAGCTGCAGCAGCAGCCGGGATTGTGCTGCTGGCAGCAGGTCTGCTTCTGGAACTGGAAGAGAGCCGCCTGCTCCTGACAGAAGCACTCGGAGGGAGTCTGACGGTTGTCGGAGCAGTGATCCTGATCACATATTTTTTCCGCAGAGGAAACAGGCAGAGGAAATTAAAAACCGAAACAACTGTGGCGGCATCGTGTACGGAGCCTGAACCCTGGGAATCTTCCGCAGCATATTACCCTCCGCGTCCTTACTCGGGAGCAGGAATCACTCCCTATGCTTCCGAGGGACAAAATAAGGTACTGCTGCAGCCACTTCGCCCCTCCGTCCCTCCAGGAGAGACCTGCCTGCTGAGTCCGGATACCCGGCCGGCAGCGGGGCTGTACGGAACAGGAAGCAGCAGAGGGGAGCAGATCAGCCTCTCCCGTCTTCCCTGTGTAGTCGGAAAAATGCAGGATTATGTGGACCAGGTCCTCGATGACAGCAGTGTGAGCCGCATGCACGCTCGATTCTCTCTGGACAGGGACGGGACAATGACTGTTCGGGACCTCAACAGTTCAAACGGTACCTGGCTGAATGGAGAGCGACTGCAGCCCAATGAGAGCCGTTCTCTGCAGCAGGGAGACCATGTGCGCTTCGGACGCATGGAATTTATCTTCCGCTAGCGTGACAGGAGCGCTCCGGATCATCCATGCGGTCATGATTTCATGTATTCTGCATGAATCTGCTCAGGGAATGCATCATTGACGCCTTTTTTTCGCAATGATAAGATTGTCTTGTGTCAGACTTGTGCGCAGGTCTTGAAATGCGAAATGATCAGGAGGTAGAGATGAAAGACAGTAATTGCATTTTCTGTAAAATTGCCAATGGTGAGATTCCTTCCAGAACATTATATGAAGATGAGAACTATCGCGTGATCCTGGACCTTGGTCCTGCAACCAGAGGACATGCGCTTGTGCTTCCCAAGGACCACTTTGCCAATATCTATGAGATTCCGGAAGACTGGGCGGCCGGAGCGGTTAAGATCGGCCGTCAGATGGCAATCCGCATGAAAGAACGTCTTCATGCAGACGGCGTGAATCTTATTCAGAATAATGAGGAAGCAGCAGGACAGACCGTGCCCCATTTCCACCTTCATGTGATTCCCCGTTACAAGGGTGACGGCCAGCACATGCTCTGGAAACCCGGAAAGGCAGCGGACGAAGAACTGGATGCAATCGTAAAAGAGATGGCATTTTGATAGAAGGTAGAAAAATGACAGAAATCAGGACATATAGAGGACATATCAGAAACTGGAAAGCGCTGTGCGCAGAGCTCGGGATCGAGGGGGCGGACGCGCTGACCAGAGAGGAAAGGGAGCCCGTGATTCTGCAGCGTGCCTATGAGAAATGGGGACATGATCTGGGAATGCATCTGCACGGGATGTTTGCTTTTGCCATGTGGGATCAGGAAAAGCAGGAGCTGTTCTGCCTGCGTGATCCTTTCGGAACAAAGCCTTTTTACTACTGCCTGACGGAAGACGGGAAGTTTCTTTACGGAACCATGATCCGCGATATCCTGGCAGATCCTGCATATCACAGGGAACTGAATGAGGATATGCTGCAGATCTATCTGAGCCTTACCTATGTGGCCGGAGAAGACACTTTCTTCAAGGGGATCAAAAAGCTCATGCCGGGGCGTTACCTTGTGTGGAAACAAGGAGAGAAGCCTGTCATTACCCGGTATTTCACCCCTGAATTCAGGCCGGATGAAAGCCGCTCGCTCGAAGACTGGGCCGATGAGATCCATACGACTTTGCAGGAGATCATGAAAGAGGTAAAGGATCCGGACGAACAGGCGGATTCTTTCCTGTCGGGAGGCGTGGATTCCTCCTATGTCCTTGCCATGTCGGATGCGAAGATGACGGATTCCTGCGGATACGATGAGGCAAGGTTCGACGAGTCCGGACTTGCCAAACAGACGGCAGATCTTCTGGGAAGGGGATTTTCCCGCTGCAGGATCACTCCGGAGGACTATTTTGCCATCGTGCCCTATGTGATGGAGAACATGGAACAGCCCCTGGGCGATGCCTCCGCGATTGCCTTCACGCTTGGCTGCCTGGCAACGGCGAAGAACACAAAGCTCTGCTATTCCGGTGAGGGATCTGACGAGTTCTTCGGCGGTTACAACATGTACCGCAACGCGCCCCGCTACGGAGATAATCTCAAGAATTTCTATGTGGGCAACACGAACATCATGAAGGAGGACGAGAAGGAAAGGATTCTTCTGCGTTACAATCCTGAGAATCTCCCCATCAACCTCGTCAAAGATATCTATTCGGAGACCGAAGGACTGGATCCGCTCGCCAAGATGTCAAATGTGGATATCCAGATCTGGCTTGAGGGAGATATTTACCTCAACGTGGATAAAATGAGCACCGCTGCGGGACTTGAGATCCGCATGCCGCTCACAGACCGCCGCATTTTTGATATCGCGGCCAGGATGCCCTCCCGCTTTAAAGTCAACGAAGAGCAGAACAAGGTCGCCTTCCGTACAGCAGCGGCAAAAGTACTGCCTGAAGAGATCGCATTCCGCAAAAAACTGGGCTTTATCGTTCCCATCAGGATCTGGCTGGCAGACGAACGCTACAATGCGGATGTACGCGCGAAGCTGACCGGAGACAGCGCCGCAAAATTCTTCCGTAAAGAAGAACTCCAGGCGATTTATGACGAATATGTTGGCGGCAATTCCGATCTCTGGCGCAAAATCTGGACCATCTACACATTCCTCGTCTGGTATGATATTTATTTCTGCGCCTGAATGAGAGGCTGCACGATACAAAAAAAGCGCCTTTGCGGCTCTGCCGCAAAGGCGCAGACTTTATTCGGGCAAAAGCGCATTCAGACTGCTGTCAGTCAGATATTCCTTACAGATTTGCATCCGTGAGTGACAACCGGGAATTACATCCATAAGAAGTCCATAAAGCGGGGGACCTGTTTTTCCCAGCTGGCTTCATTGTGTCCTCCTCCGACCTGACAGAAGAAATCTGTCGTGGCGTCTTTCGCGCGCAGGTCATCCTGGATCGTCAGGTTCTGGAGAGCAGTGCGGCTCTTTAAGGGATCTGTGGGATGGGGACGAAAAGCCTCTTCCGTCCCGAAAGACAGATAAATGCGGGTGTCTCCCTGGATATCCGCTTTTTTAATATCCCTGCGCAGAGGAGTCATACAGGGGGAAATGGTGCTGGAGACACAGGCGGCTTTGGAAAACCAGTCGTTGAAGCAGACAGCTCCGTAAAGTGCCATGAGACCGCCCATACTCGATCCTCCGATGCCGGTTGCCTCGCGATGGGGCCAGGTGCGGTAATCCCGGTCGATCAGAGGTTTGAGCTCGGAGACCATCCACTGTAAAGTGGTGCGGCCTGTCCCGTTCAGTGTTCCTCCCCAGAAGTGTCCATGGAAGGTATAGGGGCAATATTCCCTGAGCCGCTCATTGCCGAC
This sequence comes from Lachnospiraceae bacterium, assembly GCA_045130475.1. GTDB lineage: Bacteria > Bacillota > Clostridia > Lachnospirales > Lachnospiraceae > CAG-791. The sequence goes on from JBGUPU010000065.1 coordinate 42,980, forward strand.
ATGCCCGCATTCTAAACCGACGATGATGATATCCTTGCCCCAGTTTTCCAGGAAATCCTTCATTCCCCAGCTCTTGCCGAAGGTGGCGTCTTCATCGCTGAACAGGTTGTGTCCGTCAAAAAAATACATGACAGGGTACAGCTCATGTCCCTGTGAATAACTTTCGGGAAGATAAATATGCAGATGCCTGGTCGCATTTGCCGGTGTAAACTGGATGTCGCGTTTTATGATCATTATGTCTTCCTTCCTTTCGCATGATAAACAAGTAAAAGTATAAAACGATATGCTTTTAAGTGCAACCGGACAGACGGGTGGAACTCCGCATCAAGGTTGAAACCGCTATTTCAGAGGACTTCAAAATGAAAACCTATCGCAAAGGAAAAGAGAAGAAAGAAAATTCTTTTGAGAAAATCTATGAAGTTGTGCGTCAGATTCCCGCTGGAAAAGTGGCGACCTACGGACAGATTGCCGCGCTGGCAGGGAACAAACGCTGGTCCAGGGTGGTGGGATTTGCTCTCCATGTCAATCCGGATCCTGACGGCATCCCCTGCTTCAGGGTGGTTAATCGAAATGGGGAGGTTTCGGAAGCCTTTGCCTTCGGGGGAGGAAACCGCCAGATTGAACTGCTGGAAGCAGAAGGCATCCCCTGTCCTGACGGCCGCGTCGATCTGAAAAAGTACCAGTGGGAACGTGTGACCACAGATTATCTGGCGAAAATGTGACAGATGTACACCCAATGCAGAGATCAAAAGCCGGGCAGAAGTGCATGTGTGCACCGGAAAACCGGTACATTAGGCCGGTTCATACTTGTGGCCATGGGCGAGTGCCCGCAAACATGTATGAATAAACTACGCGCTGCTCCGCGCCACGGGCGCTCTCGCATCGCTCCAAACACTCGGATTCCGCTCATTTTGCATGCTTAGGGCATGCAAAATGGCTTCTTCCTCGTGTTTGGACGCTCGTCAAATGTCTGCAAATGCTCATGCGAGCATGGCATTTGCAGCCGCTTGACTCACTGTTTATTCATGCTCAGGGCCCGGCGGAGGTGATGCCGCTGATCAGCTTCCGGAATCTGCGGGGCGTGACGCCCGTGCTCTGCCGGAAGGCCCGGATGAAATTGGCCGAGGAGCAGAAAGCACACCGGTCCGCGATCTCCTCCACGGAGTATGAGGTGTTCAGCAGCATTTTCATGGCGTGCTCCATACGTACATTTGTGAGATATCCGTAGGGAGTCAGGCCTGTCTCTGAGCGGAAGACGCGGAAGAGATGGGAGGGGCTGACTCTGGATGCCTCTGCAATCTGCTCGGCGGAGAGTTTTTCCATATAGTGCTCATCCATGTATACTTTGGCGCGGGCTACAACGTCAGTAGGCGCACTGCTTTTGCCCACGGAGGAAAAGAGGAGGGCGAGGATCCGGTGGACATGGACGGACATGATTCCCTCATCGGGGCACCCGCTTCGCATAAGGTCGTGGATCAGAACGAAGTTCTCTTCCATATTGCGCTGTTCCCGGAAAAGAAGTCCTTTGTTCTCACGAAAGTGTTCAAAATAAGCTCTTGAGGCGCCTCCGTCAAAGTGGAACCAGTAGAATTCTGTGCGGACCAGCGCCTGATAGCGATGCGGCTGCATACAGTCCAGAAAGACAATATCCTTCTTTCGGGCAACAAAAGAACGCCCTCCGTATTCGAAAAGCATCTCTCCTTCTCTGATAAAAAACATGAGAAAAGAGTCCAGTCCGGATCTGCGTACCTCGTACTGCGGACCGCAGGTATAGAGCGCCTCCAGAAGGACATAAAAGAGATTTTCTTTTGCAAATGCGGACGGAGTGTGGACAAAGATTCCCTCCGCCTCCAGAATATCCCGCTCCAGTTTGACTACATATTTTTCCGGAATCTGCCGCATAAAGGCTCCTTTTCACAGTGGGGGTGTCAGGCGGCGTGCCTTTTGGTATTAATTGTGATAGGATTTGCATATTTATTGATAGAAAATGCAAGTGTACTTTGCTTTTTTCCATTGTATCATAATTAAAGAAAAGTAAAGCCATATTTTGAAATGGTTAACAAACGGCAACTATCTGCATACATTGTACAGAAATTGATGATATATCGTATTTAGGCTTCCGGGGAGGGAAACAATGATGACATCCAAAGAGAGAGTATTGACAGCATTTGCACATAAAGAGCCCGATAAGGTGCCGGTGGACTTCGGCGGAATGTGCACATCCATGGTCAACTGCCAGGTTGTAGCACAGCTGAGGGACTATTACGGTCTCGAGAAGAAGCTTCCCCGCATCAATGACATGAGCACCATGACTGCCTTCGTGGATCCGGACCTGGGAGAGGTCATGGGCGTCGATGTGCAGAACCTCGATAATTTCGGCGATACCTACGGACATCACAATGATGCCTGGAAGGAATGGGAATACCGCGGCACACCGATCCTGATCCCTGCCAATGCCACACTTCATGACGACGGCAAGGGCGGAACCTATGTCTATCCCGAGGGAGACGACTCTGTCGCGCCCAGCGGCCATCTGCCTGCCGGCGGCTACTATTTCGACAATCTGGAGCGTCCGGAAGAGGAGATCGACGAGGATGATCCCGACCTGTCCGGCAACGTCGAGGACTATATGCTGGCCTCCGATGAGCAGATCGCCTTCCACCACAAAAAGCTGGAGGAGTACAAGCCCCTGCAGCGCGCCATCCAGGTCATTCCCGGCTATTCCTGCCTGGGCGATGCCAACAACATTCCCGGACCCAATCTCCGCCATCCCCGCGGCGTCCGTACGATCGCGGACTGGTACATGGCACCCCTGCTCTATCCCGACGAGGTGGAGGAGGTCTTTGACCAGGGTACTGACATCGCAATTCAGAACTTCAAGAAATATTGGGACGAGTTCGGTTCGGATATCGATATCGTCTACATCTGCGGCACGGACTACGGCTCACAGAACAGCCTGATGATGTCTCCTGACACCTATGAGGAAATTTACCTTCCCTACTACAAGAAGATGTGCGACTGGATCCATGAGAACACGACATGGAAGACTCTCAAGCACTCCTGCGGCGCCGTCTATGACATGATCCCGCTCTTTATCGAGAGCGGATTTGATGCTCTCAATCCTGTCCAGTGCTCTGCGACCGGTATGGATCCTCAGAGGCTCAAGGACAATTACGGCAAGGACATCCTCTTCTGGGGCGGCGGCGTTGACACCCAGCACACTCTTCCTTTCGGAACGCCCGAAGAGGTCCGCGAACAGGTCCTGCGGAGACTGGAGATTTTCTCCAAGGACGGCGGTTATATCTTCAATACCATCCACAACATCCAGGCCAATACTCCCATCGAGAATATCGCGGCCATGGTGGAAGCTGTCAAGGAATTCAACGGCGACAGGTAATGAGAGACAGCGGAAGCAGCCTGGATCCCCGGAGCAGCATGATGATGATTCGCGGCAGGGAAAAATGCAGAGAAGCTGCAGAGGGGCTGCTTTTGAAATGATTACAGAGTAGTACAAGCTGTCGTTCACATTTTTCAGATGGTGGACGACAGCTCTTTCTATAAATCCCGAAGGGGATTTGATGCCACCTCCAAAGGACGCAGTTCAGCTTCGCATGGGGTGGAGGTTCATCTGGAATCAACAGGGGACGGGAACAGGAGTATTCCTTGCCGGCCTGAAAACGACTGAGGGTGACGGATGGAAAAGAATCATGTCTTTAAATATATCCCGGAGCAGGAGCTGGGAGGGATGCTGAAAGCTTTTCATGCGGTTACCCGTCTCAACATTGCTCTGATCGATGAGAAAGGCAGGGAACTGCTGCAGTACGGAGAAAAATATCCATACTGCAAGGAGTTTGCACGTCATAATAAATCGGGACGAAACTGTGCCCAGGAGCATGTCAGGGCAGGGGAGATGGCAAGGGATTTTGGCGAAGCCTATGTGTTTTGCTGTCATTCTGGCATGAACCACATTGTCTATCCTGTCATGATCAAGGGAAAACAGTTTGGCTCAGTGGTTGCGGGGCCCTTCCTCATGGAGGAACCCGACGAGCCGCTGATCACAGAACTGAATAAAGAAAAAGCCATATCGGCGGAGGCCCTTGTGCGGCTGATGGACTATTCTGCGGGGATTCCTGTGATAGAGCCGGATCTGGTCAATCAGATCAGTGTGGTTTTCAATTATCTGATGCGCAGCATCCTTGTGGAGAGCCGGCAGGTCATTGCCGCCAACAAGGGCAGGCTTTTGCAGCAGTCCAGGATCAACGAGTCAATACAGCTGTATAAGAACAGCGGCTTCCACGAGGCAAAGATGTATCCGGTGGAGCTGGAAAATGAGCTGATCAGCTGCATCAAGGTCAATAATACGGAGCGGGCCAGAGAACTCCTCAATGAACTTCTCGGACATATCCTTCTCTATGAAGGACATGACACGGGCCGCATCAAGATCCGTATCATAGAACTCTGCTCACTGCTGTCCCGCGCATCGATCAACCGCGGCGCCGATGTGAACCGGGTCCTTGAAATGAATCAGCGGCTCATCACATCACTGGCTGCTTCACAGAATATCTATGATATCTGTTATACATTTCAGGATAATATTGAGATCTTTACGGACAACCTGTTTTTGACTCCCGAAAGAAACAGCAGGATTGTCAAAAATGCCGTTGAATATATCGCCCGGCATTTTTCGGAAGATATTTCTCTGGCGAGTGTTGCGGACACTCTGCATGTGAATACTTCCTATCTTTCCACCCTGTTCCGCCAGGTGACAGGCATGACTTTTAAGGAGTATCTCAACCGGGTCCGCATTGAAGAGGCAGCCCGCCTTTTGTCCAATACTGACTACCCTGTCATGGAGATCGCGATTGCCTGCGGATATAAGGATCAGAGTTATTTTACAAAAGTCTTCAAAAAGCTGACCGGTCTCACACCCAGACAGTACCGGTGAACAGAATCGCGAGTCTGGAAAAGACAGCCGTCCTGATACTGTTTTTGTCAGGTGAAAAACGGACGAATTTTTCAAAATAATTACAAAAACAATCTGATATTTCAATTTATAATTTATATAATTATTTACAATACGAGATATCTGCAGGAAGTGGAGAGCCTGCTGATACCAGGCCGAACCGGGGACTCCTGATCCCGGAGAAGCCATAGCATCTTGAAAAACCGGGGTTTTTAACGAAAGGAGAATGCGCAAATGAGTGAAGTGCTCGCGAACATTTCCGAAATGCTGCAAAAGGGAAAACGTAAAGATGTAGCCAAGCTTTGTCAGCAGGCAATCGACGAGGGTCTGGAGGCAAACGAGATCCTGACAAAGGGACTCCTTGCCGGCATGGATGTAGTCGGTGCGAAGTTCAAGGCAAATGAGATATTTGTCCCGCAGGTTCTGGTTTCCGCGCGTGCCATGAAGGCAGGTTCCGAAGTGCTCAAGCCTTATCTGGCAGGTGAGGAATCGACCGGAAAGGGCAAGGTTGTCATGGGAACTGTACAGGGCGACCTGCACGATATCGGCAAGAACCTTGTCATCATGATGTTTGAAGGCAAGGGCTTTGAAGTGATCGATCTGGGAGTCGATGTGTCTCCGGAGAAATTCATCCAGACCGCGATCGACGAAAATGCGGATATCATTGGTCTTTCCGCACTGCTGACAACCACAATGCCTGTCATGGGAGAAGTGATCAAGGCGGCAGAGGAAGCCGGTATCCGTGATAAGGTTAAAATCATGGTCGGCGGCGCACCTGTGACACAGGAGTTTGCCGAGAGCATAGGAGCGGATGCCTATACTGAGGATGCACCCAGTGCGGCTGAGAAAGCGCTTGAGCTGCTCGGCGCATAAGAAAAACAGGCGTGCCTTGTTTTGCACGGATGTGCTTCGGAAGGCCTGGGTAGACAGCTGACGATGCAATGCCTCCGCGAGAAAGTGGGGGCATTGTTTATACAACAAGAGGCAGGTATGGGACAGGAATGGATCGGGCTGGATGCCGGCTGTGAAGGAAAGAGTGTGATGGAGGCGCTGCAGGCGCAGGGCGTTTATCTGGCGGGAAACTGCGGTTCAAACGGAACCTGCGGGAAATGCAGGGTCCACTTTTTGGGCGATGCACCTGCCCCTTCGGAGGCGGACCGCAAACTCCTTTCACCCAATGCTCTTGCCAGAGGAGAGCGGCTGGCCTGCAAGGCGCAGGCAGCGGCTGGAATGCGGCTGGAAGTGGCCTCGCCGGATGAATCCGCAATGAAAGTGGAGTCTTCGTTTTCCCTTCCGCAGCAGCCGCGGGCGGAGATAAGGCCCGGCGGCACGCATTCCGGTGCGGATTCTTCCGGACAGATTGTGGCTGCCGTGGACATCGGTACGACAACGATAGCAATGAGCGCTGTGGATGCCGGGACCGGGCAGGTCCTGCGGACGGTTACGGGTGTAAATCACCAGCGCGCCTGGGGCGCGGATGTCATCAGCCGCATGGAGGCGTCCAATCAGGGAAAAGGAGAGGAACTGCGGCAGTCTATTCTCTGCGACCTTGACGCTTTGAGAGAGAAACTCGGACTTCCTGCCGATGTGAAAATGCTGATCAGCGGGAATACGACCATGGAGCACCTGCTGCAGGGACTTCCCTGCCGCACGCTCGGAGTCGCTCCCTATACACCTGTGGACATCTCCTTGCATGAATATAAAAATATGACGATCCTGCCGGGGATCAGCACCTTTGTCGGTGCGGACATTGTCAGCGGCATTGTCGCCTGCGGTATGGATGAGAGTGAGGAAATCTGCCTTCTGGTCGATCTGGGTACCAATGGTGAGATGGCCATCGGGAACCGCGAAAGGATCCTGTCCGCTTCCACTGCGGCAGGCCCCGCTTTTGAAGGCGGAAATATCAGCTGCGGCACAGCGGGCATTCCGGGTGCAGTGTGCAGTGTGGAGATTGAAGAGAAAAAGGCGCACGTGCAGACGATCGGCGGCCGTCCTGCCGCAGGAATCTGCGGGACCGGTGTTCTTGAAGTGGTGTACGAACTCCTCAAAGAGGAACTGATCGACGAGACCGGCCTTTTGGAGGATGACTATTTTGATAACGGTTTTCCGCTTGCGGACGGCCTTGTCTTCACAGGAAAGGATGTCCGTGAAGTGCAGCTGGCCAAATCGGCGGTACGCGCAGGAATGGAAGTCCTGATCGAAGCCTACGGGACGGACTATGACCATATCGGGAAATTATACCTGGCAGGCGGTTTCGGCCAGAAGATCAACCTGCAGAAGGCGGTCGGCATCGGCCTTTTGCCCGGGGAACTGCTGGACCGGATGTACACTGTGGGCAACAGCTCTCTGGCCGGTGCGGTGATGGCGGCGCACGACCCCGCGATCCTGGAGCGAATGGCGAAGACCGCGGAGAGGTCGGAAGAGGCGTCGCTTGCCGAGAGTCCTCTTTTCAGCGACCTGTATATGGATCACATGTTTTTCCCGGAACAGTGACGGCATGACCGGAAGAGCAGGACCGAACCGGAGCACACGAGGAGAAGGGGTATGACAAAAGAAGAAGCCGTTGCGCTTGCCGAAGAGAAAGGTCTTCGGGGCAGAGGGATTTTTGCGGCGAAGGATCTGAAGTTCCTCAAGGAAGTGAGGGATATGTGCAGCTCCAACAAATGCGGAAATTACGGCAGGCTCTGGACCTGTCCCCCCGCCTGCGGAACCCTGGCAGAGAGCAGAAAAAAGGCAAAGCAGTATAAATGGGGCATCATCCTGCAGACCACCGCGCAGATGGAGGATGAATTTGACGGAGAAGCGATTGAAGAGGCACAGGTCACGCAGAAGGAGCGTTTCCTTGCTTACTGCACTGCGCTGAGGGAAAAAGGAGAGGACTTTCTTCCCATGGGAAGCGGCGGCTGCGGTATGCAGTGTGCCAAATGTACCTATCCGGATGAACCCTGCCGCTTTCCCGATAAAGCGTTTACTTCGATGGAAGCTTACGGGCTCCTGGTCACGGATGTCTGCAAAAGCGCAGACACACCTTATTACTATGGCAGAAATACTGTGACCTTTACGGGCTGCGTGCTGTTCAAATAGGTGCGGTAAAAAACGTCAAAAAATAAAAGAAATTCAGTTCCAAAATAATTGCTAAAACAAGAGATGTTTTTCCAAAAAACGGAATTGGTAAAAAATATAATGAATCCATATTAAGAAAACAGGACAGGAATCAGGATTTCAGGAGGAAACAGTATGAATTCCATGGAAAGAGTTGTCATGGCCTTAAACCATCAGGAACCGGACCGTGTCCCGGTCTATCCCCTGCTGGCGGGTGTATCGAGGAACCTGATCGGTGCCAACTGCCGCGAGTGGTCTACGGACGCTGACACCTGCGCAAAGGGACTTTTAAAGGCCAAAGAGGAATTTGACCTCGACTGTATTGTGACGCTGATCGACCTCTCTGTCGAATGCTCGGCATGGGGCCAGGAGCTGGTCTATCCCGATCATGAGGCGGCGCACCCCAATTACAAGAACCAGGTCATCGGCGATGAAGATGAGTACGACAAGATCCAGTATGTCGACTATCGCACCTGCGACCGCATGATGATGCATATCGACGTCTGCAGGAAGCTTGTGGAGGCGGCGAAGGGTGAATTCCCCGTCATCGCATTTGTCTTCGGACCGCTGGGCACACTTTCCATGCTGCGCAATCAGGAGGAAATGTATGTGGACTGCATCGAGCAGCCCGAAGTCGTGCATGATACGGCAGGTGTGATCACCCAGGTCCTCAAGGAGTACTGCGATGCACTTCTGGAGACCGGCGTGCAGGGAATTATGTTTGATACACTGTTCTCTTCCGGAAGCATCATGAGTAAGGACATGTGGGATGAACTCGAGGGAGAATGGGTGCAGGAACTTGCCGAGCACGTGCATTCAAAAGGATCCCTGGTCATGATCCACAACTGCGGTGACAAGATTTATTTTGACGCGCAGATCAACCGTATGCATCCGGAAGCGATTTCTTTCCTCTATCCGCCGGATGATTGTGCCGATTTCGTCGAGTGCAAGCAGAAATACGGTGATGTGACCACCCTGATCGGCTGCGTCGCGCCCACGACTGCGACTGTCGGAACACCCGAGAAGCTCGAAGCCGAGTGCAAGGCGAGCATTGACGCCATGGCAAAAGGCGGCGGTTTCATCCTTGCCACAGGATGTGAGCTGATCTCTCCCGATGCCTTCCCTCACGCAAAGCGCATGGTGGAGATCGCGAAGACATACGGCGTCTACAAAAAGTAATAAAATTACAAAAATCACACGAAAAGTGTGTTATAATACCCCTAGTTTCGGCAAACAAAACTGAATAGCATCTGCAGTGCTCTTCGGAGCCTGACAAGGAATCCGGTTCAAAACCGGAGCAGCCCCCGCTACTGTGAGGCAGACGAAGTCCCTGCCTGCGGCATAAAAGCCGCAGGAGTCACTGGAACAAGACAGATCTGAAATCCTTTTGGATGAAAAAAGATCGTTTTCCGGGAAGACGGGACGGAGGATGAAGCCAAGCCAGGATACTTGCTGCAGATGCAGGCAGAAGGCCCTGTTCGGAGGGAACAGCGGCTGCATGAAGGAATATGCGGGGGCATTTTCGTTTTTGTACGGAAAATGCCCCTTTTTTCTTTATTTGCTGCCTGCAGAATGATATGGTCAGCTCTGTTAAAAATCCCCGGTTTTTAACGTGATGAATATTGATAAAAGGCGGCACTCTCCAGCCGCTTTTTGTCTGTAAAGGACTATACTTGTGCTGTACTTGTATAGAGGGTAACAGGAAACATAAACAGGAAGAGGTTTTCTTGAAAATTGTCTTTTGAGAAAGAATCTTCGGCAAAAGCAGGAGGACGACATGAAAAAGAAATTGACAGCAATCCTGTTGGCATCTGCATTGGCGGGCTCGCTTCTGGCGGGCTGCGGCGGTGCGGGGAGCAGCACGCAGAATGCGCAGAGTGCGGCTGAGGCAGTCAGCGAAGCGGCACCGGCAGCGGAGACAGCTGCAGAGAGTGCAGCTGCAGTCAAAACGGATGAAGAGCTGGCTGCAGAGTGTGCAGCCCTGATCGATGCAATCTATGTCCAGGAGCGCACAGAGACGACAGATGCGGATATCGCGGCGGCAAGAGCTGCATGGGATGCCCTGACAGATGCACAGAAGGCAATGGTGGAAGGCGAAGAGGCGGATCCCGATTACTTCGGCCGCGACACCGGCGATGCATCCGCAGACGATCCTCTCAACGGGGATGAGATCGGCGAGAACGAGCTGCTGGTCGTGAGCTTCGGCACCTCCTTCAACGAGAGCCGCGCGACCGATATCGGCGGCATTGAGAAAGCACTGCAGGAAGCCAACCCCGACTGGTCCGTGCGCAGGGCATTCACCTCCCAGATCATTATCAACCATGTGCAGGCACGGGACGGCGAAGTCATCGACAACATCGACCAGGCACTGGCCCGCGCAAAGGAAAACGGCGTCAAGAACCTCGTCGTTCAGCCCACACACCTGATGCACGGCGCTGAGTATGATCAGCTCATGGAAGCTGTGACAGCTGTCGCAGGTGATTTTGAGACTGTCCGTGTCGCAGAGCCTCTTCTGGGAGAAGTCGGCGAGGACGCGGCAGACCTCAATGAAGACAAGGAAACTGTTGCAAGAGCAGTTGTGGCGGAAGCGGTAAAGGAAGCCGGATACGACAGCCTCGATGCGGCAGAGCAGGACGGTACCGCATTTGTTCTCATGGGCCATGGCACCGCGCATGTTGCCAAGGTGACCTACAGCCAGATGCAGTCCATGATGGATTACCTCGGCTACAAGAATGTTTTTGTCGGAACTGTCGAGGGCGAGCCCGAAGAGACAGCTTGTGACCAGGTCATCGAAAAAGTCAAAGAGGCAGGATATAAGAAGGTTGTTCTTCGTCCTCTGATGGTCGTGGCCGGCGACCACGCCAACAACGACATGGCCGGCGACGAGGAGGATTCCTGGAAGAGCATGTTCACGGCGGACGGCAGCTTTGAGAGCGTCGACTGCCAGATCGCAGGTCTTGGCCGGATCGCGGATGTAGAGGCGGTTTATGTCGCCCATACTGCTTACGCCCTGGAGGATGAACCCCTGGACGTTGAAACCGCAAAGAAGGACAAGGAAGCTGCGGATGAGTGCGCAGCTCTGATCGACAAGATTTACGTGCAGGAGCGCACGGAGACAACGGACGATGACATCGCGGCGGCAAAAGCTGCATGGGACGCCCTGACGGATGAGCAGAAAGCGATGGTGGAAGGCGAATTCGCAGATCCTGACTATTTCGGCCGCGACACCGGTGATGCCTCCGCGGATGATCCGCTCAATGCGGATGAGATCGGAGATAACGAAGTTCTGGTAGTGAGTTTCGGCACTTCCTTCAACGACAGCCGTGTTATGGACATCGGCGGCATCGAGAAGGCCCTGCAGGCGGCATATCCCGACTGGTCCGTCCGCAGAGCATTCACGGCACAGATTATCATCAACCACGTACAGGCCCGCGACGGTGAAATCATTGACAATGTGGACCAGGCTCTGGCAAGGGCAAAGGAAAACGGGGTCAGGAACCTCACGATCGTGCCCACACATTTGATGCACGGCGCGGAATATGATGAACTCATGGCAGCTGTGGATCCTGTGAAGGGTGATTTTCAGTCTGTCAATATTGCAGAACCTCTTCTTGGTGAAGTCGGCGAGAGCGAGACGATTCTCAATGAAGATAAAGAAGCTGTCGCAAAGGCACTTGTAGAGGAAGCTGTAGAAAAAGCCGGTTTTGAGAGCCTTGAGGCAGCACAGGAGGACGGAACTGCATTTGTTTTCATGGGACATGGAACAGCCCATGTTGCCAAAGTGACCTACAGCCAGATGCAGAACCAGATGAACGAACTCGGCTATAAGAATGTCTTCATCGGCACTGTGGAAGGCGAGCCGGAAGAAACCTCCTGCGAAAACGTGATCGCCAAAGTCAAAGAGGCTGGCTACAAGAAGGTCATCCTCCGCCCCCTGATGGTCGTGGCGGGCGACCACGCCAACAACGACATGGCGGGCGACGAAGAGGATTCCTGGAAGAGCTTGTTCACAGCCGACGGCAGCTTTGACAGCGTCGACTGCCAGATTGAAGGCCTTGGGCGTATTCCGGAAGTTCAGGAACTCTATGTTGACCATATGGCAGCGGCCATCGACGGGCTGGATCCCACAGCTCCGGCCAGCGATGAAACTGCGGAAGAATCTTCTGAAGACAAAGAAGAAGCCGGAAGTGCTCCGATCGAGGACGGCACCTATACCGCAGCATTCAAAACCGACAGCAGCATGTTCCATGTCAACGAAGCAAATGACGGCAAGGGAACTCTGACTGTCGAAAACGGAAAAATGACTATCCATGTCAGCCTGGTCTCCAAGAAGATCCTCAATCTTTTCCAGGGTACTGCGGATGACGCGCAGAAGGAAGGCGCTTCCATCCTCGAGCCTACCAAGGATGAAGTGACTTACAGCGACGGCGAGAAAGAAGAAGTCTACGGATTTGACATTCCCGTACCGGTTCTGGGTGAGGAATTCGACTGCGCCATTATCGGCGAAAAGGGCAAATGGTATGACCACAAGGTCATTGTCTCCGACCCTGTGAAGAAATGATCATTGCTGCGTGACGGCTGCCGGACAGCGCGATATACAGATTTTTTAAAGATATTTGTTTTTAAATATGATTAAGGGACCGACGCACCAGGTTTGTGCGGCCGGTCCCTTTTCTGTTCAGAATAAGATAATAGACAGCGTGGTTTCTTGTGCCCGCGGCAGCAGCCGCAAGAAATAAAGACGGGTCTCGAATCGGGGACTGTGACAGAGGCTTAGCGAAGGGAGCTGCCGCTGGCAGTGAACCGGAGTGTATCGCCCAGCCAGATCATGCCGTACCCCATAGGGGCCTCATTGCGGAGGAGATCCTCCCGGATCTCAAGAGTTCCGCGGGCGCCCTGCTTCTGCGCCTGGTCGGACACGATCCGGCGGCCTTCTTTTCTTGCAAAGGACAGGGCTTTTGCCCGGGAACCGAAGGTTTTGCGGTGATCCCGGGAGACAACGATCACACTTCCGAAATCATCCCCGGCGACAGGGCGCAGGCTGACCTCCACGACAGCAGTCACCTGGCCGGTGACTGCGCCGACGGCATTGGCGACAGAGGCATGCTCCGGCAGGACAGCCTGTGTGCGCAGCATTTTTGCGACGCGCGGCAGGAAAATGTGGGTCGGCGCCCCCACACCGACAAGCTTTGCGCGCGTCTCGAAAATCCGGGGCAGGAAGCTTTTGCTGCTGCTGGTACTTGCCAGCTGCCATGCGTAATGGATCAGTTCATCCATCTGCGCGTCAAAAGGCTTTTTGGAAAGAGGGATACACTCTGTCGTCAGCAGAATCCGTACCAGGTTTTTATAGAGGCGTTCTGTCACGAGATCATAAGCTTTTTGTGCAAGATCTTCTATGGTTTCCGCCTCGCTGCTGCGCACGAAAAAGGCCGCCGCGCGCCGGGAGGCTTCCGTAGAATAGGAAGTAAAGTCGCCGCGGATGTGCATGAAATCTGTGGGAGTAAGACCGCAGCGCAGGATGACCCTTGCGGACTCCAGCCGGCTGAAGTCGGCGGTATAGATATCTTTCTCCATGACTCTGCAGGCGGCTTCATAGGAGAGAGGCCCCTCTTTCAGGGCGCGGCACAGCGCTTTTTCACTTTGAAAGAAATGTCCGGTTTCATCCCCTTCAATATCTTTTAACAGGATAAAAAATTCATGTAAAGGGCAGACGTTGAGACGGCCGGATCCATCCAGCTTTTCCAATTCTTCCAGAACCTGCGGATATGCAGAAGCCAGGGAGCAGAGGGGCTGGACGCGGGTTTTTCCGAGGTGGATCTTCCCGCCGCGGTCATAGTAGATGCGGGTATCGCCTCCCAGTCCGAAGGTGTCTACGTAGAGGCCTTTGACAAAAGTCTTCCAGTCACCGACCTGGATTCCGGTTTCTGCCCGTTTTACTACCCGGTTTTTGACAATGGCGATATCGGTCGTCGTTCCGCCCATGTCGACTACGATGGCATTGGGTGCGTCAGACAGGGTGCAGGCACCGATCACGCTGGCGGCAGGACCGCAGAGCAGAGTCTCCACAGGCCGCTCTGCCGCGAATGATTCAGACATCTGCGAGCCGTCGCTGCGGATGATCGTGATGGGAACATCCAGATGCATGGAAGTAAAGACTTCACGGATTGCTGCCATGAATGCGCAGACCACCGGCACCAGCCTTGCATTTAATAGCGCCCCGGCACCTCTCCGGATAGCATTGCGGTCGGCAAAGAGGGTGTTTCCCAGAATGACGGGCATATCCTGAAACCGGGGAATCTCCCGGATGAGCTCCTCCACCTTCAGTTCATAGGCTCCGCCATGGTCGGCAGCGTAGAGCTGCACGATGCTGACACAGTCGCAGTCTGCCAGAAAGCCGGGAAGCTTCCCGCGGAGCGCTTCCCAGTCGGGCTCTTCGGAAGCGGCCGGATCCGGCAAAATACGGCAGTCCACCAGCAGTATGTCATTGAGAGAGCGGAAGCCATAACTTCTCCAGGTCTCCATAAAGACTTTCCGTGACACTCCGAGGAAAATGATTTTTCCTCTTCCGCCCAGGTTTTCTACGCATGCATTGGTTGCCAGCGTTGTTGAAAGCGCTGCCTGCCCGCACTCCCGCAGCAGATCATCCGGGAGCTGCCGCAGCACTTCCGTGATACCGATCTTCAGATCATGATGTGTGGTCAGTGTCTTCGCCTCCGAAAGCACCGCTCCTGTCTCAAAGTCATAGATTACGGCGTCCGTACAGGTCCCGCCGGTATCGATTCCGATTCCCTTCATTTTTATCACACTCGTCTTTTTATTCTTCATCGCGCAATACCCGTGACTTCAGACGCGGGATACGCGCGCAAGATTCGCAAGCTAGTCATAAATTACTGTTTATGTCTGTTTTGAGAAGAGCTTTGTTTGATCTTCAGGTATAGTTTAGCGCAGTTTCAACTTTGTTTTTAGTAATTTTGATGCTGAAATTGGAAAAAATCGTGTTAGTGAGCTGTTTCAATCATTGTGAAAACAAACCGTCACCTGGCAAGTGGCGGTTGTTTGCGTTATTGCTTGATAAAACAGGCTTCCTCCAGGATATGCAGTTCTATTGTGTCATGCTCTGCAGCATTCATTTCATCCGGTTTTGAAGCAGACTTTTCAGATTTCTTCAAGGAGAGCTTCCATCCGCAGCCGCAGGGACACTGCCAGTCATAGTAATCGCGGACAGGGCGGCCCCAGCGCTCCAAGATTGCCATCTGCGTACCGCCGTGGGATACGATGATGAGATCTTCTTCCTTGTTCCCTTTTTCTTTTTCAGGGTCTTCCATGTCCAGAACGGAAAGAAATGCATTGCAGACTCGCTTGGAGAATTCTGCCCGGCTCTCACCTCCGGGGCAGGTGCCCAGGCACCAGCCGTCCACCCATTCGCGGTACTGCGGATCATTCTCCATTTCTTTCCAGGTCCGTCCTTCAAAAACACCGAAATTCATTTCCCGCAGGCCGGGAACGGAGATCTGCTCCGCGTCGGGAAAAAGGATAGAAGCAGTTTCTCCTGCCCGTTTTGCGGGTGACACATAGACATGTGAGGGCGAAAACGAGGCTCTTGCCAGTGCGTTTTTTCCCTTTTCGGACAGACCCTCATCGAGAAAACCCTGATAGCGTCCTTCTTCTCCGGGTACGGTCATTCCGTGTCTGATCAGCCAGATGTTCATAAATGTTTCTCCAAGTCATAAGAACTTTACCTGACGCAGCTAAGCGACATCCATAGTGTAGCAGGATTTGGACGCAAAGTACAAAAAACACATAATATTTTCCAAAGCGATTCTGACCGCATGCTATAATGATTTCAATCTGTACGGTCAATTTAAAGCGATTCAACCATACAGTCAGGAAAATTTTCTGTCGGCAGACGCCGCGATCGGCGCTCCGGCATGAGAGGAATGCTTAATATGAAAACAGAAGCGGAAGAATTGCTCTTTCAACAGATTAAAGAAATCAGGGGTTCAGATTCCGAGGGCCTGCGGGATGCGGCGGCCTATGTGCAGTCATTGGCGGCGCCTCCCGGGAGTCTGGGAAAGCTTGCAGATGCAGCGATCCAGCTGGCGGGCATCACCGGAAAGGTGAAAAATACCCTCGAAAGACGGAGGATCATTGTGATGTGCGCGGACAATGGTGTTGTGGCAGAGGGAGTCTCTTCCACACCCCAAATCGTGACCCTCTCACAGGCTGTCAATATGACGAGACACCTCACCGGCATGTCCTCTCTTGCTGCCCATTTCGGGATTGACACTGAGATTGTCGACATCGGTATTGCGACATCTTACGAAGAAAAGGAGTGTAAGATCCTGCAGCGCCGGATTCGCAGGGGCACCGGCAATCTGGCAAAGGAACCCGCCATGAGCCGTGAGGAAGCCGTGCGTGCGATTCTTGTCGGCATCGAGCGGGCGCGGCAGGCAGACTCGGACGGTATTGATGTGATCGGCGTCGGGGAGATGGGCATCGGCAATACGACAACTTCTGCCGCGGTACTGGCCGCATTGACCGGTCTTTCTGCAGAGGATGTGACCGGCCGGGGCGGCGGTCTTACGGATGCTGCCTTTGAAAAAAAGAAAGACGTAATCAGGCGGGCGCTGAAACTTCATGGGCTTGTGCCTGCCGTTTCAGACCCCATAGAAGTCCTTTCCAGGGTCGGCGGTCTGGATCTGGCCGCCATGTGCGGCGTCTATCTGGGCGCGGCCATCTGCCGCATTCCGGCGGTAATCGACGGTTATATTTCTATCGTCGCGGCACTGTGCGCCCAGCGCCTCTGCGGCAGCACCAGGGACTTTATGTTTCCCTCACATGTCTCGGAGGAGATCGGATATCTGCGTGCGGCACAGGAGCTGCACCTGGATCCCTGGCTGCATTTGAACATGCGACTGGGAGAAGGCAGCGGCTGCCCCCTGGCCTTCCAGATTCTCGAGGCATCCTGTGCGCTGATGAATGAGATGGCAACTTTTGAGCAGGCACAGATCGACGACGGATACCTTACTGAACTGCGGGCAATGCAGGAAAGAAAGTCTGATGAGTGACGCATACCTGTCCGGATCACGGTTGTTCATGGAAGTACAGACAGACAGGACAGAAAGCAACGGAGACGCAGAACATTATGGCAAAAGCAATTATGATCCAGGGGACCATGTCCAATGCCGGCAAGAGTCTTCTGGCCGCCGGCTTATGCCGGATTTTCCGCCAGGACGGCTACAGGGTCGCGCCCTTTAAATCCCAGAATATGGCTCTCAACTCCTTTATCACTGAGGACGGGCTGGAGATGGGCCGCGCCCAGGTCATGCAGGCGGAAGCTGCCGGCATTGCACCCGATGTCCGGATGAATCCGATACTGTTAAAGCCCACGACGGATACAGGCTCCCAGGTCATTGTGCAGGGCGAGGTCCTGGGCGATATGGACGCCAGAAAGTATTTTGCCTATAAAAAGAGCCTGATGCCGCTTGTGCTGGAGGCCTACCATTCTCTCGCGGCAGAGTACGACATCATCGTGATCGAGGGCGCGGGAAGTCCTGCCGAGATCAACCTGAAAAAAGACGATATCGTCAACATGGGCCTGGCAAAGGCTGTGGGCGCGCCGGTCCTTCTGGCGGGAGATATCGACCGCGGCGGCGTCTTTGCCCAGCTGCTGGGCACGCAGATGCTGCTGGAGCCCGAGGAGCAGGCACTTCTCAAGGGCTTTATCATCAACAAATTCCGCGGGGACAAGACCATACTGGATCCGGGAATAGCCATGCTGGAAGAGATGGGCGGTGTGCCGGTCGTCGGCGTGGTGCCCTTCATGCAGCTGGATATTGACGACGAGGATTCACTGGCGCCTCAGCTGACGCAGACCAACCGCGCGCCTGCGGGAAAACCCGTGGAGATCGCGGTGATCCGTCTTCCCCACCTGTCCAATTTTACGGATTTCAATGTTTTTTCCAGAATCCCGGAGGCAGACCTGCGTTACGTCTCAAAGCCGGAAGCTCTGGGAAATCCGGATATGGTCATTCTTCCGGGCACGAAAAATACCATGGCGGACCTGCGCTGGCTCTTTGCAGGCGGCATGGCCGATGCCATAGACGAGCTCCGCAGGCAGGGATGCGTGATCTTCGGTGTCTGCGGCGGCTACCAGATGCTTGGCCGTGCAATTTCAGACCCGGACCGAACCGAAGAGGGCGGCCAGGCCCGTGGATTGGGATTTTTGGACACGGAAACAGTATTTTCAAAAGAAAAACGCCGCACCCGCGTCCATGGCAGGATTGAGGACCTTCCCGGAACCCTTCAGCCTCTTGAAGGAATGGAAATCGAAGGCTATGAAATCCACATGGGCCGCACGACGGAGGGCGGCCTTTCGGAAAACGGCGATTGCCGAGACAGCGGAAGTGCGGATTCCTGCAGGACCTTCTGCTTCTGCCGGATTCAGGACCATCGCACCGGAATCGAATCCCCGGACGGTACAGCTGCCGGGAATATCTACGGAACCTATGTTCACGGTGTGTTCGATGCTCCGGGCATGGCCCGCAGGATTGTTGAGATCCTGGCGGAGCACAAAGGTGTGACACTGAAAAGTTCACCGGGGAATCCGACCTGCGCCGCACCCGAAACCGATTATCAGACCTACAAGGAGACCCAATACGATCTCCTGGCGGAAACTCTCCGCAGGCACCTGGATATGAAACGCATTTATGAGATTTTAGAGGAAAGCTGAAACGGGTGCCAAACATATATTTTATCTGTAAAAAAAGGACTTTCGGATCTGAAACTGAAACAGATCCGGAAGTCTTTTTTTTACTGAAAACAGGAGAGATTACGGAAGCAGCTACCGTTTGACAGCTCATATGAAAAGTGGTAGTATTTCAATATTATGAAATACATATAAAAGGAGGATAACCGAATATACGGAATTAGAGAAGGAGTATACAGATGAATTTTAAGGAAAAAGAGTATGGAAAACCGCAGAATATGAATGACGACCCGAAAAAAGATTCCTCAGAACTCTTCAATGCAGAGATTATTGAAGGGGGAGAACTTGTTCAGGAGCCTTCCGGTGCCGCTGAATATCTGCAGAACGCAAGACAGTATTATGATGATCAGGAGGAAGATGTAAAGCTTGATCCCAGGATTCCCACCGGAGGAGGACATACGGAGGATGAGTATTTAGCCCTGCCCGATGATCTGCGTGTCGAGCTGATCGACGGTGTTTTCTACGCTATGGCTTCTCCGGCAAGGATTCACCAGGCAGTGGCTATAGAGATTGTCAGACAGCTTTGGGACTGTATCGAAGAAGATGGGAAGGAAGAATGCTTCGCCTATATTGCGCCTTCGGATGTGGCACTTGGAGAGGATAGAAAGACAGTTGTCCAGCCGGATGTTTATGTGCATTGCGATCTGGAGAAAGATATAAAACCAGGACCTTATCGTGGCGCCCCGGATTTTGCTCTTGAAGTTCTCTCGCCTTCAAATCCCGAAAACGATCTGTGGAGAAAGAGGGAACTTTACCGCAGACATGGCGTGCGGGAGTACTGGATCGTAGATCCCCGGGAATTGACGGTCTATACATTTGATTTCGAAAAGACAGAAGAAGGAAAGGATATACCAGAGAGATATACCTTTCAGGACAAGGTGCCGGTGCGGATTTCCGACGGAGCCTGCAGGATTGATTTCCGGAGGGTGTACGACAAAATTAAACATTTCTCAACTGTAGAAGACAGAGAAATGAAAGAGTTTGTCCAGGAACCTTCCGGCGCTGCCGCTTATCTGCAAAATGCAGGGCAGGCTTCTGATGAACAAACGAGAGGGATGACTCAGGATCCCCGTATTCCCACCGGAGGAGGCCACACGGAAGAAGAATATTTTGCCCTTCCCGATGACCTGCGTGTCGAGCTGATCGACGGCGTTTTTTACCAGGTGGCTTCCCCCGCGATGCCTCATCAGACCATAGCTTTGGAGATTGCAAGACAGCTTTGGGACTGCATCGAAGAGCAGGGGAAGGAAGAATGCTTCGCCTATATTGCGCCTTCGGATGTGGCACTTGGAGAGGACAAAAAGACTGTCGTTCAGCCGGATGTCTACGTGCACTGCCACCCGGAGAGAGAGGCCTTATCCGGCCCTCACCGCGGAGCCCCTGATTTTGCCATTGAGGTTCTCTCACCTTCAAATCCCGAAAACGATCTGTGGAGAAAACGTGAGCTTTACTGCAGGCACGGTGTGCGGGAGTACTGGATCGTAGATCCCGCAGGATTTACGGTTTATGTATTTCATTTCGAAAAAGAAGGATCAAAGGAAGAAGCGCCGGAGAAATATTCCTTTGATAATGAGATACCGGTTGGGATTTCGGACGGAAGCTGCAAGGTGGATTTTCGCAGGGTCTACCGAAAGATTGAACATTTTTTCAGGAGGAATCCTTAAGTGCATGACTTGTGTTTGCGGACTATAGCTGCAAATATACATGAAATGAACCAGAATAATACAAATCTTATCGGACAGGCCTGAAACCCAGGCCCTGTCCGTTTTTTATCCATCAGATTCAACCTATTAAAAGACATGGACTGTAAAATCTGCAGTTAGGGATTTGTTACAAAACGACATAATATTTACCAAAGTGATGCCTGAACCATGGTATAATTATTGTCGGCAAAATTTCGTTTCAAAGCAGAGAAACGATTCATTTTTCATCGCGCAAGACTCGCGGGCGGGTCTTGAATTTATTTTGACAAACACTTCGACACAGAGGTAAATATGATGGAACTCGAGCATGTCCTTCCGGCGGATATAGAAAAGACCAGCTTCCGGATCATTGAAAAGGAACTTCAGGAAATGGGGAGGACAATCCCGGAGGAAAAAAAACACGTCATTCTGCGTGTGATCCACACGACAGCGGATTTTGAATATCTGGACACGATGACATTCAGCGAGGAGGTCCTGGAGAAGGCCTCCGACGCGATCCGGCGGGGGGCGCATATTGTCACAGACACGACCATGGCCATGTCCGGGATCAATAAGAGAAAGCTGGCTTCTTTCGGAGGGCAGGTGCATTGCTATATAGCGGATCCCGATGTTGCAGAGCAGGCAAAGAAGGCAGGGACGACCCGTTCCGCCGCTGCTGTGGATAAGGCGGTCCGCCAGGCAGAAGAGGCAGGCATTCCCTTGATCTTCGCTGTGGGAAATGCACCTACAGCGCTCATTGCCCTGGAAGAGAAGATTCATCAGGGCTATAAGCCGGAACTTGTCATTGCTGTGCCGGTGGGGTTTGTCAATGTGGTGGCTGCCAAGGAGCGTATCATGGCAACCGGCGTGCCTTACATCTGCAACCGCGGCAGAAAGGGCGGAAGCAATGTCGCAGCCGCGATCTGCAACGCGATTCTCTACAACATGTAACGCGGGTTAATCAATGGAACTTAACGAGTACATCGAAAAGGGCGGGCAGGAGCTCCGTCTGGGATATACGACGGGAAGCTGCGCGGCTGCTGCGGCAAAGGCCGCGGCATTAATGCTGCTGACAGGGCAGAAGGTTCCGCAGGTGCAGCTGAAGACTCCTAAGGGGCTGGACTTGATCCTTGAGATTGAGGACATTTGCTTCTGGAAGGAACAAAATGCAGGTCCAAACAGCCGGCCGTCAGCCGTTTCCTGTGCAGTACGCAAGGACAGCGGGGATGACCCGGATATCACCAATCATGCCCTGATCTATGCCAAAGCTGCCCGTTCCGATATACCGGGAATCAGGATTGACGGGGGTGAGGGAGTTGGCCGCGTGACAAAGCCCGGCTTGGATCAGCCGGTGGGAAATGCAGCCATCAACAGCACACCCAGGCGGATGATCAGAGAGGCAGTTCTGGAAGTTCTGGACAGTCTGGATATTTCGGAATCCGGAACGTCGGAATCTGCAGTACAGACAACAAAGCGTCCGGATTCTTCTAGAGATCAATTGAAAGACCATGATCAGAACATTTCCCCGGGACTTGATATAACCATATCTGTTCCCCGGGGGCGGGAACTGGCGGCAAAGACCTTTAACCCAAAACTCGGGATCGAGGGCGGTATCTCCATACTGGGAACGAGCGGAATTGTTGAGCCCATGAGCGACCAGGCCTTGCTGGATACCATCCGGGTGGAAATCCGGGTCCGGAAGGAGGAGGGACTGACGATCCTTCCCGCCGCGCCGGGCAATTACGGTAAGAATTTTTTCCTGGAAAAATACGGCTTTTCTCTGGACACTTCGGTGACTGCCTCCAACTTCATTTACGACACGGTGAAGATGGCAGTTGACGCGGGCTTTACAAAAATGCTCTTTGTGGGGCACATCGGCAAACTCGTCAAAGTGGCCGGCGGCATCCGCAACACCCATTCGCAGTACGGCGATCATCGAATGGAAATCCTGACGGAGATTGCAGCAGGCATTATTGAAAAAAGCTTTATTGAAGAACACAGCAGTAAATGTATCGATCTGCGCAATGCACTGGCAGACTGCGTGATGACCGATGAGGCGATCCGGATCCTGAAGGAATACGGCATCGCGGAGGAAGTCCTTTCCGAAATGACACGACGGATCCAGGCGGTCATGCAGGAGTGGGCGCAGGGAAAGATACAGGTCGAAGTTGTTGTTTTTTCAAATGTGTACGGCGAACTCGGCAGGACAGAGAAGGCATTAGAATATATGCATATTCTGCAGGAACAGATTTCCAGGGGCTGAGGCCATTTCATTGTGCCTGAAACTTTATAATTTAAGAGGAGATATTCAAAATGGTCCATTTTGTGGGAGCGGGATCCGGCGCGCCGGATCTGATCACAGTGCGCGGGCAGAGGCTGCTTTCGGAGGCGGATGTCATTATTTATGCTGGCTCACTGGTGAATCCTGCTCTTTTAGAGTTTAAAAAAGACGGCTGCCGGGTGTACGACAGTGCGAAGATGACACTGGAGCAAGTGACAGACGTGATGCGGGAGGCGGAAAAGCAAGGCCTCACCACAGTGCGTCTGCACACCGGAGATCCCTGCATCTATGGCGCGACCCGGGAGCAGATGGACATTTTGGAGGAAGCAGGAATTGAATACGATTCCACGCCCGGCGTGAGCGCCTTCTGCGGAGCTGCTTCTGCACTGGATATGGAATACACCCTGCCCGGCATTTCCCAGAGTGTGATCATCACCCGCATGGCCGGCCGCACCCCCATGCCGGAAAAGGAATCCATTGAATCCTTTGCCGCGCACGGTGCGACCATGGTGATCTTTCTCAGCACAGGCATGCTGGAAAAACTCAGCAACCGCCTGATTGCTGGCGGTTACGCGCCGGAAACGCCTGCAGCCATCGTCTACAAGGCGACCTGGCCGGATGAGGAAAAATATATCTGTACCGTGAGCACTCTGGCGCAGACGGCTGCGGAACACGGGATCACAAAGACAGCCCTCATTATTGTAGGCGGTGCCGTCGCCCAGAGCGGCTACGAGCGCTCAAAGCTCTACGACCCGGGCTTTACGACAGAATTCAGGGAAGCCTCGGAATAAAGATTTTTATTCTTCATCGCGCAAGACTCGCGAGCGAGTCTTGAATCTTACCAAATTCGGAAAGAAAATGGAAATGAATCGTGAAAGATTCGGGTAGGAAGCAGAAAGGGAGTGCAAGCAATGGGCACTGACGGCAGAAAAGGAAAAATCACAGTGGTCGGCATGGGCCCCGGCGCGATCGACCAGATGACTTTCGAGGCCTATCACGCGATTGAAAACTGCGACGTGATCGCCGGATACCATGTCTATGTGGATCTGGTGAAAGACCGGTTCCCGGATAAGAAGATCATTACCACAACCATGCGCAGGGAGGAGGAGCGCTGCATCCTTGCCCTTGAGGAAGCGGAGACGGGTTCGGATGTCGCCTTTATCTGCAGCGGAGACGCAGGTGTCTACGGCATGGCGGGACTGATCTACGAGACAGCGCAGGATTATCCCGATGTGGAAATTGAGGTGATCCCGGGTGTCACAGCAGCTCTGAGCGGAGCGGCCCGTTTAGGAGCACCCCTGATCCATGACTTTGCCCTCATCAGCCTGAGCGATCTGATGACCCGGTGGGAGAAGATCGAGAAACGCCTTCGGATGGCGGCGGAGGGCGATTTTGCCATTGTCCTCTACAACCCCTCCAGCAGAAAGAGGGCGGATTATCTGAAGAAGGCCTGCGATATTCTGCTGGAGACGCTTTCCCCGGACCAGATCTGCGGCACGGTCCGCAACATCGGACGCGAGGGCGAAGAAACCCATATTTATACCCTGGCAGAGCTGCGCGATGTCCGGGTGGATATGTTTACCACTGTCTTTATCGGCAACAGCTCGACAAAGCGCATCGGCGGCCATATGGTGACGCCCCGCGGATATGCCAGAGAACGCCGGGCGGCGGAAGCAGATTCCAAAGCCTGAACAGAAGTTTTGAAACTGAAGCTCTGAAACAGAAATTCTGAAACAGAGATAGAGATCCTGAAGCAAAGCAGAAAACCTGAGACGGAAACGAAAAACCCTGAAACAGATGTTGAAGCGTAGAACGGAAGATTATACATCATTTTGGAAGGTGCGTTTGGACAGATGAAATCAGAGAGCGGAAAGATTTTGATTTTCGGCGGAACAACTGAGGGAAGGACAGTTGCGGAGCGCCTGCTCGCCGAGGGCGTACCATGTACTGTCTGCGTGGCGACTCAGTACGGGGAGGAAGTCCTGCAGCCCCATCCCCTGATGTCGGTCCATACAGGACGGCTGGACTGCGCAGGTATGACACAGCTGATGCTGGAAGAACATTTTTCCTGTGTCATCGACGCCACACATCCCCATGCACAGCTTGTTTCTCAGGAGATCAAGGCGGCCTGTGAGCAGACCGGCCTCCCTTATCTCCGCCTGCAGAGAGAGGATGCGGATACAAAGAGTTCCGACATCGCAAGAGAGGATGAAGAGCTGAAGGACCGGTTCTGTATTTATGTAAATGACATAGAAGAGGCAGGTACTTTTCTTTCGTCTGTTCCTGGCCGCATTCTGGTGACGACAGGCAGCAAGGAACTCGCCCGTTTTATCAAAGCACTGGGGGATTCCTCCAGAATCACCGTGCGCGTGCTTCCCGCGCCGGAGAGCCTGCATGCCTGTACCCGGGCAGGTCTTGCGGGAAAACAGATTTTTGCCATGCAGGGTCCCTTCGGGACCGATATGAACTGTGCCCTGATCCGCCATGCCCATGCATCCTGGCTTTTGACCAAGGAAACCGGTGAGGCAGGGGGCTATCCGGAGAAGATAGAAGCTGTCAGAAAAAGCGGTATCCGCGCGGTGGTGATCCGCACTCCTTCGGCAGAACATGAGTCACGGGGGACGATTCTGTCTGATTCATTTGAGCCGTCAGGCGGGGCGCCGGGAGCGGTTTTGACGGATACTGTGCAGAACAGGCAGCAGGAATCCGTTCTGAATACAGGTCTGGAGCGAACGATTGAAAAAGCCATGAAGTATGCCGGCTTTGGGAGGCAGAGAGCAGGAATCCTTTCCCTGGTCGGCGTCGGTGTGGGTGCGCAGGAGGCCGGGACACAGCAGGCGCTGGAAGCAATCGCTTCCGCCCAGATCCTTTTCGGGGCAAAGAGTGTTCTTGACAATCTGACCAAAACCTGGCAGCCTGCCGCCGGCAAAAAGACCATTTCAGGTTTTGACAGCAGCGCGATCCTGGAGTATCTGCAGGAACATCCTGAGATTAGGAATGCCGCAGTTGCTTATTCCGGAGACAGCGGCTTTTACAGCGGCGCCTCCTCCATGCTTGCAAAATTGAAAAAAACAGAGGCATCCAAAGAAAACTACGATGTAAAAGTAATCTGCGGAATTTCCAGTGTGTCCTGGTTCGCGGCGCGGGCGGGAATTCCCTGGCAGGACTGGAAAATACTCAGTTCACACGGGCG
The DNA here is from genome assembly GCA_045130475.1 of Lachnospiraceae bacterium. Classification (GTDB taxonomy): domain Bacteria; phylum Bacillota; class Clostridia; order Lachnospirales; family Lachnospiraceae; genus CAG-791. The sequence continues at coordinate 68,969 of JBGUPU010000065.1, forward strand.
CTTCTGCAATGTGACAGGGCAGGTGCGCAGGCATCGCGAATGCTTCCTGCTGCTGGCCAATGCGGCCGACCTGCGTCACACAGGCGCACTGCTGGCGAGAGCCCAGGAACAGGGAACTCTGGGAAAACTGCAGCTGATTTATGGCTATGAGTTATCCCGCGCGGGAGAACAGATCTGTCCCTGTACGCCGCAGGATCTGATCGAGATCACACAGGAAGGTCTCTATGTCCTGTATATCCGCCACGATGACGCGGAAAAAGTTTCTGTTCTGCCCGGAATGCCGGATACGGCCTTTATCCGGGGAAAAGCACCGATGACTTCTTCGGAAATCCGCACGCTCTCCCTATGCCGTCTCGGACTTACAGCGAAGTCGGTCCTCTGGGATGTGGGTGCCGGCACCGGCTCGGTGAGCATCGAAGCTGCCCTCGCCTGTCCGGACAGCAAGGTCTGGTCGATCGAGTGCAAAAAAGATGCCCTCGCTCTCCTTGCGGAAAACAGGGCAAAATACAGTCTTCAGAACATGTCGATCATTGAGGGATGGGCGCCGGAAGCGCTGATCGATCTGCCGGTTCCGACCCATGTCTTCATCGGCGGCAGCGGCGGCGAGATCGGCAGCATACTGGACCTTGTCCTCGCGCGCAACTCCAGCGCCAAAGTGGTGGTGAACTGCATCACATCGGAGACCCTGGCTGCTCTGCATGATGCGCTGGACCGCCTGCCGATCCGTGACCTGCAGTGCACGCAGGTCATGGTAAACCGGGAGGAAATTCTGGGAACCTATCATTACCTGCGCGCCGGAAACCCGGTCTTCATTATCTCCTTCCAGGGCGAAGGAAAAATACAGGACTGATTTCCATCAGGGAAGCACGTGTTTGGAAAGATGCTTGGGGAAGGGACCATTCACTTTATAGGGGATACCCAGTTCGTCCAGAACAGATTCCAGGGCACTGACATATTTTGTCTCCTGGAACAGGCGCATGAAAGAGAGGAAGATTTTATCTCCCATGGAGGTGACCTCAAAAACCAGGTGTCCGTCGACGATGAGGGCATAGGTCTCGATATAGTCTGCTACTTCCCCCCAGTCCATCTGGCCGGAGTAATTACACAGGAAGGTTCCGTGTCTTGCGTCCTTGCCGGTGCTGGGGTTGTGGTCTTTGAGGAAGGCTTTTTTCTCTTTCAGGCCTTTGATCTGATCAAGCTGATCGTAGAGTCCGAAGACTTTCCTCAGCTGATCGCCGCTGACGCTGGGATCTGTCTGGAGGATCATCTGCCCCCTGGTCATGGTTCCGAGTTTTTCCATATCCCATTTCAGCATATCTCTGTCGTAATCAAAGTATGCGTGACTGAGAAAATCGTAGTGTGAATTTGGCAGGCCGAAGTCTTTCCGGGGATTGTGAGCAGTCTCGCCGCCGATCACACGGATCTTTTCCGGGAGAACTCTGTCCAGGGCTTTTGCAATGACGACAATAAAAAATGAGGCAACACTTGCGTCATTTGCTTTGATAAACCTGACCAGAGTTTTCTGATCAAAGGTAAAGACCATGTAGTTGGGATCTCTCTTAAAAGGGTTGAATAATCCATTCAGATAATCCTTTGCCATGATGGCAGGATGCATACCCTTATAGTAATAAATGGGCTTTTCATCCGGCAGATCTTCCGCAGTGCATTTACTGGTTTCTCCCGGCAGGAGAGGACTGCCTGGTTTCCGGATTTCGGGAGCCTCCGGCAGAACCTGATATCTGTCGACGACATATTGGTAGACAGCCGTCATAACCCAGGGCTGGAAAGCCTGCCCTCCGCAGAGTGCGTGACTTATGTGAAAAAAGATATCCTTTCCTTCGCATTCCACAAAGAGCAGGTGACCGTTGACCTTTTTGGTGGCCAGCTTCGGGCATTTTTCGGATACGGGCAGAACTGCGACTTCCTTATGGTTGGGCAGCAGAACGTAGCCTCCGTCTTTGTCAACCGTGACATGGACCGCAAAATAAGGATACCTCTTGATCGCGGTATTGACTGAGCGGCGGAGGATATCTATGTCTACCGGCTCTTTCATGGTCACCCTGGCACGTATGACAGAGGAAAAGCGTTTTTCATCATGATAGAGGCGATAGGTGCTGTTACTGTATTTCATTAATGCTGTCTCCTTGTATGATAAGTTTTGATTAGGTCATTTCAGGCAAGCGGCCCTTCCGTTGTTTTCTGTTCTGAAACAGCAGATAGCTGCAGCTTCGGAGATGATTTTTTGACCATTGGCCAACTGTTTTTCGACCGTCTTGAAACAGTAGTATTTTACCACAAAGAAAGAACTGCGCATATGCTTCACGGAGGAGAGATTTATAACAGCATAGAGGTGAGATATGATTTTTCGGTCAATATCAACCCGTTGGGAATTCCGGAAAATGTTCTCCGGAGCCTTGGGGAAAATCTCTCTCTTCTGACACAGTACCCGGATCAGGAGTACAGAAAACTCCGCTTTGCGCTGGAAAAGCGCACCGGCATTCCGGCCCGGCAGGTTCTGTGCGGGAACGGCGCTTCGGAGCTGATCGAAGCCACAGTTCGGGGACTGCATGCAGACAGGATCCTCCTTACGGCGCCTTCCTTCTCCGGCTACAGACATGCGGCTCAATCCCATGGCTGCGAGATCCTCTATCATGAGCTGCGCAGGGAGGAAAATTTTGCCCTGACAGACAGATACCTGGAGGATCTGGCACAGAAGCCAGATCTTGCAATTCTCTGTTCGCCATCAAACCCCATCGGAGACCGGATTGACCCGGACCTGCTGTGCCGGATCGCGGAAACCTGTGATCAGCAGGGCACCTGGCTCATGGTGGACGAGTGCTTTCTGGGCTTTCTGCCGGATGAGGACCGGCGCACCATGCGCAGGTTTCTGGTACCCTCGATCGCATTTCGGCAATTCCGGCGGCTTCTGGTTCTGGATGCCTTTACCAAGCGCTTTGCCATGCCGGGCATCCGCCTGGGATATCTGATGGCAGCGAATCCTGAAACGCTGGAGATGATCCATGCGCAGCAGCCGGAGTGGAGCGTGTCCCTCCCCGCACAGATTGCAGGACTTGCCGCTCTGGAAACCGGCAGGGAATACATGGAGACAGCCCGCACGCTTGTCGCGTCGGAAAGAGCAAAGATGGCCGCAGCCCTGGAAAGGTTCGGATGCAGGGTATTTCCAGGGGAGGCAAATTATATCTTTTTTTCCTGCCAAAAAGAGCTGTATGAGCCCCTTCTGCAGAGAGGCATCCTGATCCGCCGCTGTGACAACTACCCGGGGCTCCAGAAGGGCGATTACCGCGCCGCCGTCCTGAGCCCGGAGGAAAACCAAGTACTGCTCGGGGCACTGGCAGAGCTTTTAATTGTCGGATCATAAGAGCAGCGGTCCACTCAAAATGCTCGTATTATCGAATAAACCGACTATGAACAGGAGAAACGAAGGAGTTCATCCATGAGCGAAAACCGGGAAAAACCCCGCTGGGAGGGGAAGCATTATTCCTTTTTCCAGAATACGGAATGTGAATATTTTCCCTGTCACCGGATTGCGGACCCGGCCCGTTTCAGCTGCCTGTTCTGCTACTGTCCGCTCTACATGCTGGGGCCTCACTGCAGAGGAAACTTCCGCTACACGGAAAAAGGGATCAAGGACTGCACCGACTGCCTGATCCCCCATCTGCCGGAAAACTACGGGCGGATCACAGGGAAATATAAAGAGATCGTCTCCGCCATGCAGTCTATGCAGCAGGCAGAGCACACACAGCATGCGCAGCGAAAGGAAGATAATCAACAGGCAAATACAGCTCTGAGGAGAGAAGAGAGCCGGTCAGATTCTTCTGAAAAGGAAACCCCATTCGGGAATCTGACGGGTCGCGGGACAATCGGCCGGATCGTCATGCTGGCATGCACGGAGCGCGGTTTTGAAACCATGCAGCGGGCAGCTTCAGCCCTGAAAAAGCACCTTCCGGATGCGGAAATCCTGCAGACAGGACGCTGCGCCTATTTGCCCGGATTTGAGAACGGTCCAAAGCTCTCCGAGGCAGCGGCCAGATGGTTTCACCAGGCAGATGCTCTCATTTTCATCGCGGCAACAGGAATTGCAGTGCGCTGCATTGCGCCCTTTGCCCGGGACAAGTTTCGTGATCCCGCTGTTCTGGTCATGGATGAGAACGGGAAGTTTGTCATCTCGCTGCTGTCCGGCCACGCCGGGGGCGCCAACCGTCTGTGCGGACTGCTGGCGGAGGCCACGGGGGCACAGCCTGTGATCACGACCGCCACTGACGGAAGAGGCCTTTTTGCTGTTGATGTCTTTGCGGCGGAAAACGGCCTGCAGATTTCCGACAGAATCCTGGCCAAACAGGCATCCGCCCGTATTCTGGCGGGAGAAAAACTGAAGCTTTATTATGATAAAGAGCTCGAAGCCGCTGACGGCAGTGGGGATATTTTTGAGAAATATGGGAAAGGAGTCTGCCGGACGGAAGACCGGGCCGATGCGGATATCATCGTCTCATTCAGGCAGACGGAAGATGATCCTGAGGAAGCCCTCTATCTGATCCCGCAGGCAGTTACTCTGGGAATCGGATGCCGGAAAGGAATCACTGCGGAAGCCATTCAGAAGGCAGTCCTGCAGATTCTGCAGACTTCCGGCGTTTTTCGCCAGGCGGTCTCGGGAATAGCTTCCATCGACCTGAAAAAAGAGGAAACCGGACTTCTTGATTTTGCAAAAGAATGGAACCTGCCTCTGACTTTTTACACCGCTGAGGAGCTCAACCGGGTGCCGGGAACCTTCAGCAAGTCCGATTTTGTCCGCCATATCACCGGCGTGGACTGTGTCTGTGAGCGGAGCGCAGTGCGCCTGGCCATGGAGCAGACAAGGAAGGAACTCGAAAAGGGAGCCAGTCTTCTGGAAAAGAAACAGACCCTCGACGGAGTCACAGCGGCGCTTGCCCTCCGGATCGGAAATGTCGATGGGACAACCGGGGAAGAGGGAAACAGATAATCAGTCAGCAAAAGGGAACGACAAATGAAAATAAAGAAGAGCTATTTTGTTCCGGTCACGGCAATTATTCTTTTTATGATCCTGACATTCAGTGCCTGCTCACCGGCAGACAAAAAGGACAGCGCGGGTGCAGAGGCAGATTCCGCATCTTTGGAAGTTGAATCCCAGGCCGGAAATACGGACGCGGACATGGAAACGGCTGATGTGCCTGGGGACGGCACCTATGTGCCGACTATGTTTACTGTTTCGGGCGGCACCGGAAAGGTGAAGATCACCTGCCCGGAAGTCGTTCGCAAGGACGGTGCGGCGCAGGCAAGGATCGAATTCAGCAGTCCCCACTATGAGTGGGTCAAGGTTGAGGGTATACAGTATGACCCTGAAAACGCTGATGACGCGGACAGAGAAAATTCCGTCTTCAACATTCCGGTCAGCCTGGACCAAGAGATGAAGATCAGCGGCCTGACAACCGCCATGTCCGAGCCCCATGAAATTGAGTACACCATTTTTGTCAGCCTCACCCGGAAGGAAGAAACAACAGCTGAAGACGGATCTGAGGGAGATGCTGCGGCCGAAAATGGTGCAGAGGACAGCAACGGAAAGGCTGCGGATGCAGGCGGAGAAAACAGTTCCTCGGACGGTGAGGACCGCGGTGACGGGGAAGATGCCCCGGCAGCAGGAAAGAAAGCTTCCGGGACAGAAAATGCTTCCCAACCGCCCGCCCTGGAAGGCTTTTCCTTTGTTTCCGCCATGGAGACCTCTTATGCGGAGACCTTCGATATTTACAGTTACAAGCCTGCGGACGGCAGCACAGAGGATCTTTACCGCCTGATCGATGTTCACGACAGTGGGCAGTACCTGATCCTGCCGGAAAACAACGGCCCGGACAAATCGGATGCCTCGCAGAAGATCCTCAAAAGCCTCCCTGCATCCATCACAGTCCTGCAGGCGCCGCTCGACAACATCTATGTGGCGGCGACCTCTTCCATGGCTCTGTTTGACGGAGCGGGTGCCATCAGTCAGGTAAAAATGACCGGCACAAAGGAGGACGGATGGTACATAGACGCCCCCAAAAAGGCACTGGCGGACGGCAGCATGGTCTACGCCGGAAAATACAGCGCCCCGGACTATGAACTTCTGGCTTCCTCCGGGTGTGACCTGGCAGTGGAGTCCATGATGATCCTGCACTCCCCGGAGGTCAAAGAAAAACTCGAAGAGCTGGGGATCCCGGTTTTCATCGACACATCCAGCAACGAGAGCCATCCCCTGGGCCGGACGGAATGGGTTCGTCTCTACGGTGTCCTGACCGGACATGAGGGGGAGGCAGAGGCCTTTTTTGAAGAGCAGGAGAAAGAATTTGCACAGGCCGAAAACTATACGGATACGGGTCTGACCGTCGCCTTCTTCTCCATTTCTTCCAGCGGAAATGTGATCGTGCGGGCTACAGATGACTACATTCCCCGCATGATCGAACTGGCGGGCGGCAGCTACATCTTCAAAGACCTGCTCCGGAAGAGCGGAAACAGCGCCTCGGTGCGTCTGTCCATGGAGGACTTCTACAATACGGCAAAGGATGCGGACTACCTGATCTACAACGCGACCATCGAAAATCCCGTACGCACTATCTCTGAACTTTGCGGCAAATCCGCCCTCCTGGCGGATTTCAAGGCTGTACAGGACGGGAAAGTCTGGCAGGTACAGCGCAGCCTCTACCAGTCCCCCGACATCGCCGCGCAGATGATCACGGATCTGCGCCGTATGCTCACCGGGGAAAACACATCAGAAATGACTTTCCTCGAGAAGGTAAAATGAGACAGGGAGCGGGACAGCAGGAACAGCCTTTCGTGTCCCGCCGGAAAAAATACAGGAGAAACTAAATGAATCAGAAACGACTTGACAGGATCAACGAACTGGCACGAAAACAGAAGACGATCGGCCTGACCGATGCGGAGAAGGCGGAGCAGAAGAAGCTCAGGGAAGAGTATCTGGCAGATTTCCGCAAAACCCTGCGCGGGCAGCTGGAAAACATCTCTTTCGTGGAGGCAGACGGAAGCATCACACCCCTCAGCTCTCTGAGGAAGAAGGACATATAACATCCGGGTTTCATTCAGGCCGGATTACCGGGTCTGAACGAAAAAACGGACCGGACTGCCGGATCCGGGCGAAAAATCGGTCGGATTACAGGGTCTGAATAAAAAAGGGGATGTAAGGGAAACAGGTCTATGGACAATATGCAGCGGCCGGAGTATGCGCACGCCAAGGCACTGCGGCGGACGCGCTATACGGCGGTGTTTGCCGCGCTGGCGGCAGCCTTTCTGGCAATGATCATTTTGAATATCAATACGGGCAGCGTCAGCATCCCGGTCGGAAGGATCCTCAGGATCCTCTTTCTGCGGCAGGGGGAAGCGAATGAGGTCAGCATCATCTGGAAGATCCGCATGCCGCGCATCCTGCAGGCGGCGATTCTGGGAGGTGCCCTGGCCCTCTCCGGCTTCCTGCTTCAGACATTTTTCGGCAATCCCATCGCCGGACCCTTTGTGCTGGGCATTTCCTCCGGCGCCAAGATGTGCGTCGCGATCGTTATGATCCTGCTGATCGGGCGCTTCGGGACTGCCTCCTCGTGGGCTCTGATCCTTGCGGCCTTTGCCGGCGCCATGATGTCCACGGCCTTTATACTTGTGGTCTCACGCGCAGTGCGCCATATGGCGGGACTTCTGGTCGCGGGTATCATGATCGGCTACATCTGCAGTGCCATCACGGAGTTTCTCGTGACCTTTGCGGAGGATTCTGATATCGTCAATCTCCACGGCTGGTCCCAGGGAAGCTTTTCCGGCGCGGACTGGAGCGGGACAGGGACCGCGGCCGTCATAGTGGGCATAGCCTTTGTCTGTGTATTTTTGCTGGCCAAGCCCATCGGCGCCTATCAGATGGGTGAAGCATACGCGCAGAGCATGGGTGTCAATATCAGGCGCTTCCGAATGGAACTGATCATACTCTCAGGTGTTCTGTCTGCCTGCGTGACCGCCTTTGCCGGGCCCATCTCCTTTGTCGGTATTGCCGTACCGTTTCTGGTCAAGCGGGCCCTCGGGACATCGAAGCCCATCGTAGTGATTCCCGCCGCTTTCCTTGGCGGCGCCGTTTTCTGCATGGTGAGCGACCTGATTGCCCGTATGGCTTTTTCGCCGACCGAACTCAACATCAGCACCGTGACGTCCATTCTGGGTGCACCGGTGGTGATCTACATGCTGATTCGAAAAAACAGATAGACGGACTGGGACAGTCAGAATCGTCCCCAGTGTCCACCTATCTTCAGGAAGGATATCGCAAAACTTGGATAAGAATCATTTACAGCTCGACCATCTGGTCGTCGGCTATAACGGAAAAGCCCTGATCCACGGGATTGAAATAGGTGTGCAGAGGGGGGAGATCGTGACGCTGGTCGGTCCGAACGGATCCGGCAAGTCCACCATCCTCAAGACCATCACCCGTCAGCTTGTTCCCGTCGGCGGAGAAATTTACCTGTCTGAGGAGCAGGGGGCATCGCCCAAAAAGCTGGGTCAGTTTGCCCCGGAGGATCTGGCCAGGAATATGGCTGTCATGCTGACAGGCCGTCTGCAGACAGAGCTGATGACCTGCCGGGACGTGACGGCCATGGGCCGCTATCCCTACACCGGACGCCTCGGCATCCTGTCGGACGCGGACGAAGAAAAGGTTGACAGCGCCCTGGCTGCCGTGCATGCGCAGCATCTTTCCGACAGACCGTTCGACGCCGTCAGCGATGGTGAGCGTCAGAGGATCCTGCTTGCGCGCGCTATCTGCCAGGAGCCGAAGATCATCGTGCTGGATGAGCCGACTTCCTATCTGGATATCCGCCATAAACTGGAGCTTCTCTCTATTCTCCACAGGATGTCCCGGGAGCAGGGCATCACTGTTGTGATGTCGCTGCATGAGATCGACCTCGCGATGAAGATCTCGGACCGGATCATCTGTGTGAGAGGCGAGGAGATTTTTGCGTGCGGAAAACCCTCGGAAATCCTGGACGACGAGACGGTCCGCAGGCTCTACGATCTGGATCCCGAACTGGGCAGATTTGATGCCGAAAACGGCAGCCTGGAACTGTTTTTTGCAGAAAAAACAGAAAAAAATGCCCGGGCAATAGCGGATCATCTGACGAAAAAAGGTCTTCCTGAAGACGCAGACATCATGGAGAAAAAGAACGCCTCTCCCAAGGCTGGCGAGAAGGATATAGAATCAGTTTCCATCCCCCGCCTGATGATCGCGGCGCCGGGGAGCGGCAGCGGAAAGACCCTGGTCACATGCGGCCTGCTGCGCCTTCTGCAGAGAAATCATCTGCATCCGGCGGCTTTTAAGTGCGGGCCGGATTATATCGACCCCATGTTCCACCGCCAGGTGCTCGGCATACCCTCCCGCAACCTGGACACCTTCTTCTCCCCCGCGGACAAAGAAAACGATGCTGAGGCTGCAAATAAAGAAAATACCGATAATTTTGATAATACAGCGCCGGCAGTCCTGGCACGCGCGATGCTGAAAAACAAGGCGGACATTGCAGTCATTGAAGGCGTCATGGGCTATTTTGACGGTACCGGAGCGTCCGGTATGGAAGCCTCCTCCTTTGACCTGGCACAGCAGACCGATACACCGGTCATTTTCGTCATCAATGCAAAAGGAATGAGCCGCTCCGTGGTTCCTCTCCTCATGGGTTTTGCGGAGTATGAAAAAGAAAACCGGAGGATCCGCGGCGTGATCCTGAACAGAATCTCCGCCGGCATGTTCCCCTTGATGAAAAAATGGATCGAGGAGGACACGGACCTCAGGGTCATAGGCTATCTTCCGCAGGACGACACCATTTGCTGGGGGAGCCGTCATCTGGGACTGCTGCAGCCCGAAGAACTGACAGACCTGCAGGAGCAGATCAATCATCTGGCGGATACGTTGGAAAAAACGGTTGACCGGGAGGCCCTGCTGGAACTGGCCTCCATGGCGCCCGCTGTCCGGATGCCTTCCGGGGGCAGAGGGAAAAAGTCTGATCCGACTCACATGTCCACAGGAAACTGTGAAAAAAAGACTGATACTTCAACTGTCCCCCGCATCGCGGTCGCCCGCGATGAGGCCTTCAGTTTTTATTACGAAGACAACCTGGAGATGCTGCAGGAATGCGGCGCTGAACTGGTCTTTTTCTCCCCGCTTCACGACAGGAAACTTCCCGCGGCGGACGGTCTGCTGCTCGGCGGCGGCTATCCGGAGCTGCATGCGCATGCCCTTGCGCAGAATGAAGAGATGAAAGCACAGATCCGCGAATGCGCAGCAGAAGGCATGCCCCTTCTTGCCGAATGCGGCGGCTTCATGTACCTGCAGGAGAATCTGGTAATGGAGGACAGGGCAGCCTTTAAGGGAGATCCCGGGCAGGAGACCTTCAAAATGTGCGGCGTTCTGCCCGGCACCTGCCGTATGACAGACAGGCTCGTCCGCTTCGGCTATATTGAACTGGAGAAAAAAGAAGGTGAGAGCGGCCGGGCAGGGTGCCTTAAGAACGGGCACCGCATCCGCGGACACGAGTTCCATTACTTTGATTCCACGGACAACGGCCATGCCTGTACCGCTTATAAACCGGGGCGAAAACGCTCCTGGGACTGCATGGTCGTGCAGGGGAATATCATGGCCGGATTCCCCCATCTCTATTACCGGTCTGACCCGGATTTCGCCGCGGCCTTTGTGGAAAAATGCAGACAATTTTCGAGGAAGTGAGAAATGGACTACTTGCAGCAGGCAGTGCAAAACAGAATACTCGTGCTTTTCATTGCGGCTGCCGTGGATCTGCTGATCGGGGATCCTCACTGGCTCTGGCACCCTGTACAGGGAATCGGAACCCTTATAACTTTCTTTGAAAAAATCCTGCGCAGGATCTTCGCTGTCCCGCCCCGCCGGGAAGGATCCGGCAAAACAGAAATGCAGAAAGGCGTTTCCGTTCAGGCAGAAGAAGCGGAAAAAGGAACGGAAAAAGAAGAGGAAAAAGAAGAGAGGGAAGACAGAAGCTTCCATACCCGGGAGCGCATGGCAGGCGCGCTGATGACAGTTCTTGTACTTGCAGTCAGCACCGGCCTGATCCTGCTTCTGCTGAACTTGTGCGGACGGATCCATCCCTGCCTGCGTCTTGTATTTGAGGGAGCCCTGTGCGGACGGCTCCTTGCCCTGCGCAGCCTCGGGGAGGCCGGGTTTTCTGTGCGGGAGCCTCTTCTGCGCGGCGATATTGAAGGTGCCCGAAGAGCAGTCTCCATGATCGTCGGCCGCGACACGGAGCGCCTGGACGAAGAAGGCATTGCAAAAGCCGCAGTGGAAACTGTGGCAGAGAACACCTCCGACGGTGTGACCGCGCCCCTCTTTTACATGATCCTGTTCGGAGGAATCGGGGGTGTTTTTCACAAAGCGGTAAATACCATGGACTCCATGACGGGATATAAAAACGCCCGCTATATGTTTTTTGGAACGGCAGCGGCGCGCCTGGATGATATAATGAATTTTATTCCTGCCAGGCTGACGGCCCTTTTCATGATCCTGGCTTGCTATCTGCCGGGAAAAACTTCCGTCACTGCTGCAGGAAAGACCGTCTGGATTCCCGACGGAGCCGCAGCCTATCGCATCTGGCGCAGGGACCGTCTCAAGAGTCCCAGCCCCAACTCCGCCCAGACAGAATCCGTCTGCGCCGGGGCACTGCACCTGTGCCTTCTGGGAGACACCTGGTATTTCGGCGAGCTGCACCGCAAAGCGGAGATCGGCGACGGCGGCAGGAGGGTGGAGCCGGAAGACATCACCCGTTCCGTGCGTCTGATGAACCGCACCGCATTCCTGCTGTTTGCGGCCGGGATCCTTATTCTGCTTTTCCCGGGGATCATTCATTAAAAAATAATACGCAATACACATCGGAAAAGGATTTTAAAATGCGTTTTGCCTATTATTCATGCTTTCTGCAGATTCGGAGCAATAGGCGCAAGACCAGTAAAAAACTGCCCGTCGCGGAGACGGGCAGTCGTTCTGCCTTCATCAGATCATTCCGGCAATCTCGTCGGCAGTATAACCAAGCGACTGCAGGATCTGTTCAGTGTGGTAACCTTCCGGATATCCCGCGTGGTCATAGCGGGGCGGGCAGGCGGAGAGATGCATGGGACACCCCATCTGCGTGATGCGGATCCCCCCGGAATCGCCGGAATCGACGGAAGAGAGACCATCGGCGCCGTCTTCACCCGAACCGGATCTGCCGGCAGCATCGGAGGAAGCGGGACCGGAGACCGGAACCTCGACAGACGGCCACATACCGCGCTGCACGAGGTGTTCGTCCTTTGAGACTTCCTCCAGGTCCATGACGGGTTCGACGCAGGCATCGAGTTCCCCGAAGATCGCAGACCACTCGTCTCGGGTCTTTGTTTTAAATACCTCGCGGAAGGTCTTTTTGACCATTGCGGCGTCGGTTTTCAGGATCTTTCCGTCCTTCCATTCCGGACGTCCGAGTCCGACACATAGAGCCGCGAAAAACTTGGGCTCCAGGGAGCCGACACTCATAAATCTGCCGTCGGAGGTCTCGTAGAAGTCATAGATGCCTCCGCCGTTCAGCATGCCGCTCTCCCGCATGGGCATGGGACCGCCCGCGAAATAGCTGGCGCCGTCCATGGAGTTAAAAGGGATGACGCTGTCCTGCATGGAAACGTCGATAAACTGTCCCCGGCCTGTGCGCTCGCGGTAGATGATCGCCGCAAGAATGCTGGAAACAGCGTTCATGGAGCCCCCGGCCACATCCGCAATCTGGAAGTTGTAGAGGCCGGGGCCGCCCGCTTTCCTTCCGGCTGCCCACGCAATGCCGGCGCGGGACAGGTAATTGATATCGTGGCCTGCCTTCATGGCAAAGGGACCGTTCTGACCGTAGCCTGTGATTGCACAGTAGATCAGACGCGGATTGACTTTGCGCAGCTCCTCATAGCCCACACCCAGTTTATCCATGACGCCGGGCCGGAACTGCTCGACGACGATGTCATATTCCATGACCAGCTTTTTGACCGCCTCCACTGCGGCAGGTTTTTTCAGATTCAGGAAGATAGTCTTCTTGTTGCGGCCCAGCCAGGCCTGTGCGCCGGTCACCTTCGCTCCTTCGATTACCGGGGGCCAGTTGACCACCAGATCATATTTGTCCCGTCCGCTCACCTTGAGCACCTCCGCGCCAAGATCTGCCAGTGTCATCGTGGCATAAGGACCGGGAAGAAGGGTTGTAAAATCAAGTACTTTGTATCCGTCTAAAGCGCCCATTGCAATTCTCCTTTCCGTCTTTCCGCCAAAGCGTCTGCACGAAATGAGCGAAGGCGGAATTTACACATTCATTGTAGCACGATAAAACAGTATGCCCGGAAAATGTTTTGTCAGTCGGAGAAAAACAGAATGAACGATATTACAGCAAATGATCAGAGACTTCTGCTCGCCGTGAGCTTCGGCACTTCTTTTGCGGACACCCGCGAAAAAACCATCGGAGCCATTGAGCGCCGCATGGCGGAAAGATTTCCCGAATGCACCGTGCAGCGATGCTTTACCAGCCGCATGATTCGAAAAAAGCTCCTGGAGCGGGACGGCCTGAAAATAGACAGCCCGGAAGAGGCGTTACAGAATGCCCGTGAGAGGGGCATACGGGAATTAGTCATACAGCCCTTATACCTCATGCATGGCTTTGAGCACCGCAGGCTGATGGAGGCAATCCGGCAGGCCGCCCCTTCTTTTGACAGATTTGCGGTCGGAAAGCCGCTCCTTTCGGAGGACGCCGACTTCTGGGCGATGGCGGATGCGGTCCTGCGAAATCTTCCTGCTCCGGAAGCGGATACGGCGGTTGTCCTGATGGGGCACGGGAATGAAAAAAAGAAAAAACCCGTCTCGGAGCATGAAAAGGCTGAAAAGGATAAAAAGGCGTCCGGGAGAGACATTCACGACAATGCGGTTTTTGCGGGCTTACAGCAGAGCCTGCGCGGCAAAGGGGCGGACAACTACTTTGTCGCGACGGTTGAAGGCCAGCCGGAAATCGGGGACATCCTTCCCCTGATCAAAGAAAGAGGATTCCGGAAAGTCGTCCTTGCCCCCTTTATGGTCGTGGCAGGCGACCACGCGAGAAATGATCTTGCCGGAGAGGACGAAGACTCCTGGAAGAACATTTTCATCCGCAGCGGTTTTCAGGTGAAGACTGTTCTGCGCGGTATCGGGGAATGGGAGGAGGTACAGGATCTTTTCGCAGCCCACGCTGAGCAGTGCATGGAGGAAATCGGCTTTTGAGAGCATTAGCGCAGAGACAAAGTGTGACCGGCAGCGCAGGTCTTACACTTTCAGAAAACCCTGCGAGTGACTGGCGTTTGAGACAGAAAGGACTTATTATGAGAGGAATAGCATACGGTGTCGGCGTGGGTCCGGGAGACCCGGAACTGATGACTTTGAAGGCGGTGCGCCTGATCAGGGAGAACGAAGTGATCGCTGTCCCCGGCAAGGCCGCAGAGGAATCGGTCGCCTACAAAATCGCCGCTGCAGCCGTGCCGGAAATTGCTCAAAAGACCCTGGTGCCCATTTACATGCCTATGATCAGGGACCGGAAAAAACTCGCAGAGGAACATCAAATGGGAGCCAGGCTGCTGGAGAGCTATCTGGACCAGGGCAAAAATGTCGTCTATCTGACCCTCGGTGATTCGACGATCTACTGCACCTTCAGCTATCTGCAGCACATCCTGGAAGAGGACGGCTATCAGGTGGAGCTTGTCAGCGGCATCACCTCTTTCTGTGCCGCAGCTGCCCGCCTGAACATCTCTCTCACCGAGTGGAATGAACCGCTGCACGTGATCCCGGCTTCCCACAAAAGAGGTGAGGCTCTGGATCTTCCGGGCACTTACGTGCTGATGAAATCCGCCAGCCGCATGAAGGAGACCAAGGAACTCCTGATTGCCAGCGGACGCGAAGTCGGCTGCGTGGAAAACTGCGGAATGGAGAATGAGAAAGTCTATCACAGCGCAGAGGAGATCCCCGATGACGCAGGGTATTTTTCTCTCGTGATCGCGAAGGAAAAACAAGACTGATACTTGCCGACATATTCACGGGACTTCATAGAAGTCATGTTAAGGTTACAAGCAGACAGGAAAAACGATGATTGAGATACAGGGACTCACAAAGAAATTCGGGGATTTCACGGCAGTGGACCACGTCGACCTGACCATCCGCGACGGGGAGTTTTTCGGCCTTCTGGGTCCGAACGGAGCAGGGAAGACGACCACGATCAGCATGCTGTCGACCGTTCTTCTGCCCACAGAGGGCAGGATCCTGCTGGACGGCAGCGTGCTCGACCGGCGCGCCCATGCCCAGAAGCGCCGGCTCAGCGTGATCACCCAGGAATATTCCATGCGCCAGGATATGACCATGGAGGAGGTCATGGAATACCAGGGCCGCCTCTATTTCATGAAGCGGCGTCAGATCAGGGAAAAGACAGAGGAGCTGCTCGATTTCACAGGGCTTCTGGAGTACCGGCGCCGCACAGTCCGCCATCTCTCCGGAGGCATGAAGCGCAAGCTGATGATCTGCCGCGCCCTGATGACGGAGCCCGACATCCTGCTCCTGGACGAACCCACGGCCGGCATGGATGCCCTGTCCCGCCGCCAGACCTGGACCCTGCTGCGCCGGCTCCAGAACCGCGGCATGACCGTCCTTCTGACCACCCACTACATGGAAGAAGCACAGACTCTCTGCGAACGCGTCGCCCTGATGGACCGCGGCAGGATCAACGCCGTTGCCCCTCCCCGTGAGCTGATCGACCGGCTTGGCCGCTTCGCCATCGACGAAATAGTCGATGAAAAGACGGTCAGCCGCTTTTTCCATGACAGAGAGGAGGCCATCCGCTGTCTCCGGGAAGCAGGCCCCAATGCCGGCATGCGGGAGACCACACTCGAAGACGTCTTCCTCGAGCGCCTTGGCAGGCACCTTGAGAAAAAATAAAGATGGATGCTGCTTTTACACTGCTTTTTCGCAGGTAACGCGAAGCATGAAAGACTTTACTGAAACATCAAAAGAAGCAGGAACATAAAACATGGGTATTATTACAGTCCTCTGGGAAAAATGGGTCGAATTCCGGCGCGATTTTTATAAGATCACTATGGCGGCGATGATCTCACCCCTCATGTATCTGCTCATTTTCGGCTTTGGCATTCAGACCACCTCCCACGGCGAACCTTATCTGATGTTTTTGATCCCCGGCATCGTGGCCATGTCTACGATGACGGGCAGTTTTGGCGCGGTTGCCCAGAATATGAGTGTCCAGAGACTGTATGAAAAGGCCCTGGACCAGGTCATGGTCTCCCCGACCCCGCTCTGGCAGTTTATCAGCGGACAGATCCTCGGAGGTGCCCTTCGCGGCATGTACGCGGGCTGTGTTATCCTGGTCCTCACCCTCCCGGTGCAGAACGGACTGATTTTCAACGGGTGGAGTTTCCTGATCATGTTCCTGAACGGAATGGTCTTCTCCACCATTGCCCTGGTCCTCTCCTTTTTGTCCAAAAGCTACGCGGACACCCCGCGCTACAATGCCTACATCATTACGCCCATGTCCTTTCTCTGCAACACCTTCTTCTCCACGGATCAGATGCCCGGCGTCTTCCGCAGGATCGTCGGCGCTCTGCCCCTGTCACAGGCCAGCGGCATGATCCGCGCGATCTCCCACGGCGAGGACCCGGGGAGGACGGGCTTTCTTGTTCTCCTGCTGTACCTTGTGATTTTCTCGCTGATCGCGATGGTGTACATCTACCGCAAGAAGACCCTGTAATACGTCACCCGCTGAGAGAAGCACTGAGAGAAAAATCACGACCGAGGATCTGGAAATGATAAAAACAAGATCAAAAAAAACAGCAGATACCGGCCATTGCCGGGAACGGCTGTCATATTCCATAGATCGCAGATTTGCCGGCAGAGTTCTCTCCGGGATGCTTTCTGCCCTTTTATGTCTCCTGATCCTGCTGTCCCTCCCGGCCATACATGTCCGCGCGGAAGAGGGGTATGACCAGGTGGCAGGTTCGGCTTCGATGGGCAAGACCAATGAGAACCTTGCCCCCTACGGGATGACGCCTGTCTCCGGAAACATGATCAAAGACGGGGAATACATCGTCGGCACGGAGTGCTCCTCCTCCTTTTTTCACATCGAGGAAGCAAAGCTCACTGTCAAAGACGGGAAAATGACAGCGCTGCTGACCATGTCCAGTTCGAGCTATCTGCTGGTCTATCCCGGAACGGCAGAAGACGCCGCTGCAGCCCCCTACGAGGACTATATTCCTTCCGTGGAAATAGATACCTGGGATACCTTTACGATTCCGGTGGAGGCGCTCGATGCGGAGCTGGATCTGGCGGCTTTTTCAAAGAAAAAGAAAAAATGGTATCCCCGAAAGATCCTCTTCCATGCAGCCGATCTTCCGGCAGATTCCCTGCTCTTTGCCTACCCGGATTATGACAGGATCAGCAAAGCCCTCACCCTTTACGACGAAGCCGGCGAATTCGGAGAAGATCCGCAGACAGAAACGGAGACAGCCGCTCAGATTACAGAGCCGGAAGCCCTTCAGACCGACCTGCCCGACGGGGAGTATTCCATAGAAGTGAGCCTGTCCGGAGGCAGCGGCAGGGCATCCGTCACGACGCCGACCTGGATGAATGTGCAGGATGGAGAGGCGTATGCAAGGCTTCTCTGGAGCAGTCCCTATTATGACTACATGATCCTGGACGGCAGAAAATATCTCAATGAGACGACGGACGGCGGCAGCTCCTCTTTTACCATTCCCATCACAGCCATGGATGCGCCGGTGGAGATCATAGCGGACACCACCGCCATGGGCGACCCCGTGGAGATCGAGTACACGCTGACTTTTTATGAGGATACGATCGGCAGTAAAAGCCGTGTGCCCCAGGAGGGCGCTCTGCGGGTGCTCGCGGGGGCAGCTGTCTTTATTGTCGCCGGCGGTATTTTAAATCACTTTATTAAAATGAGACGCCGGTAAAAGGCAAACGGAAGGCGGCGGACAGGAAAATAGATTTTGATAATATAAAATGATGTAAAGGTCAAAAGGTATCTGATGGCTCTGAGTCTCGTCAAGCTGCACAAACAGCCGAAGGGCCTTGCGCAGCTCCGAAGGAGATGTTGCGCGCC
>JBGUPU010000066.1:0-16923 GCA_045130475.1 Lachnospiraceae bacterium
TGGGCCGTGTCTCAGTCCCAATGTGGCCGTTCACCCTCTCAGGCCGGCTACTGATCGTCGCTTTGGTGGGCCGTTACCCCGCCAACTGGCTAATCAGACGCGGATCCATCTTTCACCGATAAATCTTTCCTCAGCACACCATGCGGTGCACTGAGCGTATGCGGTATTACCAGCCGTTTCCAGCTGCTATCCCCCTGTGAAAGGCAGGTTGTCCACGCGTTACTCACCCGTCCGCCACTAAACTTAATGATCTGACCGAAATCGTCTCAATAAGTCCCGTTCGACTTGCATGTGTTAGGCACGCCGCCAGCGTTCATCCTGAGCCAGGATCAAACTCTCATGTTAAAATTTTTCATTTCCCTCAGGAAATGCTGTGATCTTAATACGAAAGAAATTCTCCAGGTCAAAATGGACTTGGCTTTCCATTTTTATCCTTTTACTGAATTGGGTTGTTCGAATTCTTTGATCGCTCAAATAACTCTTACAATTCAATGTCCTCTGAATTTCCTCAAATTTGGCTTTTCGGCACGGTCCATTAAGTAAGACCGCTGGTCTTAGCGACCTCAAATATAAAGGAATATATTCAGGGTTGCATTTCTGTCTTGTTCTCATATAAGATTGGAAATGTTTTGCGCCGATCCTGCAGGGCAGGGACGCAATTTTCAGCCTTAAATCAGCTGATCATTATTGCCTCAGATTTCTTTCGATTTCGTGCGGCAACTTTGACATTATATCGCTTTTTTATTCGGCTGTCAACAGCTTTTCAAGATTTTTTACAAAATTTTTATCGAAAACCTTGCTTTTTTGCTGTTGTTTGCCGCTGTTTTTCAACGGCGAGTATTATATTATCACGTGGTCTGCTAAAATGCAAGGAAAATTTTTGGTTTTTTTCAACTTTTTTACCATTACAAATTAAGCCAGATTTTCACAATATAGTCCACTACATATAGTAGCATGAAGGCTTTTGCAGCCCCTGCAGCGAGACCCAGCACTTCATCCAGGAAGCGGATCACCGGGAGGCCGGCAAAGAGTTCCAGTGAACCGAAGATAATCCGGCACAGTGAATAAAGCAGACCGATCACGATCAAAAGGGCAATAGCCAGGGCTTTGGTGCTGATCCGGTCTCCTACGGCGCCTCTCGCCAGTCCGCTGATCAGGAGCAGGGATGCCAGCGCAAGGACCAGGGCAACAAGACCCTCCGCTTCCTTTACGAATCCATTGTGGTATCCGCGGACAGCGCCGTAGACAAGTATAAGAACGGAAAGAACCGCGATCAGCCAGAAATAGAGATTCAAAGGCACGTCTCCTCTCCGGAATATCAATCAGCGTAAATATCTGTCAATGTAAATATCTGTCAGCGCAGAATCCGTCAGCCGCCGTAAATATACGTCAACAGCTGCGAATATCCGTCAACGTCAACAACTGTGAATATCAGTGCAGCCGGACACTGTCCACTTCACCGTCTGTCACGACCAGCAGGTCGCTGAGTCCGGCGCCGGGAATCATGGCACTGATCGGTTTGTCAAGTTTGCCGTTAAACAGGCAATGCCCGCCGATGGTAAAGATCTGGCATTCCTGTTCATTATGAATATAAACCTTGTCGCCGGCGATATCGACGTCTGTGTACTGCATGGTAAAGTTCACGCTGCCGGCTTTTTTCCCGCGCTTATTATAGAGATCCAGGGTGTACTGACTCTCTCCTTTTGTATTGGTCGAGAGAACTCCGATAAAACTGTCCCCGCAGAAGACTCCCTGGACGTTGCCGGAGAACTGCGACGAAGAGTTTCCAGAGGTGCGGAAGATACTTTTCCAGAAGCAGACCAGCTGCTTGTCTGAAACAACGACACAGGTAGTGTTGTCAACATAATGTATATAAGGGATCACTTCATCGATAAAATCAGCATGCCTTACCTGATGATCAGCAGCCTTCTGTCCTGCACTGCCGAAATTATAGAAGGAAATACTTGTTTTGACAGCGGCATTGGCCATTGAAATACTGGAAAGGCAGAGCGTTTCCCCGTCCGGGGAAACCGCAGCCGCAATCGGATAACCGTTTTCCGCCATGGTGCGGACAAGATAGGCGATCTCCTTTCCCTCGGCAGTGTAGAGACGGATCCAGGTCGCCTTGGTATCGTTCATAATGACCGCGACTTCACCGTTCTCCGCAGCGGCGATATCATGGATGGGAAGGGTCGTGCGGATCGTTCCCATCAGCCCCTGTGTGTTCAGGACATAGACATTGTATCCGCTGCGATTTCCTATGGCGATCACATCCCCGCTGACGCTGGCAATAGGCTGCTCCATTTCATAGGAGACATTCCAGAGCGTGTTGCCCCGCTGGTCAATGCAGACTGCACCGGTGTTTCCGTATTGAACAACATTGCCTCCGAGATTTTCGTAAGAAGCGGCTTCGTCCGCCGCAAGCGCGGAAATGCGGATCAGCTCCGCACGGGTGTAGCCCCGCTGCATCCAGAGAATGACTGCAAGCACAAGCACCACCGTCACGGTTGCAACGCTGATGACCGTGCGGCGGTATCTTCTCTTCTTGTGACGGAGAATCTTGTCCCTGTAGGAAGCAGCCTTGGATTTTTGCTTGCCGGCTGCAGGAGCGGGCGCGATCAGATCGACCTGGTCATCCCGGCCGGACACACTGGTGTCAGTCGTTCTTCCCTCAGAAGCTTCCTTCTTTTTCTGAGAAGAAGCCGGCTGCTCCGATTTTGCTCCGGATGATGCGTCATCCTTTGTATCATCCTTTGTGTCATCCGCGGTGTCCTCTGTTTCCGCTTCGGTCTGTCCGTGAACAGCCGCATTCTCCGCAGCCGCGTCGTCGCTGTCGGATTTTGCACCTGTTCCTGAGATGCTGTAGGGCACAGTATCCCCTGTCGGTTTCCCTTCCGAAGAAGCAGGGCCGTCATAATCAGGATCCCTGCTCTCAACAGGGGAATCCTGCGATTCAGTATTTAGTTTGGAAGAATTATTGTTTTTTTCCAGATCAGGAGAAAAATCAGACATCTTATCCTCTTCCATATATAGGTCTATTTATCAGTCTCAAACTACAGCTGTCTGTTAATAATCAGCGGAAAAGCTGAAAACAGTGGAGCTTCGCAGCTCTGTATCTCCGCCGAAGATTGCCTTGCGGAAATTGTCATGATGTACATTGTCCGGGAAGAACTGTGTCTCCAGGCAGAAGCCGCTGCGTTTTGCGTAGTGATGGCCGCTCTTGCCGTTTTTATCATCTGTAAAATTGGCAGTGTAGAGCTGAACGCCCGGCATGTCGCTCGCGACATTCATGACGCGGCCGCTGGCAGGATCTGCCGCGCAGGCAACGGGAAGCAGCTCTCCGTTTCCCTTGTACCCGTCTACCGCAAAGTTGTGGTCATAGCCGCCGGCAAGAACCATCTGCGGGTCACTGCTCTCCATATCAAGGCCAAAGGTCTTGGGTGCCAGAAAATCAAACGCGGTCCCCTGAACAGGAAGGATTTCCCCTGTAGGAATCTGCCCCTCTCCGAGAGGCGTGTAGGCAGAGGAGAACATCCGAAGGGTCTGGTCAAGGATGCTGCCGGAGCCTTCTCCGGCAAGATTAAAATAGGAATGGTTGGTCGGATTGATGTAGCTGGGGCGGGTGGATGTCACATGGAAATCCACACGGACACCGTCCGGAAGCAGGTTGTAGGTGACCTCAAAGCGGCGGTCGCCGGGAAGTCCGTCAGCCAGATCCCCGCGCTCCTGGACAAAGGTGATGAAATCCTCTCCCTGCGCTGCAACGTCCCACATGGTGACAAAAGACTTTTTGTCGGAGTGGAGATTGTTGTTCCCCTCATTGACCATCATATGGTATTCTGTTCCGCCAATCACGACGCTTGCGTTTTTGGTGCGGTTGGCGACCGGCAGGACTGTGGCGCCGAAGCAGTTTGGATTTCCCAGGTAGTCCTCCCCGGAATCATAGCCGAGGACAATATCCGCCTTCTCGCCGTTTCTGTCAGGAACATAGAGACGGACCAGCAGGGCTCCCAGATCCGAGACGGATAAAGTGATCCTGTCATTTTCCAGGGTATAGAGTGAAATTTCTTTTCCATCAGGCATGGTTCCAAAATTCTCTTTTCTCATCATCCTTCTCCTTCGGGACCTGTTCTGTCCGACTTTGCATCTATTAATAATGGTATCGCTTTTCTGCCTCCGGGTTACCGTCCCGGTCTTTTAAAGTTCTGTTCTGCCCTCAAGAGCGCGCAGAAGAGTGACCTCGTCAATATTTTCGAGGTCGCCGCCGACCGGGACGCCGCTGGCGATCCTGGTCACCTTGATGCCGGCAGGCTTGACCAGCTTGCTGATATACATAGCTGTGGTCTCGCCCTCGAGGCTGGAGTTGGTGGCGATGATGACTTCTTTCACATCTTCGTCGCGCAGCCGCTCCATGAGTTCCTTCAGGCGGATGTCTCCGGGACCCACACCGAGCATGGGAGAAATCGCTCCGTGCAGGACATGATAGAGTCCCTGAAAACGACCTGTCCGCTCGTAAGCTGCCAGGTCGCGGGGATTTTCAACAACCATGATCGTACTCTTGTCACGCGCCGGATTTTTGCAGATGGGACAGATCTCCTCATCGGTCAGATTCTGACACACTTTGCAGAAGGTCACATGTTCCTTGGCGCTGCGGATGGTATCCGCGAGACGGTTCA
Organism: Lachnospiraceae bacterium; assembly: GCA_045130475.1. Taxonomy (GTDB): domain Bacteria; phylum Bacillota; class Clostridia; order Lachnospirales; family Lachnospiraceae; genus CAG-791. The sequence continues at coordinate 4,677 of JBGUPU010000066.1, forward strand.
CTCGCGCAGGGGACATCCCTATGATATGAAACGCGAGACGCTGCGCGGATTTGTTGCCGATACCGGGCAGCGCAGCGAGCTCGTCGATCAGCTTATTAATGTAGCCGGAATACAGATCCACATCACACCTCAGAAGCCCATGCCCATGCCGCCCATCAGCTTGCCGCTTTCCTCGGTGATCTGACCGAGAACATCATTGACGGCAACGAGGATCATGTCCTGGAGAGTCTCAACATCATCGGGATCCACTGCATCGGGGTCGATCGTGATGGCTTTCATCTCGTGGGCGCCGGTCATTACGACCTCAACAGCACCGCCGCCTGCGGTTGCCTTGAATTCCTTCTCGTCAAGGGCCTTTTTGTTCTCTTCCATCTGCCTCTGCATGCGCTGCGCCTGCTTCATCAGATTATTCATGTTGCCGGGCATTCCGCCTGCAAATCCACCTCTTCTGGCCATTTTTTTCCTCCATCAAACAATCGTTTTCTACTATAATTATGCTTTGTGTTAATAATTCTTTCTGCTTTACATATCTTCCGTTTCGACAGACATGCGGATCGCTCCCGGTTCTACAAGCGAGAGCAAATCGACATAATTGTCTGTTATCCGTCCGCCTCTGTCAAGTACCCGGTATTCGATTTCAATCGCTTTGCCGACTTTGCCCTGCAGGTACTGCTGAAGTTCCCGGCGGTCGTTATCCACGCGGGCGGAAGACTCGCCATTGTCATCTTTGCGCTGGTACATATACGGATTGCCGTATTCTTTTTCAAAAATAATAAGCAGCTGTCCGTGGTCGCCGAGGCTGAGCCGGGCGTTGCGGAGCGCGAGCCGGCGGGACCCGCGGGGGGCCTCCGATGCATATTGGGACCAGTTGGAGACGATCTCCCGGATCTCGTCCGGCAGCGCGGGAGGAAGCTCCTGGGCTACAGCGGGTTCCCTTGCGCCAGGATCGGACATGGAACCGCCAGTGCCGCTCCCCTGTCCTCTGCCGGATGAGGCGGATGCTCCTCTTCCCCGGGCTGCGCCTGCGGCAGGACTGTTGACAGCGGCAGCCGCAAATCCCGTACCGCTGCCTGCGGCCATAGCTTCGATCGTCATTTCATTGTTGTAGAGCTGGGTCTCCATTTCACGGATCCGGTTTTTGATCTTGTCAAGGAGCAGAGGCTCGCCGTCCTGAGCGCCGTCGTCCATGGCGGAGCGGCAGGCCCGGATGATCGTCATCTCGGTCAAAATGCGGCGGTTCGGCGAGTAGCGGATGAGATCCGGAAGCGCCGAAAACACTTTGATACAGCGCATGATCTCTTCCATATCCGACATGCGGGCCTGGTCGATCATGAACCGCAGGTTGTCCGCGGAGATATCCAGTGAACGCGCTGTCTCTTCAGACGCTTTGAGCAGCATGAGGTTGCGGAGGTACCAGGTAAAATCCGTGACAAACTGCATGAGCTCCCGGCCCTGCAGCAGGATCTCGTCCAGGACCTTGAGAGCATCCGCGACTTTTCCCTCGTGAATGCTGCGGTAAAGGTCCCCGAATACGCCGGTGTCCACCGCGCCCAGAATTTCCAGGGTGCGCTCATAGGTCAGCGCTCCGCCTCCATAGTTGAAAGCATTGCACTGATCCAGAAGGCTCAGGCCGTCGCGCATGGATCCGTCGGCCGCGCCCGCAATATAGCGGAAAGCCTTGTCTTCGACTTCGAGCCCTTCCATCTGCGCAACTTCCCGCAGGCGTCCCTCGATCACATCCGTAGACAGCCTGCCGAAATCATAGCGCTGGCAGCGGGACAAAATTGTGACTGGGAGCTTGTTGGGTTCTGTCGTGGCAAGGATGAAAATCACGTAGGACGGCGGCTCCTCCAGTGTCTTGAGCAGAGCGTTGAAGGCGGCGTTGGACAGCATGTGGACCTCATCGATGATGAAGACGCGGAAGCGTCCCTGGGTCGGGGAATACTCCACCTGATCGACGATGGAACGGATATCGTCGACACTGTTGTTGGACGCCGCATCCAGCTCGGTCACGTTGAGATTCGCCTCCGCCTGGATCGCCCGGCAGGTCGGACACTCCCCGCAGGGATTGCCGTCGTGCTGGTTTTCACAGTTTGCCGCGCGCGCGAAAATACGGGCGATCGTCGTCTTGCCCGTTCCGCGTGTCCCGCAGAACAGGTAGCTGTGTCCGATCCTCCCGGAGATGATCTGGTTTTTGAGTGTGCGCACGATCGCGTCTCGCCCACGGACATCATCAAAGTCATTGGGACGGTATTTGCGATAGAGCGCCAGGTATTTCTCATCCGGCATAGGCCTGCCTCATTTTTAATATTATTGAAAAAAGTACAATACCTGCGAGCCCGGAAGCTCCGGTATGTTTTTACGCATGTTCCGCGAGGGGAATCATTTACAAGGATGATGATTTTTAAGGATGATAATTTACAAGGATGATAAAAGGTAAAAACAGGGTGCGCCGCAGCAGCGGCACACCCTGCCTGTATTAGTATTTTACCTGTTTTTCGTCAGACGTCAACCGGACAGAAGCGTCCGACAGCATCCCTGCCTCCGAAAAACCCCAAAGAACTTTTCGAGGGATCAGTCACCGAAGGAAATGCCGACGAGCTTGGCCTGCTTGATGATCTGGGCATTGGGATCGACAGTTTTGAGCTTGCCTGCAACCTCGGAAAGCGGAACCTTTGTGATCTCGCCGTCTTTCAGAGCGATCATGTAGCCGAACTGCTTCTTCAGGATCAGCTTGCCTGCTGCAGCACCGACCTGGGTGGAGAAGACGCGGTCATAAGCATCGGGAGCGCCGCCGCGCTGTGTGTGGCCGGGAACCGTGACGCGAACTTCACGTCCGGTCGCCTGCTGGATCTGGGCAGCGATCTCATAGGAGACCGACGGATACTCGTAGTTGGCCATTTTCTTCTTATATTCTTTTTTGGAGAGCTTGGCATCTTCTTTGGAGATTGCGCCCTCTGCGACAGCGATGACCGTGAAACGGCTGCCGCCCTTATCTCTTGCCTCGATCGCATCGACAACCTTGTTGATGTCGTAAGGAATCTCGGGCAGAAGGATGATGTCTGCGCCGCCCGCGATGCCGGCATACAGAGGAAGCCAGCCTACCTTGTGGCCCATGATCTCGACGATGAAGACGCGGCCGTGGGAGGAAGCGGTGGTGTGGATATCATCGATGCACTTGGTGGCGATGTCCAGAGCACTGTGGAAACCGAAAGTCATGTCTGTGCCGTAGAGATCGTTGTCGATGGTCTTGGGCAGAGTAATGACATTGAGGCCCTCTTCGCTGAGGAGATTTGCGGTCTTGGTGGAACCGTTGCCGCCGCCCATAACCAGGCAGTCAAGCTGCAGCTTATGATAGGTCTGCTTCATTGCCTCGACCTTGTCCAGTCCGTTCTCATCGGGATCGCGGATGGTCTTGAAGGGGCATCTGCTGGTGCCGAGCATGGTGCCGCCGCGGGTCAGGATACCCTTGAAATCTCTACCGTCCAAAATCCTGAACTTGCTGTAGATCAGACCCTTGTAACCATCTTCGAATCCATAGAACTCAACGGGTTCTTTTGCATTGCGTGTAACTGCCTTAAAAACGCCGCGCATTGCCGCGTTCAGGGCCTGGCAGTCGCCGCCGCTGGTTAAAAAGCCAATACGTAACATAAGCCGCCTCCTGTAAAAAGCTGAAACAGATGAAAAATAATATCACACAGGGGTTCGCTCCCCTGCTTAAAAGCTATTATTTATTATACAAAATAACCATTAAAAATCATAGATATAATTTAAGTTTTGTTAACATTTGCTATATAATATAGATTAATATCGCCAGCAGACGACATGGCACAGGTCCCGGCAGTCCCGGCATCGTGTAAGCAATACTTTTTTCTACTGCGAGGTACCCTCATGAAGCTTTCTCTCCTGGAGGAGGTCACCCGCCTCCGCCACACTCTCCACCGGCACCCGGAACTCTCCATGCAGGAAACTGAGACAATGGAAATTCTGCAGGCATTTCTGCGGGAGAATACATCGCTTGAAATACACAAAAGAGATGGCTGGTTCTATGCTCTGAAAAAAGCCTCCGCCTCTGCCCGATCCGCGGGAAACAACAGGGAATCAAACTGTCCGGGGCCCATCGCTTTCCGGGCAGACATGGATGCGCTGCCGATGCCGGAAACCATCAGCCTGCCTTACGGCTCTGTACACGAGGGTATCTCTCATAAGTGCGGGCACGACGGTCACTGCGCAGTCCTGTGCGGACTGGCGCTGGAGCTGGATGCTTGCGGGACAGACCGGGATATATATCTGATTTTTCAGCCAGGCGAAGAAATCGGAGCAGGGGCAAAACGGTGCGCAGCGCTGATCCGGGAGAAAGGGATCACAGAAATCTACGCCATGCATAATCTGGGCGGGTATCCCGAGGGGAGCCTGGTCTATCGCAGAGGGCTAACCCAGCCGGCTTCCGAGGGACTGCGGATCCATCTGACAGGCAAGACATCCCATGCCAGCGCCCCGGAAAAAGGCAATAATCCGGCAATGGCGATTGCCGAGATTGTACACTATACTATGGGAGCGGCAGAAGCACCAGCGCTTGCCGAGGTGCATCCCCCCATGCGTCTATGCACCATCACCGGGATCCGGCTGGGAGACGGAGATTTCGGAATATCCCCGGGTGAAGGCGAAATCTGCATGACGCTGCGCGCCGAGATTGAGGAAGAGATGCATGCAATGGAACAGTCAATCCTCTCCTGCGCCGCGGAAACAGCTGAAGCCGCAGATCTGCAGATGACTTTCAGCATCCACGATTATTTTCCCGAGACACGCAATCACGACGCCTGCCTGGACCTGGTGCTGAATGCCGCACGGGAAAACAAAATACCCGCCATCTCCATGCAGGAGCTCTGGAGGGCTTCGGAGGATTTCGGGCATTATTTGAAGATTTGTCCTGGTGCCATGTTTTACATAGGAAACGGAGAGGACTATCCACCGCTGCATACGGCAGAATACGATTTCAATGACAGGATTCTGGAGACGGCAGTAAACCTGTTTATGGCAATTACGCTGGAATGAATCCGGGGGGAATACCTAATTGAACTTGAATTACGTCCTGTCCTCAATTACAATTTTTGTGAACCCTTCAGGGGTATGATCCAGCAGAATCTATTTGTACAGAATCTCTTTGGGGAAATCAAAATGCATTTACATCTAAAAAAGAACTCGAAATCCCTCACGATCAGAACGACCTTTAACGTAATCCTCTGCTGTGTCCTTTTGGGCGGCATCTCATTATTAATCGGTCTTAGTATATACACCACCTCCATCCTGAAGCAGAATATCCATCACTCCTTCCAGACAGCCAAAAATGCATCTGCATTGACAGCTCGAATTAAAAATTCCGAGTGGTTTGCAAAAGAGGTCATGCGCATATACAGGGAGCTGACACCGGAACAGCGTGCCCAGATGGGGACAGAGGAATACCGCGCGTATTTTTCAAGCATATACCCCTCATCAATAGGCGACGATCCGTGGAATGTGCAGGTTCATTTGCTGAGTAACTTCATCATTGATGTCGATGACGTTTATCTGGCCATGTATGACGAAGAGACTTCTGCCCTGGTCTATATTGTGGACCCGGGAGAAGATGGCCGCCTCTATCCCGGTGAATGGGAGCCCGCGTCAAAACGGAGTGTTCAAAAATATCTCCATTGGGACGGCAGCGGTGAGCTCTTCGATATTGAACGAACGGAAAAGTATGGATGGATGTGTACGGCCGGCTTTCCGATTCGGGATAAAAACGGGGAGATTTTTGAATTTCTGCTGGTGGATGTGATCGACGACAATATCTTTCCCGCTATGTTGGACTACACATTGAAGGTCACTGCAGGTATATTGATCGTAACACTGGTTACTGCCTGGCTGGCCAGCAAACATATGAAAAAAGCTATCGCAGATCCCGTCGACCGGATTGCCAACGCAGCAGAGTCCTATGTAAAAGCCAAAAAAGAAGGCTCAGAACAACTCTGCTTTTCCGATTTACAAATACAGACATGCGATGAGCTGGAGAATCTGAGCCATGTCATGGCTGACATGGAGATGAGCCTTGCGGAGCACGAAAAGCAGATCCGGACAATCACAGCGAAGACGGAAAGGATCAATACAGAACTGCAGATGGCCAGCAGGATTCAGGAAAGCATGCTGCCCCACCAGTTCCCGCCTTTCCCCCAAATCAAGGAGCTGGATCTTTATGCCTCCATGACCCCTGCCAGAGAGGTGGGAGGCGACTTCTACGACTTCTTCCTCATTGATGAAGACCATCTGGCAGTCCTGATCGCAGATGTCAGCGGAAAAGGGGTTCCGGCTGCTCTCTTCATGATGATCTCGAAGGTAATCATCCAGAGCTGTGCCATGCTTGGCAGGGGGGCGGGAGAAATCCTCACCAAGACCAACGAGGCTTTGTGCAGCAACAACCAGACGGAGATGTTCGTCACAGTATGGCTGGGAATCCTGGAGATCAGTACCGGCAGGATCACGGCAGCAAATGCGGGGCACGAGTATCCCGCTTTGGAAAGGAAAGGACAGTTCAGTCTTCTAAAAGAACATCACGGACTCGTCATCGGAGGTGCGGAGGACACCGAGTATGAAGAGTATACGATCGACCTGGAACCCGGGGATAAGCTCTTCATTTATACAGACGGAGTGACGGAAGCAACAGATGACCACGACAACATGTTCGGGATTGACCGCATGATGGAAACCCTGAACCAGAAGCCGGACGTTTCTCCGGAGGACACGCTCAGGAACGTTCACGAAGCTGTGAACCTCTTTGTGGCAGGCGCCGAACAGTTTGATGACCTGACCATGCTCTGCCTGGAATATAAAGGTGTATAACTGCTGTATCAGGCAGGACCCGTTTGCCGGATCCGGGCGCAGAACCCTCAGCCGAAGTCACGGGTACTGAACTCTGAAAAATAAAACCAAAAACCCGCGTAAATGCCGACTCAATCGATGATTTCGGTATTTACACGGGTTTTTTAACAGCGGAGACGGTGGGATTCGAACCCACGTGCCGGGACTAACCGACAACTCGATTTCGAGTCGAGCTCGTTATGACCGCTTCGATACGTCTCCATAACTTATATATGCGCCTGATCTGATTCTGGAAAACCGGGAATTTCCGGAGAATTGATCTTCTTGATCAGTCTCAGAAGCACGTTCCCTATTATATGCTATTTATATTGGGAAATGCAAGCTTAATTTATACCAAGGTCACAGCTGCGGCCAGCGGATAAACCCGCATTGATTTCAGAGTCATGAATCAGCTTTTCTTTCAGGATGGTTTGCGATAAACTGTTACGAACAGGGTGATGTACCCACGCCCAAACAGGAATCCCGGAAGAAGACATTAAGATGACATCTCTGTGGACAGGAGGTTTTACTGCTCATATGGATTTCCACCCCATCCTCGAAAAAGAAATGCACTGCAGCTGCGGCCGCGTGCACAGTACAGACTTGAAAGCAATCGACATCGGACGCGGGGCACTGCAGAGAGTCCCGGGGGTGCTGCGGGAACTTGGTTTTCGTAAAGCCTATCTTGCCGCGGATGTCAACACCTGGGAGGCGGCAGGCAAAAAAACTGCTGCCTTACTCACATCCGAAGACTTTTCCTTCGAATCCTTTGTTCTGCCTGACCCGGAGCTTGTCCCTGACGAAACCGCCGTCGGCGCCCTTCTGCTGCATATGCCGCAGGACGCGGATGTGATTCTCGCAATCGGCAGCGGCACCATCAATGATCTCTGCAAATATATCAGCTGCCTCAAAGGCCTGCCCTATGTCATTCTGGCAACTGCGCCCTCCATGGACGGTTTTGTGTCCACAGGGGCAGCGCTGATCGTCAACCATGTCAAGGTAACCTATGAAGCACAGTCACCTGCTGCGGTCATTGCGGACACGGAAATCATGTCGCAGGCACCCATGGAGATGATCACTGCCGGTCTTGGGGATATGCTGGGTAAATACACCTGTCTGCTCGACTGGAAACTCGCACATCTGATTACAGGAGAATATTATTGCGAACATGTGGAGGGCATGGTGCGGACTGCCCTGCGCACAATGCTGGCACAGAGCAGCCGGATTCCGGAACGCGATCCCGTAGTCATCGGAGCCATCACCGAAGCCCTGGTCCTGACAGGGATTGCCATGAAGTTTGTCGGAAACTCCCGGCCCGCCTCCGGCTGTGAACATCACATGTCTCACTTCTGGGAAATGCAATTTCTCATGCACGGAAAAAAAGCAGTCCTCCACGGAACCAAGGTCGGTGTCGCCGCGATTGCCTGCCTGAAAATGTATGGCATGCTGGCAGATCTTCTGGAAGCTGCAGACACGGATTCCAGCAAAGGTTCTTGCAAAGGTTCCGACAAAGAATCCGGCAGGGATCCTGGTATTGCCCCGTCTCTTTTTGCCGCGGCTGCCGCAAAGCCTTTTGACAGAGCCGCATGGGAAGAGGAGATCCGCGCCGTCTTCGGCGAAGCTGCAGACGGCATTCTCGCCCTTGAAGAAAAATCCTGTAAAAATAATCCCGCCGCCCGGAATATCCGCCTGAATACGATCCAAGATCACCGAAAGGAAATCCTCTGGGCCATCCGCCATGATCTGCCCCTTGTCTCCGAAATTGAAGAGCTCCTCCTTTCCCTGCATGCCCCGGTCCACCCGGAGCAGATCGGCGTCTCCCTGCAGGAAGTAAGAGGGGCAGTCCTGTACGCGAAGGAAGTCCGGGACCGCTACACCCTGCTCCGGCTGCTGTGGGATCTGGGACTGTCTGAGGAATTCGCAGACCGGCTCACAGCCTACTATTCGCCCCAGGGGCTGACCATGGAATCCGCTTCCGCCGGAGCTGCAGCCATGGACTATACCACTGCGAAATCCGACTCAGAAAGCGTGGGGGATAGATTCGGTTCGGACAGGATTCAAAAGAAGGATTTTCCCATACAGAAGACTTATTTTCGTTGGAAAAAGGCAGAGGATATCCACCGTCTGCAGAAGATCCGCTGCTTTGTCCTCGACATGGACGGAACCATCTATCTGAGCAGCCGCCTCTTCCCTTTCACAATCCCGTTTTTGAAAAAACTGGGAGAGACCGGTCGCAGTTACTGCTTTTTCACCAACAACTCTACAAAGCACCAACAGGACTATTTGGACAAGCTGTCCGGTATGGGGATTCCCGTCACGGAAAGCCAGGTCTTTTTGTCAACGCAGGTCATTCTGGAAGAGATGCAGCGCCTCCACATGGAAGATTCCTTCTTCATTGTCGGAACACCCAATCTCGTCGAGGCATTCCGCCGCGCCGGATTAAGGGTCTTCAATCCGGAAGAGGAGGCACCCGGGACTATGCCCGATGTAGTTATCCTGGGTTTTGACACGACCCTGACCTATGAGCGGATCTCCCTGGCCTGCAAATACCTGCGGCACGGGTCCGCCTACTACGGCGTCAACATGGACTACAACTGCCCCGTTGACGACAATGGAGTGCTCGATTACATTCCGGACTGCGGTTCTATCGCCAAACTGGTCGAGCGTTCCACCGGACGTTTTCCGGATTTCTACGGAAAGCCCTCCCGCCACGCCCTGGACTATATCATCCGCCACACAGGCTTCAAGGAAGAGGAAATTGCCGTGGTCGGCGACCGAATTTACACGGATATAGCCATTGCCAACGGCACCAAGGCCCTCTCCATCATGGTTCTCACCGGCGAGACGCAGCTGGAAGATCTGGAAAAGTACGATTTTCGTCCGGATATCATTCTTCCCTCTCTTGCAGAAATCACAGAATTATTGTAAAAGCACTGCAAAAAAATCTCCGTTTTCCGGACTGTTTTACAATCCGAAAAACGGAGGCTTTTCTTTTTCCGCTTATTTAGTGATACACAGCTGTTTTCATCGAAACAGGACAAATCCTTTATTCCTTTTCGTCTTCCTGCTTCTTGAGGCTGGTCATATTGCCGGGCTTCCAGGTCTTTTTCTGTCTGCGTCCGCGGAGCATCAGAGGGGAAGCTGCTTCGGATCTCTCTCCGGCTGCATCTTTGGCTCCGGTCACTGCGGCAGCCTTTGCAGCCGCAGCTCTTTCCATCGCTGCTTTCATCGCTGCGGCCTTCTCTTCAGCGGCTTTCTCAGCAGCTGCCTGTTCTGCAGCAATTTTATCCTCGCGGGCTTTTCTGGCTGCAGCTCTCTTTTCGGCGGCGATTCTTTCCGCTTCTGCCTTCTCGGCAGCTCTCTTCTCAGCAGCGATCCGCTCTGCTTCTGCCTTTTCGGCTGCGATTCGCTCTGCTTCAGCTTTCTCAGCAGCGATTCTTTCCGCCTCTGCCTTCTCGGCCGCTATGCGCTCCGCTTCTGCCTTTTCAGCTGCGATTCTTTCCGCCTCTGCCTTCTCAGCAGCAATTCTTTCCGCCTCTGCCTTCTCGGCTGCGATGCGCTCTGCTTCAGCTTTCTCTGCAGCGATTCTTTCCGCCTCTGCCTTCTCAGCTGCGATCCGCTCCGCTTCTGCCTTTTCGGCGGCGATACGCTCCGCTTCTGCTTTCTCAGCAGCAATTCTTTCCGCCTCTGCCTTCTCGGCCGCAATGCGCTCTGCTTCAGCTTTCTCTGCAGCGATTCTTTCCGCCTCTGCCTTCTCAGCCGCGATCCGCTCCGCTTCTGCCTTTTCAGCTGCGATGCGCTCCGCTTCTACTTTCTCAGCAGCAATTCTTTCCGCTTCTGCCTTTTCCGCCGCTGCTTTCTCAGCAGCAATTCTTTCCGCCTCTGCCTTCTCAGCCGCGATGCGCTCGGCCTCTTCACTTTCTGCGGCAGCTGCTTCGGTTTCCATTGCGGTCTCGCGCTCTCTTCTCAGGGCAGCTTCCTGCCTGTCCACGAAGGATACGGGTTTTTCAAATCCAGCCTGCTCGTCTACTGTATCCCCGAAAACCTGGGCGCGGAAGGAAGATGCATCTTTTTCTTCCTTCTTTTCTTTTGCAGGAGCGGGGATTGCATCTTCAATCCTTCCCACATAGGAAGGAGCTTTTTCTGCGGCAGGAGCGGCTTCCGCAGCGGCCTTTCCCTCATCTGCAGGGACTTCGTCGGAGAGGCGCTCTGCTACACCGGGTGCATTCGCGATGATGGAGGCGTTGGTCTTATATGTTCCGTCCGCAAACACTTCATTGTCGGCAGCCTCGAGGAAACGGCGCAGAGCGTTGAGACGTTTGCGCGCTGCTCTTCTTCCCGCCTTGTAAGCTTCACGGATTTTAAACCGGTCGTGCTCGATACGGCCAACGTCCAGGTCTTCCTCGGGACGGATCACAAAAGCGAATTTGCCTGTTTCGCGCTGGCGGATATAGGCCAGTGTCTCATTGTAGACATTGTGCCTGTTCTCCATCGCCTGCACAGTCTCGGGATACTGCTGGAGCGCACGGTTGATTACACGCATCATGGGAACAGGCTCTTTGATATAACCCGCGGGACGGGTCAGGATGACCACATTGCGCTCATAGCCTTTGCTCTCCATGAAGCGCAGCGGGATCGAGTCGGTGATACCGCCGTCCAGAAGTTTCTGATTGCCGATTTCTACAACTCTTGACACAAGCGGCATGGAACCCGATGCACGGAACCACTCCAGCATCTGCCAGTCGCTGTCATTGTCACACAGATGATAGACAGGTTTGCCAGTCTCTACATCCGTGCAGACCAGATAAAACTGCATAGGATTTGCACGAAAAGCTTCCCAGTCAAAGGGATACAGCTTTTCGGGAATATCGTGATAGCAGAACTGGGCATTAAAAAGATCGCCCGTTTTCAAAAGTGAGCGGACACTGGAATAACGAGGATCTTTCGCGTATTTCAGATTGTAACGGATCGCTCGCCTGGGCTGCCGTGATTTATAGTTGCAGCCGAAAGCCGCGCCGGCAGAAACACCGATCACGCCGTCAAATTCAATCCCTTCTTCCATCAGAACGTCCATGACGCCTGCGGAAAAAATACCGCGGATGCCGCCGCCTTCCAGAACCAGTCCTTTTTTCATCTTCACTTTCCTCCATGCCAGCAAAAATGCGCTTATTTAGCAATTAGCAATATCATAACACATTCATGCGCTTTACTACACTGCTGTATTTAATTTTTTCTCTTTAGAACGGAATAACGGACTAAAGAGAATACTAGTGAAGCCTCACACGACTTAAGTCGCGTGCTTCCTACTGCCTGCCTTGCGGCAGGTCCCCCTTTCGGGGTTCGGACTGCCTTTCCT
>JBGUPU010000067.1:0-25665 GCA_045130475.1 Lachnospiraceae bacterium
TACCATGAACCAGTGAGGAGTTGTTTTATATTGTAACCAAAAGAATGCCGTATTTATGCGGCTTCTGGCGTTTCGCAAACGCCTAAATAGTTTAATAAAGAAAAAGGAGAAAGAAATGACTCTGCGTCATATGATCATCTTCCGAACCGTCTGCGAGTCGGATTACAATTCCACCAAGGCAGCCGATCATCTGCACATGACACAGCCTGCCATCAGTCTGGCCATCAAAGAGCTGGAGCAGTACTACGGTGTTCACCTGTTTGACCGCATAGGCCGGAGGCTGAAGATCACGGACTCCGGAAAACTCTTTCTGCAGTATGCCATCCATATCACAGACCTTTTTGAAGATATGGAGACAGGCCTTCGCGACTGGGATTCCAAAGGCATTCTGCGCGTCGGCGCCAGTATCACCATCGGTTCACAGTTTATGCCGGGATATGTAAAAGCCTACTCGGAGATCTGCCCCGGCATAGATGTGCGGGTCGTTGTTGAGCAGTCTGATACCCTGGAGCATAAGATCCTGACGAACGCCCTGGATTTCGCCCTGATCGAAGGAATCCCCCGCGATCCCAGGATCATCGCAGAAGCGTACATGCAGGATCAGCTCTGTGTGCTGTGCTCCGCAGACAAAGGCTGGAAAGAGGGACAGACCATCTCCCGCAGCGAATTCAAAAAACAGCGCTTCCTTCTCCGCGAAAAAGGAAGCGGCACCAGGGATGTCTTTGACCATGTCACTGCGCAGGCCGGTATACACATCGTTCCTGCATGGGAAGCCATGAGTACCAGCACCCTGATCAATGCAGCGATCACCGGACTGGGGATCGCCGTACTGCCCCGCCGTATGATCCAGCCGGCATTGGACAGCGGCCAGATCATAACCGTGAACGTTGAAGATCTGGATTTCAGACGCAGTTTCTACATCATCCGTCACAAAGACAAATTCCTGATGCCGTCTGCCAAAAAATTCATTTCCCTGTGCAGATAAGATCAACGCAGGGACAGACGGCCCTGCAGGTCTTCTTCTCTACCATCTTATGCACATCACTCTCTTTCGGTTAAAAAGTTTACTGGATAACGATAATATTGCGTACTATATCCAGAGTCAATATGTTTTTTATACCTATTGACAGTTATCGCTTTTTCGGCTATTCTTTGTAATCCCCTGTGATATGCTTAAAGCACAGGCCGCAAAATCATCAAAACTGCCGGACAGACCCTTCCGGTATATTGGAGGAAAAATCAATGAAAAAGACACGAAAGAACCAGACAGCGGCGGTACTCGCTGTTTTTATGGCACTGGTCATGACAGCCTGTTCTTCCGGAGGAGCCGGTGCTTCACAGAATACCAGCCCGGCACAGGCTCCAAATGAAGGCCAGACTGCAGAAGCCGGTCATGAATCCGAGCAGCAGGCAGCCCCGCAGGATCAGGAGGCGGAGACAGCCGTTTCACAGACTGCCTCTACAGCCGCAACAGAAAAGGCCGCTGAAACAGCAGAAGGCATCAATTACCTCGCTCTGGTAAACAAGCTGAATCCCCTTCCGGATGGATGGGAAGATGAACTGGAAACCGTTCATATGACCAATTCCATCGGAGACGATGTGGAAGTCGAGAAGAAAGCATATGACGCCTATCTGAAGCTGAAAGAAGACCTGGAAAAGGAAGGGATCTATGTGGATCTTGATTCCGCCCGCCGCAGTGTTGCAGAACAGCAGCGGATCATGGACGACTTTACTCAGAAATACGGCGCGGACTATGCCCTGAAAACGGTTGCAACACCCGGTTATTCGGAACACCACACCGGCCTTGCCCTGGATCTCTACCTCATCATCGACGGCAAGGACGTTGTCGAAAACGAAGACATGATCCAGTATCCTGAAATCTGGGAAACCATTCATTCCAAGCTTGCCGACTATGGATTCATTCTCCGCTATCTGGACGGCAAAGAGCACATCACCGGATACGGCTATGAGCCCTGGCACATCCGTTATCTGGATGATGTCGGCATCGCAAAAGAGATCATGGATTCCGGCGTCACTCTTGAAGGCTGGCTCGGCGCAGTAAACGAGACAAACGTTGAGGTCGATTACGGAACTTTTGAGATCTTCACACCTGAACAGCTTGCGGAAGCAGCTATCCAGATCAAGTGCACTTTTGCCTCCTGGGAGGGCTGTGAACTGCACAATCTCCGCTATGCGGGCGATGAGGCAGACAACGAAGAAAATCTTGCGTGGCTCAATTCCTCAAATGAAGAAGCCAACTTTACACACGTTGCAAAGTTCCTGGCCGACTTCCATTCTCCTGTGGAAGCATCCGGTGCCTGGGAACCGGATCAGGAATACATGGATTACCAGTGGTGGATGGGCCTCAGCGAAGACGGCAGCTGGGAAGTCGTGGACTGGGGTTATTAAAAACTACCGTTCACAGCAGAAAAAGGCGTAGTCGATCTCTTTCATCTTTTCAATATTCCCTTCTAAACTGGTGTGCGGATTGTTGACATCTCCCTATTAATATCTTCCATGGCTTTTAAATAAAAATCTGCATATACCTTATTATTGAACTGCCAGATTCTTTCCTTTTCCGCTTCGGAGAAAGACCGGTCTTCTTCACAGGGATCATCCTCTGAATTCTCCAGGAGTTTAAATCCCAGATGCCGGATTTCCACTCCATAGGCAGACAAGAGCGCATATTTTGCCGCCTCCGTATTATTCTCAGGTGTATAGAAGATTACCTTTCCGTGTGGTTCCGCCTTTTCTCTTTTCTTGCGGTTGACCAGCCACCACAGATCCAGTTCCGAAAAATCAAATCCGAATCCCAGCACATAGACATTGCCCATGATAAAGGAGTCCAGCCAGCATCCGGAAGGCTTTGTCTGGTCAAAAGCCTTATAGCTTTTATCACGTTCACCCAGTTTTTCTTTCCATTTCGAAACAAGATTCACATACAGATAGTGACCGATCACCATGCCGGAAGGTTTCCTTGCCTCCCCGTGGATGTGCCAGATTCGATTTGTGACTCCGTCCAGATCAGCTGTATTATAGGTATGCAGCATATATCTGCCCTCAGCCCGTTTCACTTCCGGGGTGTGTTCCATGGCCTTCGACACACGTGCAAACGTCAATTCATCGGGATAAAAAGCCGTTGCCTCCAGTGTGTAGTCATAGTTGGTCGTGAGAATATCATCAAATCCCATAGTCAGAAGACGAGTCAGAACTTCGCGGAGCCTTGCATCTTTTACGGAACCGGCCAGTTCCCTGCTGTGCTCTTTCAAAGCTTCGTCCACATGGTCATTGGTACGGAGGACAACTTCCAGAGGGAAGGGCAGAGGGGCATGTGCAGGAACAGCAGGGTTGGTTGTCATTTTATCCAGGAGTTCTCCCCATGAGACAGGATTGCTGTTGAAACTGCGGTCGATTCCGTTTCCAAGAAGAAGTACATTTTTCATCCGGTTTTTCCTTTCCTATGCTCATCTCCTCGCCATGATGGCGATATCATGCCTGGCTTTATCCGATAGCTGCAGTACCAGATGATAGACCGGCATGGTCATTCCGGTCTCGGGTACAATGTGCTGTGTCTTTACGAACTGTGTCCTTTTTGACTCTATATTTCTCTCAAGCAAAACCGGCGCAAATCTGCCGCCGTCTTTTTTCAGGCTCTCCAGTTTAGCGTAGATATAGTCAAAGGCCTCCTCCCAGCCCCTGTCCCGATTGATGGACAGAGTGATGCCGGCGGAAAAGTCAGGATTAAGATAACCCATGAGCTGACGATATTGATCAGTAAACTTCTCGATATATTTATTTTCCAAAATATAGAGTTCTTCCTTGATCCCGTCTTTATAGCGGAAAAAGTAAAGATCCGTTTCGCCGATTTTTTTCTTTGAACGGCCAAGTGTATACTCCCGTGAGATTTGGATGTTATATTTTGCATTCAGAACAGGGGCAAGTATACTCTGAAAGTCCGCAGTGAGTTTCACTTCATCCCTGTCTGCCAGATCGATACTCCTCTCAGTCATCTCCCGCAGAGCAGACAGCATATGGTCCACAGCTTCTTTAGTCAGATGATCTTTGGGACTGACCAGGATCCCGAGTATTTCGTCGATATTGACGAGTCGTTTAAAGACCCTTGAATACACCTTATCCTGACCTGCTTCTCTGCTGCCTGTCAGAAACTGGTATTCGAAGCGTTCCTCCTTTTCGCCCTCCCGATAGGCAATAAATTCCTCAACGTCCAGTCCCATATCTCTGTTGATCCTGTAGACTGACTCCCGGATCATGTCAAGATAGGAATTAACAGGGTGCCTTTCCCGGTCTTCACCTGTTACATACAGATCAAGAACATTGCCATTGATGCGCACCAGCGCCCTCCAACCGCATTGCTTCCTCTCAAAAACAGCGCCTGTCCTCCAGACAATATCGGTATCAAGCTCATAGCCATGGCGGACCATCAGGCAGTGGAGCACGTTTTCAGGAAGATAGACATACTCAAAACTGACATGGATCGTATCATCGGCGACAAAGCGGCTCATAGCATCATATTCATTTTCATCGCACAACATAGGCAAAAAATAATGTTCCTGATCCAGTCTGTAGATCAATTCAAAGTTCTGGAGGACATTGATAATGTATTGGACTTCAAAAGGCTTGTATCGGATATCCTTCCAAACTTTTTTAATCGATTCATCAGACTTGGGTCTGCAGATCAGCCTGTAAATGTCCGTTTCTTTAATAATTCCGTTTACAGCATATTTTCTGCCGTTAAAAATCAGGATATACAGGGCATTGAGCAGCCACCTGGGTTTCAGGACCATGTACTGGCGGGTGATCGGATGTTTTCTGCTGTAAAAACATACGCCCAGATCCTGATACCAGCTGATGATTTCATCCAGGACCTCCTTCTCAGTCTCAATACCGTTGTCCTTACATTTCGCATAAAAATCATCGGATGTGATATAATCCTCGGGCATCTCCTGCAGATCATTCATTAAATCCAGCCAGGATCTTGAAAAAGGTGTATGGACTGTATCCATCTCCGAGACAATCCTGCAGATTACATCACGGATCTCCGTATTGAATTCTTCCTTTGTGCTCTTGAGTGCTGTGACGATCCCCACATCCTTCAGACCGCTGTATTCTCTCTGAAGCCCGTTCCGATTGACATTCGCGGACGGATTCTGATCCTTCTGGTTGACCAGCAGCAGGACCGGTGCACCATCCGCAAAGCTTTTGATATTTCTGATCCAATACCAGGCCTGCTCATTCGCCTTATTGTCCCTCGCATTTGCGACAACAACATACAAAGTCCGATTCGTCAGAAAAAGCCTGTGCATAGAATGCATGATCGCCTGCCCGCCGAAATCCCAGAAATGCAGTTCAACTTCCTCATCCATGATCTGATATTTCCTGGAACGGATACAAATCCCGGGTGTAGTCTCCCCGTTAAAATCGGGAGATAAATCGCCGTCATTCATCAGGCGGTCTACGATCAGCGTCTTACCGGCTCCGCCGTCTCCGAGGAAAACGATTTTGCACTCATTGATCGGACTGCTCTGCTTGTTCGATTGATAATATCCGATAATGAATTCACGGCTCTGGCTGAAAATCTCAACCGGCTGGTTTTTCAGCTTTAATCCATTGATGTAAATACCCGGTACAGGCGTATAAAAATACTTATCCCGGATAAAGGCAAGATTCAGGCCCAGCAGACTTTCGGGTAAGTCTGTAAGCATCAGTTCTTCCAGAGCCAGTATTTTCAATTCCGGTAATTTACCGATTGCTCCCGGGAGCTCCGTAATCTGTGTTCTGCTCAAAATAAGACTCTGCAGATTGGGCAGCTCAGCTATACCGGCAGACAGCCGGGTGACCATCGTCCCGCTCAGGTCAAGACTTTTCAGACGCTTCAGGCTTTTTATGGACGCAGGCAGTTCTTCCAGTCGTGTTTTGCTCAAATCCAGTTTTTCCAGGTCACCCAGATCTCCTATAGATGCAGGCAGCCTGCTAAGATTTGTCAGTCTCAGATCAAGTTCCCGCAGACGATACATCCTGCAAATGTACTCAGGAAGCTCACTGATATGGGTTGTATCCAAGTCTAATGTCTGCAGATTATTCAGCTGTCCCATGCCTTCCGGCATCCTGTCTATTTTCGTATTGCCCAGCTTTAAGTGCCGCAGGCTGTGCATTCCACTCATGCTGTCCGGCAGCTCACTGATGAAGGTATGGCTCAGATTCAGCTTTCTCAGATAGCTCAGGCTGCCAATGCTCTCCGGCAATTTACTGATCAGGGTATTACTCAAATCCAGGTTCCGCAGATTTTTCAGACTTCCTATGTATTCGGGAAGTAATTCCAGATGCGAAGAAGCCAGATACAAAGACTGCAGACGCCTGAGCCCCGCTATGCTTTCGGGCAGAACTTTTATATATGTGTAATTCAGACTCAGATATTGCAGGCGGCTCAGCTTTCCAATACTTTCCGGCAGTTCCTTCAAGGATGTGTAATTTAGATCAAGATAGCCCAGATTGCCAAGACTGCCTATGCTCTCCGGGATTTCCTCTGCAGATGAATTATTTAAAGTAAGATACTGAAGATTGCCCAGTCTCCCGATACCGTCCGGAAGCACATAGATCTCTGTATTGCTGAGGTCAAGGCTTATCAGATTCCCAAGGTCAAAAACCGTTTCCAGAAATGCCCTGGAAACCTTCTTCCTTCTCACATACTTGAACGCATCTCTTTCTCCGCCGATACAAAGATGTTTTTCATTCTTCAGGACATCATAAATCTCTCTCCGCTGGCTGGCATTTATCTTCTCCGCCGCCCTGTATTTTTTAATGACTTCAGTGGCTTTACCGCTTTGTCCGGCACTTCTGAATTCGAAAAGAGACATCTTTCATCACTCCTGTGTGATAATGGTATTCAAAAACCCCCGTCCACACTGAATCCCCGCATAAGGCAGTGCCGGAAAGGGGCTTTTGTAAAATTATGAATCAGCTGTCACAGATTTGCCGCGCCGATCATGCCGGCATTGCTGCCCAGTTCCGCCACCGCGATCTCGGGAATCATACCGTGCCTGCCGCCGAAGCAGTCCCGTTCCATCATTTCCCGGATGGGACCGGTCATCTCCTTTGCATGCTCGGACAGGGCCCCGCCGAGAAGGATCAGCTGGGGACGGAACATGTTGACGATGTTGACGACACCGATTCCCAGCATCTCCTCGTACTGTTCCACCGTCTCCTGAAGGTCGATATTGCCCTTGGCTGCACCGCGGAAGATCTCCGCCGGTGTAAGATTCTTTCCGGTGGCTTCCTCTGCCGCCCTTACCAGGGCCGGTACAGAAACATATGCCTCCAGACATCCGCGGCGCCCGCAGGTGCAGCGTCTGCCTTTGGCCCGGACAACCTGGTGTCCCACTTCGCTGCCGCCCATGATGCCGCCCTCGAAGACCTGTCCGTTCAGAATGATACCGCCGCCGACACCGCCGCCCAGTGTGAACATGACAACATCGGAATAGTCCTTGCCGGCTCCCGCTACCGCCTCGCCGAGCGCCGCACAATCCGCATCGTTGGCTATGCGGACAGGACAGGGAATGACCCGTCCCAGTATCTCCACGAGATCGACGTTCTCCCAGCACAGGTTGTTGGAATAGAGGACCTTGCCCTTTCGCCTGTCGATCGTGCCCGGGACACCCACGCCGACACCAATGCACTGGTCCAGAGGCACATTCTGCTCTTCCAGGAGATCCAGCGTACTCTGTGCCACTTCCGCAATAAAGGCCTCCGCTTCCTTCTCCGAATCGGTGGGGAAAGCGCGCTGGGCGAGGATCTGCTGACGGTCATTTACAAGGCTGATCTGCGTCTCGGAGCTGCCGATGATGATACCGACCCGGATCGGGCTCGCCTTCTCACGGATCGTGGTGAGCAGGGCGTCGCACTTTCCTTCGATCTGCCAGTCTCCGCTGTCCGCCGCCAAAAAGAAGCTGTCTCCCTTGCGATAGGACACCGATTCTCCCTTGCAGCTGATCACTCCCTCGCCGTCCAGGATCAAAATGCTCAGGAAGGAGGTTTCGCTCACAGTTCCCTGCATACGATAGGTGAGCACTCCGTCCAGATTCAGCTTGTCGACAGTGAAATAATCGCAGTCCGCCACGTGAGGATACTGACTCCCGCTTTTTAAAATCGGAACACGGCTTGTCACAGCCAGCGCCTTCTCGATATGGAGGTCTCTCTTTTTGCCGTCCTTGCCCACTCTTCCGTAATCATAGACGCGGTAAGTGACATTGGAGTTCTGCTGGATCTCGGCGATCAGGATCCCCTTGCCGATCGCGTGGAGCGTTCCGGACTCGATAAAGAGCACATCTCCCTTCTTGACGGACACTGCATTGAGAACCTCGAGAAGGGAATCCTCCTCTATCCTCCGGGCAAACTCCTCGCGGGAGATTTCCTCTTTAAAACCATAGTAGAGGAAAGCCCCTTCCTCCGCGTCGAGAACATACCACATCTCCGTTTTGCCGTACTGTCCCTCGTTCTGCAGGGCAAAACCGTTGCTGGGGTGGACCTGGATCGACAGGTTGTCCCTGGCGTCGATCAATTTGGTCAGGATAGGGAACTCACGGAATCTCCTGCAGTGGGTGCCGAGCACCTCCATGCCCTCTGCGTCGAGATACTCCTTCAACGTTTTGCCGGCGTAGGGACCGTTCACGATCATAGAAGGTCCGTCCGGATGGCAGGAAAGTTCCCACGCCTCCGCCAGGATCTCTCCGTCAAATTCCACATTGTATTCGTCTGCCAGCCTGTGACCGCCCCACAGATAATCCTTGCATGCCGGTTTTAGTTTCAAAATACTCATCTAACCTACCTCCCTGGTCGGATCGCCCGGACACTCTGACAAACCGCAGAGCAAATCATTGTAAACACAGCAGTGAAATCTAAATACAGCAACTCATTTTATAAAACACGACAAAGGGCGCAAGCGTTTGAGCATGCACACGCTTGCGCCCGCCAGGCTTGTTATTTTATTTTACCTTCTCCTGAACAGGGATGTCCAGAGCCTTGTTCTTCTGCCACCCCAGGATAATGAATACCGTGATCACTGCTTCTGTCCACACCGCTCTTGGCGGCGCGGCAGTTACTCCCCCATGTCATAAAATAGCATTAATCTCTATTCGCCTATTGACATAATAGGTGAATAGATATATTATTTTCTCGTTCAAAGACTACTTAATATACGCAAAAAAGTTTGCAGGCATCGAAAGAAAACTCCTATGACGGAGGTATTCCTCCCGGCATGGGCGAAACAGCGGGTGTATATCGTGAATTGGGATTTTATTCATCAATATCTTCCTCTATATCAGAAAGCGGCAGTGCTGACCCTGCAGATCGGAGTGCTGGGAATCCTGGCTTCCATCGCAATCGGGATTCTGTGCACGATGATCCATTATTTCAAAGTTCCGTTTGCCCGGCAGGTAGTATCCGTCTATGTCGAGATCAGCCGCAATACTCCCCTGCTCATCCAGCTCTTTTTTATCTATTACGGGCTGCCGAAGATCGGGATCCGGACAAATCCCTATGCCTGCGGAGTGGCCGGACTGGCCTTCCTGGGAGGGAGCTACATGACGGAGGCCTTCCGCAGCGGAATCGAGGCTGTAGACAAGGTGCAGACGGAAAGCGCGGCGAGCCTTGGGCTCAGCAGGCTGCAGGTCCTGCGCTACGTTGTCTTTCCGCAGGCGCTCACCATCAGCTTTCCTGCCTTCATGGCCAACGTGATCTTCCTGCTCAAGGAAACCAGCGTATTCTCGGCGATCAGCCTGATGGATCTGATGTTCACGGCCAAGGATCTGATCGGACTCTACTACCAGACAACAGAGAGTCTGTTCCTGCTGGTCGTCTTCTATCTGCTGATCCTGCTCCCGGTCTCCGTGCTGGGAAGCCTCGTGGAAAGGAGGATGCGCTATGCCGGATTTGGGTCTTAACGTCCTGTTCAAGGGCAAAAACCTGGCGCGTCTCCTGGGAGGACTGGGCGTTGCCCTGAAGATCAGCCTTCTCTCTGTGGTGATCAGCATTGTCCTGGGCATCGTCGTGGGACTTTTGATGACCTGGAAAAACCCCATCAGCCGGGCGCTGATGCGATGTTATCTCGAGATCGTACGCATCATGCCCCAGATGGTCCTGCTCTTTTTGGTCTACTTCGGGACCACCAGGATCTTCGGCTGGAATCTGTCCGGAGAGGCCTCCGCAGTGATCGTCTTCTCCTTCTGGGGAGCAGCGGAAATGGGCGACCTGGTACGTGGTGCGTTGATCAGCATCCCTCTGCATCAGTATGAAAGCGCGGCCGCCCTGGGACTGTCGGGAGGACAGACCTACCGTTATATCGTCCTGCCCCAGACGGTACGCCGTCTGATCCCGCTGTCGATGAATCTGATCACCCGCATGATCAAAACGACCAGCCTTGTTCTGATGATCGGTGTTGTGGAAGTCCTCAAGGTCTCCCAGCAGATCATCGAGGCCAACCGAATGAGCAGCCCCAACGCCGCTTTCGGCGTATATCTGACGGTCTTTGCCCTGTACTTTTTTGCCTGCTGGCCGATCAGCCTGCTGGCCGGATTTTTGGAAAAACGATGGAGGTGAGCCTGTGGCGGAAAAAGAAATAACTGAATTGAAAAAAGGCACTCCGCTCCTTGTCGTCGACCATCTGACCAAGCAGTTCGGAGACCTGACCGTCCTGGACGGGATCAGCCTGACAGTGCATGTGGGAGAAGTGATCGTGATCGTCGGGCCAAGCGGCTGCGGCAAAAGCACCTTCCTGCGATGTCTGAACGCCCTGGAGGACATCCAGGGCGGAGAGATCCTGCTGCACGGCGAAAAGATCTCTCAAAACAACAAAAACCTGACGGAACTGCGGCAGCGGGTCGGTATGGTCTTCCAGAGCTACGAGCTGTTCCCCCATCTAAATGTCCTGGACAACATCCTTCTGGCACCCACCAAGGTCCAGAAGAGAAAACGGGAGGAAGTAAAGGAAGAGGCAATGGCGCTCCTTGCCCGCATCGGACTGGAAAGCAAGGCGGAAAGCTTCCCGCGCCAGCTCTCCGGCGGCCAGAAGCAGAGAGTCGCCATCATCCGAGCGCTCTGCATGCACCCGGAAGTCATGCTCTTTGACGAAGTGACCGCCGCCCTGGACCCCGAGATGGTCCGTGAGGTGCTGGACGTGATCCTGGAGCTGGCAAATCAGGGAAAGACCATGCTGATCGTGACCCATGAGATGCAGTTTGCCAGGGCCATAGCGGACCGCGTGATCTTTCTCAACGAGGGAGGAATCTGCGAGGAAGGACCGCCCGAAGAGTTTTTCGATCACCCGAAAACAGAGCGGGCCCAACAGTTCCTGCAGACATTTACATTCGCACGGAAGAGCTCCTGATCCGCTTTACGTCAGACCTTATATTCAAACCGACGATTTATTCAAATGCTGTAACTTTTTTAGGAGGAAATATGAAAAAGAACAGGAAATTATTCGCAATTCTGCTGACATTTGCACTTGTACTTTCCCTTGCAGCCTGCGGTTCTTCGGGCGGATCCGCCGCTTCGACCAGTACGGATTCTTCCGTTGCAGAGAAAGCTGACGCAGCCGGAGATACCACCGCATCTCCCGCAGAAGAGACTGCTCAGGAGAACAGCGCTGTTTTCCGGACACTGGATGAGATAAAGGCAAGCGGAACGATCAATATCGGCGTCTTCTCGGATAAGAATCCCTTCGGATATGTAGATGAGAACGGTGAGTATCAGGGATATGATGTGTACTTCGCCAACCGGATCGGCCAGGATCTGGGCGTGGAAATCAACTATGTCTCTACAGAGGCCGCAAACCGCGTAGAGTATCTGGAGACCGGCAAGGTGGACATCATTCTGGCCAACTTCACAGTGACTGACGAACGCGCGGAGAAGGTTGATTTCGCCCTTCCCTACATGAATGTCGCTCTCGGCGTCGTCTCTCCCGACAGCAGGGTCATCTCCGATCTGTCCGAGATCGGCGAAGGCGATCAGGTCATCGTCATCTCCGGCACCACAGCCGAAACCTATCTGGCAGAAAACAACCCTGAGATCACACTGCAGAAATACGACACCTACGCCAATGCAAAGAATGCTCTGGAGAATGGAAATGCCGTTGCCTGGGCAAATGACAACACCGAGGTTATCGCTTTTGCACTCCAGAATCCCGGCTATACCGTCGGCATCCCCTCTCTCGGAAGTCAGGATACCATTGCACCGGCTGTCTCCAAGGGCAACGAATCCCTCCTGAACTGGATCAATGAAGAAATCGTCTCTCTGGCGGATGAGAACTTCTTCCACAAAGACTATGAGGAGACCCTGGTCGACACCTACGGCGCAGACTATGAAGACAGCCTCGTTGTCGAAGGCGGCGTGACAGCCCAGTAATGCATCTATAATGCAGCTGAAAACAGCTGAGATATGGCATTTAAGAGGTAAGAGGCTGTGATGCGACCTTAATGCAACCTCGATGAGGCAGTGATGCGGCCGTAATGCAGCCTCGATGAGGCAGTGATATACTCCAGGGGCCTGGTAAGCAGGCATGAGAAACAGGCCCCGGCTCCATAAAAATATGACGAAATAAGATATTGAGCGGTCCTATTGTCTCCTGCATTTTGAGCACGAGACAATAGGACCGTCTTTTTTACCGATGCAAAAACACATCAATTCTTCTGCTTGTGTTCTTTTCTGCATTTTATATAATTATAGTAAAAAGACCAGGAGGTGGAAATAATGAAAAAAGCATTGGCAATCCTACTTACACTCACCATGCTGCTTTCTCTGACAGCCTATGGAAGCAGTACCGCCCCGGCGTCCGGCAGTACCAAATCCGACCAGAAGAGCGCAGGTGCTGTCGGCAGCTATAAGCTGACCAGCCAGACCGGCAATTTAGATAAGAATATGAGCGACATCATCAACGTTGTCCAGATGGGCGCCACCTTATACCTCTCCCTCAAGGAAGACGGAACCGGCAGCATGCAGCTTCTGGATGCAAAGATTCCGCTGAAATGGGACAAGAGCGACATCATCATTCAGCCCATAGAAGGGCATGATCTCAAGAGTCCTGTCAGAATCCCCTACACTTGTGAAGAAGACTCCCTGATAATAAACGCGAAAAATTATTCTCTGTATTTCAGCAGTCTGACCAAGCAGGAGCTTGCAGAATACAAGGAAAAAGGCGGCGGCAGCCTGAAAGGGAAGCTCAACAAAATCTCACAGATGCTGTTCAGCAATATAGAAGATGGTCTGGGAGACCTCCTCTTCCTTGCCCTGATACTGGGCGCAGCGGATAATGAGATTCCTCCCATCCCCGAAGGCGAGCCGTCTGCGGGTCCTGTTACCGGCACTGTGAAAGGCATTGCGTTTACTGTTCTGGGAGCAGACCAGGTTCAGAGTGACGAGGGGACACTCCTTGTCTTCTATTTTGAAGCAACCAACACCACCGATGATTATCAGGAATTCTGGACCTATAGTTTTGAAGCAAGTCAGAAAGGTTCATTTCTGGAAGAGACCTGGGGTCTGGCCGATATACCGGAAGAATTTAATGTCAATTACGGAATAGCTCCCGGCAGAACTGTCCGCTGCGCAACCGTCTTCAAATATGATCCGGACGGAGGCGTTGCAGGCTTTAGGATCAGCAGCTTTGAAGACAAGGAAAACACCGTGCTTTACTACGCCGATCCCCGGAATCTGAGCGGCGCGCCTGAAGAGCCCTTTGCTTTCGACGCCGATCCCTCGGTGCCCGAGTATGTGCAGGCACTTCCCGCAGAAATTGAGGAAGTACGTATAGAAAATGCGGAATTCTTCACGGATGAGGACGGCGATCAAGCCGTAAGGATCTACTTTACCTTCCGCAACACTTCTGAGAAAGACGAAGTATCCTTCTATAATAACTACAACTACTATGCCCTGCAGGACGGCATTGAACTGCACACAAGGCTGCTGATGAGTGAACCCACAAAAGAAGAGTCCAACGACGGAAAGGAAATAAAACCCGGCGAGGAGATCCTCTGCGCCAATTCCTACAAACTGCGCACCGGCAGTCCCGTTTCTTTCGTTGTATACAGGGATATATCAGTCGATGAAAAGGTTTACGTAGCCGCCAAGACCTACGAAATTAAATGAATCGGACAAAAAAAGATTGTCATCCGGAGGTGAAAAATGTCTTATCTGATCAAAGACACAACTGAGGAGGAGCGGCGCAGGATCGTGGAGGAATCGCTGGGCAACCTGGACGGAGCCTGCGACGGATGCGCCGCCAGAGTAGCTGAAATGTACGACGCCTATATCCGCGGGGAAATGGAGCTGCGGGAAGTCAATATGGCCTTCAGCGCTCGATACGTAAAGGGAGACATGGACAGGGACCAGGGCAGCACAAGATCCTGTGTCATGTAATGCCCGTCAAGCCCCGTCATATGATGGTCATATGATGATTCCCTCGAGATGATCGCACTCATGCTGGATAATCTGCGCTGTCCATCCGGAAAAGGACTGCCGATGTTTCTTCCAGCCGCTGTCATAATAATCCACCACTATATTCTGATAACGTGTCGTCTTCCTGACACCGCTGAGTGAAAGGCACCCCTCTTCTGTCTCATAGGGGGTGTCTTTCTTTATGATCACAGGATTGTACATGACCGCGTTCATGATGCCCATATTTACTATGATGATCCGCTTCTTTACACCGATCATATTGGCTGCCATACCGACACAGCGGTCCTGGTTGGCACGCAGAGTATCCATCAGATCCTGTCCGACAGACAGATCCTGTTTTCCGGCCGGTTCGGATTTCTGAGCGAGAAAAAAAATATCCTTGACAATTGGTTTGTTCATTGGTAATCCTCACTGCACATTTACACGAGTAATCTCAAAAACATCCTCGCCGCATTGCTCGGCCTTGAGAACAAACGGAAATCTGTCGTATTCGAGGCACATGATCAGGTCTTTCACAGGAAACACATCTTTCCATCTGATATCGAAAAATTTGGCGACGGAGGGCTCATTGACAAGAGAAAGGATCTCCGGCCCCATTTCGAAAGGTTCTCCAACAAGGAGGCTCCTGATATAGCGGGCACAGAGTTCATCTTCCGGGGCAAGAGCAATTCCGGAATTGCCCATACAGACCAGTGAGACTTGCTGAGGATCCCTGTTTATTATATATGCTGCAATCGCGGAGGCGTTGACCAGGCTGCCTGTGAGAATTTCGCCGGCACCCGCGGCACAGCTGTGCACCAGTCCCTGTGTACCTGCACTGGTAGTATGGATCAGGACCTTGTTCTGAAAATCGGCATTTTCCGTCTGGGACGGAGAATTGCCGTAGTCAAAACCGGGGAGTATGACGCCTCCCCGCTCGCCTGCCATTAGGTATTCCGGGTGCTGCCTTTTCAGCTCCCAGGCGGTTTCTTCTCTGCCGACGGCATATATTTTCTGCACACCTCTGGAAAACAAATAGCATTCCAGGGAAAAAGCCCGAAAGACATCGATCACGACCGCAAGGCCCTGCGCCTGATCTGCACCTTCCAGAAGATGAAGAATATTGATATTCATACCTGTGTCCATAGCCCTTCTATCCTTTCCTTCGATGAAGCCATAAAGGTAACTGCCATTATGCCGATAACATCACCAAAGAATTGGAAAACGGTTTTGAGAGAGTTTTTACAAAATTGTCGAGACTGGGGGGATAGTTGCAATCAGATGATTATGCTATTATAGAGCTGTCAGTAAATTCATTTTACCACCTGAACGATCTATCTGAGTAAAGGAGGTTCATACTATGTCTAAAATTTTAGTAGCTTATTTTTCTCCGACCGGAACAACCAAAAAGGTTGCTCAGCAGCTTGCAGCCGATGAAAGCGCAGATCTTTTCGAGATCATCCCTGTTCAGCCATATACAGCAGAAGACCTTGACTGGAATGACAAAGGATCCCGCAGCACTGTAGAGATGAACAATCCCGGCTGCAGGCCGGCCATCGCAGGCACTGTCGAAGACATGTCCCAGTATGACACTGTTTTTGTCGGATTCCCGATCTGGTGGGGACGCGAGCCCAGTATCGTCGACACCTTCCTGGAAGCATATGATTTTGCCGGCAAAATGATCATCCCCTTCTGCACCTCCGGCGGCAGCGGAATCGGCTTCACCGGCGACCGCATCAACGACCTGCTCGGCCGCAAAGCCAAGGTCGCAGCCGGCAAACGCTTCGGCGGCAACTTTTCCGCACAAGACCTCAAGACCTGGATGGACGGACTGGATATCTAAGACATAACACTCACAAAAGCATACATAATCGAATACATTTACAGAGATACCTGCTAAATAGAATATACATAATATTCGCAGGCACCCCCATCCTTAGCATAAATACTTTTGGCCGGCACGTTTGGATGGCTGTCTGCAGCTATTACAAGAAGGGTGTAAACCATGTCTGAAGGCAACAGATCAACAGCCAGTTCCCGTCCTGCCCAGCGCACACCTGCCGCAAGGCGCAGCACCGGAAGCAGAAACGCACAAAATCTTCGCAGGTCCAAAGGCACAGAGCAGAAATACAGAGGCACTGTTCAAAATTCCAAAGGCACAGAGCAGAAATACAGAAGCACTGTGCAGAATTCCAAAGGCACAGAGCAGAAATCCAAAGGCACTGTGCAGGATTCCGGACGCAGAGCCGCAAAGCAGGGCTCCCCGAACAAAGTCTCGGGCAGCAGTTCCCGCGATAGCAGGGGAAACAGAAAAAAACGTTCGGTCATCCCTCCTGTGTCTCTGGAGCGAAACAGCAATATCATTGACGGTATCACATTCGGTTTCTCCATTGCGCTCCTGCTGGGGTCTGCAGTCGGATGTATCTACTCCGGAGCAGGCGACACACTGATCGAGGACTTCATACGGATCCTGACCATGCCTGCGCCGCTCGTCACGGATTATTTCGCGCTGGGAAGCCTGCCGGCCACTTTCCTGAATGCGGGACTATGCGGCCTTTCCATGGCTCTTATTATGTTCTTTATGCCGGGCCTGTCCCATGTCAACACTCTGGCAGGTTTCTTTCTGGTGATCTCACACTGCTTCTACGGGCTCAATTTTCTCAATATGTGGCCCTGTTTTCTGGCGCCCTTCCTGTATTTGAAACTGAAAAACCTCAATTACAATGATAACCTGCATATCTGCATGTTTACGACCTGCTTTGCCCCCTTTGTCAGTGAGCTTCTGTTCCGCTATATTCAGGGCGATATGTACCGCACAGGAACGACCACCATTACTTTACGAGGATGTCTTCTGACTGTCGTGTTCATGTTCATCCTCGCCTTCGTCACGCCGGCGATCCTGCCCGGCGTCAATGCCTGGCACAAAGGCTACCTTCTCTACAACGGCGGTCTGGCCTACGGTATGTTCGGATTCCTGGTCTTCAGCTTTTTGTACCGTGCTATGGGCGTGGAATATCCCCGTGTCCCGATCCGGCACAACCATCTCTACAATCTCGCCGGCAACTCCTACCGCCTCTTTGGAAACACCTTTTTCCTTCTGGTGTTTCTCTCCTGCCTTCTGGCCGGATGGTTCCTGAACGGCAGATCCTTTAAAGGAATCCAGGTCTTTTTCCGTGACACAGGCTACCACAGTAATTTTGCTCAGAAATACGGTATGCGCCTCTGTCTGATCAACATCGGTCTGTACGGCCTGTTCTTCCTGGCATATATCAATATAGCTATTCATTTTACGGAAGGCGCCGGTTTCACAGCTCCCACTTTCGGTGTTATACTGGCCGCTCTGACTTTTACTTCAATGGGACAGCACGCCCGCAACGTTTTGCCGATCTTCATCGGCTATCCCCTGCTCTCTTTATTAGCGGCCCTGTTCAACCGCCTGATCGGAGGCTATGCCGTATGGACTGTGTCCACGCAGGCATATATCAACAGCGTCGCCTTTGCCACCGGTCTCTGTCCCATCGTCGGACGTTACGGCTCGATCGCAGGCATCGTTGCCGGCATGCTCTGCGCCGCACTCTGTACAGCAACAAGCTCCCTGCACGGCGGCCTGGTGCTCTATAACGGCGGCTTCACAGCCGGCATTGCCGCCCTGATCCTCATCCCGATCCTGGAGCATTATATCCCGAATCCCCGCAATGACATGAACCATCACATCGATCTGCGCGACATGATCACCATCAGGGATTCCTCCACACAAGCTCCGCAGGAAACAAAGCCGGAAGGAACCGAATAATAAACGAAGCAGATTCGCAACAGAATATATCAAATATATCAGGCAGGTATCAATTATGCATACCTGCCTGATTCGTTTTTTACTTCTTCATTTGCTTATCGGATTTCCCGTTCTTCATCTATGATTTCCGCATCCGTATTTTCCTCCACAAAAAGGGAAATATCTTCCATAATGCTGTCTGCCCAAAACGTCCTATCACTTAGAACAAGTCAGCACGGATGCCGTAAGTTTCGTAGTCTTCCTGGGGGATTTTTGTGCAGTCGCTCTTCTCCATATAACGCAGGTAGTCGTCTACAGAAACAGGGTCATGTAAGTCGGAATCGGGCAGTCGGAGGTAACCGGTATTAATAAACTCACGGAAGTTATAACTATCATCCAGCTCTCTGCTTATGATGAAGAAGTAGAAATTTTCCTCATCATCATCGATCATAAACTCGACAAAGTCCAGACTGTCGATGCCGGAATAGGTTTCCTTAACTTTTTTTAGACTGTTCTCGAGATCATCTCTGCTGATGCCTGTCGATTTCGGGATCACTGTTTCATCGACAATTCCCTGAAGATTCCTGGTGCCTTTCTCGTAGTAAAAGATAAAGTACTCATTGAGCTGATTTTGGGTAGGCAATTGGTAGGTATCACACGCAGTACTGAAGTAGTCATTGTAGTAACTGTCGTCGACAGAGGAAAGGATCGAATCCCCCTCCATCGTCAAGTGGACCGGGATTTCGGCAAAATCTTTATAGGCCTTGGTATGTCTAAAGAGGATGCGGGTATCCGCTGTCTCAAAAGAGGTCGGGGTATAATCTTCGCTGTCCATCACACTGAGGGTGAACAGGCTTTTCGTACCGGGCGGAATTTCTTCAGAGAAGCAAGAAATTTTCTTTTTATCCTTCGATTTATCCTCCAATGTTCCGTCTACCATCGAAAAGGTGTAGTCGTTATCGACATGGATGGTTTTCTCCGAGTCATTGGATACGAGGTATACGGCTTTGTTCTCTTCATATGTGCTCATGAAGGACCCCAGATAACTCATCTTGATGCCGTCCGCATCGTATACGACATTTGTGGAATGCTGCAGAGAGGGGGCTGCCGGATTTGCATCGTTTTGAACGAGGCGGATGATTTCGGGATCGGCGACGGGATACCCATCTTCGTCCTCAAACTCCAGGAATGCGTCAATCGTCTTGATCTCCTTCAAACCTGCAAAGGCATACTCCTCCATGTCAATAGTATATTCGACCTGTTTGGGCTCCGATGGAGAAAGGGTGATATAATAGCCATCTGCGGTAACTTCCCCATTGATCAGGAGAGGAAGCATTTTCAAGCTAAGGGGCTCACTCCCGTTGTTTGTGATATCACAGGACAAGACCTCAAGCAAGTCGAACTGACGATAATTGGTAATCTGGATGGTCACATCATTTTTCTGATAGACTAGTCCGTCTTCAAAGCCTTCGGGCAAAACTATCGTATAGCGGCTTTCCGGAGTGGTCTCGT
This sequence comes from Lachnospiraceae bacterium, assembly GCA_045130475.1. Lineage (GTDB taxonomy): Bacteria > Bacillota > Clostridia > Lachnospirales > Lachnospiraceae > CAG-791. The sequence goes on from JBGUPU010000067.1 coordinate 19,724, forward strand.
CGCTTTCTGCACCTGCTTCGGTCTCCGCGGCCGCGTCAGCCGTGGAACCTGTCGAAGGATTGCCTGTGCCTGCGCCGCAGGCGGTCAATACAGCAAGTGTGAAGGCGAGAAAAAGCGCGGTGGTGATGCTGCGAAGAGTATGGATAGCTGGTTTGTTCATAGTGTTCCTCCCTTCCTTATCCTTCAAGCCGCTTAACACTATCTGCAACTTTGGCAAAATCAGAAAAGTAATCATAAGGTGAGCCGGATGTTTGGACAAAATTTAGTATAAAAACCCTGTCACCCATATATAAGGGCTTGATTTCCAATTCCAGATTTGTTGTCTTTCCGTCAGTATCAAAACTTCCCACAAAATGTCTGTTTTCTATATCACTTTTGTCCAGATCAATATCTATGCCATTTGAAGCAACTTCTAACACCCGCATTATAATGGCATTTTCTTCCTTCTTAAAATCTTCTTCAGTTCTGCTGTAATCTACACTTTCAACGGTAAGCAGGGATTTCCCTTGACCTTGATCAACATAGAACAGCAAACCATCTTCATTTTCACTTTGGTTTTCTCCGTAGTATTCCGGAATAGCTATAGAGCAGCCTTTAAAAACAACTTCTTTGTTTGTAGATTCATCGAACCCGTTTCTTGATTCCTTGGTTCCTTCAGGCATGTCTTTTTCTGTGGTTTCTGAAGAAGTCTCGTTTTGGACTGATGAAGTGGTATTGTCTGTTCCAGCAGTGCTGTTGCCTCCGCAGCCGACTATAGCTGCACAGAGAATAATTGATAAAAAAATCAAGATCAATCGCTTCATTGTTTATGACCTCCCCAAAACAGAATTTGCTATTATCCATAAATCGTGTTAGGAACCACATTCGTATTGTAACTGCCTTGTTGAATATAATCGATATTTTAATTATACCTATTCTGATTATAATAACAAGAATCCAATGAATGCAGGATGCTACATGATCCTTAGGCCGCGCGGCGGCGCAAAAAAGCTCCCCTTCCGGCAGGGCAGGAGGGATGGCATTTCTCCTGTCTTCCCGGAGGGGAGCAAATCAATTATATTCCGATTTATACCGATTGTTTATAGGGATTGTCGAAATGGTCTGCCTTTTGTCATTCGGCCGCGCCAGCCGCCTGCAGCACAGCGGCCTCTTTCCCTACGCCGGCTGTATGCTGCATGGCGGCTAATCCCTCGCGCGGCCATGCTCATCCCGTATACTCGTTACCGGATTTCCCCATCGTCAGCGAGTATACTTCTTCCCAAATACTCATTGCTTCAAAAATATTTGGATGGTTTTCCGCCATAGTCAAGCCTTCTTTTTCGAATAGTTCGCCAGAAGATTATGTTATACTATATAAAATATTGTAATATTTAGTCAAAAAATCCTGTATTTACAAACAACTCCGCGTGTAAAAGAAACTTACATTGGGGTTGAATTGTAAAGGCCCTGTGTAAAAGAATGCTGTAAAATATATAGTAGTAAAATAAATAGTAAAGAGTTTTCTGGAGAAGGAACGGTTATGGTGAAGCGTGTGAGAAATAAAGAGCTTCTGGCCATGTCGCTCATGGAGCTGATGGAACAGAAGCCGCTGGCAAAAGTGTCTGTCCAGATGATCACAGAGAACTGCAAACTTACACGGCAGACCTTCTATTATTATTTTAAGGACAAATATGATCTCGTGAACTGGGTCTTCCAGAGGCTGGTGAATGACGTGTATGAGGCAAGTTCCCCTGACAGTCCCTGGGAGAAGGTGCTCGGCGATATGCTGTTCAATATGCAGCTGCACAGGAGATTCTATGCCAATGCCCTGGCACATACTTCTCAGAATTCACTGGATTCCTTTATGAAAGAATACACCCGCACAGCCTATGTGCGGGCTCTGGAAAAACGGATCCCCTCCGGCGATATCAGCGACGATCTGACCTTCGCCATCACCTTCAACAGCTACGGCGCGGTCGGGGTCATGAGCGAGTGGATCGAAAATGACATGCGCGAGGATCCCTATCTTCTGGCTGCCCGCATTGCGGAAAACATGCCGGGGCCGATGAAAGTGTATTTCCTGCGGTAAACTATCTTTTCTGCAATTATGAATAGTAAGACGTAATTTCTTATGCCAAAGCTGCTGCGGGCTGTAACCAATGCCGGCTCATTTGCGAGCTTATAAACGAGGATTCATTAATCCAGATTGTCGAAAATCCTGAAAGGAGAAGATCCATGAGCGAAGAAAACAAGAAACTTGACGATGCGGCATTGGAACAAGCTGCCGGCGGCAATGCAGGACAATTCGGTCCTATTGACGACATTCATAACACAGCCTATTTTGTCCCTCATAAAGTATGCAATCTGCCTCCGGGAACCTGCCTGGTCATGAAGACCTATCACAGCGGCGGCGGTGTCGTGATGCCCGGACATCAGTTCTACAACGGAGACGAAATCTGGATCCACGGCAAGTACTGGGAGGGAGGCTGCTTCCTCGCATACCACAATGGCGAATTCGGATATGTAGATGCCAAATATGTAAGATAAGTTACTCTTCCATCACCTCTGCGCGTCTGTATAAGTATAATCTGTATCAGTATAAGCAGCAAAAAAGCTTCACCGCTTCTGCACATCAAATTTATGAGCAGGAGCGATGGAGCTTTTTACTTGCACAAAACATATGGCCATTCGGTTGATGAATGGTTAATGAATACGGGATACCTTAAATCCGAATCTCCATGCCGTCTTCCGCCAGCTCGATGTTGGTTCCCTCGAGTATCTCCCTGATCTTCCGGTAATCATTTTCTGTCCAGTCAGGGTTATGGTGGATCAGGCAGATCCGGCCGAAGCTGCTCAACGGGAGCTGTTCTTTGAGCTGCAGGAGCGAGGTATGTCTGTCATGTCCCGACTCAGCGTACTCCCAGCATTCATGGAAAAGAATGTCTGCACTGACTCCCTTCCATGCGTCAGCCCGGAAGACTGTATCCGTTGCATAGATGAGCCTGTCATCCAGAGTGATCCGAAAAGAAGGCGCCGAATGGGTCTGCTCAGTGACGGTGATTCTGGTATCCCCGATGAAAAATGATTCCCCGGGGAAATCCATGATTTCTACATCAGGCGTAAATGAATCGATGCTCCTGGAAAAGAACTCCCCTCTCAGAAATGCGTGAAGGTAAAAATCCGTCGTCTCCGGGTATGCCATCCGCCCCGGACCGTAAATCCTGAGCCGTTTATCCCTGATAAATGGATCAATGTAGATCAATCCGATCAAGTGGTCAAGATGATAGTGAGAAAGCAGCAGATGTACTGTGTCGTATTTGTCCAGGATCTGCGTATATCTGCGGATGTTGGATACCCCGGTCCCCGCGTCAAGGATAAAGAGTTCTCCTTTGTTTTCCACCATGATACAGCTTGTCTCGTTCGTGCCAGGAATCCATCCTGCAGCACCAAGAATATGTATGGTCATTGGTTATTCCTCATATCTACGCGGATCGTCTCCCGGGTCTCAAGTATCTCATTTGCTTATCGAATTTCCCACTCTTCCTCTATGATTTGGGCATCCGTATTCTCTTCCACAAAAAGGGAAATATCCTCCATCAGGCTGTCTGCCATGGCATTATGGGGAACAATGGCCGCTGCGCCGATTACGATGATCTGATGCCGATAAGGGAAAAATCCAGCTCGCCGCATATGCGGAAGGCTCTCCAGCCATCATCCCGGGCAACAGTGTTTTCAGGGACCCGGTCTGTCGGGCAGACAAGAGATTTCTCTTCATCCGTCCTTCCGGTGAATACAAAAGGCTGGTCAATATCAATCCCTGAATAATCCATCACTTTGCATACGGAAAATGGCATCATCAATGGATTCAAAGTGACTCCGATATATTGGTTTTTCATTGCATCTATGCCTCATTCTATATGTACTGTGCAATCTATGTTCCTAATCTATCTTAACGTCGCATTTCTTAATTCTGTGATCAGCTGCTCAAAAGAAGTATATCTGATACCAACGAATCCAAGCTTTTCTGCCGCTTCAAACCTGAAAGACGAGGACATTGCCTTAATCCACAGTGGCATTAATCCCGCGGGCATTTCTGCCCGTCATGGCAGTATTCGTAATACCAGCACTCATATGGATGCAGGCACTGGTCACCGAGTTCGACCTCGATCTCTTCCGGTTCTTTCTGGCGGCGGTTCAGGTCCCAGATATGCTCATTGATCCATCGGTAATAACCTTTTGCCTGCCTGGTGACTTCCACCGGGACAAAAGGCTTGTCCTGGTCCTCGCCGTGGAGCACAATGAAGATCCTGCCGATCTTCAGTTTACATCTGGAGATGATGTAGTACTGAAAACCTGCATCCTTGATATGCTGGGGAGATACCTCGCGGGCATCCTTTACTTCGTAGAGGTCATAGCCGGTTTCAGTCTTTCGCAGGATGTCAGCGGCACAATAGTTGTTGTAATTGCAAAAAGCCGCTTCACAGATGACTTCCACGCCGCGGGACAGGGCGTCCTCTGTATTGGCGAGCATTGCCTTTTTGTCCGGAATGGTCGTCCCGGGACGGTATACGGTCATCTCTTCATAGGGGCCGAACATGCCCATGGCCCTGTCTCCAAACTCATTTCCGGCATTGAGTCTTTCCTGAATCTCAGGGGGAATGACCATGAGCGACGGTTTATGCCTGTCCAGCCAGAGCATCTTGGGGCACTGCATGCCCCGCATAAAACTTGTCTTTGTAAGTGCCATTCTTCCTTTTCCTGTAAAGTGTTTATAGTGCTAAGAATGCGGGTCATCTCACTTTTTGAGTGCTTCGCTCAATGAATGAGGGATGCCGCGGGGACCGCGGACGGCAAAAATGCCGTATTCCTCCTTGAGCTTGTCGAATGTAAAGCGGGAAGGTTTATACCGCTTCAGCAGCTGTATTTTCATGAGGGCGGTTATAGTCAGAACCCCACGTCTGTAATTGCATGGAATATCTGTTTCTGTGACCCTGCATTTATAGAGGATAGCGGAAAGGGAAGCGGCGGCATACATAAATACCGTATCGCCGGGCCTGATCCCTCTGCCCTGCTTCCAGTTGATCTCCTTTGTGCCGTCAAAAGCGTGCTCGATGTCGTAATATTTGGGATTTGCAGGTATGATCCATTCTTTGGGCGGACGAATTTTCTGCTTCTTCTCTTTGGATGCAGTGACGGCATAGCTTTCGTCGATCCACCTGCAGATCTCATCCAGGGCAACCGAGCCGTCCAGGAGAATGGAGATCCAGTTTCCCCGGCTGATATGATAGCCGCGAAAATATCCGGGCTGCTGTATGAGCATATCTGCAAGCATGGAATCGCCCATTTTCACATTGATGACATCGACCCGGTCTGTATCCTCAAGCCCCAGCTTGTCCCCCGGCGCATCCATGATGATCGCAAACCACTTGCGGTTGTCATCATGGCGAAGGACAGGATAGTCCGGTGCTGTGGAAAAGGGATAATCCGGCTCGACCCCATATTTTTTTTTTTACATAGCTGAATAGTTCTTCGATCATGTTCATCTTCAGTGTAAGAGAGCTGCGTCACAGCAGATGCCCGGAAATTCCGCTTCATCATTGCATCCGTTCCAGATGAATGGCGCACTGTTCCGCTCCAAACGGAGTGATGTGTACAGGGGGACAGAAACAAAAGGACCGTCCCTAGCCGTTCCAGTTTATTTCTCCAAATAGCGGATCAGTCTGTCCTGAAAGTCATGGTAGTAAGGCTTTTCCACCTGAACAGCATGCGATCCGCCTTCAATAACTTCCAGCGCTGAATCCTTGGGAAGATCTGTGAAGCCTCACACGACTTAAGTCGCGTGCTTCCTACTGCCTGCCTTGCGGCAGGTCCCCCTTTCGGGGTTCGGACTGCCTTTCCGCTATACAGCCTGGGTTCAGCGGTCACACTGCCGCAGCAGTGAGCGCCGGACGAAGGTTAATTAA
>JBGUPU010000068.1:0-51785 GCA_045130475.1 Lachnospiraceae bacterium
TCCGATCGATTCCATCTACACACCTGTCGACAGGGTCAATGTGACAGTGGAAAATACACGTGTCGGACAGCAGACAGACTTTGACAAGCTTACACTGGATGTCACAACTGACGGAACGATTGCTCCGGATGAGGCGGTCAGCCTTGCAGCGAAAGTTCTCAGCGAGCACCTGAGTGTGTTTATCAATCTGTCCGAGAAAGCAAGAACCGCCAAGGTCATCTCCGAGGAGAAAGAGAATCCCAAGGAGAAGGCTCTGGAGATGAGCATCGATGAGCTCGAACTCTCCGTCCGTTCCTACAACTGCCTCAAGCGTGCAGGAATCAACACGGTCGAAGAGCTCTGCAACAAGACACCCGAAGAGATGATGAAGGTCAGGAACCTTGGCCGCAAGTCTCTCGAAGAGGTGCTTGAGAAGCTCAAAGAGCTGGGACTTAAGCTCAACTCGAGCGAAGATCCCGCTTGATCAAGAGATAAAACCCGTCCCGCTGCGGTAAAGCCACAGGGTGCGCAGCAGGAGATGGCCGGGAGCCGGCAGAGGCCGCAAGGAGCTCTGCCTGTCACCGGAACCGGCAGCAGATAAGTCCGATGTGCGCTGCCGCCGGCATCATCATAACGAATGGAGGAAATTTAAAATGGCAATGTACAGAAAATTAGGCAAGAAGACAAAACTCAGAAAGGCCCTGCTCCGCAACCAGGTCACAGCTCTGATCTATCACGGAAAGATCACAACTACCGAGGCACGTGCCAAGGAAATCCGCAAGATCGTTGAGCCTATGATCACCATGGCTGTCAAAGAGCGCGACAATTTTGAGACTGTCACTGTCAAGGCAAAAGTTGCCCGCAAGGACAAAGACGGCAAGCGCGTCAAAGAAGTAGTTGACGGCAAGAAAGTCACCGTATATGACGAAGTCGAGAAGCAGGTCACCAAGGATGCTCCCAGCCGTCTGCATGCCAGAAGACAGATCCTTCGCTATCTGTACCCCGTCGTGGAAGTTCCCGCAGAGGCAAAGGGCCGCAAGAAAGCAACCAAGAAGGTTGACCTTGTAGACAAGATGTTTACTGAGTATGGCCCCAAATATGCCAACAGAAACGGCGGTTATACCAGAATCATCAAGATCGGCCAGCGCCGCGGCGACGGAGCGATGGAAGTCGTTCTTGAGTTTGTCTGATCACAGACATAACAGGAGCATTATCAGACTGTTTACAGATCTGTCCGCAGCATGATATGTTCTTTACAAAGCCTCCGGGGGGATCCTTTCCCGGAGGCTTTTTTAGAAATTGTTCATAGCGGCAGTGTCTGTGTCCTTCCTGATAACCCTGTCCTTCTTTAGACTTTAGTGATTTTGTATTTTTTGTCAGTCCTGTAATACCGGAAATGAGTCCGGAGAGATTGGAAGATCATGATAAAAATCAGCAAACTGATCCACGACTATATACAGCGCGATGAAGAGGGAAATCCGGCCGGTACGGTACGGGCCATCGACAATGTCTCTCTGGATGTACAGCCGGGGCAGTTCATAGCCATCCTCGGTCACAACGGATCGGGCAAGTCCACGCTGGCAAAGCATCTGAATGCCCTTCTGTTCCCTACGGAGGGAGCTGTCTGGGTGAACGGGATGGATACAAAGGACCAGTCCCTTCTCTGGGACATCCGCCAGACGGCCGGTATGGTCTTTCAGAATCCCGACAACCAGATCATCGGCCAGGTCGTCGAGGAGGATGTGGGATTCGGCCCGGAGAATATGGGCGTTCCCACTGAGAAGATCTGGCAGCGTGTGGAGGAGAGCCTGAAGGCCGTAGGAATGCTCCAATACCGCAAAAAATCGCCCAACCGCCTTTCCGGCGGACAAAAGCAGCGCGTTTCGATCGCCGGCGTGATCGCCATGCATCCCAAGTGCATTGTCATGGATGAGCCGACGGCCATGCTCGATCCATCAGGCAGGGCGGATGTCATCAGTGCCGCCAGGGCATTGAACAAGGATGAAGGTATTACGATCATCCTGATCACGCACTACATGGAAGAAGCCATTCAGGCGGATCATGTTTTTGTCATGGACAACGGAAAGATCGCCATGCAGGGCTCTCCCAGGGAAGTTTTTTCCAGGGTTGAGGAGATGCAGGCGCTCAACCTGGATGTCCCCCAGGTGACCCTCCTGGGACATACACTTAGGAAACAGGGTCTGAATGTGCCGGAGGGAATCCTCACAAAGGAGGAACTCGCCGAGGCGCTGACGGGGATGATAAAGACAGATCGTCCCTGATACAGCGGAAAGGAAATGGTTCACTATGGGAATCAGTCTGGAAAATGTGAGCTACGTCTATGAGAAGGGAACTGCCATGGAGACGCCGGCTCTGCAGGACATCAGCCTGGAAATACCGGACAATCAGTTTATCGGACTGATCGGCCACACCGGATCGGGGAAATCTACCCTGGTACAGCTTTTCAACGGGCTTTTGCGTCCGACCAGCGGCCGGGTATTATACAACGGCAAGGATATCCACGCGGACGGCTTTGACAAGAAAGCTCTGCGCGCCAATGTCGGGCTGGTCTTCCAGTATCCGGAGCACCAGCTCTTTGAAGTGGATGTCCTTTCGGATGTAATGTACGGTCCCAGGAACCTGGGTCTGGACGAGGCAGCCTGCAAAAAGCGTGCAATCAGGGCGCTGGAGAACGTGGGCATAAAGGAAAAATATTATAAAACTTCTCCTTTTGACCTGTCAGGCGGTCAGAAGCGGCGCGCCGCGATCGCAGGTGTACTGGCCATGAATCCGCGTATCCTCATTCTTGACGAACCCACGGCAGGACTGGATCCACGCGGCCGCGATGAGATCCTGGGCCTGATCTCCGAGATGAAGAAAAAACTTTCCATGACCATCATCCTGGTTTCTCACAGCATGGACGATGTCGCCCGCTATGTGGAGCGGATCGTCGTGATGGGACACGGGAAGAAAGTGTTTGACGATACGCCCAAAAATGTTTTCAAACACTATATCGAACTCGAGGATCTGGGACTTTCCGCACCACAGATCACCTATATCATGAATACTCTGCGCGACTACGGGATGGATATCAAAACAGACGCCCTGACAGTGGAGGAAGCTGCCGCGGAGATTCTTGCAAAAGTCAAATAGCAGCAGATCAAAGCAGTTAATAACAGTTAAAAGCAGTTTAGAGAAGTCCAAAGCAGTTCAAAGAAATTCAAAACTGTTCAAAGCAGATCAATGTCAGCTGCCGGCAGTGCGGCGGGAGAATGTGTTTATGTTCAAAGATATTACTTTGGGACAATATTATCAGACAGAATCACTGCTTCACAGCCTTGACCCCCGGGTCAAGATCGTGGGGACACTGGTCTATATCATCTCCCTTTTTGTAGTGGATTCTTTCGTGGGATATCTTGTCTGCGCGCTCTTTCTCATCGCCATGATCAGACTGTCCAATGTCCCGGTCGGCTATATCGTGCGCGGCATGAGGGCGATCCTGATCCTTCTGCTGATCACGATGGCCTTTAACCTCTTCCTGACACCCGGTGAGACACTGGTCAGGATCGGTGTTCTGAAGATCACAAAGCAGGGACTTTCCTTTGCGGTCAAGATGGCGATCCGCCTTTCACTTCTTGTGATCGGCTCATCGCTGATGACGCTCACGACGACGCCCAATCAGCTGACAGACGCCATTGAGAGCCTTCTCAATCCTCTCAAAAGGGTGCGCGTGCCGGTCCATGAGATTGCCATGATGATGTCGATCGCCCTCCGCTTCATTCCGATCCTGATGGAGGAGACTGACAAGATCATGAAGGCGCAGATTGCCCGCGGAGCAGACTTCGAGAGCAAAAATCTGATCAAGAAGATCAAGAGCCTCGTGCCCCTGCTCGTTCCGCTTTTCATCTCCGCCTTCCGCCGTGCCAACGATCTGGCCCTGGCCATGGAGGCCCGATGCTATCGTGGCGGCGCAGGACGCACCAAGATGAAACCCCTGGTCTACCAGGGCAGGGATCAGGGGGCCTATTTTATCCTGCTCGCCTATTTTGGCGTGTGCGTTGCGCTCAGACTGATTCCGCTGCCTTTTCTGGTATGACTTTTCTGGTATGAAGGGTATGATCGTTGACAAGGAGCAGTGTGATTGTGAAAAAAAGAATCCTGCTTTCTGTTGCCTATGACGGCACCGACTATGCCGGCTTTCAGGCGCAGAAGAGCGGTGTGCCTACCATTGAAGGCGAGCTGAACCGGGCGCTGACGGAGCTCACGGGCCAGCCTGTGGAGGTGATCGGCGCCAGCCGGACAGACGCGGGGGTACACGCCCGCTGTAATCTCGCGGTCTTTGACACTCAGAGCCGCATTCCGCCCGAAAAGTTTGCCCATGCGATCAACGTGCGCCTGCCGGAGCAGATCTGTGTCCGCACTTCGCGCGAAGTGCCGGGAGATTTTCATCCTCGTCACTGCAGCACGGTCAAGACCTATGAATACCGCATTTATAATGCACAGATGCCGGATCCCTTGCGGCGTCTCTACACCTATTTTTCCAGATACAAATTTGATGTGGAAGCCATGCGCGAAGCTGCACAGTATCTTGTGGGGGAACACGATTTCAAGAGCTTCTGCAGCATGTATACGAGCGCCAGGACAACCGTCCGGGAGATCCTCGATGTGGAAGTGGAAGAGATCCCCTGCGGCAGTTCCGCGGACGATTTCCGCAGGCCCAGGGAGATCGTGATCCGGGTCAGCGGAAAGGGATTTCTCTACAACATGGTCCGCATCATCGCAGGGACGCTGATGGAGATCGGCCGGGGCGCAAAGTCGCCTGATGAGATTCCGCATATTCTGGAATCTGCCGATCGGCGCTCAGCCGGCCCGACAGCACCCGCCTGCGGCCTCACCCTGATCAGATATGAGATCACGGAGCCGGGGATGGAAATGACTTTTGATTGAAAACACACATATTCATAAGGGGGTTAAGTTCATAGCTATTTTTTGAACGGAGGTATTAACCACGAGTATGAAAAAGAAAATATGGGTTCTTGCAGCCGGAGCTGCTGCATTCATCATTGCGGGATCCGCAGGGATCCCTGCCTTTGGCGGTCCGGCAAAGAAATCCCCGGTCTCTGCAGAGATCAGTTCCCTTGTCCACAAAAGGACACCGGATCCCGTGCAGGAGGCAGAAGCAGAGGCAGAAGAGGAGGAAGAGCCCGAAACCAGTATCGATGAATCCGTTACCGGATCCTATGTCAATGAAACAGACGGTGACGGATTTATGATTGAAGAGGACGGCACTTTTGCGGCCTATGCGGATTTTCAGGAAAAGAAGGGAAAAATGATCGGAACAGTTCGTCCCGACGGAGAACAGTGGATCTTTTCCTCTCCCGCCCTGGACAGCGGCAGGCAGACCGGTACTTTTCAGGATCGGGAATGGACGATCGGCGGGAAAAAATATACGGAAACGATTTCCATCATACCTAATATAAAGATCCATTTCCGGGGATTATACTGTGAGGAAGAAAACCTGCTCATCTGGTGCAGAAAGATGGAAAATCTCGAGAAGAACGGTCTTGAGGTTTCCGCCGACCTGAGTCAGGTGATGAAACCGCAGGAAATATCAGATGATATTGCGGTGCACTACAATGACGCGGCAGCAGCTGTACGTGCGGTCAATCCTTACGAAAAGGAGGTCCCCCTCTCAGACTGCCTGCTCTGCTATTTTTACACCGAAGATACAACCGGTACATTTACCTTTGATATTGACGGCTTTTCCTGCGGTGAAGACTGCTACGACGATCTGCTGGAGAAGAACGTAGACACCTATGAGAAAGACCGGCTGGTCTACAAAGAGCATATCCTGGTCCTCTCGGATTTCGACTATGCAGCAGGCGAAGATCCCGGGGAAGAAGAGATCATCGATCCCTCGGGAGACTGCGACCTGACCCTGACTTTTGAAGGCCAGACTCTCAAATCCTTCAGTTACTCCTCTCCGGAACTGCTCAATCCTGAATCCGGCAATAAAACGGACGAGGAAATACCTTAAAAATGTGGCGGAAAAACTGTTCGGAAAAAAATACAGTCAGACGTTGACACTCATTTTTTATTCGAATATAATGGACGGGTGCGACGGCGGTAAACGCATGTATTTTGCATGCCCTGACTCCCCGGTTTTTGGAAAAAATTTACCAGCCGACTGCGACCCGCACATGAAAAAAAGATAACCGTAAAGATATATGAGAAGAATTGGATCCGCTTTCAGGAAAGGGGCCGGCATGCACCGGAACCGTGACCGGAGCTGATCACAGATGCACCCGATGGAGGAAAATACATGAAAACCTATGTGCCAGGCGCAGCAGATATTGAGAAGAAATGGTATGTAGTGGATGCGACCGACATGACCCTCGGACGCCTTGCAAGTGCAGTCGCCAACGTTCTGCGCGGCAAGAATAAGCCTTACTTCACACCTTTCATGGATACAGGCGATTATGTCATCATTGTAAATGCAGAGAAGATCAAAGTTACCGGCAAGAAGCTGGATCAGAAGATCTATTTCCGTCACTCCGAGTACGTCGGCAGCGCGAAGTACACAACCCTTCGTGAGATGCTCCGTACAAAGCCCGTCAAGGTTGTCGAGCACGCAGTCCGCGGCATGCTTCCCAAGGGAAGACTTGGCGATGACATGTACAGAAAGCTCCATGTCTACGAAGGTCCCGAGCATAAGCACGCAGCACAGAAGCCCGAAGAGCTGAAGTTCTGATCGACTTTGTCCGCCAGCCGGAACGAACCGGCGGCAATCGAAAATAGATGGCCCCCTGATCACCGGCGGCATTCGTTATAGATGGCCGAAACAGATCCGGACAAATCGGACGGCCAGAGCTTGAAAGGAGAGTTTTACAATGGCTAAAGAAGCGACATATTATGGAACCGGCAGAAGGAAATCCTCTGTTGCCCGTGTTTTCATTACACCCGGCACCGGCAATATGACCATCAACGGCAGAAGCCTGGATGACTATTTCGGACTTGAGACCCTCAAGGTTATCGTCAACCAGCCTATCGTTCTCACCGGCACAACCGGTCAGTATGACTACAAGATCACTGTCAAGGGCGGCGGCACAACCGGCCAGGCAGGCGCAATCCGTCACGGCATCTCCCGTGCCCTCATCGAGGCAGACGCGGACCTTCGTCCCGTTCTCAAAAAGGCCGGATACCTCACCCGTGACCCTCGTATGAAAGAGAGAAAGAAATACGGTCTCAAAGGCGCTCGCCGCGCTCCTCAGTTCTCCAAGCGCTGATCACAGAGACTGCAGTTACAATATCCCATCATCTTACAAAGAATCGCATATTTTTCAAAGATCACACACACAGACCCCCGGAAAGCAGTTTCCGGGGGTTTCTTTGTGCGCCGCTTTGCGTTCTTGTACGAAAAGCGATGAGCGGAACAGACTCCATGACTTAGAATCTATAGCGTGTTTTGAAGGAATATGATATATTGGTTAAAGGCAGCGAATCAGTGCCTGCGATGTAAAAGACCATGATAGAAACAAGGATGGCATATATGAGAAAAGATATCAGCAACCGCATTCAGAACGTGACAAACCGGATTCTGGAGGATTATCAGAACGGCCGGGATATAGATAATATGAATGTCTTTAACCAGCCCGACAGTGCGGCGGTCATCGACATCGTCAACAAGCTGCTCAACATTCTGTTTCCCGGCTATTACAGGCCCAGGGAATTCAGGAGCTACAATTATGACAGCCGGATTGCAGTGGTGATCGAGGATGTCATCTACAACCTGCAGAAGCAGATCGCCATTGCGCTCCGCTTCAAGGAGGAATACGCGGCGGAGACGGATTTCGAACTCCGTATGTCGGCAGAGGAACTGGCGATCGATTTCCTGGAAAGGATTCCCCACATCAGGGCGCTGGTCAACACCGATATGCAGGCTTCCTATGAGGGAGACCCCGCGGCCTTCAGCAAGGATGAGATCGTCCTCTGCTATCCGGGACTTCTGGCGAGCACCATTAACCGGCTTGCCCACGAGCTCTTCCTGCTCGGTGTCCCGCTTATCCCCAGAATGATGACGGAATATGCCCACAGTAAGACCGGTATCGACATCCACCCCGGAGCAACCATCGGCGAGTACTTTTTCATGGACCACGGCACAGGCATCGTTGTCGGTGAGACATCCATCATTGGAAAACATGTCAAGGTCTACCAGGGTGTCACCATCGGCGCGCTCTCGACCCGCGGCGGCCAGCGCCTGAAAGGCGCTAAACGTCATCCCACCATTGAGGACAATGTCACAATCTATGCCGGCGCCTCGATCCTGGGCGGCGAAACCACGATCGGCGAGGGTTCGGTTATCGGATCCAACGTCTTCATCACAAGCTCGGTCAAACCCGGTACGCGGATCAGCGTCAAGACCCAGGAGCTCATCATCCGCAACGGAGATGACGAGTTCGATCTGGGCTCCATCCCGGAACCGGCCGAGGACATGGAAGAGTCCAAACCGGATGACACATGGTACTATGTCATCTGAAAAACACGGATTCATAATGCATTATTCTTCTTCGCGCAAGACCCGCGAGCGGGCCTTGGATAAATATGAGTCCGACTGCATAAAGTTTTTTGAACAGGAGGGAAAAGATGGCTGTTGCTGCAGGAATCAAAGGTGAGAAGAAATTTGTCGTCAACGAGGACATGCTGGCTTCCAGAGTCGGCAGCGGCCTTGTCAATGTATTCGCCACTCCTTCCATGATCGCCGGGATCGAGAATACAGCTGCCATGTCTGTACAGCCTGAGCTGGAAGAGGGCAGGACCACTGTCGGTATTGCCATCAACGTATCCCATGTCGCCGCCACACCTCTCGGAATGGAAGTCCGCATCGAGACAGAACTTACAGAAGTGGCGCCCAACGGCAAAGTCATGACCTTCAAGGTGACTTGTTATGACGAAGCCGGCCTGATCGGAGAGGGTACCCATCAGCGCGCGGTCGTGGACCGTGCCCGCTTCGAGGCCAGGGCAAACGCCAAAGGCAAAAAATAAAGATTCTCATAAGCTGTTCAGGACCTTGTGATTCTGAACAGCTATTATCCGCATGGACGCAGAGATCGGGCGGGACTATGTAAATATCCGGAAACCAGGAAAAACTATCCGGAAAACAGTAAGAAACAGAGATACCTGTACTGAAGGGAGAAGGCACATGAAATTTGTCATTCAGCATCAGACATCATCCTACATGCGGCTGCGTCTCTGCGGAGGCCGGTTTACCGGGGCAGAGGCAGAGGTGCTGGATTATGCGCTGTCTAATCTCAAAGGAGTCTCCGGAGTCAGGCTTTACCCCGCTTCCGGCGGAATTGCTTTTTCTTTCAAGGGCGACGGGGAAACCATCCTCAGAAAGCTCCGCAATCTGGAGTTCAGGAACGTAAAACTGTTTGCGGAGGAAATTGAGAAGAGCATCAGCACGGAAGAGCTGGCCCGCAGAAAACTCAGTCCTGATCTCAAGAGAAAACTCCGCTGTAAAGTTATTGCCGAAGCGGCAGCAGATATGCTCCTTCCCGCTCCGGTCCAGCTGGGATTTCATGTGTACCAGCTTGTGACTCTCAAAAAACTGTAAGAGAGAAGATCGGGAAACAGATAATAAGTGCTTGACAAAGCGTTGATTCTACGCTTTAATATACTAAATTGAATAAAGAACAAACCGTTGATGCGGAAGTAAAACGTGAGGGGCACCCACAGAGAGTCCGGGCAGGTGAGAGCCGGATGGTATGCTGACACGAAGAATGGTCCGCGGAGGGCATGTTGAAAGGCTCCGGCCGAGTATGACATGACGTGAGGGCATACGTCAGTTGCCGGGAATTTGTTGGAATTCCGAAAAAAGAGCGTGCGCTCTGCCTGGTCTTCTGTACACAGAGAGGCTTTTCCCCGACTTATACAAGGGAAAGCTTTCGTTACGGAAGGGCTATGGCCAAGGAATTTCCCTGATCCTCAGGGATTTTTTTATGGAAAGATCCGGGAGAACTTTGAAGAGAGTCCGGACCGGTCCGACCTTCTTATGAGCACACGAAGCGGGGTGGCACCGCGGGCATAAAATTTTTGAATGCTTCGTCCCCGGCAGAGTGGATCCATTCGGGTCTGCCCTGCCGGGGATTTTTTTACAGGTTTCCGGCAGAAGAAACGGCGTACAGGCCATTCAGGGCCATATGGGAGAGCCGTGCAGGAGAGTCTCATCCTCCGGCAGGCATGATGACCAGACAGGCATGATGAGACATGATGAGAAGAAAAGCAGATTCATCCGGAAAGGAGCATGACAATGATCAAAGAAGCCATCATCAAAATCGTCACAAAACAGGACCTTACTTTCAAGGAAGCGGAGACCGTAATGAACGAGATCATGAACGGGGAAACGACCCCGACACAGAATGCGGCATTTTTGTCGGCGCTTTCAACCAAGAGCACCAAGGCGGAGACCATAGATGAGATTTCAGGATGTGCCGTATCCATGCGCAGCCATGCGACTCCTGTCGAGCATCCCGGCATGGAGGTGCTGGAGATCGTCGGCACCGGCGGAGACAATGCCAATACCTTCAACATCTCAACGACTTCCGCCATGGTCGTCGCCGCAGCGGGCGTCAAGGTAGCCAAGCACGGCAACCGTGCAGCTTCTTCCCAGAGCGGGACGGCGGACTGCCTTGAAGCGCTCGGCGTCAACATCCAGCAGGATCCCGATCTGTGCAGAAAGCTTCTGTCAGAAGCAGGCTTCTGCTTCATGTTTGCACAGAAATATCATTCCGCCATGAAGTATGTCGGCTCGATCCGCAGGGAGCTGGGCTTCAGAACGGTTTTCAATATCCTGGGGCCCCTCACCAATCCCGCGAAACCGGAGTTCTTCCTGCTCGGCGTCTATGACGAATATCTGGTGGAGCCGGTCGCCAAGGTGCTGGCTTCGCTCGGTGTCCGCCACGCCCTGGTGGTCTACGGCCAGGACAAGATGGATGAGGTTTCCGTCTCGGCTCCCACGACTGTCTGCGAGCTGAAAGAAGGCTTTTACCGCACGACCACGATCCGTCCCGAGGACTTCGGCTTTGCGCGCTGCAGCAAGGAGGAACTCCAGGGCGGCACCCCGGAGGAGAACGCGCAGACGACCCGGGGGATCCTCTCCGGAAAGATCAAAGACGCGCGCCGCACATCCGTCCTGCTCAATGCCGGCTGCGCACTCTATGCCTCCTACGCGGCTCCTTCCATCGCGGAAGGCGTAAAACTCGCGGCGCAGATGATCGACAGCGGCAAGGCTCTCCGGACCCTGGATGCGGTCATCAAAGTTTCCAACCAGGGAGCCTGATCACAGCAGGGCAGGAAAACACGTCGATCAGAAAACAGATTGATCAGGAAATAGGTCAAGCAGGAGACTGCTCAATCAAAAAACAGAAAAATCAGAAAAACAGACAGAGCGGGCAGCAGGACAGCCCGGGGAAGGATCCCGAAAGGATTAAAGATGGAGACAATATTGGACAGGCTGGCGGCCCACGCCGCCGAGCGCGTTGCGGAAAAAAAGAAGACAGTTTCCATCGAGGAGATCCGTGAAAAGGCTGCTGCCATGTACAGGGACCAGCCGGCCGATGCGGCATTCGCCTTTGAGAGAGCCCTGTCCGGCGGGGGAATGCATTTTATCTGCGAGTGCAAAAAAGCATCCCCCTCCAAGGGTTTGATCGCACCGGATTTTCCCTATCTGGAGATCGCCCGTTCCTACCAGGCAGCCGGCGCCTCCGCCATTTCTGTTCTCACGGAGCCCAAATGGTTTCTGGGCGAGGACCGTTTCCTGCAGGAAATTGCGGCGGCAGTCTCCATCCCCTGTCTGCGCAAGGATTTTACTGTGGATCCCTACATGATCTATGAGGCGAAGCTTCTGGGCGCCTCCGCAGTCCTTTTAATCTGCGCCATTCTGGATGACGGACAGCTTGCACAATATCTGGAGACCGCCCATTCTCTGGGGCTCTCCGCCCTGGTGGAGTCCCATGACGAGAAAGAAGTCCGCCGCGCCCTGGCAGCCGGCGCCCGCATCATCGGCGTCAACAACCGCGACCTGCACACTTTTGAGGTGGACATCAACAATTCTGTCCGCCTGCGCAGTCTTGTTCCCCCAGACCGCATCTATGTGTCGGAGAGCGGCATCCGCAATGCCGATGATGTTGACGTCCTCTGCCGCAACGGCACCAATGCCGTCCTCATCGGCGAGACCCTGATGCGCAGCTCCGATAAAGACGCACTGCTCCGGGAGCTCAGGAGCAAAAAAGAGGTTGGAAATCATGTGTGAAGAAACCACAAGGAAGACGATGGTCAAGATCTGCGGTCTGCGGCGGCCCAAAGATGTGCTGGCCGTAAACCGCCTGAAGCCTGATCTGGCGGGATTTATCCTTTCTCCCGGCTACAGAAGGACGATCTATCCGGAACAGGCACAGATCCTTCGCCAGATCCTGTCTCCCGAAATCAGGACCGTCGGCGTCTTTGTCGATGCTCCCTTCGAAGAGATCCTGCAGGCAGCAGAGGGCGGCTGGATCGACATGATCCAGCTCCACGGAAAAGAGGACGAATCCTATATTCAAAGACTGTCCGCCCTGACTGACCTGCCCCTGATCAAGGCATTCCGGATTCAGGAAAGGGAAGACCTCGAGGCAGCTGCCGCGAGCCCTGCAGAATGGATCCTGCTCGACAGCGGGACCGGGACAGGGAAGCCCTTTGACTGGGATCTGCTGGAGCGCTTTTTACAGGAGCATGCGGCAGAACGCTTGCAGGGTATGTCAAAGGGCATGGCAAAGGCAGAAGATACGTATGCCCAGGAGGCCGGGGAGGCCGCGGAAAACACGGCAAAGCCCCTTTTTCCCGGCGGTCATCCATGGCTTCTGGCAGGAGGCCTCTCGGCGGAGAATGTCCGCGCGGCGATCGAGCGCTTTCATCCCACCGCTGTGGATGTCAGCAGCAGAGTGGAGACCGACGGCTGCAAGGACCCTGAAAAAATGGAAGCCTTTCTTGCGGCGGCCCGCATGGCAGTAAGTGAGGTAAGTGAGGCAGCCGGGCGGACCCGCTGAACTTAAATAAATGCATAAATCGTATGAAAAAATAATTATATAAATAAATCCATAAATAATTCCATAGATGACAGAGACAGAACAGAACTGATAAATGGCTTTTTGTAAGAGCAGGCAGACCAGGGAGGGCCGAAAGGTGAGAAAAGGAAGATTTGGAGATTTTGGCGGGCAGTATGTTCCCGAGACGCTGATGAACGAGCTGATCCGCCTGGAGGAGGCATACGAATTTTATAAAAAAGATCCCGCATTTACACAGGAGCTGACCGGACTTTTGAACAGCTATGCAGGACGCCCTTCCCTTTTGTACTACGCGGGTAAAATGACGGAGGATCTGGGCGGGGCAAAGGTCTTTCTCAAGCGCGAGGACCTCAATCACACAGGTTCCCACAAGATCAACAACGTCCTGGGTCAGGTGCTCCTGGCAAAAAAGATGGGCAAGACCCGTGTCATCGCGGAGACAGGCGCCGGTCAGCACGGAGTGGCCACTGCCACTGCCGCAGCCCTGCTGGGCATGGAGTGCGAGGTCTTCATGGGCGCCATCGACTGTGAACGTCAGAAGCTCAATGTCTACCGCATGGAGCTGCTCGGCGCAAAGGTCCATCCTGTGGAGAGCGGTTCCAAAGTCCTCAAGGACGCGGTCAACGAGACCATGCGCGAATGGGCGGGACGGGTGGACGACACCCATTACGTCCTGGGCTCCGTCATGGGACCCCATCCCTTCCCCACCATTGTCCGCGACTTCCAGTCTGTGATCTCAAAGGAAGCCCGCGCCCAGATCCTGGAGGCGGACGGAAAACTGCCGGATGCTGTCCTGGCCTGCGTGGGCGGCGGGAGCAATGCCATGGGCATGTTCTA
Organism: Lachnospiraceae bacterium; assembly: GCA_045130475.1. GTDB lineage: Bacteria > Bacillota > Clostridia > Lachnospirales > Lachnospiraceae > CAG-791. The sequence continues at coordinate 13,917 of JBGUPU010000068.1, forward strand.
CAATTTTATCGGAGATAAAGATGTGCGCCTGATCGGCTGCGAGGCAGCGGGAGAGGGCATTGAGACCGGCCGGCACGCCGCTACTATCGCAAAGGGGAGCCTGGGCGTCTTCCACGGCATGAAGTCCTATTTCTGCCAGAACGAATACGGACAGATCGAAGAGGTCTACTCCATTTCCGCGGGCCTCGACTATCCCGGCATTGGCCCCGAGCACGCATGGCTCCACAATACCGGCCGCGCCCAATATGTGCCTGTGACCGACGAGGAGGCCGTCTCCGCCTTTGAATACCTGGCGCGCACCGAAGGGATCATCTGCGCCATCGAGAGCGCCCATGCCGTCGCCCATGCCCGCAAAATCGTCCCTGAAATGAGAAAGGACCAGAGTGTCATCATCTGCCTGTCCGGCCGCGGGGACAAGGATGTGGCAGGCATCGCCCGTTACCGCGGCATCGACCTCCGCGAATGAAAAACTCCCGCCGGCAGCTCCTGTCAGCATCATTCAACCATTCACCGGAGAGGAAAAGATAATAAAAAAGGCAAAATTCAACCGGAGAGGAAAATAAAATGAAAAAGGCAAAAACAATCCGGGATGCCTTTGCCAACGGTAAGGCTTTCATCCCTTTTATTACGGCGGGAGACCCCGATCTGGAATCCACGAAAAAATTCATTCTGGCCATGGAGAAGGCGGGAGCGGACCTCATTGAGATCGGCATCCCCTTTTCCGACCCCATCGCGGAGGGCATTGTGATCCAGGAGGCGGATATACGCGCCCTGGCCTCGGGAACGACCACGGACAAGATCTTTGAGATGGTCAGAGAACTCCGCGAGGAGACGGACATGCCCCTTGTTTTCATGGGCTATCTCAATCCTGTTTTTTACTACGGCTACGAGAGATTTTTTGCAAAATGTCAGGAAGTCGGGATCAGCGGGGTGATCATTCCCGACCTGCCCTTTGAGGAGAAGGGCGAGTGCGCGGACATTGCGGCCGCCCACGGCGTGGATGTGATCTCCATGATCGCGCCGACCTCCGAATACCGCATCGGGGCCATTGCCGCGGAGGCGAGAGGCTTTCTCTATGTCGTCTCCTCCATGGGCGTCACCGGCGTCCGGTCAGAGATCAAGACGGACCTGGAGTCCATTCTCGCTGCCATCCGCAGATCCACGGACCTGCCTGTCGGGATCGGCTTCGGGATCAACACGCCCGGGCAGGCGGCCCGAATGGCAGAGCTTGCCGACGCCGTCATTGTGGGCAGCGCCATCGTGCGCCTGGTCGCTGCGCACGGGAAAGAGGCGGCCCCTTATATCAGCGAATATGTGCGCACAATGAAGGACGCGGTTTCCTCCAATCGTGTATAATGGACTAAAGACTTCTTTCCCGATTTGCCGGGAAGAGGATGAATCGTTCAGATCGGTGCAGGAGAGAAAATGCCTATACGTGTTTCTCTTCGCGCCTGCCGCTCAGAAGAGAGGCATAGGAGGAAATCATGAAGTTATCAAAATGGGCCAGGCACTTTTATCAGCCGGTGCTGCCTCTGGGAAAAGACGGAAAAAGAGTGACCGGAGGCCAGGACCATATCGCGCTCTCCAGATGCGCCGCGGCAGAGGGCATGGTGCTGCTGAAAAATGAGAAAAATGTGCTCCCTGTCAAGAGAGGGACGCGGGTGGCCCTGTTCGGAAAAGCCGGCGCCGATTATGTCAAGGGCGGCGGCGGAAGCGGAGATGTGACAGTTGCTTATATCCGCAGCCTGATCGACGGTATGCGCATCAAAGAAGAGGAGGGCAAGGTCTGCCTCTACGAGCCTCTGAATCAATTCTATGAGGCCGACGTGCAGCAGCAGTACGCCCGGGGCATCCTTCCGGGCCTGACTGCCGAGCCTGCTCTCCCCGAAGAACTGCTCAAGGGGGCGGCGGCCTTTGCCGAGCTGGCCATTGTGAGCATCTGCCGCTTTTCGGGGGAAAACTGGGACCGGACGACTGAGCTCGATGCCGGCCGCAAGACAAGCACAGAGCTCTCCGGTGCAGAAGGAGCCCTGCTCAAAAGAGCCGGAGAGATCTTTGAGTGCGGCGATTTTTACCTCTCCGCAGCGGAAGAGAAGCTCATCAATCAGGTGAAAGGCCTTTTTGACAAAGTCGTCATCGTCCTCAATACCGGCGGTACGATCTCTGCATCCTGGTTTGCAAATGACTCCGGGATCTCCTCTGTGCTCATGGCCTGGCAGGCCGGCATGGAGGGAGGCCTCGCCGAGGCGGACATCCTGTGCGGAGACGAAAACCCTTCCGGGAAGCTGGCCGATACCTTTGCCGGCAGGCTGGAAGACTACCCTTACTCCGGGGACTTTCACGAAGCCCTTGAATATGTCAACTACACCGAGGATGTGTACGTGGGCTACCGCTATTTTGAAACCATCCCCGGCAGGGACAGCCTGGTCTGCTACCCCTTCGGCTACGGCCTCTCCTACACGGAATTTCGCCTGACTCCTTTGGAATGCCGCATTTTTGGCCTTGACCTGCTGCAAAATGCCTGCGGGGAAGACGCCGCGCAGGCTGCTCTTGATCAAGGCAATCCGGAAGATCCTTCTGATGATGGCCCTTACATTGATGCCCCTTACATAGAAGTCCTGGCCAGGGTCACCAATATCGGCTCCTGTGCCGGCAAAGAAGTGGTCCAGCTCTACAGCAGGGCACCCGCAGGAAGGCTGGGAAAACCCGCCAGGGAATTAAAGGCCTTCTGCAAGACACCACTTCTCAAGCCCGGCGAGACGACGACAGTCCATCTGCGCGTCCGGGCTGCCGATCTGGCTTCCTTTGATGATCTGGGCAAAATCTGCGAGAGCTCCTGGGTCCTGGAAAAGGGGACCTATTCCTTCTATCTCGGCACCAGTGTGCGCGATACCGTGTGCCTGGATACGGTTCTGGAAATAACTGAGGACATCGTTGTGCAGAAGGCCCACGGCTTCTGCGCGCCGGCCGCACTCCCTGTGCGCCTCCTTGCGGACGGGACCCTTGAACAGCTGCCCCTGCAGGAAAACAGGCCCTCCGTCAGTGTCTGGGAAGGCCTGGAAAAAGCCGGTATCTTCACTCCGGATACCCGTGCCCGCAAGGGCGAAGACCTGATCCGCGACCGTGCAGAGGATCCGATTCAATTCAGGCAGACGGCGGACGGGAGCGCAGACTTTGAGACATTTTTTGCCCAGCTGTCTCTGGAAGACAGGATCAGCCTGCTCTGCGGCCAGCCCAACACCGGCGTCGCCAATACCTTCGGCATGGGCAATCTTCCGGAATACGGCGTTCCCTCTGTCATGACCGCGGACGGCCCCGCCGGCCTCCGCATCCAGCCGAATGTCGGCGTTACCACCACGGCCTTTCCCTGTGCCACCCTTCTGGCCAGCACCTGGAACCAGGAGCTGGTCGAGGAGATCGGCCGCGCAGGAGGCATGGAAGTCAGGGAAAACAACATTGCCGTCTGGCTGACTCCCGCCATGAACATCCACCGCAGTCCCCTCTGCGGAAGAAATTTCGAATATTACTCCGAAGATCCCCTGCTGGCCGGCAAAATGGCCGCTGCCCTCATTCGGGGCATCCAGTCCTGCCGGGTCAGCGCCTGCGCCAAGCACTTTGCCTGCAACAACAAGGAGACCAACCGCTTTGAGTCCGACTCCCGCCTGAGCCAGCGGGCCCTGCGCGAGATCTACCTCAAAGCCTTCGAGATTGCCGTCAAAGAGGCAGATCCCTGGATGATCATGACCTCCTACAATATCATCAACGGAGTCAGGGCATCCGAAAACACAGAGCTCCTTACCGGCATCCTCCGCGGCGAATGGGGATTTCAGGGAATGCTCACCACCGACTGGTGGAACCACGCCTCCCAGCCCGCCGAGATCCGCGCCGGAAACGACGTCAAAATGGGCTGCGGCTACCCGGAAAAAGTTCTTGCTGCATACCGTGCCGGAGACATCACCGAAGAGGAGATTGACGCCTGCGCAAGGCGCGTCCTCCAAATGATCCTCCGCCTCGATTAAAAAAACCGATTGAAAAAACCGATTGAAAAAAACGATTGAAAAAAACGATTGAAAAAATCCCCTCTGCAGAGCAGAGGGGATTTTTTATGGAGATTCATTACCAGATCTCCAGCCTGCGCTCGGGGGCAAGGTACATGCCGTCGCCCTCTTTGGTGCCGTAGGTCTTGTGGAATTCTTCAAACTGAACCACGACTGCGTTTGTGCGCAGGTAGGCGAGCGGATGGGAATCCTGCTCGATGGAGTAGGCCTCCGTCTCAAGGGAGGTCAGGGTGCGCCAGTTGGAGGCTAGTGTGCGGAAGAAACGGTCATAGTCAAAGTTCTCGTCATCGGCTGCGATGCGCAGCATGCATTTGACACCCGTCAGGTCCGCGATGGCCTCGGTGTCGATCATGGCTCCGCTGATCGGGTAGCCCTTGATCGGCTCGAAACCGTTGTAGTAGTCGACCAGCTTCTGTGCGCGGTCATGGAACTTGACATAATCTTCCTCGGTCCACCAGTTTCGCAGGTTTCCGCGCTCGTCATACTGACGACCGGTGGTATCGAAAGCGTGGGAGATCTCATGGGCTACAATGACGCCCACGTGGCCCAGCTTTTCTTCGCGGGACATCTGGTCGCTGTAGAAAATACCGCCCAGGATTCCTGCGGGGATATTGATGGAGTTGTCCAGCGGATAGTAGTAGGCGTTGACATCCTGGGGGGAGGCCAGCCACTGGGTGCGGTCCACAGGCTGGTTGACGCGGTCCGCTATGGTCAAGCAGGTGTCCTCGGAGATCGCGATGCGCGCGTCCACCAGAGAGCCTCCCTCATCGGGTCCCTTGAAAACGAGGATCCGCTCTTCGGGCTCCGCCTCTTTCTCTGCTGCCTCTGCTGTCTCTGTTCCTGTGCCGGCGGCAGAAGTGCCGTCTGCGCTTTCAGCAGCTTCAGCGGCCTCGGCTTCTTCCAGGGCCTCCTCCTCTTTTTCGTGGTCTTCAGGACTTGCGACACGGATGGTCAGACTGTCCAGTTTCTTGATCGCCTCCGCCTTGGTGGCATCGGAGAGGAAGTCCTCGCCCTGTAGCATGGAGCGATAGTAGGCAATGACATCTTCTATCAGCTCTGTGACATCCGTGCGGGTCTTGTCGGTGATATAGGTCTCCGCATAGACTTCGCCCAGTTCCATTTCCAGGACACTGTTGACGGCATCGGTGGCCGCTTTTTTGTCATCGACCTGACCGGTGGAGCCGGAGAGTGTGTTGCGGACGTCATTCATCCTGTCATAGCAGTCACGGTCGAGAAGCTCCATGAACTGCAGCACATCGGAGACCAGGAGATAGGCTTTCATTCTGTCCAGATGCGCCTCGTTGTAGAGACCCTTCATGCAGGCAAGCCATTCAGGCTCCTCCAGGATGAAGACTTCGGACTTGTCGACGCCTGCGCCTTTAAGCATCCCGGTGAGGGGGAAGGCGCCCTGTTCCTTTTCCAGCTCCGCGAGGGTGCGGGGGTTATTGCTGCGGATGGCCGCGTCCTCGGCGTTGGACTCCGCGGTGGTCATCATAGAGGTCGCCATCTCACATTCAAATTTGTAGCTGTTCTGCAGGATCTTGTCGCGCTCCTGCTCAGAATAGCCCAGCCTCTCCAGCATATAGCCGGCGGCCTGCATGTAGCGGGGCTGCGTCTTCCAGCTGTTGGCGTCCAGGTAGTCATAATACATGGGATCCTGGAAGACCAGGCCGGGCGGGCTGATATAGACGGCATTGCTGTCCGCGTCATTGGGATTTGCAGCCGTAAAGGCGCCGCAGAGGGGCAGGGCACGGATCGTCGTGTCCGGATCGGACAGGTAGGCGGTCATTTCCTCCAGACTCTTGACAGCCTGGAGAGGCGCCACGACCTCTTTGAGGGGCTCTACACCGGCGGCGTTGCGCGCATCCCAGTCCATCCACATGGTGTAATAATCCTGCACCAGCTTTTTGCAGTGGGCCACATAGGGATCATCGATCTCCTGATCGCTCTGCAGGATGTCCTGCAGCTCCTCGTCGACCTCCAGCTGCCGCTCTGAGAAGGCATCATAGGAGACATAGCCGGACGGAATCGAATTGGACTGGAGCCACTCGCGGTTGACGGCCGCATGGAAATCATCTGTCTCTGACAACCCGTTGAGCTTGCTGATGTTTTCGATCAGATCCGAGCAGATCCAGGAATAGGCGCTGGCCGACTGCGCGGCATCCGACTCCTTGTAGGGAAGGGTCATAAGAGTGTCATCTTTCGCGGCGGCATTTCCTGCAGCGGAGGAAACTTTTCCCGTCCCGCCTGCGCTATCCTGCGTCCCGTTTTCGGAAGATCCCGCGGAGACTTCACCGGCTGCCCCTGTCTGCCCGGCATTTGCCGAAGCGGAAGCAGGTGTGCGCGCCCCGCACCCCATCACGGAACCTGCCGTGATACAGCCTGCCAGTACAATGGCTGCTGCCCGCATCAGCGGATGCCTGCTGCCGGGAAAGCTCTGTGTTGAAGAAGATTCCTCGAATTCCTTGTGATTCTTAAAAAACCGGCTCATATCGATTCTTCCTTTACTCAATGAATCAGTAGTTTATTTCGTGATCAGTCGTTTATGATCGATCCGGGATGATGAGTTTTACAATAGCTGCTGCCTAAAAATATCTACTTTTTATTATGCATATAAATGTGCATAAACCATGAACAAAAAGGCATTATAAGGTGGACAGTATCCTTGCGCACCCTTCTGCAGTTCCGGCTTTTCCGGACCGGAGCCGGGTCCCAGGGCTTTGCCTTCTGTGTCTTCTATATCTTTCACGATTCTTTCAGCATAGTCTCAAACCTGCGGGCGTCGCCTCGCCGGCAGCGGACCTTTACAGCAGTCCCTTCAGGCAGATATTCCTCAGACAAGAGCACCCCGAAGCGGCGCATTTCCTGCAGGAGGCCTCCTTTTGTATAGGGGACCAGAAAACGGCATTCGACGCGGTCCTCCTCCATGGCGCTGTCGATGAGGGAGAGAATCTGCGGGATCCCGATTCCCTTTCCTGCCGCAAGATAGAGGATCTCGCCGCGCCGGAAGGGGATTCTCTCCGGAATGGGGCGGCTCTTGGCGCCGGGATAATATCCCTGCCCGAAAACTTTCCCGGGTTCCTCCCCGGATTTCAGCCCGGATTCTTTCCCGGGCTCCTCCCCGGATTTCAGCCAGGATTCCTTTCCGAAAGCCTGAAGGTTGTTATCAATGGCTTCCCCCATAGATTCCCCGGTGCCGGAGAGGCTTTTTTCCGCGGCCATGGCCAGGTCGGTCTTGTTGTAAAGGTAGACGACGGGGATATTCCCCGCGCCGATCTCCTCCAGGGTCCTGGCAGTCACCTCGATCTGCTCCCGGTAATCAGGATCCGAAAAATCCACGACTTCCAGCAGGAGGTCGGCATAGCGGACCTCGTCCAGAGTGGAGCGGAAGGCTTTCACCAGGGCATGGGGCAGTTCGCTGACAAAGCCGACGGTATCGGAGAGCAGGAAAGGCACATGCCCGGGGGCGTCGATGCGGCGGACGGAAGTATCGAGCGTGGCAAAGAGCATATCGGCCTCGAAGACCTGCTTGCTGCCGCCTCCATCAAAATCTGCACCCTTGTCTGCACCTGCAGCAAAGCCGGATCTTTTTCTGCCGCCGGCTTCAGCCCCGGATCTGCTTCCGTCCCGTGCTTCCGACGAGGATCTCTTTACGCTGTCGGCTTCAGCCCCGGAAATCATACCGGAACCGGTCATGGTGACAGTCCCGTACATGCCTTTCGTGTCGCAATAGTGGAGCAGGGCGTTCATGACCGTGGACTTGCCGGCATTGGTGTAGCCCACAAGAGCGACTTTTGTCAGCCCGGTCCGCAGCCTGCGGTTTCTCTGGGTCGTGCGCTCCCGCTCAACGATCTCCAGTTCCCGACGAAGCTCGGCGAGCCTCTTTTCGATGCGTCGGCGGTCCAGTTCCAGCTTCTGCTCACCGGCACCCTTGTTGGACAGGCGGCCGCTTCCTCCGCCCTGGCGGGAGAGGGAAGCGCGCATGCCGACCAGACGCGGCAGCATATATTGGAGCTGGGCAGATTCAACCTGGAGCTTGGCCTCCCGCGTCCTTGCCCGGGAAGCGAAAATCTGAAGGATCAGGCCGGTCCGGTCAATCACCTCCGTATCCAGCTCCTTTTCCAGGTTGCGCATCTGCATGGGCGTCAAAGCTTCATTGAAGACGACAATGTCGGCGTCATGGACCTCGATTTCTTTTTTCAGTTGAAGAACCTTGCCGCTGCCCATGTAGGTTGCGTGCGTGATCTGGGAGGCATTCTGCACGACAGTCGAAACAACCGTCAGCCGGCAGGCATCCGCAAGCCCCTTGAGCTCACTCATAGCCAGGGCATGCTTTTCCGGGGAAAGATCCACGCAGCAGCCGGCCAGGACTGCCCTTGACTGCCTGTCCCGGCCCTTTGTTGTGATGGCCCTGCGTCTTCCGGAGGAAGAAGAGTCCTGATCTCGCCGGTCATCCTCGTCAATATCACGGAAGACCTGCGACACTTTGCTTGTGCCTGCAGCAGTGTCCTGCTTGTCTATACGTTTTTCGGTGTCAAAACCCACGGCAGGTTCCTGTTGATCAACATTGCCGGACCTGCCCCACCTTACAAATAAATCTTCCATACTAATATATTTATCCGATCCTGATAGTTCTCACAGCACAGTTATTTATAATGATGCTATAATCTGTATTGTATCATGGCTGTCTGACATGCGCCACTTCAGGAAACGTCACAAAAAGTGAGCCAAAATTGCATTTTTTGACGCATTTTGTGATGAAGCGTCTGTATAATACCATATAACAGTATATAATCAACGCAGTCTATGTACAGCGGATAACGCAGAAGATCAATTTCTTTGGAAAGCATATTTAAGCAGATCAAAGCAGCCGGAGAGTCTGCTTTGACAATTTTATATGTAAACGGTATTCTGCGTTATTGAAGAGTATAAAAACGCGAAAGCGTGTTATATACTCTGTTTCAATGCTAAGGACGAGAAATTCCTTTTCCCCGCAGGGGGACATAAGCTTCGGTGCCAAAAGAGAAGAAGCGGGTGTCTGCGTTTAAGAGGTGTTATAGCAGTTCTATAAATCTTTAGTAAACGCAGAAAGGATTGACCTATATTTGCAGCGAAAACCGTCTGACAAACGACACGTGGGTCTGCCAGACTTGATTGCACGGAGTGTAGAAGAAGTAAAATGCTGTTGAAAGAATGCAGCATCCTGTTTCAGATACAGATCGTGCAGGAGAGAGAAAGGGGGCGGAACAATCTTATCCGGTTCAAAGACATCAGTTTCGGGCTATTACGGTCCTGACAGTACGGAAGACACATATCTGGGCCGGTAAGAAAGGAAAAATACTGGTAACTGTTCATTTTATTATTTCAACCTCTTTTTACAGTAAAAATGGAAGGCTCCTCTATCACCGTTGAAATGTATAACAGTGCATGACTGCGGAATAGAAGAGCACAGACATATAATACTGATAAAAGGAAAAGAAGAAACTCTTTAACATCTTGAATCGGAAGGTGATCCTTCCATGTTCGTCTCAATGCTTTCCCCTGCGGGATGACTGCTCTGCATTTGTATCTGCAGACAGTGAAATCGCAGGGATAGAAGTAAGAAGGCATGATTCAGACTGATTCTGCAGACTGCTCTATGACTGCACTTAAGAAGTGCAATAACATTACATACTTTGCTCAAACGGAGCGGGATGTGGATTTCAGAAAGATGTGCCTGAAACGGACAGCATTGCTTGAACTGTTGAATGTGAGAAAGCAGAAAGCAAGAGGACGGAAAAACAATTTCTCACAAAACAAACATGGGATGGTGATACCTCCCGAGAAAGGAAGAAGTATGAAACGTTTTAAAAAAATGATGGCTCTGGTAATTGCCATTGCCATGGTGCTCAGCATGAGCATCGCAGCATTCGCGGAAGATGCAGCTACTCCTTCAGGCGCTCTGACAGTAGATCCTAAGATTTCTATTACAGGCCTGCAGGACGGCGATACCGTACAATTCTACAAAGTCCTGAAATGGGACAATGGCTGGAAACTTGCTGATGGATTTACTCTTACAGATTCTGAGCTGGCTACAGTAGTAGGCGATAAGACTACAAAAGGTGCGATCAGCTCCACAATTGCAGGTAAACTTGGTACACAAGCTGCATCTGCTAATGTGAAATATTCAAAAACTGCAGCTTCAGGTAAAGCAGAGGTAGAAAGCCCCGAAGCAGGTCTGTATATAGCCATTATTACACCTGCGAAGACAGGTTATACCTACAATCCTGTTTTTGTAGGTGCCGACTACAAGCAGAATACAAGCGGCGATTCCAGTACCTGGAATGTAACTACGGATCTTTCTTACTCTGATACTGCAATTGCGAAAAAGAGTGAAGTGACCGTAGACAAGACGGCAGTGGACAAGACTTCTTTTGATACAAATAAACAGGAGACAGTCGGTGTCGGCGATACTGTTGTATTTACAGTCAAGACAGTAATCCCCGGTTTCGCGGATAACTATACAAAGCCTGTATTTAAAGTAACTGATGCTCTCTCCACCGGTCTGCAGCTGGATGCATCTAAGATCACTCTTGTAAAACCCGCCGGTCTTACAAAAGACACTGAATACACAGTTACTCCTGACGGAACAAAAGGTTTCACAGTCGCTTTTAAAGACACTTACCTGAAAACAGTTAAGACGGCAACAGATGTAGAAATCACTTATGAAGCAAAAGTGACAAGTGAAGCACCTAAGTCTGTCAACCATGAGGACAATACTGTCACAGTAAACTATTCCAATTCTCCGTCTGATGAAGTGGGTCACGGAACTTTGAAGGACAAGACCAATCACTATACCTTCAATATCGATGGTGACCTGTTTGGTGAGCAGCCCTATAAGGCAACGGAAGTCGTCAAGGTCGGTGTAGACAAAGACGGCAACGAAATTACCCAGACAGTTACCCTTGCAAATGGGAAGACTGTCGGTGCTCTTCAGGGTGCGGAGTTCAAACTATTTAAAAACGAAACATGCACTGAAGAATACAGCAATGATAAATTTTCTAATCCGATCATAACGGATGAACAGGGCCGCATGACCATCAAGGGTCTTGATGCCGGTAAGTACTGGGTGAAAGAGACCAAGGCTCCGGACGGATACATCGCTGATACCAATGCACACAGCATTGAAATCAAAGCAGAAGTTGAAGAAGTAACCGTAACAGAAGGAGAAGGAGATGATGCAATCTCCTATAAGACCAATGTGCTGAAATCCTATACTGTCGAAATTGATGGACACCAGACTGCAAGTTATAGCATTACAAATAATGCGACAACAACTATGATTGTAGAGCAGTCCAAGGGTGATACAGTAGTTGGTACAGATACTACAACGGGTAAGATTAAGAATACTCAAGGTGTTGAGCTTCCTTCCACTGGTGGTATCGGTACCACAATCTTCTACATCATTGGTGCGATCCTTGTTCTTGGTGCTGGAGTAGTCATGGTCACTCGCAGGAGAATGGAGGCTTAATCAGCCAATGTAGTTCTGAATAATGCAGAGATGGGAGTTCACACTTCTATAGATGCATTAAGGAAAGATGAATCCTGAGTCACAGTTTTGCTGTGACTACATAACAAAAGGCATGTGTCAGGAGACTGGCACATGTCTTTTGTTATACAGAAAAACGTCGAGCTTCATGGAAATCTCGATAATCTGTATTTAGTAATTGTACTTTTTGTATGAGTTCTGTTTGGTATTAATATGAATAGCTTTTGAAAAGCAGGAGTAAATTAGAGATGACACTCTTGAGCCTATCTATTTATTTCTCATGTCTACTTTTTCCTGTTATAATGGTACTCGAGCCTTTCCTGAGTTGGGTATACATACTGAGCACACCCAGAATCGAAAGAACTCTTAGCAAAAGACAATCTTGATCTATCACGAGGAAATAACCATATGCCGACAACGACAGAAAAGAAGCAGCTGACCGTAAAACCAGACTTCAATGATTTTTCACAGGACGTGGATGAGTATACCGCCCAGCTTCCGATTTTGATCCGAGAGTCGATCCGTCAGGCCCTGTACAGCGAATATGAGGGAAACTACGAGCGGGTGGAGGAGATCTGCAGCAGCCTGCTGGAGAAGAACCCGGGCAGCCCGGAGGCTCTCGCGATCCTGGGCAGAGTGCAGCTTTCCCAACGGAAGTACCGGGAGGCGGAAAAAACCTTTCGGGAGCTGCTGGAGAAAGAGCCGGACAGGAATCTGGAACGCATGGAGTATGGAATCGTCTTCCATGCCCTCGGCAGATATCGTGAGGCGATCAGGGAGCTGCTGAAAGCAGACCCTGAGCAGGACTACCACCCCTTCTACAACTCTACACTCGGGGACTGCTATGAGAACACCGGGAACAGGCAAAAGGCCCGAGAGGCTTTCCGCGCTGAGACTGCCCGGTGGGAAGAGACGGGGGAGATGCTTTCGCCCGAGAACCTGGACGGATGCTTTTGCAAACTGATCTACCTGGACGGAGTGCTCTCACAGATCGAGCTTTCTTCCGATCTGGCGTCTTACCGGAAGTTTCTGGAAAAAGCAGAGATGACCCCGACCATGAAGGATCACCTGGCCAATAATATAGCTTATTGGAGCGCTCTGCTCACGATTCCTGCCTTCCGCAGCCAGTTTGTGAAGTTTGTAAAGGATGTGGAGGAGGAAGGATATCTGATCGACAGCCCGGGATACCGCATCATTGACAGTGCCTATCGAGCAGAGGAGTCCTACCGCTACCACGAAGATAAATCAATCGATGCCTTTATGGAGTCCTTCCTGTCTGCAGAGGCCGGGGAGATGATGGAGGACCGCGGCAATGCAGTGCGGGCAACACAGCTGGCGCACGAGTGGTACATGACCAAATGCATCGATGAATACGCGCAGCAGCTGCTGTATGTGGCAGAGCAGTATCCCCATACCTATGCCCGCACAGTGACCTTCCTCGACCAGCTGCAGTCCTCCGGACCTGAGAAGATGAGAGAGACGATCCTCGACCTGCTCCAGGAGGAAGAGATTGTGAAGGCCAAGAGGGAAGACATCATCGCAGAACTGGAGCAGTCTTATAAGCGAGTGCGCAAAGCGAAAAAGGACCCTGTCTATATCGCAGAAGGCGGAGTCACCTACAAGAGAAGCGCCAAAAAGATCATGCCCAATGATCCCTGCCCCTGCGGCTCCGGAAAGAAATACAAGAAGTGCCACGGCAGGTGATTGGCAGAAGGCAAATGTATGTAGTGAAAGCATAATACTGAGTTCTGTAATAATATACGGAATTTAGAGCAGAAGAGGCTGGTCCTATAGGGGCCGGCCTTTTTAAAAGTATAAAAATAAAATCAAAAAAATTGTGTTTATGACGCGCACAATGACGATTTGTGCTATATAATATGGTTAATTGTACCATTAGGCATACGAGACTGTTACATCGTCTTTGTCTCTGTTGATAGAACAGGACAGAGACTGGATTATTTATTATGTAAACGTTTCTATGTTAAAGATAAAAGGATGTAAGAAAAAAGATTTATAGTTTTAACCTGCGGAAAGGACACTCGTTATGAAAGCTCTTTATCGTAAAATCGCACAGATCATGAGGAACAGGACATTAAGAAAGCGATTGCGCCGCTATATGTCTGTTATAGCAGTCATAGTAGTGTTTGTCACGACCTATGCAACCGTGCTTCCTGCAATCACATTGGAAAAAACAGCATCCTGCGGAATAGAGGAGCATCAACATAGTGATGATTGTTATGAAGAGAAACTCATCTGTGGACAGGAGGAGAGTGATGGACATCATCACGATGATAGCTGCTATACTGTGACGAAAGAGCTTGTATGTCAGGAAAAGGAGCATCAGCATTCAGAAGAGAACGGATGCTATGACGAAGAAGGAAACCTGATCTGCGAGCTTTCTGAGCATGTTCATGACGACTCCTGCTACGAGGAAGTAGAGACTCTTACTTGCGGCCAGGAGGAGAGTGAGGGACATCACCACACGGATGCTTGTTATGAAAAGGTCCTTGTGTGCGGAAAAGAAGCGCATACACATGGTGCTGAATGCTACGGTACGACTGAAGAGACTCCAGAGGAAAATACACAGAGTACATCCGCAGAAGAAATCCCGGAGAATGCAGCAGACAATAGTAAAGCTTCAGAGGCTGAGCTTACTGCAGAAGAGGCTCAGCCCGAGAACTATGTCCCGGAGTTGGATCCAGTTGTGCTGGAAACAATGTTTGGGAAATATACAGGCTTCTATTATTATCACCCTGAAGAAGGCGAAGAAGTGCCTGAATCCAGTACTGATATTACAGATTGGCAGGAACTGAAGGACGATACAGTTCTTGCATCCGAAGATCTTGTCAGAATGTATCTGCCTTATACTATTCCTGCCGAAAGTCTAAATGCGACCAATTCGATCGCACAGTACCGTCTGCCCGAAAATATCCATCTGACGGACAAACAGGTCGAAGCGATCAATAAGAATAAAAACGGATTCTATAACGACATCAAGGACTCTGACGAGAATGCAGACAAGTACCTCGGCGCAGAAGCTATTGAAGGTGACCGCAGACCTGATGAAGAGCTGAACGATGGCGCCCAGGAATATATCAGTGCAATTGTCCGTGTGAAGGAATCTTCCCATGGAAGTCAGGATCTTATCTTCACATTTGTACCATATACCGTCGAGAAGAACCAGACTGTCTATGACGCGGACAAGAATCCCGTTTCCACCGGCGAGAAGATCACCGGCTGGTTCGCGTGCGATTTTACCATGGACCAGATTGATTGGGCAGAAGAGGAGCGTAAAAAGACTGCAGAGATTATTTTTGCTGCAGAAGATAAAGAGAAGGATATTGAGGAAATCAGCTGTACCTTAACACTTGCCGAAGATTCAGCGGAAGCAGAAAAGAAAGAAGACGATTCTGTTGCTTCCCATGCAGAAGAGTTTAAATCCGGAACACTCACTGCTGGCGGTAAGGACTATAACGTTGCCTTAGAATATACAGAAGATGCAAAGATCCCAGAGAACGCTGAGCTCTCCGTACATGAGATTACGGAAAAGTCCGATAAGAATGCTTATAATGACTGCCTTACTCAGGCTGAGGATCATGTTGCAGAGTCCGGAGAGAAGCAGACCAGTGTGGATAAAGCCGCGACCCGTTTCTTTGATATTGAAATTATCGTAAAGGATGAAGATGGCACGACACATAAGATTGAGCCTGCGGCACCTGTCAGTGTTCGCATCCAGATTCCGGAAGCTGCTTCGGATGCCGTTTCTTCAGAAGCGCCCAAGCAGGATCCGACAGTTCTGCATTTTGCAGAAGATGGACTTGAGACGATTGATTCCACGAAGGTAGAAACTTCAGAAGGAACTAATAATTCCGGAGCTGCCTTTAAAAATGGTCAGGCGGAAGAAATCCTTTTTGAAACGGATTCATTCTCTGTTTACGGTGTTGTTTACACTGTGGACTTCCATTGGGAAGTGGATGGGAAAGAATATGCATTCAGCCTGCCCGGCGGTGGTTTTGTCAGTTTTACCAGCCTGTCAGAGGCCCTGGGGATCGCCCGGGAAGCATCCGGTGAGAATGAGAAAGACAGCGACAGCGAGGCCAATGACCTACAGACAGAGAATCGGGCTTCTCTGAATGACATCGAGATCAGTGAGCTCACGAAAGAGTTTGTATCGGATGTGGAAAAACTGACATTCAGCAATCCGGAACTGGTGTGGGTCGGCAAGGCTGAGAATGACAGTACTGTTGGCGGGCTGAAAGAAGCCAATGAGCTGGAATGCGAGTATTCTGCGGAGCTTACGGAAGAACAGATAGCTGAGATTAATGCACAGACGGTGAAAGCCGGAGACTGGGCTCTGATCAGTATGCATCCTTTCCTTTCGGAGGAGAGCCTGACGGTTACCATGAAGAACGGAGATCAGTTCGTAGTAAGGGTAACGGATGCACAGGATCCTTACGGATTGGATGGGCAGAATTTTGAAATTGTTGTAAATGGGGACAGAGCGTTAAATCCGGTCAGTGAGACAGAGACTATCGGGGGAATAACTTATAATTTCCTGAATAATGCAAATCCGAGTTCTGGTTCAAACCTTTCTTGGCATTTTGAATTCGATCAGGAAGCTTTTGACGGCCATGGAGGATACTATATCTCCCATGAAGGTCAATATCTTAAGATGGTAGGTACTGACCAGAACGATACGAGCAGAACGGTTTGCCTTGTAAGTGATAAGGCCGACGCTACTCCTATTAACATTGTTTATGACAAGGCAGCAGGAAAATACAGCTTCTCAAACACAACCGGTTCGACAGGCGGCTATTTGTGCCAGTTTAACACTGATTACTTTGGTGTCGCTGGTTCTTCAGAAAATAATGCAAATGCATGGATGGAACTTCGGAACCCGGAGAATTACAGTGTCCCAGGTTTTGTTTCTCCATGGGATGTCAGGGGAGACAATATTAAGATCAAGTTGTTCGACTATACGGGTACTGTGAACGGAAGTGATATAAATAAAAAATGGGCTTCAGGCCCAGGATGTCCGTCCGCACAGAACTATAGAGATGGCAGTGGTGTAAACAAAGGAAGGACATTGCTATTTACAGGCAGCGGCCGGGACGATACGAATGAACCTTACAACTATTTCACCGGTCAAAGTCCCGCAGTTATGCAGGGAATTGTATCGAATCATCTCGGTGACGATGGTTATCCTGAATTGACAGATACTGTCGGCACTAAAGGACCGAGCCTGGGGTATCTGTTTGGGGATGGTGGACAGGAAGGAGTTACTGCATATACCGGCAGTGACGGAAATGGTCTTGCGGGTCTGCTTCGCAAAGATGAGAATGGATACTATTATTACTCCAGTGAACAGAACTATGCAACATTGGTAGGAAATGAAATCAAAATCTACAGTGAATCTTATGATAAAGACAACCCCAGTGAAAATGCCAGAAAAATAGGCTTTTTCCCTTTCGATCCATATCGTAAAGGTCAGTCAAAAGCAGGTGAAGAAAAGGGACCGAATGGATCCCCCTACAATCACCAGTTCGGTATGACTATGGAGGCAACGTTTGTCCTTCCGCCTGATGGAAAATTACCCAATGGGGACGATATGCAGTTCAACTTCTCCGGCGATGATGACGTATGGGTATTTATTGATGACGTGCTTGTGCTTGACCTGGGCGGCGTACATCAGCCCCTTAGCGGAACAATCAATTTTGCCGGAGATGGGTACTCAAGCGTCACAGACGCAGCTGTTCAGACAATATCGGGACAGACAACTGTAGGGAACGGAAAAACGCTGGCAGAACTGTTTGAGGCTGCCGGAGAAGAATATGATGATTCTTCGTATTCCACACATACTATTAAGTTTTACTATCTCGAACGTGGCGGATGCGATTCAAACTGCACACTTTCCTTTAACTTGTTAATGTACAAGACGTTGACAGTGGCAAAGGAGTTAGAGGGACTTACTGACGAAGAACGGGCAAAATATGCCAACAATGAATTTACCTGTGACATATTTGTTAATGGTGAGCTTTACAACGGAAGTGACACCATTCGTTATGATGCGACAGGTAATGTGATTGAGGAAGGTTTTGAAATTGCCAATGGTAAAGTGAACCTGAAGCCAGGTGAAAGAGTGAGGATCATTGGTCTTCAGCCAAATGACTCTTTCTATGCCGCAGAAGAGAACGGCCTGAGCATGACGGAGTTTTATCCGCCCAGAGCAGAAAGATTCTATCAGGATCAGAATAAGGCTTCCCATGAGGAGGAGGTTGAACTGACAGAGCACAGCGACAGTGGCACGGATATTTCCGACTGGCGCACCCAGACTTACCCTGTTGAAAATCTGGAAGAGTTGATGTTTACGAATACTCTGAGAGAAAAGAATCTGGATGTTGAAAAGACCTGGAGTGACGGAGCAGATAAACACTCTGGAGATGAGGTCAAGTTCAAAGTTGCCGCAAAAGTGAAGATTGACGGTCAGGAGTATGACTACACTGATGTTATTTCTGCAATGTATTCCGATACAACTGTACAGAATCAGAAAATATCGGATGTACTGAATACTACCTATACGTTGAGCGCAGCAAATGATTGGAAAGCACAGTTGGAGCATCTTCCTGGTGTCAATAACAAGCAGCAGGAAATCTTCTATGAAATCATTGAAGTTCAGACAGCAAATGGATATGCATCGACTGTGACAGGAACAGATTCCCACAACATTGATGTTGTAAAAATCTTCCCGGAGGACCACACATTTGAGGATGAAGAGATCCAGTTTAAACTGAAGAAAGGGGCAGAATATTATAATGAGGGCAGCAAATCCTGGGGGCCTTCAGGTTCAGCTACTGTCTATACGCTGAACGCAGACAATAACTATACCCAGAGATTCCATGATTTCCCGGCAGGCGACTACAGCTATGAGGAAGTCGGTAACAATGAGGGAAATGATAATCAGCAGACGGATGGTCTTGTGGTTTATGACCGGGCACTGAAAAAATTTGATATCCTGAACGGTCCGTTTAATATTACTGTCGAGAAAAAATGGGATCCTGAGAGTCTTGCAAATGAGCAGGTTGACGGGAGAAAAGTGGAAATAACACTTGGCCGTTACATCCTGATGGACAAGAAGGGAAATCTTACAATCAGGAAGGAAGGCGTCCCTGAAGGAGCTGATTTCAAGGCAAATTACACTGTAAAAAATACAGAAACAGATGAGATTTTCGGAATCTATCCATATGTTCCCGGAGGAATCATTATTGATGTTCCGGAAGGCTCATACACAGTGACGGAAGAAATCATACAAGATGACGATACTTATACCCATGAGCATGGAGAAAATACCACAACTGTGGAGATAGAGGACGGCGGTAATGCCAGCGCAGTCTTTACCAGTGCTTTTTCACCGATTATGGGTCAGATGACCATTAAGTCCACACTTGAGGCGAATGGTACCGGAGTGTCATTTGATGATGTCAAGTATGAAGTATATGACACAAAGGGGAATAAGGTTAAAGAGTATTCCTTCAGCCAGGTAACCGGAGAAGGAAAAACATTTGAGATCAAGACCGGAAGCTATGTGGTCAGAGAAGTCAATGTTCCGGAGACTCCAAATCTGGTTGCCAAATTCAAACCGAAAAAACCGGAAAATGGTGACCGCGAGATCGGAGTTACGGTGAAACAGGACGGCGATCCCGCAAAAGCTGAGTTTAAAGCAACATATCAGCAAAACAAGGCTACTGTCAAAGTGACGATCTCGAATCCGGGCTGGGGTAATCCGAGTGAGAAAACCTCAACCGATTTCAATGTGGGAGATACGATCAGAATCACTTATAAGAGAAATAACAGTGAAACGATCAATGTTCCAACAGTGACTGGAGGAACTTTGCTGAATACGTCCCCTGTAGAGGATCAGGCACCAAACGGCAACAATGGCTGGAATGGAACATACCACGTTGACATCAAAATTACAGATAAAAACGTATTGGCAGCATTCCAAAATCCGGGGTTATCTTGGGGATCGTCTATGAATATTAGCAGTACCACCATCACTCTTGTTTCTGCTGCCGGAACCAACAGTACGACAAACTCTGCCGGGAAGAGGATGCTCGGAGCGCCGCAAAGAGCATCATCCGAAACATATAAAAACATCGACCTTCCTGCGGCCGGGACAGAAGGTACTGTTCCTGATGCACCGGAAGGAAGCAAATATGTCGAGGATACTTCTTTCTCCTATGAGACAATTACTTTAAATTATGGCAACTGGTCAAAGGTCCTTTCGGATCTTCCTTCCGTAGATGCAAATGGAAACCGCTACTATTACTATATTAAGTCAGTCCAGGAAGAAAATATGCCTTCGCTGGCTGAAGGAAGTATAAAGCTGGATGGGGACGGAAATCACTTGTTTGTCGGAAGTGACAATGCGTCGACCCCGCTGACTGTTACAAATGCAATACCCAAAGGCAGCCTGGAGATCACGAAGACAATCCAGAAGAATGGATTGGTCGACACGTCTGCGACAGGAACATTCTATTATGCAATATATAAAGAAGAGTATGATGCGGCTGCATCTCCGGCGCAGACACCTGTAAAAACAGGCAATATTCAGGTGACAGAAAACGGCACAAATACAGTGACGGTTCCCGACTTGTATTACGGTACATACTATGTCTATGAGCTCACTGGAGAGGGAGGCACTCCCATTGTCAGTGGTGCGGAAGGCGTACGGAAAGTTATCGCAGACACGGTCTATCAGGTAACCGGATCCGGTACGACAGCAGTAGTTGGTGAGAGTACACCGTCCGTGACTCTCACAAATAATAAAGAGACTGTAAATGTTGAGGTCGAGAAGGACTGGCAGGACAATAACAATGCCAAAGGGAAAAGGCCTTTACAGCTGAAAGTTACTTTGTCAAACGGGACGGAGGTTACTCTGAACAGCGGCAATAACTGGAAAGCTGCTGTTAACGATCTGCCCAAATACAATTCGGAAGGACAGTTAATTGTTTATACCTGGACAGAGGAAACGATTGGAAACGGCTATACACTGATCGGTACGAATATCGACTCTGTTACCGGAGCAGATGGTACTGAAACGCAGACCACCACACTGACCAATGGACCGGATGAGCATTATAATCCGAAGACAACTTTCACCGGTACGAAAACCTGGAATGATGATGGAACCATTCGTCCGGATGAAATTGTCGTTATACTTTATAAAGGAGAAGGTGCACAAAAAGAGGAGGTTGAAAGAAAGACTTTAGAGAAAAAAGAAGACGGATCAAATGAATGGGCGTATGAATTTACGAATATCCCGGTATTCGATGAACAGGGTAATGTAATTCAATATTCTGTCGAGGAAGTTCTTCCCAATGGATATACATGTTCGTTAAATACAGGAACTTCGTCTGCGCCAGGCTATGAAAGAGATGAGGCAAACGATCAGGTGTTTGTAAATGAACCTAACGCGGATGTAAGGGTTTCTACAGGCGTTAACCTGGGCTTCGTAGTAATTAAACACGGTAACGATTTCATCATCTGGACGCCCAGAAAGGCTACAGAAGCTGAACTCACTGAGATTAAGAATAAAATTGCAGCAGAGAATAATGCAGTCGGCGATAGTGAATTCAGCCAGATTCTTCAGAGACCGCATACAAATGTTTACGGCGTTCCGAGTAATGATATTCGGAAAGGCAATATGACAGCATCTATTTATATGGATGGGGATGAAGTCGTAGTGCACTTTGGCAATAAGAACTGGTCACAGCTTGCATGGGGACAGCTTGCGTATACCTATACACCCGGCAGAACGGATCTGATAAATACACAAAATACTACAGGTCTGGAATTTTACAAGAAGTGGATCAACTCGGTCGGTGTGGAATCCGAATGGGATAAAGATATCGAAGTAACTGTCAGAAGAAACGGAGATACAAGCTTCTCATTAGTTTACAACCTGGCCAAGGCAGATATTGTTGATGGCAAGATAATCAGCCCTACAACCAATAATGACGCGGATCCTAAGATCAAGGTCTCCGTTACAGAGAATGAAGGTAAAAAAACTTATTTATTTACAATCGAAGGTCTCGACTATGCAAATGAAAACAATGAGAAATATACCTACACTGTAACAGAAACCAATGATCAATTGGAAGGCTACCTTGCGCCGACCTATTCAAACACAAGTGCACCGACCGGAGCAGCTGCTGCATATGACAAGGGAACGATTATAAATCAGCAGCCTGGAGTGGAACTTCCCACCACAGGCGGACCTGGCACTCGTCTCTACACCATTCTCGGTATAATGATGATTACCTTTGGAGCGACCATGCTGCTCTTTAGACGGCAGACACACTGACAGATGACAGGCTAAAAACAATTCCCTGCATGCGATTATCTGTGTCGGCGGACGAAAACACTCCCGGTTAAGGCAGACCGGCTGAAATGCCGGGAGTGTATTTCGACTATTTATTGTTTTCGGTAAAGATTTATTCTTACATTTCCTCACTCGGTGAAGGCTGGTCCGGTAATACGGACTGGCCTTTCTCATTTTCATGAATAGCAGCTGATAGTTAAGGAGATTTGCAACATGGAGCAGATCTCCATTTTTTTTGGAAATTTTTGTAAAATGAAAGCAAATGATGCATTAAGGTGGTTCCAAAACAGAAATATTTGGTATTTGCTAACTCAATAAAAACGGATGAGAGCTATTGAACTATTGGTTCCAATAGTATAGAGCAAGCTGCACATCGAAAAAGGTCACTGTGACCTACGGGGACAAGACCCTGGAGGAAGCCCTGGTCTATGAAAATCCTGTCCTTGCGGCGGGGATCTATATACTGACGGAGATAGATCGATGTCCGCCATCCCGAGTACGGATGGAGAGTGACTGTCATGAATTCCGCAGGGTATGAGCTGCCTTCCACCGGCGGACCGGGTACCTGCCTCTTTAGGCTGGCCGGCTGTATTTTGGCCGCTGCGGCGGGGGTTGTGCTGGCCGGCAGACGAAGAACACAGCCTCTTTGAGGCTGGCCTGCATTGTAAGGCTTTTCTGAAATGAGGTTTTCTGAAATGAATGTGAAATGATGCCCCTCCCGGTTCCAAATCGGGCCTGTTTCCGTTATACTAGTCATCAGAGGTTTTTGTCATGAGGAGGCGCAGACCTCCTCTGACTATATTGGAGAAAGCGACTTTCCGTAACTTGGATTTGGTGAACAGGAGAAGGGAATGAAGAGAGTTTTTAGCCTGTTTCTGGCATTGATGATGGTTTTTTTAACCTGTGGGAGCAGTATACCTGTCTACGCAGGGGATTTCGAAAAGGCAATCGGCGTCTGGAAGCTGGTGGAGATGACCGGCGATGAGAATCTGATGTCAAAAGAGGACATTGAGGCCTATGAAGCCCAGGGAATCGCCATGTATCTGAAGCTCCGGGAGAATGGAACGGCCAAGTTTTCTCTTTTCGGAGAGGATATGGAGGGTACCTGGAACGAATACAATATCGTGCTGGACAATGAGTGGCTCACCTATATTCTGGATAAGGGCCAGCTGATCGTAGACAACCAGGATGGCGGAGGAATGGTCTTCGATCGGTCCTCTATGGATGAGATTTATGAGATCCTCGGATACAGGAAGGGAGTTCTGGACGAGGATGTGAAGTATACGAGCAAGAATAAAGAGATCTTCGATTCAAAAGTTGCTTCTGTGGTTATTACAGGTTATGAAGCGGATATGACCGGTTTTACTGTCAAGCTGCGCTGCAGGAACAAGACGAAGAATTCGATTGTGATCAGTGAGCAGCAGTGTGTCCTCAACAAGTATATTTTCCATCCGGAATGGGATATTTCCCTTGATTCAAGGGAGACCCTGGATTCGACTATGACGATCAGTCCCGCAGACCTTGAAAAAGCAGGCATTTCCTCCGTTGATGAGCTGATCCTGCAGCTGTTGATCAGAAATGCTGACAATGATAAAGTGATCCAGAGCGGAATCAAGGGTGTTACGTATCCGACAGGGAAAAAGGCAGCCGACATCAAGGCGCCCGCAAGGACCCCTGTGGACAATGAGGCAGTTATAATGAATGACAATGCCAGTGCCTTTATCATCCAGGGTTCCAATCCTAATGATGAAAGGGGCTTTGCCGTCAACTGCTATCTGCAGAACAAATCAGGAGTTCCATTGAATTTTGTGTGGAATAATGTTACTATAAACGGCGCTGCGGTGAATATCCCCTATGAAGAAATGGCATATCCGGGCACACAGGGATATTCGGATGTGATTTTCCTGCATACAGCACTTGACGAACTGGGAATCATTCCGGATGAAATCACCGAGATCAAAGGCATACTCAAGGTCTATGACAAGACAAAGAGCACTCCGGCGATTGTTGCACAAAAAGAGTTTACCTATAAGCCGTAAGAGAGTTCACAAAGATAGTTAAGCCTGTATGACAGAGCGCATGACATGTATGCGCAGAGTACAGACAGGAATCCTCACAGCGGCTTTGCATTCCAAAGCCGCTGCATTTTATATATTTAAAATTTCTTTTTCGCATATGCGAAGCATATGACTCCCGATCAGTCATGATTACCTATGAATATCTGTGGAATACATGGACCGGGAAATAATTTTACTATGAAAGAACGAACGAGAAAAAAACTACAGAACAGAGAAGGACGTCGATTCTGGAATCGTCTGCTCTGCTTCCTTTCCTGTGTAACGGTCTTCTGCACAACCTTTGCCCTGGTTCTTCCTGCGATCAGCATGGAGAAGAATGTGAGCTGCGGTATGGAAGAGCACCAACACGACGACTCTTGTTACGAGGAGGAGCTTGTCTGCGGACAGGAGGAAAAGGAGGCACATCACCATACAGATCAGTGCTATACAGTAGAAGAGCGCCTGATTTGCGGAGAGAAGGAACACTCCCATGGTGAGGGATGCTATGACAGCCAAGGAAATCTCACTTGCACTCTTGCGGAACATTCACATACAGATGAATGTTACGAAGAGAGCAGGATTTTGACATGCTCTCTTGAGGAAACAGAGGGACATACGCATAGCGCGTCCTGTTATGAAAAGGTTCTTGTCTGCGGACAAGAAGTACATATACACACTGATAAATGCTACAAAAACAGCGGAAGCACATCGGAGGATGATCAGACGCAGCAGAGCACTGCGTCCGTTGATTCTGCCAATCCTGCATATACTGCGGACCAGGCTGCAGAAGCTGCCGGAGATGCGGCATCGAATGCATGGGGACAGACTGCGGAGGAAACCGTCAGAAAAGCTGTCGCTGGGGAACTTGTCTTCGATGGCCCGGACTATACGGTACGTGCATCCTTCGGCCGGGAGGCGGGCATTCCCGCAGGGGCGGAACTGGAGGTCAGCGAGATCCTGCCCGAGCCCGGGGCGGAAGACAAGGGTGCTGCCTATGAGGAGTATCTGGAGAAGACCGGCGAAGCCCTCGAGATGGAGACTACCGATTTCCGCTACGCAAGATTCTTTGACATCAAGATCGTCGAAACTGTTGGAGAGACCAAGGAAAAAGTGATCATTGCCGCGCCCGTGGATGTGAAGATCGACCTGGCGGAGCAGGATCCCCCCGAAGATGCAGAAGCCACGACCAGGGTCGTGCATTTTGCAGACGAGAAAAGTACCGGTGAAATCGTGGAGAACGTAGAGGTCAGCCCTGTCCTTCCCAAAACGGAACAGGGGACTGAGCTGTCCTTTGAGGCGCCCGGATTCTCGATCTATGGGGTTATCAGAACAACGATGGAGGATACTGTACTTGCCAGCGATGGGCGCAATTATAAAGTGACCGTGACCTGCGGGCCGGAAGCCGGGATTCCCGATGGGGCGGAATTGCATGTTGAGGAGATTACAGAGGACTCCTCTGCCTATGATACCTATGTAGCAAATACAGAAACTGCTCTGGGGATGGAAGAGGGAAGTGCGGGGTATATCAGGCTCTTTGACATCAAGATTGCTGACAGGAATGGGAAAAAGGTTACTATCAGTGCACCGGTTGACGTGAAAATAGAACTGGCAGATAAGGAAATGGATGTGCCTGTGCAGGTAGTTCACTTCGCAGATGACAGCTCGACAGGAGATGTGATTGAGAACGTTGAGGTCGACGGTGAAACTGTTTGCCTTGTGGCGGATGGCTTTTCGGCCTATGCCATCGTGCAGGGACCGGAAGCCGGCAGTGTGAAGGGCAGCATTTTAGAGACGCTTTCAGATCTGAGTGAGGCTGCTGCTGACGGGGAACCGTTGTACCTTTCCATAAATCGGCAAGGCGCAGGTGAGGAATACTTTAAGAGCACACTGCAAAATAATGTATTGAAACTTACTGATCCAAGTGATCTTTCAGACGCAGCCGAATGGATTTTTGAACCTGCAGGTACAGAGAATGATTATCGGATCAGGATCAAAGACGGGAATTATATTAAACAAGCGACCGCTAAACAAAATAATATTACCCTGACATCTGCTGCGTCTGATGCGTCGGTATTTGTGCTGAGTGCTGTGGGAGGAGACAAAAAGCGCTTTTATATTAAGCTGAAAGAAGAAAACCGTTGGCTCCAATATTCCGGAAGCGGCAAAGGTATACGCCTATATCAAGATCATAACAACGCAGCGAATAGTAATATACAGATTAAACTGGTACATCCTCCGACCATCGAGGAGGATCCTTACTCCCTTGACGGTAAATCCTATGGCCTCATGAATTGGAGCGGTGAGCCGACAGGTAAAGCGGTCATGGCGAGTGAAGAAGCCGCGGGTACACTGGATGCAAATGTATTGACGGTTATGTCAGCTGAAAATAATGCCAACCAGTTGTTTGTTTCCAATGACAGTGATATCACCATGTGGTCTTTTGCGTGGATCAGCGACGATCTGTATTACCTGCGAGCATCTGCAGGCGGGGAAGAAAAGTATCTCAGGATCGATGACAGCGGCGTGTCGCTCGTCTCGACGGCGGACGATCTGTGCAAGATCCAGATCATTCCCGGAACCGGCAGTCACAGCGGGCAAATCAGCCTGAAATGCGGTGGGCAGATGCTCACCTACAAAACGACAGGCCAGGGAGAGACGCTTTCCAGAGGGTTCTCGATCGGCGGTGAGGCAGGCAGTGAATGGCTGAATTTCGTAATGCTTTCGGAATTGACCAGTGAATATTTTATGACGCATACTGCCCGAAAGGTGAGTGTTTCTGATTCTACAGTCACGAACGGGTCAAAGGTAATCGTCTATACCCGCGTCTGGAATAATGAAACAAAGAAATACGATTATTATGCCGTGGATTCAGACGGAAGCCTTGTTACAGTTTATGAGAGCGGCGACCATATTCAGTGGGTTGGCGGTCAGTTTAATTCATTGTTGTGGGACTTTGTGGAATATTACCAGGAAGGAACAACGGATCCCAACTTCTATTATGAACTGTACAACGAGTATTCAGAGAAGTTTATCTCACCGCGGGAGACCGGCGGACAGGTTCTGTCAGATAGCCCTGTCGGCATCAACCTGGACGGACGCCGCAACGGCCAGTACTATTCTTCTGTTGTAGTCTGGGATGATGACAAATATGCCTATACCGGTTTGAAAACAGACACCACGGATATGCATAGTATCGTTTCCTGCCCATTGAAAGAAGCACAAGACTTCTATTTTGCGATCGTACAGGACATCCCCACGGGCGATGAACTGACAACTGTCGATACGGTGAATAATAAGCTGCACGGCATCAGTATGAAGATGATCGACTTTGCTTCACGCAAAGAGATGAGTGATTTTCTGGGGAATAACGATGATGCAGCTTATTCCGGCAATGCGGTTGTTCTCAAACAGGGGCTGTTATCCACTAATCTGACGAACGGATATCCCACGGTCACTAATAATGGACAATCACTCTCCGGGCTGTATGGCAGCGGTTTGAGGGATGTCAACCATCTGTTTATACAGAGTACTTACGATGAGACCGGTTATTTTGAATATGACAGCACGCAGAATTTCGCAAGTCTGCACGGCGAAAATTTCAAAGTATATAAAGAATTGGGGACCTACGATG
The DNA here is from genome assembly GCA_045130475.1 of Lachnospiraceae bacterium. GTDB lineage: Bacteria > Bacillota > Clostridia > Lachnospirales > Lachnospiraceae > CAG-791. The sequence goes on from JBGUPU010000068.1 coordinate 41,572, forward strand.
CCGGCGGAAACAAATCGACTTTGAAGCACGGACAGTTTTTCCCGTTCAATGATTTGAAGCCGGGGGTATTTGCTGTTGTGAATGGAAAAAATCTTTACAGTGCACTGGCGGATTTCAGGTCTGATCACCAGAATACCGGATTGCTGCCGGATGGGACCCCCAGAAAGTACGAACAGCTGTACTCCATAGCACATGGCAATGAAAAGGCAAACACCTTTTTCGGAATGGAGCTTGAAGCCTCCTTTACTCAGACGCCGGATGGACTTGACGACTGGGGGCATGATATTATCTTTGAATTTACCGGTGACGACGATTTTTGGCTCTATGTGGATGGCGAACTGGTCATAGACCTGGGCGGCATGCACAGTGCCGTGCCTGGCTCGGTCAACTTTGCGACGGGTGAGGTAAAGGTACACGGGGTGGATACTACCCTGCGAGAGGTCTTTGAGAGTAATTATAAAAAACGGAAACCGAACGCTACGGATAATGAGGTCGCCGCTTTCCTGGCGGAGTATTTCGACGAAGGAAAGACAGTTTTCAAAGAATATACACAGCATTCCATGAAGATCTTCTACATGGAGCGCGGTGCCGGAGCATCAAACCTGCACATGCGCTTCAATCTTGCGTCTGTCAGAAAGGGCCATGTGCTGCTGAGAAAGGAGCTGGATGGCGTGAGCAATCCGGATTCCTTCCAGGCGGAGTTCCCCTATCAGATTTACTACACACTGCCAGCTGAACACGAGGGAGACATTCCCCAAGAACAGTTATTGACACAGGGGGCATCGAATATAAACGTTTACTATAAGGACTCGATTAAACCGGTCAAGCATAGAGACACATGTGAGATCGGAGGAGTCACCTATGATAGCGTGTTTTTCCTGAAACCGGGAGAGGTCGCTGATATAGCAGTACCGGATTCTGCAATTAATTACCGGATTGTTGAATGCGGCGTGAACAAATCTATTTATGACAGTGTCAGCGTGAAGGAGGATGAGAATTTAACAGAAAAGAAAAACAGCGGAAACGGCAGATATGATTACAGCCTCTCATCCAGGACAACGGAGGCTCGACCGCGGGTTACTTATGTAAACCATGTAGCTCCGGATGCGCTCAAGACACTGACGTTCGAGAAGGTGCTCTATGCAGAGGACGGTGTGACGAGGATTCACCACGGACAGGACGATACACCATTTAACTTCCGTCTGTCCCTGGGGACGGAATTTGGCGAGCTGCAAGCGGCCAATATGCAGACCTACCATGTGAAGAACAATATGGGGGAATACTGTAAGTGGGACTCGACACTTGAAACACCCGGTTTTGTGTCTCTGGGTGAGGGAAAAATTGATTTTACACAGTTGACCGACCAGGAAAAGTATGCTGCAACGTTCCACTCCTCTATAAACGGGGCTATTACAAAAATACCGGTCGATTATACCGTGGAGATCCGAGAGGTTCTGGTCGGGACACAGTATAAAATCGAGGAGCGGGATTCTGAAATTCCGGACGGATACTCGAGGCAGAAATATGTTCTTTACGAGGACGGAGCCGGTACAGCAGGCGAAGATAACTATGATGCCATTGTAAAAGGTGTCATCGAATCCAATCCCCATGTGGAGGTATGCAATCTGAAGGGTTTCGGCCTGCGTATCAACAAGGCGTGGTCCGATAAAAGGTATATGGCAGATCGTGCGCCGACCTATTTTGCAGTGTTTACAGATGACGGAAATGGGAATCTGACACTTGTCGAAGATGCTTCCAACAATATTATTACTGTTCGTCAGCTTCCCTATTCGGCGAACCCTCAGACACTGTACTGGTACTTTGAGCATTTGCCCGTCAGCAATGTGCCTTTTGCCAACTACAAAGTACGTGAAGTGACGCTGGGAAACGCAAATCCGACAGTGAGCAGCGACGGTACCGTAACGAACCACGGGATGGTCACGCCTGTTGGCGACAAGGGGACTGTAATTATAGCGGGCAGGCAGATCGGACAGAATGAGAGCACGGGGTATGAATATACCGTCTCCTATGATGACGGCGAAATCATACCGGGCTCCAATGTTCACGTTTTCGAGGCGGAGAACAAGCGCCCCGGTGTCAAATTGTTTAAAATGGATGGAGACACCCCGCTGGCTAATGCGAAATTCAGGTTAACCAAAGACGGAACCTTGATTGGTACATATACCTCTGATGAGAATGGACTGGTCACAGAAGCTTATCTTCTGCCCGGTCAGACCTATACCTACGAATTGATGGAAACAAATTCGCCGCAGGGATATCAGGGAATCCAGCAGCCTATTCAGCTCACACTGGTGGGAGATACACTGACTGTTGTGGATGAAAACGGAGAAACTCATAGTTATACTCCGGCGGAGGGAGACACAATGCCCACCTACACCGTTCAAAACAGGAAGTATGAGTTCAAGGTTGTTAAAAAGAATCAGAGCGGTCAGGCCCTGTCCGGAGTGACATTTGCACTTCACAAGCAAAAGACAGTGGGAGGCCATACAGGCATAGATGTAAATCCGGAGAACGGATATGACAGTCTGACAACAGGAGCAGACGGCATTGTTCCAAAGCTGGATGACACTCTGCCGCCCGGCACTTATGAGCTCAGGGAGACTGCGCCTCCTTCAGGTTACGAGGCCTTGTCGGAACATATCCGTTTTACGATCAGTGATACAGGCATGATCAGTCTTGTCGAGGGATATTATCCCGAAGGCGAGGCAGAGATGACAGTAGATACCACTTTGGATCCCGGCAAAGTCACATATACCATAACTGTTATCAACAGGTGTCCGCCGATGGCATTGAAAAAAGAAGATAATTCCGGTAATCCTCTCCCGGGCGCAACATTCAAGCTGATGACGCTGAATGCAGGAAATGTCTGGGTGGATATGGGTGAGGATGGCTTGATCGATATGAGTTCGGTCGCAGCGGCAGCTCTGCCATCATTGACGAACGGCCGCTACCGCCTGGAGGAGCAAATTGCTCCTGAGGGTTATGTCATTATGACGAAATACGTGTACTTTACCGTTGAAAACGGAGCTGTCACGCTGACGAATGAAACCGGAACTCCGGGGTCGACGAATCCGCAGGCGGCGTTGGATGGTGATAACGTCAATGGTTACACACTCACTATCAAAAATATACCGGGAGCAGAACTTCCCTACACCGGAGGTCCGGGCACGAGGCTGATTTATCTTTTCGGAGCTTTGCTGATGGCAATTTCCGGAACAGGTTTCATGCTGAAGAGACGGCGTGAGAAATCAGCGAAGTGTAACTTCTTGTAAAACAGGTTATATAGACTGGCTCTGTGAGGAATAAATCTCATGGGGCCAGATTTCTTTCCTGCCTTTTGTGCTGACTTTTAATCTTTACAGAACTTCATTAAGCATTTTTTGATGATTATGTTCCGTCTGACAAAAGTGCGGAAATGATTTGGCGGAGACGACTTATCAGATATGACACGAAATGTTTTTTCCGGTTGGAACTGGACAAAGCAATTTGATTGTGTTAAATTTAATTGCTCGACAAAACCGTATCCCTGTACTTGTCTTGCTGAGAATCCGGGCTTTTGGGGCTCCGGCCGGGATGCAGTGATTGTTTTTTGCAGATTAACAAAATAGATGTTTTTTGGAAAAAATCTATTCATAATGGAGGTATAAAATGGCTGAAGTCGATCATAGATTTGATTGTCTGCTGCTTGATCATCAGCTGTGCTTTCCCCTGTATGCATGTTCCAAGGAGATCATCCGCCGCTACAAACCGCTGCTGGATGAACTGGATCTTACCTACACACAGTACATCACCATGATGGCCATGTGGGAGCACAGTGAGATGAATGTCAAAGAGCTCGGCAAGTGTCTGTTTCTGGATTCGGGGACACTGACACCTGTTTTGAAAAAGCTGGAGGCAAAAGGGTATATTCACAGGGGGCGCTCGAGAACGGATGAGCGCAACCTTTCCGTGACGATCACAGAGGAGGGAATGCGCCTGCGGGAGCGGGCTCTGGCTGTTCCCGGTCAGATGGCCTGCTGTGTAGACCTCAGTCCCGAGGAGGGACAGGCCATGCACGCGCTGCTCCATAAAATACTCAATAATCTGAGCCGCGAATGACAGTACTATGTTCTTTTTTACTGAACTATGCTATGATGGATTCTGTATGACAATAATTACGGTTTGATTTTTTGCTTAAAACTGTACATGATGGGAATACGGAATCGGTTTTCAGACACGGCTTTGAAAACAAGATTCAAGAGAATATTTTGAGAGGAAGATTATGTCCAGATTAACAGATAAGCTTTTCGGGACGCACAGTGAGCGCGAGATCAAGCGGATCCGTCCGCAGGTCGATCAGATCGAGGCGCTTCGTCCGCAGATGCAGGCATTGTCCGATGAGGAACTGCGCGCCAAAACAGATGAGTTCAGGAAGAGATTCCAGGACGGCGAGACGCTGGATGACCTTCTGGTCGAGGCCTATGCGGCGGTTCGTGAAGGTGCGCGCCGCGCGCTCGACATGGAGCCTTTCCGCGTACAGCTGATCGGCGGCATCATCCTGCACCAGGGCCGTATCGCCGAGATGCGTACCGGTGAAGGTAAGACCCTGGTCGCGACCCTGCCCGCCTACCTCAATGCCCTTGAGGGACGCGGTGTCCACATCGTCACGGTCAACGACTATCTGGCAAAGCGTGACGCGGAGTGGATGGGTCAGGTCTACCGTTTCATGGGACTGACCGTCGGTGTCGTCCTCAACAGCATGACTCCCAAGGAGCGCCAGGAGGCCTATGCCTGCGACATCACCTATGTGACCAACAACGAGCTGGGCTTTGACTATCTGCGCGACAATATGTCGATCTACAAGGAGCAGCTCGTTCTGCGGGAGCTCCACTATGCCATCATCGACGAGGTCGACTCCGTCCTCATCGACGAAGCAAGAACCCCTCTGATCATTTCCGGCCAGAGCGGCAAGTCCACCAAGATCTATGAGGCATGCGATATCCTTGCCGGCCAGATGAAGCGGGGCAAGGACGTCGAGGATCTGTCCAAGATCGATGCCATCATGGGTATCGAGCGCGAGGAGACCGGCGACTTCATCGTCAACGAAAAAGACAAGCTGGTCAACCTGACGACAGAGGGTGTCAGCAAGGTTGAGAGATTTTTCCGCATCGAAAACCTGGCGGATCCGGAGAACCTTGAGATCCAGCACTGCATCATCCTTGCCCTGCGCGCACACAATCTCATGCACCGCGACCACGACTATATCGTCAAGGACGACCAGGTCCTGATCGTCGATGAGTTCACCGGCCGTGTCATGCCCGGCAGACGTTATTCCGACGGTCTGCACCAGGCGATCGAGGCCAAGGAGCATGTCAAGGTCAAGCGCGAGAGCAAGACTCTGGCGACCATCACTTTCCAGAACTTTTTCAATAAATTCGACAAAAAGGCCGGCATGACCGGTACCGCCCTGACCGAGGAGCGCGAGTTCCGCGAGATCTACGGCATGGACGTCATCGAGATCCCGACCAACCGCCCTGTCATCCGTTTTGACGATCAGGACGCCGTCTACAAGACGAAAAAAGAGAAATTCCGCGCGGTCGTAAATGCGGTCAAGGAAGCCTACGACAAGGGACAGCCCGTCCTGGTCGGCACCATCACCATCCAGGTCTCCGAGGAAGTCTCCAAGATGCTCAAGAGAGCAGGCATCCCGCACAACGTACTGAACGCCAAGTTCCATGAGATGGAAGCGGAGATCGTCGCCGAGGCAGGCCGCCACGGCGCAGTCACCATCGCGACCAACATGGCAGGCCGTGGTACCGATATCAAGCTTGATGAAGAGGCGCGCGCCGCAGGCGGCCTCAAGATCATCGGCACAGAGCGCCATGAATCCCGCCGTATCGACAACCAGCTGCGAGGCCGAAGCGGACGTCAGGGAGATCCCGGCGAATCCCGTTTCTACATTTCCCTGGAAGACGACCTCATGCGCCTGTTCGGCTCGGACCGCATGACCGCCATGTTCAACGCCCTGAATATCCCCGAGGACCAGGAGATCACCCACAAATCCCTCTCCAAGGCTATCGAGGGCGCCCAGAAGAAGATCGAGAACAATAACTTCGGTATCCGCAAAAACCTGCTCGATTACGACCAGGTCATGAACGAGCAGCGTGAGATCATCTACGCACAGCGCCGCGAAGTCCTCGACGGCAAGAGCATGCGCGACAGCGTATTCAATATGATCACAGACTTTGTCGACGGCGTCGTGGACAGCTGCATCAGCGATGATATCGACAGCGATGACTGGAACCTCACCGAGCTCAACGAGCTCCTGCTGCCTGTCATCCCACTCCAGGTCATTAACCGCGGACGCATCCGCGAGCGCACCAGGGACGGGCTCAAACAGCAGCTCAAGGAAGAGGCAGTCGCCCTTTACGAGTCCAAGGAAGCCGAATTCCCCGAGGCAGAGGCTGTCCGCGAACTCGAGCGCGTCGTCATCCTCAAGGTCGTCGACCGCAAGTGGATGGATCACATCGACGACATGGAACAGCTCCGCCAGAGCATCGGCCTGCAGGCCTACGGCCAGCACGATCCTCTTGTCGAGTACAAGATGGCCGGCTATGACATGTTCAACGAGATGACCCGCAACATCATGGAGGAGACCGTCCGCGTCCTCTTCCATGTCAAGGTCGAGCAGAAGGTCGAGCGCGAGGAAGTTGCCAAAGCCACCGGCACCAACAAGGACGAATCCCTTGCCAAACAGCCCAAGCGCCGCACCGACAAGAAGATCTATCCCAATGACCCCTGCCCCTGCGGCAGCGGCAAGAAATACAAAAACTGCCACGGCAGGCCCGGCATGAGCATTTAAGACGAAAGGAGACAGGGGACGGTTCTCTGTCTCCAAATGTTTGCAGGAGACAGAGAACCGTCCCCTGTCTCCCCGGTCCGTGCCCTAAGATTAATAGAAACCTCAGAAGGAGACGTAATATATGCTACAACTGGATCAGATGAAGACTGAAATCCAGCAGTATGAAGACACCATGCACGAGGTCCTTCATTCTCTGGATCTCGAATATAAGAAGCAGCGCATAGAGGAGCTGCAGCGCGAGTCGGAGGCACCGGATTTCTGGTCCAACGCCGATGTCGCCAACAAGAAAATGAAACAGCTCAAGGACCTGCAGACCACGGTCGAGGACGCGGAGCGCATCGAGACGCAGTATGACGACATCCTCATGCTGATCGAAATGGGCAACGAAGAGGACGACGAATCCGTAATCGACGGCGTCCGCGAGGAGCTTGATGAGTTTAAGACCAAGCTGGAAGAGATGCGTCTGGCGACGCTTCTGACCGGCGAATACGATGATTCCAATGCGATCATGTCCCTGAACGCAGGTGCAGGCGGCACGGAGAGCTGCGACTGGTGTTCCATGCTCTACCGCATGTACACCCGCTGGGCGGACCGCAAGGGCTTCAAGGTCGACGTCATGAACTTTATCGACGGCGACGAGGCCGGCATCAAGTCCGTGGATTTCCAGATCAGCGGCCCCAACGCCTACGGCTACCTCAAGTCCGAGCGCGGCGTCCACAGGCTGGTGCGCATCTCGCCCTTCAATGCCCAGGGCAAGCGCCAGACATCCTTTGTGTCCTGCGACGTCATGCCTGATATTGAAAAAGATATCGATATCGTCATCAATCCCGACGATATCCGCATTGATACCTATCGTTCCAGCGGCGCGGGCGGCCAGCACATCAACAAGACTTCCTCCGCCATCCGTATCACCCACTTCCCCAGCGGTGTGGTCGTGACCTGCCAGAATGAGCGCTCCCAGTTCCAGAACAAGGACAAGGCCATGCAGATGCTCAAGGCCAAGCTCTATATGCTGAAAAAGGAAGAGGAAGAGGCCAAGCTCGCCGGCATCCGCGGTGAGGTCAAGGACATTGCCTGGGGCAGCCAGATCCGCTCCTATGTCCTGCAGCCTTACACCCTGGTCAAGGATACCCGCACCCAGGAGGAGACCTCCAACACCGGCGCGGTCCTGGACGGCGATATCGACCGTTTCATCAACGCTTATCTGCGCATGGGCGCCAACAAGGCAAGCCGCAGCGAAGAGATGTAAGAGAGGTAATGGAACGAACCTGACATTAAAATATCAGCCGGTAATACCTTTTCGATTATTACAAGAGAATTGTTACTGATTGCTGTCGGCTGTAGTACTGTTTGCAATTAAGAAATTTGAAATTAAGAAATATAAGGCGGCTATTGATCTATGCTTACAATCCCGGAAACCATAAAACTTTTTGACAGCGACGCATATGCGACGGACTTTACTGCGTCTGTGCTCTCTGCGGAGCTGATTGAAAAAAAGAAGTCCAGCCACTGGGAAATTGTCCTTGACCGGACCCTGTTTTTCCCCGAAGAGGGCGGGCAGACACCGGATACCGGGACCATCGAAGGATATCCTGTCATCGATGTACAGATGGACGGAAATGTGATCCGGCACAGCGTGAAGGCCCAAAAGACGGAAGACAGGCAGCCGCCCTTTGCACCGGGTCAGACCGTGAGCGGTCAGATCGATTTCGCGCATCGTTTCTCCAACATGCAGAACCACTCGGGCGAGCACATTCTCTCCGGACTTGTGCACAACCGCTTTGGCTACGACAATGTGGGCTTTCACCTGAGCGACAATACAGTTACTTTGGATTTCAACGGCCTCCTGACGGACGAGGAGATCCTCTGGCTCGAACAGACTGCTAACCGCGTTGTCTGGGACAACAAAGAGATCCGCGGCTGGTACCCGGATCCGGAAGAGCTGAAGTCCATCGAATACCGCAGCAAAAAAGAGATCGACGGTCCCCTTCGCCTTGTGGAGATTCCCGGCGTGGATATGTGCGCCTGCTGTGCGCCTCATGTCAGAAGGACCGGAGAGATCGGCCTGATCAAAGTCATCCGTACCCTGCGCGAGCGAAGCGGCATCCGACTGACCATTCTCTGCGGCAGCCGTGCCCTTGCCTATATGCAGACCCTGCAGAAAGCGGCTGAGGATGTCTCCCATCTGACCAACATGCCCCGCGAAGAGATTGCTGCAGGTACATCCCGTATTCTTGATGAAAATGAAAGACTTCGCCAGCGCGAAGCCGCCCTCGAGTCGGCCGTCACAGAAGCTCTTGCGGCCACTGTGCACGCGGAGCAGAAGGATGTATTCCTGTTCACGGAAGGAGCCGACGGCGCAGGTGCAGGCATCGGCAACCTGGCCCAGCGCAGACTTGTCAATACATTGTGTGAGACGCATCCCGGTTACTGCGGTGTCTTCGCCGGAAATGACGAAACAGGCTACCGCTACATCATAGGCGCGACCGGCACAGGCGACGCACGCGCCCTGAATGCCTGCCTGAAAAAATACTGCGGTGCCCGCGGCGGCGGAAAACCAGCCATGGTCCAGGGCTCCGTCCAGGCAGCGGAGGAAGAAATCCGCGCAGGGCTTCAAAAGTCCCTGTACGAGCTTTCGGAAACCTGATCGAAAACCTGATTGAAAACTTTATCGGAAACTTGATCGGAAATCTGATTGAAAAACTGAATGCGAACCTGATTGGAAACCTGAACGGAAAAACAGACATTTACTGCAGCATGGTCTGAGACAGACAGGTGATCGATAATGTTATCCCGGAAATAAGGAGGGGTCGAAATGGCTGGAGCAGTGATATATCTTTTCCTGATCTTTTTCGTGATTGTCCGCGTTTTAAATGCAAAAAAACCGAACAGTTCCGGAACCGGCAGGACGACAGGCAGAACGCCTTCCGGAAAGACCGTTTCAAACACCGCTTCGCGCAAAAAAGCAGGCAGGCCATTCGCCAAAGGCCCTATGGCCTCGGACGGCCACCGCGTGCCCAAGGACCAGGACATCTCCTGCCGGCGTTTTGGCCACAAGCACGAAGAATTTGACACGCCGAGGTTCATTCCCCACGATGATCTTGAAGAGGGATATGTTATCCTCAACGGCGTCAGAATGAAACTGACGGAGGCAGACAGCTACGAAAATAGAATCTGATGATTTACCTGAGACAGTGCTGAGGCACTATGGGACAGGTTTGGGACACGAGGGACGGTTCCAGACCTGTCCTTTTTGTGCCGCAGCCAAAAATAAACCCCCTGCTCTGCAGGGGGAGGGCAGATCTTCAGATATAAGCAAACTCCCGTGATAAGATAAATGTGGGTCTGCAAA
>JBGUPU010000069.1:0-2258 GCA_045130475.1 Lachnospiraceae bacterium
AGAAAGGCGAATGGAACAGGATCAAGGGAGACTGGGAGTTTTCGTGCGGAGCTCCCGCGACAAGAACGCCTTGCGGACAGTTCAAACTCTGCTGGAAAGTACAGAATGACTACGGATGGAAGACGTTCGAAAAATGCAAAGCCGCATATGTCTACTGGACAACTGCCGGATTTATGCTTCATACGATTCTTTATGATAAGTATAGTTATGGAGATCCGGAAGATGCGGATATCGCAGATGACAGACTCGGAATGAATATTTCCATGAGCTGCATCCGCCTTGCGCTCGAAAACGCACGCTGGATTTACACAAACATACCACATGGTACCAAGTTGGTTGTTTATGAGTGAGAAATCACAAAGTTGAAAAGGCAGAAAAAGACTCCGGCGACGGCCGGAGTCTTTTTCATATAATTAGGGCATGCTGAACGGTGGTCACACCAGCGCCCAGCACCCCGATATTACATCTGTTGTTAGCTGTCTGCCTGTCGGATATGGCCGAATGATGCAGACTTCCAAAAATGCAGACAACAATGAAACACCCTGCTTCATCAGCTTTTCCATGTTCAGGATGAAGATATCCATCCCGATCATAGAACCTGCTGTTACCTGAAGCTTGGCCATGATCAATGCAAGTCCGAGCTTGCGTTTTCCGTTTCCAAACTTACCTTCGACGGCGTTGCGTTCTCCGATCTCCTTCAGCTCCTGACGGATATCTGATACGTGATCCTTACCCGGACGTCCAAGTTTCGGACCTGACAGGCGGATGCTATGGCTCTTGCAGAATTCCCGGTTGCTCTTGCTCCTGTAGATCTTGTCTGCAAGGACGCGTTCGGGATAGCAGCCGAACCGCTTCCGATACAGTTCAACAATGCGTTTAAACTCGGATGCTTCACCTTCGTTGTAAGCATCGAAGGTGAACCGGTCGATGAAGGTATAGCCGTTGACAACACTGACTGAGATCTTCGCGCCAAATTCCGTAGGGGCTTTTGATTTTCCTCTTACGATCGGCCTGACCCATGGCTGCGAAAGGCTTACGATACGGTCCGCGATGTGGTGGGTCTTTGTGTCCAGCATTTCCTTCTGCTGGTCATAGAACACTACGATCGTCAGGAGACGTTCACGCTGTACACGGAACAGGCAGTCCAGTCCGTACTCGGCGGCATAGTCCTCGATATAGTCGAGGTTGCGGCGGATACACCCGAGCTGGTACCGGAGCTCTTTCCGGATCTTCTTCATTGACTTTTTACGGCGTTTGTTGAGCTTAAGGAACCTCCGGCGTGCGACCTCCCTGTAGGTCCTGGGCTTTTCTCCTGTACCGTTCAGTGACCCGAAGAGCTTCCAGTAGCGATCAAGAATAACTTCCGTCCATCTGCGGGCCTTGTCACATAGTTCGAGGTCCGTAGGAAATGCGATATCGGCAGGTGTGCAGGTGGCGTCTATGATCAGAGTTCCTTTGTTCGGCGGTTCTTTTGTATCCGTGCCGGAACCTTCATCTCCGGAAGAACCGTGGCCTCCGCCCTTATCGTTTTTGTCCTCATCGTCTTTGCCTGCGGTTTCGATGAATGATCTTTCAATGATCCTGTTCATGACTTCCTCGGGAAGGCGCTTGCGAAATGTGACGAGCAGGCTCGGGTCAAAAGGCTTTTCGCTGCGGTATTCCTTATACCCGATGAAGTACTGCATATACGGGTTCTCGGCGATCTGCTCGACCAGTTCACGGTCCGTAAGGTCCAGTCTCCGCTGGATGTAAAGGGAGCCAAAGGCAACGGAAGAAGGATACGCTTCCTGCCCGGTTACTTTATTCCTAAAGTTCCTGCGGTACTCCTGATCGACTATTTCCCAGTCGATCAGTTCACGGAGTTTTACCCAGCGGTTATCTTCTTTCAAATGGCCGCCGAAGGGAAGGATAAAGTCATAGATACTGGTCTGTCCATCATTTGTATTTCGGTACATATCTGGCTCCTTAGATGCAGGATAATTGACGTCTGGAATCGAAAAACCATGCATCTATTTTACCAGATATAGACTTAGGACTCAGTAGATTTCCCATATTTATGGGCTTTTTATGAATGGATATCATCCGTTCAGCAAACACTAATTAATAACGCTTTTTGGTATTGAAATGTTATACTTATCTCTGTCCGGTCAGGGCAAAAAACAAATGATCATGGAGGAAATCGAAAAATGCGGTTTGTAATACAATGCGTAGATAATGCGGAGGTTGAGATCAATGGCAGCGCGGTTGGGAAGATCGGC
>JBGUPU010000070.1:0-37826 GCA_045130475.1 Lachnospiraceae bacterium
TTGTCAAAGTCTGTCTGCTGTCCGACACGTGTATTTTCCACTGTCACATTGACCCTGTCGACAGGTGTGTAGATGGAATCGATCGGAATCACGCCGATTTTGGTATCGGGTGTTTTGTTGCGGTCGGAGCTGACGTATCCTCTTCCTTTTGTGATTGTAAGTTCCATGAACAGACGGGTGTCCTTTCCGCTCAGGGTAGCAATCACGAGATCAGGATTCATGATCTCGATATCCGAATCGATCTGGATATCGGAAGCGCGCACAACGCCCTCGCCCTCATAGTCGATGAAAGCTGTCTTGGGCTCATTGGACTCGCTGTCATTCTTAATCGCGAGGCTCTTGATATTCATGATGATCTCGGTAACGTCTTCCTTGACGCCCGGAATCGTACTGAATTCATGCTGTACGCCATCAATTTTAACCTGACTCACCGCAGCGCCGGGAAGTGAAGAGAGCATGATCCGGCGGAGGGAATTTCCCAGCGTGATGCCATAACCTCTTTCCAGAGGCTCGACCACGAATCTGCCGTACTTCTTATCATCAGAGATCTCAACGACCTCGATGCTCGGTCTCTCAAAATCAAACACTCGTAAATCCTCCTTTGCGCTCTGCGCTCAGTCCTTATTACTTGGAGTACAACTCGACGATGAGCATTTCGTTCACGGGAACATCGATCTGCTCTCTCTTAGGCAGCTGGCTGACAGTACCCTTGAGGGCTTCCTTGTCAACATCAACCCAATCGGGGGTCAGTCTGCCGGCGGTAATCTCAGAGATGTCTTTGAAACGCTGAATGTTCTTGGATTTCTCTCTGACTTCGACAACATCGCCTGCCTTAACGAGGTAGGAAGGAACGTTGACGGGCTTGCCGTTTACAGTGATGTGCTTGTGGCCGACAACCTGGCGTGCCTCACGACGGGTGCGGGCAAAGCCCATGCGGAAAACAACATTGTCCAGACGGCTCTCGAGCATGGTCATAAGGTTTTCACCGGTCATGCCCTTCATTCTGTCGGCCTTGTCGTAGTAGTTGCGGAAAGGCTTCTCAAGGACGCCGTAGATGAATTTAGCTTTCTGCTTCTCGCGAAGCTGAGTGCCATACTCACTGAGCTTGCGGCTTCTGCGGATCAGCTGCCTTTTGGACTTCTTGTCATATCCAAGAAAAACGGGGTCAAGATCAAGAGATCTGCATCTCTTCAGAACGGGAGTTCTATTTACTGCCATGGTAATATATCCTTTCTTTTCTGCAGCCCGGCATAGCGGGCTTTGTCCTTCAATGCGGGGACCTGCCCTGAGGACTGCATGTTGTTTACAGCACAGAGAAAACGATCATAGTCTCTGTGTCTTCATCCAAACGTGTTATAAAAACATATGTGATAAACGATCACACTCTCCTTCTCTTGGGAGGACGGCAGCCGTTGTGGGGGACGGGAGTGACATCAGTGATGCTGATGATCTCGAGGCCGTTGGAATTCAGCGCACGGATGGCAGCTTCTCTGCCTGATCCGGGTCCCTTAACGAAAACGTCGACAGCCTTCAGTCCGTGAATGAGCGCTGCCTTTGTAGCCGTCTCTGCAGCCATCTGTGCTGCATAGGGAGTAGATTTCCTTGAACCTTTAAAGCCAAGACCGCCTGCACTTGCCCAGCTCAGAGCGTTGCCCTGGGTATCAGTCAGGGTAACGATTGTGTTATTAAAAGAGGACTGGATGTGAGCCTGTCCGCGTTCAACGTTTTTCTTGACACGTCTAACCTGCTTCCTTCTGGAGGATTGCTGTTTTGCCATAAAACTAACCTACTTTCTTTCCCAAAAATGGTATCTGTCCGGCATATATAATAGAAGAGCCGGAATCAATGTACATTATTTCTTCTTGTTCGCGATGGTCTTCTTCGGGCCCTTCCTGGTCCTTGCATTGGTCTTTGTCTTCTGACCGCGGACAGGGAGACCTCTTCTGTGACGGATGCCTCTGTAGCAGCCGATCTCAGAGAGACGCTTGATGTTCATGGCGATTTCTCTGCGGAGATCACCTTCGACCATGTAATCCTCAGCGATGACTTCGCTGAGCTTCTTGACTTCTTCATCAGTCAGATCCCTGCATCTTGTGTCGGGATTGACGCCTGCCTTTTCGACGATTGCTGTTGCAGAGGTGCGGCCGATGCCATAAATGCTGGTAAGGCCGATCTCGACGCGCTTATCTCTAGGTAAATCTACACCTGCGATACGAGCCATTGTACTCTCCTTCTACTATTAAAATTACTGATTGACTGGGGCACACCGCTTCATGTTCCGTATCATGAATCCTGTGCCCAACCGGCTTTCTTTGCCGGTCTTTCCACTGCGATTTGCATCGGCATGGTATCAAAGAGTAATGCGCAGCCCCGGTCTATGAATAGATTTGGGTTAACGGGGCGCCATATATTCTATGATCAGGCACTGCAGGTTTCCTGCAGAACCAAAGAGCTCTTATAACTCGCTCAACCCTGCCTCTGTTTGTGTTTCGGATTCTCGCAGATGATCCTGACGATACCTTTGCGCTTAATGACTTTGCACTTGTCGCAAATA
This sequence comes from Lachnospiraceae bacterium, assembly GCA_045130475.1. Taxonomy (GTDB): domain Bacteria; phylum Bacillota; class Clostridia; order Lachnospirales; family Lachnospiraceae; genus CAG-791. The sequence continues at coordinate 2,555 of JBGUPU010000070.1, forward strand.
GGCTTCACGGAAGCTCTAACCTTCATCTCCTACTCCTTTCGTGAGTGGTGCCGTGTCCTGGTTTACCGAAAAAAAACACACATCCGTCCGACACGCTGTTTTCGTGTCTTCCGTCTGTGAAGCTCCTTTCCGGCACTTTCAGACACACAGAACCTGTTGCCGAGTCTGTCCGAAATCACCCCGTCCTTTGAAATGCGTAGATACGGTTTAAGACAGGACAATTGAGCAGGGGTTTCCCCCTACTCATTTACAGACCATGATAGAATATCATAATGTAATATCAATTGCAAGAACTTTTTTACACAAAAATAAGAGCGGCGCCCGTACCTTTTCCGCCCTAATGACGCAAAAGATACGGACGCACGAAAACGTTCCTGTACTGATCGCACCGAACTGCTGCCCGGAAAGATCTGCCGGGTCCCGGACCAGCGGTTTACTTGTCTCTCCAGATGATCCTGCCCTTGGTCAGGTCATAAGTGGACATCTCCAGTGTGACCTTGTCGCCGGGAAGAATACGGATAAAGTTCTGACGAAGCTTACCGCTGATGTGTGCAAGAATGATCGCTCCGTTCTCGAGCTTCACCTTGAACATGGTGTTCGGGAGTTTTTCGGTTACGATACCTTCAAGTTCAATGACGTCTGCTTTTGACATATAAGATTTAACCCTCCAAGATTGCGCTGATTGCCTGGAATACTTCCTTCATATCCTTTGTTCCGTCAACTGTGCGCAGGACACCTTTTTCTTTGTAGAAATCGATCAGGGGCTGTGTCTGCTCATGATAGACGGACAGTCTGTTCTGGACTGTCTCGGGCTTGTCATCCTGACGCTGGATGAGCTCGCTGCCGCAGTGGTCGCAGATACCTTCTTTTTTAGGAGGAATGAAGCTGATATGATAGGATGCTCCGCACTTGGGGCAGGATCTTCTTCCGCTCATGCGGGCAACGATATTGCTGTCCGGAACATCAACGTCGATCGCATAATCGATCTGCTCACCGGTCTTTGCCAGTGTGTCTGTCAGGACCTGTGCCTGGGGAATGGTGCGGGGGAATCCGTCAAGAACATATCCCTTTGCGCAGTCGTCTGCCTTCACTCTGTCGAGCAGCAGCTCTACGGTCAGTTCATCCGGGACCAGCTGTCCGGCATCCATGAATGCTTTCGCCTTTTTGCCCAGCTCTGTGCCGTTCTTGATATTCGCACGGAAAATGTCACCTGTGGAAATGTGAGGCAGGCCGAATTTCTCCGCAATCATCTGTGCCTGTGTTCCTTTGCCTGCACCGGGCGCTCCGAGCATAACGATCTTCATGGCTACTCCTCCTTTATTTGGCTGGTGTTAATATCCTTAATATAATAGTTTAATACTTTCCCGATAATAACACAAGAACCGAAGACAGCAGAGGTGCAAAATACATCCTGCCGCCTTCGGAGAAAAATCAGTCGTTGAGGAAACCTTTGTAGTTCCTCACCAGCATCATGGATTCAACCTGCTTGATCGTCTCAAGCACGACACTTACAACGATGATCAGGCTCGTTCCGCCGAAGGAGATCGAAGCGTTGAAGAGTCCCCTGAAAATAAAGGGAAGAATACCGACAATCGTCAGGCCGACCGCACCGATGAAAATAATGTAGTTCAGGATCCTGTTCAGGTAATCACTTGTAGGCCTGCCGGGACGGATACCCGGAATGAAGCCGCCGCGCTTCTTCAGATTATCTGCGATCTCGATCGGGTTGAATGTGATCGAGGTGTAGAAGTACGCGAAGAAAATCAGAAGTAAGATGTAAAGCAGAAGGCCCAGTGTGTACTTGAAATAGGAAGGATTGCACCAGTAGGAGGAGCTCAGATAGCGGAGCACCTCAGACCAGATGCCTGTTCCCTTGTATCCCGCCAGCGTGGAAATGATGCCGGGGAATTCCATCAGGGATGAAGCGAAGATGATCGGCATAACGCCTGCTGTGTTCACTTTGAGGGGAATCACAGAGGTCTGTCCTGCCGTAAAGCGTCTGCCGTTGATCTTCTGTGCATAGGACACAGGGATCTTCCTCTCGGCGTCATTCAGAAGAATGACCATGATGATCATCACAAGGATCACTGCGATGATGATCACTGCTGCGAGCGCGCCGAAGGCAATGGTCTTTCCCAGAACAAACTGATTGAACAGGGAAACGATATCCTGGGGCATTCTGGAGATGATGTTGATACACAGGACAATGGAAATACCGTTTCCGATGCCCTTGACTGTAATCTGCTCACCGATCCACATCAGGAATGCACTGCCTGCCGTCAGAGTAGCGATGACCATGATCACGTTGAGGGCGTTGAACTCCTCCAGCAGACCCTGGCGGCCAAAGCCGATGGCCATTGCGGAAGATTCCAGCAGCGCGAGTGCTACAGTGACGTAACGGGTGATCGTAGTCATCATCTTCCTGCCTTCCTCGCCCTCACGATGCAGTTCCTCAAGTTTGGGAATCGCAATAGTGAGAAGCTGGATGATAATGGAAGAAGTGATGTATGGCGTGATGTTCAATGCCAGAACAGACATGTTCAGGAAAGAACCGCCGGTAAAAGCGTCCACAAAGCTGAAGGCATCGCCGGTCTGCTGTGCAAACCACTCTGCGAAGTAGTTTCTGTCAACACCGGGAACCGGAAGCTGACAGCCAAAACGGATGACGATCAGCATCAGGAAAGTGAACAGAAGCTTCATCCTGATTTCTTTTACTTTAAAAACATTATTGATCGAGTCAAACATTCCTTTTTATGACCTTTCCAAAATTGCTTATCCTCTATCCGGTCAGTCTCCAGTCCGCAAATCTGCTCATTTTGCTTTACCGAAAGGAAACTCCGATAATAAAGGGCAAGCCATACCGGGCATTTCTGCCCGATATGGCATGACTATTTCTTGGTTGATCAGCCAATTGTCTCGGCTGTGCCGCCGGCTGCCTCGATCTTTTCCTTAGCTGCAGCGCTGAATGCTGTAACCTTGACAGTAAGCTTCTTGCTCAGGTCTGCATTGCCGATGATCTTGACGCCGTCACCGATCTTGCTGACCGCCCTGCTCTCAAGCAGTGCCTGCTCATCAACAACTGCACCGTCCTCGAATCTCTCAAGGGACTTGATATCGACAGAAACGATATCCTTTGTGTTGTAGCAAGTGAAGCCTCTCTTGGGGAGTCTTCTGTACAGAGGCATCTGGCCGCCTTCGAATCCGGGCCTGGGAGCTCCGCTTCTTGCCTTCTGACCTTTATGGCCGTAACCTGCAGTCTTGCCGTTGCCGGAAGCGTGGCCGCGGCCTCTGCGGTAATTCGCGTGCTTAGAGCCTTCAGCAGGCTTAAGATTATGTAAATCCATTTTATACCTCCTACCTTATTAGTCCAGCTCTTCGACTTTAACCATGTGATTGATCAGTCTGATCTGTCCCCTGGTAGCGGCGTTGTCAGGAAGGATGACGAAGCTGTTCAGCTTCTTGAATCCCATGGACTTGACGATCGCGCGGTTCTTGGGAACAGCACCGATGGTAGACTTGATCAGGGTGATTTTCAGCTTCTTCGGCTCAGCTGCTGTTGCTTTCACATCTGTAGGCATTTGCTATTCTCCTTTCAGATCTGTATGTCTCGCCGATCAGCCCTTGAGCTCAGCGACGGTCTTGCCGCGCCTTGCTGCGACTTCTTCAGGAACCTTCAGCTGGCTGAGACCGTTAATGGTTGCCAGAACGACGTTCTGCTTGTTGTTGGAGCCAAGAGACTTGGTACGGATGTTCTTGATGCCGGCCAGCTCACAGACAGTACGTGCAGGGCCGCCTGCGATGATACCGGTACCATCGGGAGACTTCTTAAGCAGAACGGAAGCACTGCCGTACTTGCCGATGTAATCGTGAGAGATACTTGCAACTTCGTCAAGCGCTACGCTGACGAGGTTCTTGCTGGCATCTTCTCTGCCCTTGCGGATCGCTTCGGGAATTTCAGTAGCCTTGCCCAGGCCGCAGCCTACGTGGCCGTTTCCGTCACCGACAACAACGAGGGCCGTGAAGCGCATGTTGCGGCCGCCCTTGACGACCTTGGTAACACGCTTGATGGCAACAACCTTATCGGTCAGTTCCATCTGGCTTGTATCGATCATTGTATGTTTCATCACACATTTCCTCCTTAGAATTCCAGGCCAGCCTTACGGGCAGCTTCTGCCAGTGCAGCAACCTTGCCCATGTAGATGTAACCGCCGCGGTCGAAGACCACTTCCTTGATTCCCTTATCGGCTGCTCTCTGAGCAATAACCTCGCCAACCTTCTCAGCGGCTGCGATGTCGTCTGTGTGCTCGACAGCATCCTGGATTTCCTTCTCGATTGTGCCTGCAGCCACCAGAGTGGTCTGTGCATCATCATCGATAATCTGTGCGTAGATGTGCTTGTTGCTTCTGTATACGGCAAGACGAGGGCACTGAGCTGTACCGCTGATCCTGTTGCGGATTCTGGAATGCTTTTTCTCGCGGATCGCCTTCCTGTTTGCTTTCTTTACCATTATAAATTCCTCCAAATATATGCTCCCGGATGCCTCAGGTTGTCACCGCTGTGTTTAATCAGCGTACACAGCCGGCTCTGCTTTTTATGCGCAGCACCTTCTCTGCCTTCCGGCAGCCAGATCAGAATTATGGCTGATTCTATCTATTATTTTTTGCCAGTCTTACCAACCTTACGGCGGATATGCTCGTCCGCATACTTGATGCCCTTGCCCTTGTAAGGCTCAGGTCTGCGCTTATCTCTGATGTTTGCTGCGAACTGGCCGACGGCTTCTTTATCAATCCCCTTGACGGTGATCACATTGCCCTGGACCTCGGTGGTGACGCCTTCGGGATCTGTCATCTCAACGGGATGGGAATATCCTAAGCTAAGCGTAAGCGTATTACCTGACTTGGCCGCTCTGTAACCAACGCCGTTGACTTCCAGCTTCTTCTCGAAACCGGCAGACACACCGACCACCATGTTGTGGAGCAGGCTTCTGGTCAGTCCATGAAGGGATTTTTCCTTCTTCTGATCATTGGGTCTTTCGATGGTGATAACGCCATCATTCTGGGAGATCTTCATCTCGCCCGGAAGGGTTCTAACCAAAGTTCCTTTGGGACCCTTAACAGTCACTTTATTATTTTCTGCTACTTCCACAGTAACGCCCGCGGGAATAGCGATTGGCATTTTACCGATTCGTGACATGCCCGTACCTCCTGTTGTTTTGTTCTTTTCTATTTTGTAAAGGATTACAGCGGTGCAGGCCTTTCCGCCCGCCCTGTAATCTGCAGTTGTTCAATACTGTTTCAGATATTTACAGCCTGAAGCTGCCTGTCAATTACCAGATGAATGCGAGAACTTCGCCGCCGACTTCGAGCTCACGGGCCTTCTTGTCGGTGATGACACCCTGGTTGGTGGAAAGAATGGCAGTGCCGAGTCCATCAAGAACCTTCGGAACTTCATCCTTCTTTGCATAGACGCGGAGACCGGGCTTGGAGATTCTCTTGAGGCCGGTGATGATCTTGTCATTCTTGTCTGCGCCGTACTTAAGGGTAATGCGGATATCCTGGAAATTGCCGTTGTCGACCATCTCATACTTCCTGATGTAGCCCTCGTCAAGCAGAATGTTGGCGATAGCGATTTTCATCTTGGAAGAAGGGATATCAACTGTATCGTGTTTTGCAGTGTTAGCGTTACGGATTCTTGTAAGCATATCTGCAATAGGATCGCTCATTGTCATTGATTTTGCCTCCTGATTGTGGATTAACCAAATTGAAAATAATTACCAGCTGGCTTTCTTCACGCCCGGGATCTGGCCCTTGTATGCCAGCTCGCGGAAGCAGATTCTGCAGATACCATACTTTTTAAGAACAGAGTGCGGACGGCCGCAAATTCTGCAGCGGGTATAAGCCCTGGTTGAGAATTTGGGTTTCGCCTGCTGTTTCATCTTCATAGATGTTTTAGCCATTTTTTTTCTCCTGATTCTATGTCCTGCGAAAGCGCTGCATGCATATTCCGCGCATGTCAGCGCCCCCGGCTATGGGCTATACCTTTAACTTACTGCTCTTCCCTGGCAAAAGGCATATTGAAGAGGCGAAGGAGCTCCCTTGCTTCCTCATCGGTATTTGCCGTGGTGGTAAAGATGATGTCCATGCCTCTGACCTTGTCGATCTTGTCGTACTCGATCTCAGGGAAGATCAGCTGCTCTTTGATACCAAGAGCATAATTTCCTCTTCCGTCAAAGGAATTGGGGTTAACACCGCGGAAGTCACGGACACGGGGAAGTGCCAGATTGACAAGTCTGTCAAGGAACTCATACATGCGGTCGCCGCGAAGGGTGACTTTGCAGCCGATCGGCATGCCTTCCCTGATCTTAAAGTTCGCGATGGACTTTTTGGCCTTTGTGATAACGGGCTTCTGGCCGGTGATGATAGCCATATCTCTGGCGGCTGCATCGAGGATCTTCTCGTTCTCTCTTGCTTCACCGATACCCATGTTGACGACGATCTTGTCCAGCTTCGGAACCTGCATGATGTTCTTGTAGCCGAACTTCTTCATCATCTGCTCGCGGATTTCATCCATATACAGATCTTTGAGTCTACTCAACGTTATTTCCTCCTAATATGCTGATACTATTAGCATAAATTGACGAGGCGCCGTTGTGATGTAAAGCGCCTGTCACATTCGGGCTGTTACTCGACCACCTTACCGGTCTTCTTTGCGACGCGGACCTTGCTCTTGCCCTCACCGCTGAAACCGACGCGTGTAACCTGGCCGTCGACGACCAGCATGACGTTGGAGATATCCATGGCTGCTTCCTGCTGCACGATTCCGCCGTTCTGATTGGTCATGGAAGGCTTGGTATGCTTTGTAACAATATTTGCACCTTCAACGGTGACTCTGCCTTTTTTACGGTCAATGGCGATGACTTTGCCCTCATGGCCTTTGCTCTTGCCGGTCATGACTCTGACGTTATCGCCAACCTTGATTTTGCTCATTGCCATAGCTCTCTCCTCCTTATAATACTTCAGGAGCCAGGGAGAGGATCTTCATGAACTTCTTCTCACGAAGCTCTCTGGCTACAGGTCCGAAGATACGTGTGCCTGTCGGAGTCTGGTCGTCTTTGATGATAACGGCCGCGTTCTCGTCGAAGCGAATGTAAGAGCCATCTTTCCTGCGTGTAGTATTGACTGTACGAACAACAACTGCCTTTACGACATCGCCCTTTTTGACAACGCCGCCGGGGGCTGCTTCTTTAACAGTTGCGATGATGACATCGCCGATTCTCGCATATCTTCTTGTGGAGCCGCCGCAAACGCGGATGCAGAGGATTTCCTTCGCACCGGTATTATCAGCAACTCTGAGTCTGCTTTCCTGCTGAATCATAGCTTTATTCCTTTCTTACGGTCTGGTGACAGGCATTGCGCTCAGCACCTCTTCAAAATCTCTTCAAAGAGCCGGGTGCCGGCCGGGAATCATTTCCCGGCGCTGCAGCCTGCGCGGCCCAGAGGAGCGGGGCCGGACTCTCTCCCGCCGCCTGCTCATTCGGCCATCCATTTATTCCCTAAAGGAAGATAAAATCAATCGGATCGGTATCCGTTAGATTACCTTGCCTTCTCGACGACGTTCACGACTCTCCATCTCTTGGTCTTGGAGAGAGGTCTTGTCTCCATAACACGGACAGTGTCGCCGATGCCGCACTCGTTCTGCTCGTCATGAGCTTTGAGCTTGTATGTCTTCTTAACGATCTTTCCGATCAGCGGATGCTTTACGTGATCCTCGATTGCAACGACGACGGTCTTGTCCATCTTGTCGCTGACAACCTTGCCGATACGGACTTTTCTAAGATTTCTTTCCACGGTCATTCTCCTTTATTCTCAGAATTCCTATTCGTCAAATCACTGCTCCTGCGCACTGATCATGGTCTTAATCCTGGCGATGTTTCTGCGGACTTCCCTGATCCTTGCCGTGTTCGTCAGCTGGTTCGTGGCATTCTGGAATCTCAGATTGAAGAGCTCTTTCTTTGCGGAAACGAGTTCCTGATTCAGCTCTTCGACGTTTTTATTTCTAAGATCTTCAACGTACGCTTTACTCTTCATTTATACTGCACCACCTTCCAATTGCTCTTTCGAAACGATCTTGCACTTGCAAGGAAGCTTGTTGGCTGCAAGGCGGAGAGCCTCTTTTGCAGTCTCTTCAGGGACACCGGCGATCTCAAACATGACTCTGCCGGGTTTGACAACAGCTACCCAGTACTCGACCGCGCCCTTACCGGAACCCATACGGACTTCGGCAGGCTTCTTGGTAACAGGCTTGTCGGGGAAGATCTTGATCCAGATCTTACCGCCACGGCGGACGTAACGGGTCATAGCGACACGGGCTGCCTCGATCTGATTGGAGCGGATCCAGACGGGCTCGGTGCAGACAAGACCATATTCGCCGTATGCAATCTTAGTTCCTCTGGTGGGTGTGCCCGCCATGCTGCCGCGGAACTGTTTACGATATTTCACTCTCTTGGGCATTAACATCAGCGATCACTCCCTTCTGCTTTATTTGTGTTCTTTGCGGGAAGAACCTCACCCTTGTAGATCCAGACTTTGACGCCGACCTTGCCGTAGGTGGTGTTTGCTTCCGCAAAACCATAATCGATGTCTGCGCGCAGTGTCTGCAGCGGAATGGTTCCCTCGGAGTAGGTCTCTGTACGTGCGATATCAGCACCGCCGAGACGGCCGCCGCAGGAAGCCTTGATGCCGAGAGCGCCGGCCTTCATGGTTCTGCCCATGCAGGACTTCATGGCTCTTCTGAAGGACACACGGCCTTCAAGCTGCTGCGCAATGTTCTCTGCAACCAGCTGTGCATCCCTGTCGGGGCGCTTGATTTCCTTAATGTCAAGGAGAATCTTCTTGCCGGTCATCTTCTGAAGCTGCTTTCTGGTATTTTCGATCTCAGCGCCGCCCTTGCCGATTACTACGCCGGGCTTCTGTGCATAGACGATCACCTTTACGCGGTCGGAAGCACGCTCGACTTCGACCTTGGAGATGCCTGCGCTGTAGAGCTTTTTCTTCAGAAACTTTCTGATATTGTAATCTTCAACGAGAAGGTCCGCGAAATCGCCTTCAGCATACCATCTGGAATCCCAGTCTTTGATAATGCCAACACGCAGACCATGAGGATTAACTTTCTGTCCCATTTTGGCTCCTTTCTATTTCCGCTTACTCTTCAGTCTTCTTCTCATCGAGAACGATCTTGAGGTTGCTCATTCTCTTGAGAATCCTGTACGCTCTGCCCTGTGCCCTGGGTCTGATTCTCTTCATTGTAGGGCCGTCGAAAGCGTAGCACTCTGCGACATACAGGTTAGCGGCGTTCATGCCGAGATTGTTCTCTGCATTTGCCACTGCGGAGTTGAGGAGCTTCAGGATCACTTCTGAAGCATACCTGTTGTTATATGAAAGAATACCGATTGCTGTCTCAACATCTTTGCCGCGGATCGCATCCATAACAAAGCATGCTTTCTGAGTGGGTATTCTGGCGTAAGAAAGCTTTGCCGAAGGTCTTGTGTCCTTCTGGGCATTCCTTTCTCTCTTAATCTGGGTTCTATGTCCGTTTGCCATAGTTCCGCTCCTTTCCATCAAACTCCGTCAGGCGGTCAGCCTACGGAAGACTTTCTGTCGCTCTTGTTGTTGCCCTGGTGGCCTCTGTAGGTTCTTGTCAGAACGAACTCACCGAGCTTATGTCCGACCATATCCTCAGTCACGTACACCGGCACGTGCTTGCGGCCGTCATGGACGGCGATCGTGTGTCCAACGAACGACGGGAAAATCGTCGAGCGGCGAGACCAGGTCTTGATGACCTGCTTGCTGCCGGAAGCGTTCATCTCGTCAATCTTCTTTAAAAGGCTTTTATCCGCAAACGGTCCTTTTTTCAATGATCTTGCCATGGTAATCTCCTTATTTGTCATCAGCGGCGTACTGTTTCATACCGTGCGCGCGCTGTGCAGTCCTTATTTATTACTTCTTGCCGCCGCGTCTTCTTACGATCAGCTTATCAGAAGCTTTCTTACGACGTGTCTTGTAACCAAGTGCAGGCTTGCCCCAAGGGGTGCTCGGTCCGGGACGACCGATCGGAGCCTTGCCTTCACCACCGCCGTGAGGGTGATCGTTGGGGTTCATGACGGAACCGCGGACTGTAGGACGGATGCCCATGTGGCGTTTCCGGCCGGCTTTACCATAGTTGATCAGGTTGTGGTCGATGTTGCCGAGCACGCCGATGGTGGCGCGGCATTCCAGCGGAACCATTCTCATCTCGCCGGAGGGGAGACGAAGTGTTGCATACTTGCCTTCTTTAGCCATCAGCTGAGCGCTTGTGCCGGCGCTGCGGACCATCTGGCCGCCCTTGCCGGGCTTGAGCTCAACGTTGTGTACCTGGGTACCAACGGGGATAACGGACAGAGGCAGGCAGTTGCCGACTCTGATTTCAGCTTCGGGGCCGTTCATAACGGTCATGCCGTCGGTCAGGCCCTGGGGAGCCAGGATGTAGGACTTCTCGCCGTCTGCGTAGCAGATCAGGGCGATGTTGGCTGTCCTGTTGGGATCGTACTCAATGCCGATAACCTTTGCAGGGATGCCGTCCTTGATTCTTCTGAAATCGACCAGTCTGTATTTTCTTCTATTGCCGCCGCCGTGATGTCTGACAGTGATGCGACCCTGGTTGTTACGTCCAGCGTTCTTCTTCAGGGACTCGGTCAGGGATTTCTCGGGAGTTGTCTTTGTGATCTCGGAGAAATCGGAGCCTGTCATGTTACGTCTTGACGGGGTATAAGCGGTATACTTTTTAATTCCCATGATTGGTTCTCCTATTAATCTTTAAGATTTGCACCGCGTTAAGTCCGATGCTTTAGCATTGGGATCAAAGTCCTGTGAAGACCTCGATGTCCTTGCTGTCTTCGGTGAGCTTTACAATGGCCTTCTTGGTCTTCGCAGTGAAGCCGTAGACCATACCCCTTCTCTTTCTCTTGCCGTCTGCGTTGAGGGTGTTGACCTTCTCGACCTTGGTGCCTTCGAACAGTCTCTCAACTGCAGTCTTGATCTGATATTTGTTGGCATCGGGATGTACCAGGAAGGTATATTTCTTCTCGGCCATCAGCTCCATGCTCTTCTCAGTGATAACGGGCTTTAACAGAATGTCGTAATATTCGAGCGTTGCCATTATGCGTACACCTCCTCGATCTTCGCGACTGCATCCTTGGTGATGACCAGTGTCTGAGCATTCATGACATCGTAAACGTTCATCTCGGATGTCTGGGTTGTCTTTGTTCCGGGCAGGTTCCTTGCGGAAAGGATCACGTTCTGATCCATATCGCCGAGAACGAAAAGTGCCTTGCTGCTGATCTTCAGATTGTCAAGAACCTGTGCGAATGCCTTGGTCTTGATCTCGTCGAACTTCAGCTCGTCGAGGACGATCAGCTTGCCTTCCTGAAGGCGGTCGGTAAGTGCGGACTTGAGGGCAGCCCTCTTTTCCTTCTTGTTCATCTTGAAGGAATAGTCGCGGGGAACGGGTGCGAATACAACGCCGCCGCCCTTCCACTGAGGAGCTCTGGTTGAACCCTGGCGCGCATGGCCGGTACCCTTCTGTCTCCAGGGCTTTCTGCCTCCTCCGGAGACCTCGCCGCGGGTCTTGGCCTTCTGTGTGCCCTGGCGCTTGTTTGCCAGATGCTGCACAACTGCCATGTGGATCAGGTTCTCATTCACTTCAACGCCGAAAATCGCGTCATTGAGGTCGATTGTGCCGACCTCCTGTCCTTGCATATTTAAAACAGATACGTTCGCCATCTGTGTTCCTCCTTTCTATAGACCCTGTACCGATCAGGCGTCAGCCTTTGTGGTCTCTTTGATGGTCACAAGGCCCTTCTTGGGTCCGGGAATCGCGCCCTTGACAAGGAGCAGATTCTTCTCGGCATCCACGCGGACGATCTCAAGATTTCTGACCGTAACCTGGACGGAACCCATGTGTCCGGGCATTCCTTTTCCCTTGAAAACTCTGCTGGGATCGGAACTGGAACCATTGGAACCCTGATGACGATGGAACTTGGAGCCGTGTCCCATGGGGCCTCTGTGCTGGCCGTGACGCTTGATGGCGCCCTGGAAGCCTTTGCCCTTGGTAACTGCGGTAGCATCGATCTTGTCGCCTTCTGCGAAGATGTCAGCCTTGATCTCATCGCCGAGCTTGTATTCGGAAGCATTCTCGAAGAGGAACTCGCGAACGTGCTTCTTCACGGAAACGCCGGCCTTGTCGAAGTGGCCCTTCATGGCCTTGCCCACGCCGTGGCGGTGAGCGACTTCCTTCTTGCCGTTCTTGTCAACTGTGGTGATGCGCTCTTTTGCATCGCCGTAGCCGACCTGGACTGCTTCGTAGCCGTCATTCTCGATTGTCTTGACCTGTGTGACCACGCAGGGGCCAGCCTCGAGGACTGTTACAGGAATCAGAGTACCGTCTTCCTGGAAGACCTGGGTCATACCGATCTTGGTTGCCATAATAGCTTTCTTCATGTTTACCTCTTTTCTGCCGCTTGCTTTTCTGCGGCGAAATGTTCTACAGCGGACATCGGCGCGTCCTTTGGCTCCGCATATTGGCATCCTGCGGGGCTGTTCTTTCTAAATAAGAAGTATCCTGTGCATGTCCCTTCCGTTTCTTGCGTTTTTTATACGGAAAGGCCGTCAGGACCTTCCTCACTCTCTCAGACGGTCTGCTGTCTGACCGGCCGGAGGGACGGGCTGCTCCCGCGCCGGGCTTTCGTCCCTGCGGGGATGTCATACTAGTAGAGGCTGCGTTACGCCGAACCGACTGGCCATTAATCTTCGATCCGGCAGCGTATCACTAACTGCACACGGAGAGTGCAGCAGTATGCTGTTTCCTGCACAGAATTATTTGGTCTTCATCTTGATGTCGATGTAGACACCTGCGGGCATTTCCAGTCTCTGGAGTGCATCAACAGTCTTCTGTGTGGGTGTGATGATGTCGATCAGGCGCTTGTGTGTGCGCTGCTCGAACTGCTCACGAGAATCTTTATATTTATGAACGGCACGGAGAATGGTGACTACTTCCTTCTTGGTGGGAAGCGGAACGGGACCGCTCACCTGTGAGCCGTTCTTCTTGACTGTTTCGATGATCTTCTTCGCGGATGCGTCCACGAGCTCGTGATCATATGCCTTCAATGTGATTCTCATAACCTGATTTGCCATAAAAAAAGTCGCCTCCTTTTCGCACTTTTTGGTAAGTACGACAAGCGGTGACTGTACACTATCCCGTGTGTGTCGCGGTCTCTCAAAATAAAAAACCGTGTTCTCACACGTCGTTTCTGCCTTGTGCAGCTGCGCTGCTCTGCAGACATTCATTGGTACAGTGACTTGTCGTCAGATTTTCGAGCTCTCTCCAAATGGCTCCTGGAGAGTGCCCCAGACATTCGCTCCACGGAAAACCTGCCATCTCTGGCAGCAACCTCACGCTTCACAGCTATCATGTCACAGCAATGATGATAATATCACGAGTCATCAGGTTGCGCAAGCAGTTTTTTTTGCAAAAGGAAAGTTTTTTCAATTTTTTTGTATTTCTGAGCATACATTTTTTATGCGGCAGCAATTCTTCAGAAAAAATCTCGTGCACCAGCTTTTCTTAAGAAAAATATCTGTGCAGCGGCTTTTTTTAAATCCGTGAACCGGCTTTTTTAAGAAAACCAGGCCGGAGCGTCCTGTTCCGCTCCGGCCTGTGCTGTGTTTCTGCTTTAAACTGTGTTTCTACTATATAAAAGATAAAAGAAATAATAGATCAGAATGATCGTTCAGCCTCCGCAGCCGGATATTACTTTGTGTTGACTTCGTCGAACTTCTTGGTAATAACGGGTGAAGGTTCTTTGGTCGCCAGGCTGACAACGATATCAGCGATGAGGGCGATGATGAATGCAGGAAGCAGTTCGTAGATCGCGAAAGCGCCGCCCAGACGGGCAATGCCGAACTTCCACACGAAGATCATGACGCCGCCGCAGATCAGGCCTGCCATAGCACCCTTGCGGTTGGATCTGCGCCAGAAGAGGGCCAGCAGCATGGTGGGGCCGAATGTAGCGCCGAAGCCTGCCCATGCGAAGGAGACAACACGGAAGACGGAACTGTTGGGGTTCCATGCCAGGATGATGGCGACAGCCGCAATGGCGATAACGGTCGCGCGGGCTGCGATCATCTTGCCCTGCTGGGAAAGCTTAATGCGTCCGAATCCCTGCATGAGATCCTCGGAGACACTCGATGCGGCTGCAAGGAGCTGGGAGTCCGCGGTGGACATGGTCGCTGCCAGGATACCCGCCAGGATGATACCGGCTGCCAGAGCAAAGATCACGCCGTGCTGGCTCATGAGGTTGGCCATCTGGATAATGATGGTTTCGGATTCTGCAGAGCTGCCGTTCAACATGGGGATATGTCCCGCGACAGAAACGCTGTAGCCGATGATACCGATGAAAATGGCAATGCACATAGAGACAGCTGCCCAGACAGAAGCAATTCTTCTGGAAATGACCAGCTCTTTCTCATTGCGGATGGCCATGAAGCGGAGCAGGATATGGGGCATTCCGAAATATCCCAGGCCCCATGCCAGGGTGGAGACAACACTCAGGAAACCGTAGCTGGATGCGGAATTGGACGCCACATCATAGCCCTTGGTGATATTGAGGTATCCGGGAAGTGCCTTTGCGTTCTGCATGACTGCATCCATGCCGCCCGCCTTGTCAATGCCGAAGAAAACGATGATGACCAGAGCAATGGTCATGAAAATACTCTGGACCAGGTCTGTGGTGGAAACAGCCAGGAATCCGCCCATGGTGGTGTAGGAAACAATGATGACTGCGCCAATGATCATGGCCAGGTGATACTCAATGCCGAAAAGGCTGTTGAACAGTGTGCCGACCGCCTTGAATCCGGATGCAGTGTAGGGAACGAAGAAAATGATAATGATCAGGGCCGCGATCAGGGAGAGGGTATTCTCTCGGTCGTTGTAACGGCGGGAATAAAAATCCGGAATGGTAAATGCGCCCAGTTTCTCCGAATAACGGCGGAGACGTCTTGCGACAAACAAGAAGTTCAGGTAGGTACCGACTGCCAGGCCGATCGCTGTCCAGCCGACTTCCGCCACACCGGCGAGATAAGCCAGTCCGGGAAGGCCCATCAGCAGGTAACTGCTCATATCCGATGCTTCGGCGCTCATGGCTGTGACCAGGGGTCCCAGAGACCTTCCGCCGATATAGAAGCCGTCCGAGGTGTCCGCAGCGCCTGCACGGTTGAAAATGACACCGATGAGGAGCATGCCGAACAGATATGCCACAATCGTGACAACAACAATAATCTGTGCACTTGTCATAACTATTTCCTCCTTTATGATAGCGCAGCAGTTTATGTAAAGAAGCAATTGTGCTTTTTCACTTTATCACTGCAACGCAGATAACAGTACGATTTTACCATAAGAGGGTTGTGAAATAAAGATAATTATTTACTTTTTTACTCCCAGCAGGTAGACTGGTGTTACTATTCTGAAAGGATTATTCGAAGTATTTTTCCGGCAAGTATGGAAAATACAGACTATATACAGCTTGTATAGATTATATATAGAAAGGACAGGTCATTCTCATGTGGATTGCCGACCAATGGAAAGACTACGAAGTAATTGATACATCAAAAGGAGAGAAGCTCGAGCGCTGGGGCCAGTACCGTCTGATCCGTCCGGATCCCCAGGTCATCTGGGATACGCCCCGCGGCAGGGACTGGCGGCGTCCCAACGCCCACTATCACCGCAGCAAAAAGGGCGGCGGAGAATGGGAGTTCTTTGATCTTCCTGATGACTGGTGCATCCGCTACCGGGATCTGACTTTCCGGCTCAAGCCCTTCAGTTTCAAGCACACCGGACTGTTCCCGGAACAGGCGGTCAACTGGGACTGGTTCTCTGCGCTCATCCGAAATCGTGTCAGTGCCGGAAAGCACGTGCGCGTTCTCAATCTCTTTGCCTACACGGGCGGAGCCACAGCCGCGGCAGCCGCAGCGGGCGCCCAGGTCACACATGTAGACGCCTCCAAGGGCATGGTCGGCTGGGCCAGAGAAAATGCCCAGCTCTCCGGACTGGGAGACGCCCCCATCCGCTGGCTCGTGGATGACTGCGGCAAATTTGTCGAGCGAGAGATCCGCAGAGGCAATCATTACGACGCGATCATCATGGATCCCCCTTCCTACGGAAGAGGCCCCAAGGGTGAGATCTGGAAGATAGAGGACAGCATTTTCCCCTTCCTGCAGCGCTGTGCTCTTCTGCTGTCCGATGCCCCCCTCTTTGTACTGGTCAATTCCTACACGACCGGCCTTCAGCCCGCAGTGCTCAGTTACATGCTGCACACTGTACTGGACCCGAAATACGCAGGAAGTGTAGACGCAGGAGAAGTCGGTCTGCCCGTCACCTCCAATGGCCTGGTGCTGCCCTGCGGCGCCGCCGGCAGATGGGTTGCCGATCAATAACTGCCTGTAAGACTATAAGATTCTAAGAATAAAAAAGAATAAAAAAGAATAAAAAAGCATGAAAAAACAGGCCGCACCACCACTACGGGTGCGGCCTGTCTCACTCTCAGAAAAGATTCCCGGGGCTCAGTGCCACTCAGACATGACTCTGTCGCCTTCCTCATTCAGTTCAATGCGGTCACGGATCTGCAGCATGCGCCGGTCGAGCTGATTGATCAAGTCTGCGCTGTAATGCAGCTCTTCGACGATGGACTCCGCATTGCGGATCTCCTTCTTGTACTTCATCTTGTGCTCGACACTGGCCCAGAAGTCCATGGCAATGGTGCGGAACTGCAGTTCCACCTTCATATACTTCTTTTCCTGCATGAGATAGATGGGAACTTCAAGGATCATGTGCAGGCTTCTGTAGCCGTTCGGCTTGGGACGCGCAATATAGTCCTTTTCCTGGATGATCCGGACGTCATCCTGCGAGGCAAGGCTGTCCCGGATACTGTAAATATCATCAATGAAAGAGCAGATTACCCGGAGGCCTGCCACATCCGTGAGATATTTTTCAATATTCTCTACGGAGAATGGGATCCTGCGGTGCTTGAGCTTTTCATAGATGCTCACAGGTTTTTTTAGACGGCTCTTGATCGATTCAAAAGGATTGCGGTTTTTCTTAAGTCCGACCTCCCGGTTCAGAACCTCCAGCTTGGTGCGGACCTCTGCAAGCGCGCAGTCATAATACATCATGAGAATCTCAAATGCCTCGAGCTGCCCCGTAAGCTGCAGGACACGGTCGATATCCTCCTGCGAGATCTGTTTCACCTCCAGATGGCGGATCCTGACACGCTCTGTCCCCGGTAAGTCAAAAGGATTGATCTCCTCTTTTCCCGTATAGGAAAAGCTGGTGTTTACGGTCGAAGAATGTGACTGCAGTTCTGTTTCTTTTCCCTGCAGGCCCTGCTCCTTTTCACTTCCATCTGTCTGTCCTGCCTTGTCCTGGACATCCGGTGTCTTTGCAGTCTGGTTTTCCATTATCCCTCCTGTTTCATAAAAGAAAAGAGTCTATGCGCGGCAGCATCCCCTCTGTCCGCGCAGACGTCATCCCGTTACTGTTTGAAAGATCTGAGCAGAGCTCTGTCTGTCATAAATTCATTCGCCCCGTAGAGATATAGAACTTTCGTCACTTTATATTTTTCAATGAGTTTGTCAATTGTCCCGGCGCAGTTTGACGGATGCATGAGCACAATGTTCTCAAAAGAAGAGACAAAGAGCGGTACGATGCTGTCCGCAGTCCGGTCTCCGACGACAAGAAGGGTCTCTCCGTTAATCGCCGTGGTATGGATCTCGGTCAGAGAAGGCTCTCCTCCGAAGAAAACATTATAGGCATCCTTTCCCTTTGCGGCTGCGGAATCATAAAGAGAACCGCTCCAGTCACCGCTGCGGGCATCAACGCGGTAATAAGAGGCTTCCTCTTCCGGAACATAGATTTCCAGCCGCTCTCCCGGAGCTTTTTTAAAGAGCTCCAAAGAAGGCATTTTGTCTTTCGCAAGACGTCCCGAAAAAGAGTTGGACAAGAGATAACATTTATCCCTTCCCTCCGGAATCTCTGCCTCCATTGCCGAGACCGCCGTCTTCGCCGCGTACCGGCTTCCCCATCCGGTCAGATAGGTATCGGAAGCATAGTACAGTTTTTCACCCGCGTGATCGGAAAAAACCTCTGTCAGGTCGATCCAATGAAGGCTAGATGGCATGCGGCTGCGGATCTGTGCAAGATCCGATTTCTGATCCCGTACCTGTGCGCCATCCGGAAGATATACAGACTGAATACAGGCAGCCGCAGGTACCAGCATCATATACTGCTCTACACCGGGATGCCTGCCGGCCAGATTTTTTATATTTTCTGCCGCCAGCTCCATTTTTTCGGAATCCGGTTCAGCCGGTTCCTCCATCATCCTGCCGTCCTCGCAGCGATAAATGCCATGCCGATAAGACCTGTTTACATCCATGTACATCAGGCCTGTACCAGCGGCAATCAGCACTATGCAGAGCAGAATGATGAGAGTTCTGCCTCCGGATCCGCTGTTTTTATTCTTTTTTGATGCGCCGGAAGCCTTCTGTTCCTCCCGCGCATCGTTTTTTTCATAAGCCATATTGATATCCTAATGCAAACCGCCCGGTGTCAATCCCGCATCCGGCTCCCTTTCTGATCCCTAAACGTGAAAAGTCAGAAGGTAAGGAGCCCGTTTTCATGGTCAAAGATTCCGAGCAGCTGATTTTCGGCCCAGTACCTGTAGAAGTCCCTCTGCAAGTGTATTCCGTCTTCGGAATAAGGATCCTCGTATTCCGAGAGGAGCTCCTCATTATCGATGAAGGAAATATTCTCCTTCTCACACATCTGGCGGACTGCCTCGCTGTATTCCGGCAGGCCTTCCCAGACAGGATAGCTCTGCACTGCGTCTTCCCGGGCGGGAATAATAGAGTTGACATAAATCTCCGCGTCCGGCAGCTCTTTCTGCAGGGCGTGGATCTTTTCCTCGAAAGCGGCCGTGTATTCTTCCTTGGTCGGCCAGTATCCGATTCCAATGTCATTGATACCGTAGCTGATGAAAATGTATTTGGGCGAGAGCTCTTTGATCGTGTCCATTCTGTCTGAAATGGAATCGATCGTATCTCCGCCCCCGGCAAGTACTCGTTCAGGGGGAAGGAAGCCGAAAACATCAAATCCCACTACACGGGAGTCGCCCAGAAACACAAAATCGTCAAAAGCTTCCCAAAGAGCATTTCCTTCAAGACTCTCCAGGTAAGTATCACGCTTTTTCTGATACTGCTCCCGCTGCACTTCCTTCTCGTGCTCTTTTCTTGCCTCCTCGATCATGTATTCCATTTCGACAGGCGTACGCTCTTCCAGAGAAGTGAGATAGGCCTGTCCGTTTTCAAGTTCCGTGGCCACATGGTCGTAGGCAGGCTTGTCCGCTTTTGTCGCTTCTCCCGCACCTGCTGTTTCTGCTGTTTCTTCCGCTGCTGCAAGAGTTGCATCTTCCGTTGCAGACAGAGTAACTCCTGTACCTGTTTCTGCCCCGTTCGTCTGAGAAGGCATCTGCGTCTCCGCGCTTTCCTCCTGTGCTGTGAAACCGGCTGACGGCATTGACTGCGTATACTCAGGCGAAGGCGCAGCCGAAGCTTCAGTACCGGCCTCCGATAAAGAAGTCTGTTCTTCAGAGATCCGCTCTTCAGATGTCTGCTCCTCAGGAGTTCTCTCCTCAGAAGTCTGCTCCTCAGCTTTCTTTTCCGATCTGCGCGAAAAGATTGTGCCTGCCGCGGCGCGAATGCCGACAACGACCACAAACAGTATGCATATGAAAAATAAGAGGCGAATAATTCCGCCGATCCTTTTTCTGTTCTTCATTCTGCTCCACTTGATTGTATATGAGCTGTCCGCAAAAAACCCCGCCGCGTATAGCGGCGGGGCTTTTAGATCTTATTCAGCCTGTCGGTAAAACCGACAACTTTCAGTCCTGTAAACTATTCAGATTAGTCAAGAACGGAAGCAACACGGCCGGAACCGACAGTACGGCCACCTTCACGGATAGCGAAAGTAAGACCCTGCTCCATAGCGATGGGGTGGATGAGCTCGATGGTCATCTCAACGTGATCGCCAGGCATGCACATCTCAGTGCCTTCGGGCAGAGAGATAACGCCGGTAACGTCAGTTGTTCTGAAATAGAACTGAGGACGATAGTTGTTGAAGAAAGGAGTATGACGGCCGCCTTCATCCTTGGTCAGGACGTAAACCTGAGCGGTGAAGTTCTTATGGCAGGTAACAGTGCCGGGCTTTGCAATAACCTGGCCACGCTCGATGGCGGTTCTGTCAATACCACGAAGAAGCAGACCTACGTTGTCGCCAGCCTCTGCATAATCCAGAGTCTTGCGGAACATCTCGATACCGGTAACGACGGACTTCTGAGTCTCTTCCTTGATACCAAGGATTTCGACGGGCTCCATGCTCTTCAGAGTACCACGCTCAACACGGCCGGTAGCAACGGTACCACGACCGGAGATTGTGAAGACGTCCTCGATGGGCATAAGGAAAGGCTTGTCGTTCTCACGCTGAGGGTTGGGGATATACTCATCGACTGCATCCATGAGTTCCATGATGTTGTCAGCCCACTCGCAGTTGGGATCTTCCAGAGCCTTCAGAGCAGAGCCGCGGATAACGGGAAGGTCATCGCCCGGGAACTCATACTCGGTCAGCAGATCACGAACTTCCATCTCGACCAGGTCAAGGAGCTCTTCGTCATCAACCATGTCGCACTTGTTCATGAAAACTACGATATAAGGAACACCGACCTGACGTGCAAGCAGAACGTGCTCACGAGTCTGAGCCATAACACCGTCAGTTGCAGCAACAACGAGGATGGAGCCGTCCATCTGAGCAGCACCGGTGATCATGTTCTTGACATAGTCAGCGTGTCCGGGGCAGTCGACGTGTGCATAGTGTCTCTTTGCAGTCTCATACTCGACGTGTGCGGAGTTGATGGTGATACCACGCTCTTTCTCTTCGGGAGCTTTGTCGATCTGATCGAAAGCAACAGCCTGGCCGCCCTGGCGGACTGCGAGGACGCTGGTGATTGCAGCGGTCAGAGTAGTTTTGCCGTGGTCAACGTGGCCGATGGTGCCGATGTTGCAGTGCGGTTTTGTTCTGTCAAAATGCGCTTTTGCCATTGTGTGATTTCCTCCTTAAATAATGGGATTACAACCTTATTTAATACTTTTTCAGCTGCAGATGACTGTTCTCTATTTAAGGGTGGTTTTAACAGTCACTGCACACCATTATAATAAACAACTTCTGAGATTTCAATAATCTTTTTATTTAATATTCAGGACTTTTTCCGCGACGTTCTTGGGAACGGGCTCATATCTGTCAAAGAACATGGAATAGTTGCCGCGTCCCTGGGTCTTGGAACGAAGGTCTGTCGCATATCCGAACATCTCGGAGAGCGGGACAAATCCTGTGACCTTGCGGCCGCCGCCGATATCATCCATTCCGCTGACGCGTCCGCGCCTTGCGTTGATGTCGCCGATGACGTCGCCCATGTACTCTTCAGGCATGGTGACTTCGACACGCATGATCGGCTCAAGAAGAACAGGCTCTGCCTTCTTCATGGCTTCCTTGAAGCACAGGGAACCTGCGATATGGAAAGCCATTTCCGAGGAGTCGACTTCATGATAGGAACCGTCATAGACGGTCGCGTGAATGCCGACAACCGGGAAGCCGCCTAGAGAACCGGCGCGCATGGCCTCTTCGATACCTGCGCCGATCGGGGGAATATATTCCTTGGGAATATTGCCGCCCACAACCTCGGAATCGAACTTATAAAGCTCTTCTCCGTTGGCATCCATAGGCTCGAAGCGAACCTTGCAGTGTCCGTACTGACCGCGTCCGCCGGACTGCTTCGCGTACTTGTAATCCTGATCAACGCTCTTGGTGAAGGTCTCTTTGTAGGCAACCTGGGGAGCGCCGACGTTTGCCTCAACTCTGAACTCGCGCAGAAGTCTGTCGACGATGATCTCCAGATGAAGCTCGCCCATGCCCGCGATGATGGTCTGGCCTGTTTCCTTGTTGGTGTGCTGCCTGAAGGTGGGATCCTCTTCGGCGAGCTTGGCCAGCGCCTCGGCCATCTTGCCCTGACCTGCTTTGGTCCTGGGCTCGATCGCCAGCTCGATAACGGGTTCCGGGAATTCCATGGACTCGAGGATGACCGGATGCTTTTCATCGCAGATCGTGTCGCCTGTTGTTGTGAACTTCAGACCGACAGCCGCCGCGATATCTCCGGAGAAAACCTCTTCCAGCTCTGTACGCTTGTTGGCGTGCATCTGGAGGATACGTCCGAGACGTTCCTTCTTATCCTTGGTGGCATTCAGGCAGTATGAACCGGCTTTGGCCACACCAGAATACACACGGAAGAATGCGAGTTTTCCGACAAAGGGATCGGTCATGATCTTGAACGCCAGTGCTGAGAAGGGCTCTTCATCAGAAGAATGGCGCTCTACCTCGTTGCCCTGCAGATCCACACCCTTGATGGAGGGGATATCTGTAGGAGCGGGCATGTATTCGACAACTGCATCGATCAGCTTCTGTACGCCCTTGTTCCTGTAAGCGCTGCCGCAGCAGACCGGAACGGCTGTACATTCGCAGGTTGCCTTACGAAGAGCCTTCTTGAGCTGCTCCGTTGTAGGCTCTTCGCCTTCAAGGAAAATCTCAGTAAGGTCGTCGTCAAGCTCGCAGATCTTCTCGATCAGCTCGGCCCTGTAGAGCTCTGCGTCGTCTTTCATGTCCTCGGGGATTTCGACAATTGAAATGTCATCACCCTTGTCGTCGTTGTAAATATATGCTTCCATCTCGAACAGGTCGATAATGCCCTTGAAGGTATCCTCTGCCCCGATCGGGATCTGGATCATGATCGCGTTTTTGCCGAGCCTGTTGCGGATCTGCTCAACGCTGCCGAAATAATCGGCACCGATCACGTCCATCTTGTTGATGAATGCCATACGCGGAACATTGTAGGTATCCGCCTGACGCCACACATTTTCAGACTGCGGCTCGACACCGCCCTTGGCGCTGAAGACGCCGACCGCACCGTCCAGAACACGGAGAGAGCGCTCAACCTCGACAGTAAAGTCGACGTGTCCGGGAGTGTCGATGATGTTGATCCTGCACTCCTTCTCTCCGGGTTTGACTTTCATGTGGTCGTGCAGCGTCCAGTGGCAGGTCGTTGCAGCTGAAGTGATCGTGATACCGCGTTCCTGTTCCTGGTCCATCCAGTCCATGGTTGCGGTACCTTCGTGTGTCTCACCAATCTTATAGTTTACACCGGTATAATAAAGAATACGCTCTGTGAGTGTAGTCTTGCCCGCGTCGATGTGGGCCATGATACCGATATTCCTGGTTCTTTCCAGGGGGTATTCTCTAATTGACACTGATTTTCCTCCTGCGGAGCTGTTAATAACAAATCCCGCTTTTTTCCAAACTAATCTACTCTTCCCGGCCTCTTCCAAAAGCGAAATCCATCATACTTCCATAACTGCGCGCCCGCGCAGCCGCTTTTAACAGGCTCCTTTCTTTCCAGATTTTGACTATGCTGCAGTCTTAGTGTCTTCAGACTGCAAATCAGAATCTGTAATGGGAGAATGCTCTGTTGGCATCTGCCATCTTGTGCATATCTTCTTTTCTCTTAACAGATGCGCCTGTGTTGTTGTACGCATCCAGAAGTTCTCCCGCGAGTTTGTCTTCCATCTTCTTCTCGCCTCTCTTGCGGGAGAACATGGTGATCCAACGCAGTGCAAGCGCCTGACGTCTGTCAGGACGAACTTCGATCGGCACCTGATATGTGGCACCGCCGATACGCCTTGCCTTGACTTCGAGAACAGGCATGATGTTGTTCATAGCAGTCTCAAAAACCTCAACAGCGGGCTTACCGGTCTTTTCTTCCATTTTGGCAAATGCCCCGTACACGATCTTCTGTGCGACACCTTTTTTGCCGTCAAGCATAATGCTGTTGATCAGCTTGGTGACCACCTTATTGTTGTACAAGGGATCAGCCAGTACATCTCTTTTCTGAACATGTCCTTTACGCGGCACGTTACTTCCCTCCTTATCAATGTTGATAAATCACAGGTACTCACTAATACGGATATTCGTGTTCGTGCTGTATCTTCTATTACTATACGATCTCAATATGATTCTGCTCTGCGTCTTTTGATACTATGAAAACGCCGGGAAAACATACGCAGGTACATCCGGAACGGACTTCCTGCTCCTGCAGCCTGCAGGCTGCAGTACATCTATATGGTTATAGAACTCCAACACTTACGGTTCGTGATTAGCTGTAGTCCGCTGTGCTTACGCAGTCAGCGGAGAAGTACCTCACTTCTTAGCAGCTTTCGGCCTCTTAGCGCCGTATTTGGAACGAGCCTGCTTGCGGTTTGCAACGCCTGCTGTATCCAGTGTGCCGCGGATGATGTGATATCTGGTACCGGGCAGATCCTTAACTCTTCCGCCTCTGATCAGAACAACACTGTGCTCCTGCAGATTGTGCCCTTCGCCGGGGATGTAGGATGTAACTTCGATTCCATTGGAAAGACGTACTCTGGCGATTTTACGAAGTGCCGAATTAGGCTTCTTCGGTGTAGCCGTCTTGACTGCTGTGCAGACACCGCGCTTCTGCGGAGCACTGACAGCGATGGAACGCTTGCGCAGGGAGTTGAAGCCTCTCTGCAGTGCCGGCGCTGTGGACTTCTTGACAGATGTCTCACGACCCTTTCTAACGAGCTGGTTAAATGTTGGCATTCTATTTCACCTCCTTGTAAGATTTTGTGCTGCACAGGGTACTGCAGCTGGTTCCTTTCCGATGCTGATTGATCCGCGGAATTCCTGGAAAAGACTTTCGGATTCCCTCTTCAAAAAAAGCACATGGAAAAGGTGTGGCCGGAGCCACACCCATGAATTATACGCAAGTGTATTAAGCTTGTCAATAAAAATTTTGCATTCCGGCAATCTGCCTGAGATCTGTTTACAATCCCGGGGGACTGTAAACAGATCCGTGCCTTTTTGCCGTGCTGATTTATTCTTCTGTGATGACGAGTTCCTCGTCCGCGTCGGATTCAGCTTCCATTTCAGCTGTCTCGATCGCGTCCTCGGCCATCTCTTCTTCCAGCTCTTCGAGATCGCTTGCATCGGGTTCCTCGAGATCATCCAGTTCCTGTCTCTCGTCGTCCTCTGCGCTGAAGCCCTCATCGTCTGCTGCGTCGATCACACCTTCAAGATCTTCTTCCTCAGGCTCATCGATGTACTGGCTCTTAACCGGTGCATGCAGTTTTGCCATGAATTCGATCTCTTCTGCATTCAGCTCCTCTTCTCTCTGCGCGGCCTGCGCTCTGGCAGCCCGGATCCTCGCGTCTGTGGAGAGGCGTGTGGAACGATAGCGCTTCATGCCGGTACCGGCAGGAATCAGCTTACCGATGATGACATTCTCCTTCAGGCCGATCAGCGGATCGGTCCGTCCGTGGATTGCGGCATCTGTCAGGACCTTGGTGGTCTCCTGGAAGGAAGCTGCTGACAGGAAGGAGTTGGTGGCGAGTGCCGCCTTTGTGATTCCCAGAATGACCTGCTTGCCCTCGGCGGGGACGCGGGCCTGCTGGATCAGGCGCTCATTCTCTTCCTCAAAGTCAAGGACGTCCACAAGGCTTCCGGGAAGGAAACTTGTGTCGCCGCTGTTCTCGATGCGGATCTTCTTGAGCATCTGACGAACGATGACTTCGATGTGCTTGTCGCAGATATCAACACCCTGCAGGCGGTAGACTCGCTGAACTTCCTGGAGCAGGTAGTTCTGGACTGCGCGGATTCCCTTGATCTTCAGGAGATCGTGGGGGTTGATACTGCCTTCTGTAAGCTCATCGCCGGCCTCAATGCTGGTGCCGTCGATGACCTTGATACGGGAACCGTAAGGAATAGGATACTCCTTGGATTCACCGGTCTCATCATCTGTGACGATGACTTCGCGGCTCTTCTTGTTGTCGCGGACAGCAACTGTTCCGCCGAACTCGGAGATGATCGCAAGTCCCTTGGGCTTTCTTGCTTCAAACAGCTCCTCGACACGGGGAAGACCCTGTGTGATATCGCCGCCGGCGACGCCGCCGGTGTGGAATGTACGCATGGTCAGCTGTGTGCCGGGTTCGCCGATGGACTGCGCCGCGATGATACCGACGGCCTCACCGACCTGAACCATCTCGCCGGTCGCCATGTTTGCGCCGTAGCACTTGGCGCAGATGCCGGAGTGGGAACGGCAGGTCAAGATCGTGCGGATCTTGACTCTGTTGGTACCCTTTGCCATGATCTTCGACGCGCGGGCGGGTGTGATCATGTGGTTCTTCTTGACGATCAGATTACCGTCGTTATCGTAAATATCTTCGCAGGATACACGGCCGGTAATACGGTCCTGCAGTCCCTCGATGGTTTCCTTGCCGTCCGTAAATGCCTTGACAGACATTCCGGGAACAGCTTCCTTGCCCTCACAGCAGTCGATCTCGCGGATAATAAGCTCCTGGGAGACGTCTACCATGCGTCGTGTCAGATATCCGGAGTCCGCAGTACGGAGAGCGGTATCGGACAGACCCTTACGGGCGCCGTGTGCCGACATGAAGTACTCCAGAACGTCCAGACCTTCACGGAAGTTTGACTTGATGGGCAGCTCGATGGTGCGGCCGGTGGTATCAGCCATCAGTCCGCGCATGCCGGCCAGCTGCTTGATCTGCTGGTTACTGCCTCGGGCACCGGAATCAGCCATCATGAAGATATTGTTGTATTTGTCAAGGCTTTCGAGCAGGGCTTTTGTCAGCCTCTCGTCGATCGCTGTCCATGTGGCAACAACTGCTCTGTAGCGCTCTTCCTCCGTGATCAGGCCGCGGCGGTAGTTTCTGGCGATCTTGTCGACCATGGTCTGTGCCTCTTCGAGCAGATCTTTTTTCTGCGCCGGCACAGTGATGTCCGCGATCGAAACGGTCATGGCCGCAATCGTGGAATACTTGTAACCCATGGCCTTGATCAGGTCGAGGACCTCTGCTGTCGCGAAGGTTCCGTGAGTGTCGATGATTCTCTGCAGAATCTGCTTGAGCTCTTTCTTCTTGACCAGGAAGTCGACTTCCAGCTTGAGGAAGTTCTCCGGCTTGGTCCTGTCCACAAATCCCAGATCCTGGGGAAGGATCTCATTGAAGAGAAGGCGTCCGAGTGTTGTGGAGATCACACCGGTGACGATCTCGCCGTCGGCGTTCTTCTGGGACATACGGACATTGATCTTTGTGTGCAGCGTGATGTAGTGGTTCTCATAAGCGAGAATCGCTTCACTCATGTTGCGGAAGAATTTGCCTTCACCGGGCTCTCCTTCACGCTCCTGGGTCAGGTAGTAGATACCGAGGACCATATCCTGGGAAGGTACCGCCACCGGGCCGCCGTCCGACGGCTTCAGGAGGTTGTTGGGAGAAAGAAGAAGGAAGCGGCACTCAGCCTGCGCTTCTACGGAAAGAGGCAGATGGATTGCCATCTGGTCGCCGTCGAAGTCCGCGTTGAAAGCGGTACACACCAGCGGGTGAAGCTTGATGGCCTTGCCTTCAACAAGGATGGGTTCGAATGCCTGGATACCCAGTCTGTGAAGGGTAGGCGCACGGTTGAGCATTACGGGGTGCTCTTTGATGACATCCTCGAGGATATCCCATACCTGGCTGTCCACCTTCTCGACGAGCTTCTTGGCATTTTTGATATTCTGGGAAATTCCTCTGCTCTCAAGTTCCTTCATGACGAAGGGCTTGAACAGTTCGAGGGCCATTTCCTTGGGAACACCGCACTGATAAATCTTCAGCTCAGGTCCTACGACGATAACGCTTCGGCCGGAGTAGTCGACACGTTTGCCCAGAAGGTTCTGGCGGAAACGTCCGGATTTACCCTTGAGCATGTCGGAAAGAGACTTGAGGGCGCGGTTGCCGGGGCCTGTGACCGGGCGGCCTCTTCGGCCGTTGTCGATCAAGGCATCGACGGCTTCCTGCAGCATACGCTTCTCGTTGCGGACGATGATGTCCGGCGCTCCGAGTTCGATGAGCCTCTTCAGGCGGTTGTTTCTGTTGATAATCCTGCGGTACAGGTCATTCAGATCAGAGGTCGCGAAACGGCCGCCGTCCAGCTGCACCATGGGACGAAGATCGGGCGGGATGACCGGGATGCAGTCCATGATCATCCATGCGGGAGAATTTCCGGACTCGCGGAATGCCTCGATGACTTCGATGCGCTTGATAATACGGGCGCGTTTCTGTCCGGAAGCATCCTTCATCTGAGCGGAAAGCTCTTCGTATTCTTTTTCTACATCAATCTTGAGCAGAAGCTCTTTGACGGCTTCCGCACCCATGCCGGCGCGGAACTTGCTGCCCCATTTGTCGCGGGCATCCTGGTATTCACGCTCATTGAGAACCTGCTTGAACTCAAGATCGGAAGAGCCCTTATCGAGAACAATATAGGAAGCAAAGTAGAGGACCTTCTCCAGTACCTTGGGGGAAATATCAAGGATCAGGCCCATTCTGCTGGGAATTCCCTTGAAATACCAGATATGAGAGACGGGTGCTGCCAGTTCGATGTGTCCCATGCGCTCACGGCGAACGCTGGATTTTGTAACCTCGACACCGCAGCGGTCACAGACGACACCTCTGTATCTGATCTTTTTGTATTTTCCGCAGTGGCACTCCCAGTCCTTGGTCGGTCCGAAAATCTTTTCGCAGAAAAGGCCATCCCGCTCAGGCTTGAGCGTTCTGTAGTTGATGGTCTCCGGCTTGGTCACCTCACCATAGGACCACTGATCACGGATTATATCCGGAGAGGCAAGGCCGATTTTGATCGAATCAAATGTGACCGGCTGATAGTTCTGCTGTTTCGTATTCGGCATTTTTATCTCCTTATCAGAAGCATTGCGATATTAGAAACGTTGAGACGAAAATGATCAGATTCTCTGGTCAATAGCTCTCATCTTCCTGGCCGTCTGTATCATAACCGTCGTCGTAATCGCCGCTGTCTGCCTGTGCAGCGTAGGCGGGGGCTGCTGCGGATGAATCTACGGCGTCCTCAAACTGTCCGCTCCTGGTGTTGATCTCCTTGCTGCTGAAACCGGCGCGTCCGAGGCTCATCTCATCTGTATCACCGTAATTGCTGCTGCCGGCTTTGTTTGCCATCTCAAAGCGGTAGATGGAGGAAGAATCATCATAATCGATGTCCTCTTTGATCTCCACTTCGCTGCCGTCCTCCTGCAGTACGCGGACATCCAGACCCAGTGCCTGCAGTTCCTTGAGGAGAACCTTGAAGGATTCCGGAATACCGGACTCGGGAATGTTCTTGCCCTTGATGATGGCTTCGTATGTCTTGACACGGCCTACTACATCATCGGACTTGACGGTCAGGATCTCCTGCAGTGTATAAGCTGCGCCATAGGCCTCAAGTGCCCAGACTTCCATCTCACCGAAACGCTGGCCGCCGAACTGCGCTTTGCCGCCCAGAGGCTGCTGCGTGACGAGGGAGTAAGGACCCGTGGAACGGGCATGGATCTTATCGTCAACCAGATGATGGAGCTTGAGGTAGTGCATGTGTCCGATGGTGACCGGGCTGTCAAAATATTCGCCTGTACGACCGTCGCGGAGCCTGACCTTGCCGTCGGGTGTGATCGGGACTCCCTTCCACAGTTCTCTGTGGGCACGGTTCTCGTACAGATAATTCATGATCTCAGGTCCGAGAATGTCGGCATATTTATCAGAAAATGCTTCCCACTCTGTATTTACATAATCATTCGCCATGGTCAGCGCTTCCTGGATATCCGTGTGGCTGGCACCGTCAAAGTTGGGTGTTGCCACGTTGAAGCCCAGGGCTTCTGCTGCCAGGGAAAGGTGGATCTCCAGAATCTGTCCGATATTCATACGGGACGGAACGCCCAGAGGATTCAGGACGATATCCAGAGGTCTGCCGTTGGGCAGGTAAGGCATATCTTCAATGGGAAGGACGCGGGAAACGACACCCTTGTTGCCGTGGCGGCCTGCCATCTTATCGCCGACAGAGATCTTTCTCTTCTGTGCAATGTAAATACGTACGGACTCATTCACGCCGGGAGAAAGCTCGTCGCCGTTCTCTCTGGTGAACTTCTTGGTATCTACGATGATACCGTATTCGCCGTGAGGGACCTTCAGGGAAGTATCACGTACTTCACGTGCCTTCTCGCCGAAGATTGCGCGCAGCAGGCGCTCTTCTGCAGTCAGCTCGGTCTCGCCCTTGGGAGTGACCTTGCCGACCAGGATATCTCCTGCACGGACTTCCGCGCCTACGCGGATGATGCCTTCTTCGTCGAGGTCCTTGAGGGCTTCGTCGCCGACACCGGGAACATCGCGGGTAATCTCTTCCGGTCCGAGTTTCGTATCGCGCGCCTCGCACTCATACTCCTCGATATGAACGGAAGTATAGACGTCGTCGCGCACCAGACGCTCGCTCAGAAGAACAGCGTCCTCGTAGTTGTAGCCTTCCCAGGTCATGAATCCGATCAGCGGATTCTTGCCCAGCGCAAGCTCGCCGTTTGCAGTCGAAGGGCCGTCCGCAATGACCTGTCCCTTGACGATGTGCTCGCCTGTGTTGACGATGGGCTTCTGGTTATAGCAGTTGCTCTGGTTGCTGCGCTCGAACTTGGTAAGGTGATAGGTGCGGCGGTTTCCGTCCTCTTCCCTTACAACGATGCCTTTTGCGTCTACAAACTGTACAACACCGTCCGCCTCTGCGATCACGCAGACACCGGAGTCGATCGCCGCTTTGATCTCCATGCCTGTACCGACGGCAGGTGCTTCTGTCGTGAGAAGCGGGACTGCCTGACGCTGCATGTTGGAGCCCATCAGGGCGCGGTTCGCGTCATCGTTCTGCAGGAAGGGAACCAGAGATGTCGCAACGGAGAATACCATACGGGGAGAGACGTCCATATACTCGAAGACACTCTTATTATAAGAAGAAGTCTCCGTGCGGTAACGTCCGGATACATTGCGGTGTACGAAATAGCCGTTCTCATCCAGCTCCGTACTCGCCTGTGCGACATGATAATTATCTTCTTCATCCGCTGTCATATAGACGACTTCATCTGTTACACGGGGGCCGTTGGGATCGTCCTGATCGACCTTTCTGTAGGGTGCCTCAATAAAGCCGTACTGATTGATGCGGGCATAGCTTGCAAGGGAGTTGATCAGACCGATGTTGGGACCTTCAGGAGTCTCGATCGGGCACATTCTCCCGTAATGTGTATAGTGAACGTCACGGACCTCAAATCCGGCACGGTCTCTTGACAGACCGCCGGGACCCAGAGCGGACAGACGGCGCTTGTGGGTCAGCTCGCCCAGGGGGTTGTTCTGGTCCATAAACTGGGACAGCTGGGAGGAACCGAAGAACTCCTTCACAGCGGCCTGGACCGGCTTGATGTTAATCAGTGACTGAGGAGAAATCTCTTCCGAAGAATCGTGGGTGGTCATGCGCTCACGCACAACACGCTCCAGTCTGGAAAGACCGATGCGGTACTGGTTCTGGAGCAGCTCGCCCACGCTGCGGATACGGCGGTTTCCGAGATGGTCGATATCATCATCTGTGCCGATGCCGTATTCCACGTGCATATTGTAGTTAATGGAGGCAAGGATATCCTCTTTCGTGACGTGCTTGGGCACGAGTTCATGTACGCTTCTGCGGAGAATATCGCCGAGAGCCTCTGCGTCTTCATTCTCCTGGAAGCGGATCAGGATCTCGCGGAGCGCGGGATAATAGACATTCTCGGTAATACCGAGCTCTGCGGGGTCGCAGTCCACGTAGTGGGTGAGGTCAACCATGAGGTTGGACAGCACTTTGACGGGACGCTCCTCTGTGCTGATCCACACATACGGAACAGCTGCGTTCTGGATCAGATCCGCCATATCGCGGTCCACTTTTTCACCGGCGCTTCCCAGAATATCTCCGTTTGCCTCGTCAATGACATCCTCTGCTAGGACCTGACCGACAATCCTGCTGCGCAGTGCCAGCTTCTTGTTGAATTTGTATCTGCCGACCTTGGCCAGATCATAGCGGCGGGAATCAAAGAACATCGCATTGATCAGGCTCTCCGCGCTATCCTTGGAGAGAGGCTCGCCGGGACGGATCTTTTTGTACAGCTCAAGCAGACCTGTCTCATAGTCATGAGAAGGGTCCTTGGCAAAGCTGGCGCGGAGCTTGGGCTCATCGCCGAACATCTCGACAATCTCTTCATCCGTTCCGATTCCAAGCGCACGAATAAGGACAGTGACCGGAACTTTCCTGGTTCTGTCCACACGAACGTAGAACACGTCGTTGGCATCTGTCTCATACTCCAGCCATGCGCCCCTGTTGGGGATCACGGTGCAGGAAAACAGACGCTTACCGAACTTGTCCTTGTCAATTCCATAATAAATACCGGGGGAACGGACCAGCTGGCTGACGATAACACGCTCTGCGCCATTGATCACAAAGGTACCGTTCTTTGTCATCAGGGGCAGATCACCCATGAAGATTTCCTGCTCCTTGATCTCTCGGTTATTCTCTTTATCATACAGACGGACGGTGACTCTGAGCGGAGCCGCGTAGGTACGGTCTCCCTCTTTGCATTTTTCGATCGAATACTTCGCGTCCTCTTCCTTAAGAGTATACTTAACGAAAGTCAGGCTGAGATGCCCGCTGAAATCTTCGATCGGAGAAATATCATCCAATACTTCCTGAAGGCCCTTGTCACGAAACCACTGATAGGAGTTCTTCTGAACCTCGATCAGATTCGGCATCGGCAAAACTTCCTTCTGGCGCTGATAGCTCATACGGACATTTTTGCCACTGCCTGTAGGATGTATCCTGTTTTTTTCCATCTAATTCACCCCGTTATTTATTCGTTGTCAATGACACCTGCGGCGCGGACGCGCGCAGATGAACCGCTTACTGCGGCCTGCATTCAGACAGCCCTGTGTAGATCCGCGATTTTATACACGATTTGTGTTCCGACGGACCACAATACATAGTTCTGAACAGGACTATAGAAATGCATGCAAAAAAGATGCGAATAACATTCTACTACTGCATTCGCTTCAAGTCAACAATTATTTTTTAAATAGCGGAAACATTTTTATCGCGGCAGGAAATATCCTACCCTGTCCCCCTGGCGGGATCCGCAAAGTCTGCCTGATGGCAACAACAGCGGCCGGCCCGAGGGCCGACCGCTTTTAAATGCGTGCTGCTCACGCATGCATGATCTTTATCTGCTCATGCAGAAGACAGGATAGGAAAAATTACTTGAGGGTAACCTTTGCGCCCTGCTCCTCGACCTTTGCCTTGATGGCCTCGGCCTCTTCCTTGGAGACACCTTCTTTGATGTTCTTGGGAGCGCCCTCAACGAGCTCCTTAGCTTCCTTCAGACCAAGGCCGGTGATCTCACGGACAACCTTAATAACCTTGATCTTCTGTGCGCCGAAGTCAGTCAGCTCGACATCAAACTCAGTCTTCTCTTCCTCAGCTGCTGCTGCAGGACCTGCTGCAACGACAACACCCGCTGCTGCGGAAACACCAAACTCCTCTTCGCAAGCCTTGACCAGCTCGTTCAGTTCCATAACGGACAGCTCTTTGATCGCCTCAATAAATTCAGCAGTTGTAAGTTTAGCCATTTTATGACCTCCTAAAATTCATATCAAATAATCAATCTAAAATCGAATACTGTGTACGGGGCGGCTAAGCCGCACCGATGTGCTTCCCGAAGCCTGAAATTATGCCTCCTGGGGAGCTGCGCCTTCGCCGTCCTTCTCCGCGATCTGCTTGATGACGCGTGCGAAGTTTGCGACGGGGGACTGCATGCTGCCGAGCAGTCTTCCGAGCAGGATATCTCTGGAAGGGATCTGAGCAACTTCCTCGACGCCCTTGACATCGATAACTCTGTTCTCGACTACACCGCCCTTGACCTCCAGATTCTTAGCAGTCTTGGCGAACTCGACGATGATCCTTGCAGGTGCGGTCGCATCATCCTTGGAAACTGCGATAGCACTGGGACCATTAAGCAGATCGGAAAGGCCTTCGAACGGGGTTCCCTTGAACGCGAAGTTCATCATCGTGTTCTTGTAAACCTTGTAGAATACACCGGCCTCGCGGAGCTGCTTACGAAGTTCCGTGTCCTGCTGAACTGTCAGTCCTCTGTGGTCAACAAGGACCAGAGACTGGGCGCCATCGATCTTCTCGGAAATTTCCTGAACGATCGGCTGCTTCAATTCAACTTTTGCCATTATCTTACCTCCTTATAGATTTCCTTGCGGCGTTCACCTGATTCGCCGCATTTTCCGACGGAGAGTAAATGTAAAAAAAGAACTCTCTGCCGCGAAGACAGAGAGTTCGGAAATATCGACATCAAAATATCGTGATATTACGTATTACTCATCCTCGGCGGGTGGAACCGGCCTTTACGTATCTGCTCTGCCGGATAGGCTGCAGATACACCCGCTGTCTTCGGTGGGTGAAAACCTTATACAATTTAGCATCTGCAAAAAGAACTGTCAAGAATATTTTTAAAAAACATTATATACTCCCGAAAGAACTTTTTACAGTGCGAGCGCCCCGGTCCGACAACGCTTACACACCCCTCTTATAGATGCTTCGCATCTATAAGCGTTGTCGGACAGAGGCGCTTCGCGCCTTGTCCGCCTCCGGAAAAACGGTTCA
The DNA here is from genome assembly GCA_045130475.1 of Lachnospiraceae bacterium. Classification (GTDB taxonomy): domain Bacteria; phylum Bacillota; class Clostridia; order Lachnospirales; family Lachnospiraceae; genus CAG-791. The sequence continues at coordinate 37,364 of JBGUPU010000070.1, forward strand.
TTGCCGTTCCGGTGCGCAAGCGCCCCGGTCCGTTATGAACCGTTTTTCCGGGGTGCTGTTTTTAATATCTGTTGCAGACAACCTTGACGCCAGGGCCCATGGTGGTTGCAAGAGAGATGCTCTTGATGTACTGGCCTTTAACTGCAGCGGGTCTGGCCTTGACGATTGCGTCAACCAGTGCGTTGTAGTTGGTCAGCAGCTGCTCTTCGGAGAAGGAAGCCTTGCCGATCGGGCAGTGGATGATGTTGGACTTGTCAAGTCTGTACTCAATCTTACCGGCTTTGATATCGTTGATCGCCTTGGTAACATCCATAGTGACTGTGCCAGCCTTCGGGTTGGGCATCAGGCCCTTAGGACCAAGGATACGACCCAGACGGCCGACAACGCTCATCATGTCAGGGGTGGCAACGACAACGTCGAAGTCCAGCCAGCCTTCATTCTGGATCTTGGGCAGGAGCTCCTG
>JBGUPU010000071.1:0-35645 GCA_045130475.1 Lachnospiraceae bacterium
GCGCTACAATGACGCGTTCGTAGCTGAGGAGAAGGCATTCGTGGATGCAGTCCTCAACGACAAGGAAGTTCCCGTAGGCGGCAAGGACGGTCTTGAGCCCGTCCGTATCGCGATCGCGGCCAAGAAGTCCCTTAAGGAAGGCAGACCTGTCAAGCTTTCCGAGATCGAGGCATAATGCGCCAGCCATTGTAATTATACGGAAATACATATAATTACAGGTTGATAATTAAATAAGACCATAATCCGGTTGGGTCCAAACATGACTATTCACAGCATAAGGATCAGGTCTGTTTAATTCTTTTACAGCAGATCACCCCTCTGTTGTGGATGCCAGGCATTCACGGCAGGGGGTGTTTTTGTCTTTTGAGACGCGTGCAATATGCGTGCAAATAGCGACCTTTTTGCATCGAAACACACAGAAAATGTGCTGCAAAAACAAGGCTGTTTCGGACAGCACGCAAAACGGAAAAAACAGGACAGAAACAGCGGCTGAATACAGCTTCATTTACCGGAAAAAACATTTCTGAGAGCTCACCAGATAGTCCGTGAGAGGCTTTTAAAACCTGCATTTCAGGTGATTTTGGACGAAATCAAGGGATGTCTTCTGATCTAAAGACATTGTTCGATGTGATCGGAGCTTTTTCTTCTTAAAAATGCACAAACAAACACATGCCGAATTGTGCATAATGGAGAAAGTAAAAAGAAATGTGAAAAAGTGCTTGCACGCAAGCTGTATGCGTGCTATTCTAAAAGCACAACAAGAGATGATTAAGCACGCAGTAACGCACGCAAGATGAAGCGTGCGGAATGTGCATAATCCACTGCATCAAATGTAAACACTTAAATTTTCTTTTCAAGAAAGAGAGGGGTAAAAGATGTCTAAGTTAAATGAAATGGTTGCAACCTTCCCGCAGACCGAGTTCTGGAATGACTCCTGCAGCTGCAAAGAGCTGGCTTATGCGATCGAGAACGGCGGCTCCGGCGCAACCACCAACCCTGTAATCGTTGGTAACGTTCTGAAGAAAGAGCTTCCGGATTGGGAAGACACCATCAAGCAGGTAATCGCTGACAACCCGACATGGACAGAAGACGATGTCGCATGGGATATCATCGGCAAGCTCGGCACAAAGGCTTCCAAGCTCCTTCTTCCTATGTTCGAAGAGTCTCATGGTCAGAAGGGCCGCATCTCCTTCCAGACCAATGCGAAGTACTATTGCAATAAAGACCTCATGGTCGAGCAGGCTTGCAAGCTTGCAGCTCTGGTTCCCAACAGCCAGATCAAGGCTCCTACCAGCAAAGCCGGCGTCGAGGCTTTCGAAGAGCTGACCTATCGCGGAATCTCCATCAACGCTACCGTTTCCTTCACCTGCGCACAGGCAGTTGCAGTCGGTGAGGCAGTTGAGCGCGGTCTCAAGAGAAGAGAGGCTGAAGGCCTTGATACTTCCTGGATGCACCCCGTCTGCACCATCATGATCGGCCGTACCGACGACTACATCAAGAACGTCGTCAAGGCAAGGGATATCTGCATCCCCGCTGAGGCAATGGATCTGGCAGGTGTAGCAGTTATGAAGAATGCTTACAAGGTTTACAAAGAGAAAGGCTTCCGCACAACGCTGCTGACAGCTGCTTACAGAAACTATCACCACTATGTTGACTTCCTTGGCGGCGACATCATCTTCACCATCACCTCTGACTGGCAGAGAAAGTTCGCTAACTGCGATTGGATGAAGATCGAGAACAACATGGACAAGCCCGTTGATGAGTTCTATCTCAACTGCCTGAAGCAGATCCCTGAGTTCATCCAGGCATATGAGCCCGACGGCCTTAAGCCCGAAGAGTTCCAGCACTATGGTGCATTCCTTGCAACCATGAAGCAGTTCCTGGGCGGCTATGACAGCCTTGTCCAGCTGATCCGCGGCTACATGATCGTATAATCACAAAACGGTGAGCAAATCTGTAATATGAAATGAAGCGCAGCCTGCCGTGCAGTCGGCACGGCAGGCTGTTTTGTAAAATCCAGGTATGGTGAGGTGTTATATGGAAAAAACTCTCAGACTGACAACCGCTCAGGCTATCGTCAAGTTCCTTGACAATCAGTATGTTTGCATGGATGGTGAAGAGACCAAGTTCGTTAACGACTTCTTCACAATCTTCGGACATGGCATCGCAGTCGGCCTCGGCGAGGCTCTTGACCGCAATCCCGGCAGCATTCACGTAATGCAGGGCCGCAATGAGCAGGGTATGTGCCACGCTGCAACTGCTTTCGCAAAGCAGAGCGATCGTAAGAAAATCATCCCTTGCGCAGCATCCGTAGGCCCCGGCTCCGCAAATATGGTTGTTGCATGCGCAACAGCTACTGTTAACAACATTCCTCTGCTGGTATTCCCTGCAGATACATTCGCTTCCAGACAGCCCGATCCTGTTCTGCAGCAGCTTGAGCAGTCCAACAGCCTTGCAACGACCACAAACGATGCTTTCAAGCCCGTAGTCAAATACTGGGACCGCATCCAGAGGCCCGAGCAGCTGATGAGCGCTATGATCAACGCTATGCGCGTCCTCACAGATCCCGCTGAGACCGGTGCAGTTTCCATCGGCCTTCCTCAGGACGTTGAGGGTGAGTACTACGATTATCCCGAGAGCTTCTTCAAGAAGAGAGTCCACCGCATCACCCGCCCTGTCGCTGTACAGGAAGAGCTGGAAGATGTTGCGGCTGAGATCCTTGCTTCCAAGAAGCCCCTTATCATCGTCGGCGGCGGCGTCCGCTACTCTCTGGCCGGTGAAGTGGTCGAGAACTTCTGCGAAGAGTTCGGCATTCCTTTCGGCGAGACCCAGGGAGGAAAGAGCGCATGCAAGTCCAGCCATCCTTACTGCCTCGGCGGTATCGGTGTTACCGGTACATCCGCTTCCAACAAGCTTGCAAAAGAAGCTGACTGCATCATCGCAATCGGCACCAGAATGAGCGACTTCACCACCAGCTCCAAGTGGCTGTTCCAGAACGATGATGTTCATTTCGTCGCCATCAACAACAGCCGTTACCATGCATACAAGTTCGACGCTGTCAAGGCTGTCGGCGATGCAAAGGTCACTGTCGCAGCTCTGGCTGAGATCCTTCGTGCAAAAGGCTACAAGAGTGCATACACCAACGAGATCGCTGATGCCAAGGCTGAGTGGGATGCAGAGCTTGAGCGCCTCGGCGGCATTGTCTGCACAGGCGAGGACTTCGAGCCCATCATCAAGCCCAGAGATCCCAGGACTGTTCCGGAGTTCGTACGTCTGTACGGCACTTCCCTGACCCAGACTGCAGCACTTGCTACCCTTCGTGCCTGCATGGGTCCTGAAGACATCGTTATCACAGCCGGCGGTTCCCTTCCCAGCTGCATGCAGCGTGTATGGAAGACCGACAAGCGCGGCGGCTACCATGTAGAGTACGGCTACAGCTGCATGGGTTATGAAGTCGGCGCATCCCTGGGTGTCAGAATGGCAGAGCCCGGTGTCGAAGAGTACACCTGCATCGGCGATTCCGGTTTCCAGATGCTCAACTCCGAGCTGGGCACCATCATGCAGGAGCGCCGCAAGACCAACATCCTGGTCTTCGACAACTGCGGATTCGGCTGCATCAACAACCTGGAGATGACCCACGGCATCGGCTCCATCGCAACAGAGTTCCGTTACACCGACGGCAAGAAGCCTTGCGGAGATCTGGTTCCTACAGATTACACCAAGATCGGCGAAGCTTACGGCATGAAGACCTACTCCTGCAAGAGCGTCGAGGAGCTGCGTGATGCACTCATCGACTCCAGGAAGCAGACTGTTGCCTGCCTGTTCGACCTCAAGGTTGTTCCGAAGACTATGACTGACGGCTATGGCGCATGGTGGAACGTCGGTATGGCTATGGTCTCCGACAGCGAGAGCGTCCGTGAAGCAGCTCAGGAAGTCCTTGACCGCAGAGCTGAGGCAAGGAAGTATTGATTAAGAAGGTAAACGGTTCAGAGCGGCTGTTTCTTGAAGCAGTCCGACTGTACCGGGCAGCGAAAGCTGCGACCTGATACAGGACATCGTGAACTGTACCCGCCGGATTTCAAGGATCCGGCGGGACAGATTCATACTTAGAATAAGACATAATCTGGTTACCAACTGATATCCGGTTTACCGGATTATCACAGGTAATTCCCAAAAGGGAAAGGAAAGATTAAAAGATGGTAGAAAAGAAATTATTCGGATATCCCACATTCGACGAGAATGGCGAGGAGATTCTTTCCACTTATGACAATGAATATCGCGACATGCTGATGGACGTCCGTCTCTATCGTATGGCTGCAGGCAGCACAAGAGAGTTCTGCAGAGAAGGCGAAGAGATCGCAGTCCTGCTTCTTTCCGGTGAGATTACCTTTAAGTGGGCTGAAGGCGAGAAGACTTGCTCCAGAAAAGACGTTTTCACAGAAGGTCCCTGGGCACTTCATGTTTCCGGCGGCAAAAAGATTACCGTCACGGCAGTCAAGGACGCTGAGATCCTTGTGCAGTGCACACAGAACGAGAAGGATTTTGCTTCCCGTCTGTACGCTCCCGAAGATGCTCCCTGGGCATACTCCGGTGCAAAGGGCAAATTCGGCGACACCGCTAACCGCCAGGTCAACACCATCTTTGATCATGACATCTGCCCTGAGTCCAACATGGTTCTCGGCGAAGTTATGAATGACCGCGGAAACTGGTCCGGATATCTGCCTCACAGACATCCCCAGCCCGAGCTCTACTACTTCAAATTTGACCGCCCTGAAGGCTTCGGCGCCAGCTTTGTCGGCGACGATGTTTTCAAGAGCGTTGACAACAGCTTCTCCGCTATTCCCGGCGGAAGGCTGCATCCTCAGTCGGCTGCACCCGGCTATCTGATGTACACTTGCTGGATGATTCGTCATCTGCCCGGAAATCCCTGGCTGCAGACTGACCGCTGCGAAGATGATGCCTATGTATGGCTGCACGACGCAAAGATCGTCAACCAGCCCTGGTAAGAATTTCATTCCGGCGGGCCGGATTTAACAGGGGGTTTTGATCCGGCATACGTTAACAAATGACATGTACGATATTTATGGGGAGGGTACTAAGACCCCGGAAAGGATAAAGCATGGCAACTCTGAATAAAGATCTGGTAAAACTGGGAATCGCTCCGATCGGCTGGACAAACGATGATATGCCTGAGCTGGGCAAGGAGAACACCTTCCAGCAGACCATCAGTGAGATGGCTCTTGCAGGCTTCAAGGGAAGCGAAGTCGGCGGCCACTATCCTACAGACAAATACGAGCTGAAGAAAGCTCTTGACCTTCGTGACATGGTCATCTGCAACCAGTGGTTCTCCTCCTTCCTGCTGACAAAGCCCTATGAGGAAGTCGAGAAAGAGTTTGTCAAACAGTGTGATTTCCTGCACTATGTTGGCGCACGCGTCATCGGCGCTTCCGAGCAGAGCTACAGCATCCAGGGCAAGCCTCAGCCCATCCTGGAAGGCAAATATGTCATGAACGACGATGAGTGGGAGACTCTGACAACCGGCCTGAGCAAACTGGGTAAGGTTGCCAAGGAGATGGATATGACTCTTACATTCCATCATCACATGGGTACTGTTGTTCAGACAGAGGAAGAGATTGACCGCTTCATGGATATGGTTGATCCCAACTATGTATTCCTTCTCTTCGACAGCGGCCACTGCTCTTATGCAGACATTGACCCCGTCAAGGTTCTGGGCAAATACATTGACCGCACACGTCACATCCACCTCAAGGACCTTCGCCGCAGCGTCGTAGCTGAGGCTCGTGCAAACAAGTGGAGCTTCCTTGAAGGCGTCCGCAAGGGCACATTCACAGTTCCCGGCGACGGCGATGTCGACTTCGAGCCTATCTTCCAGATCATCCAGGATTCCGGTTACAAGGGCTGGGTTGTTGTCGAAGCTGAGCAGGATCCCGCTCTGGCGAATCCGTTCGAGTATGCTCTGAAGGCAAGAAAGTACATCGCAGAGCACACAGGCCTTTAATCTTTAATTTTAAAACATTGTTCAGGGCCCGCTGTTCATGATCATGGCTGCATGTCATCCATGATCGCGGGCCTGAGCAAAAAGGGATATAGCAAGAAGTGAGGGGACGCTGCAGCTCCCCGGAAAGGACTTACAGAATGGCAAACGTATTATTGGTTCCTCATCAGATTTTCACCGGAGAAGGTGCTCTGACAAAGGCAGGCCCTTCCATCTGTGCGCTTGGTAAGAAGGCTCTCATCGTGACTGATCCCTTCATGATCAAGTTCGGCAACGTAGCAAAGGTTGAGGATATGCTCAAGAGCAACAATGCTCCTTACGCTGTTTTCTCCGATATCACCGGCGAGCCCACCGACAAGATGGTTGAGGCTGCAGTGGAAATGTACAAGGCTGAAGGCTGCGATTACATGATCGCTCTCGGCGGCGGTAGCTGCATCGATACCATGAAGGCCTGCGCAGTTGTGGCTGCAGGCGGTGGCGCGATCACAGACTACATGGGCCGCAGCATTGAAGAGGATGTGGCTCCCATGGTCGCAATCCCCACAACAGCAGGCACCGGTTCCGAGGCAACCAGAGTCACCATCATCGCTGACACTGTGAACAAGGTAAAGATGATGCTGTTCGGACCCAGCATTGTTCCTCCCGTAGCAGTCGTTGATCCCCAGTTCACCATGACTGCTCCGCCTTCTGTTACCGCCAACACCGGCCTTGACGCCCTCTGCCACTGCATGGAAGCTTATACCTCCAGACTGGCACAGCCCCTGACAGATACCTTCGCACTTTCCGCTGTGAAGCGTATCGTGGCAAATCTTTCCACCTGCTATCATGATGGCAAGAATGTGGAAGCAAGGGCTCAGATGTCCATCGCTGCTCTCGAGGCAGGTATTGCGTTCACAAACGCTTCCGTTACCATCATCCACGGCATGAGCCGTCCGATCGGCGCTCTGTTCCATGTTCCTCACGGCACATCCAACGCTATGCTGATCAAGGTCTGCCTGCCCTTCATGCTGACCGGCTGCTATCCTCGTTTCGCAGATCTGGGCAAGGCCATCGGCGTTGCAGCAGACACAGACGATGACAAGACCGCAGCTGAGAAGTTCATGGCTAAGGTTATGTCCATGGTCGACGAGATGGGTATCCCCACTCCCGAGCAGTTCGGCATCAACAAAGAGGAGTTCTTCGCAAACCTCGAGAAGATGGCAGACGATGCTCTGACCAGCGGCAGCCCTCAGAACACATGGCATCAGCCTACCAAGGAAGAGCTGATCGACCTGTACAAGAAGCTCTGGGATTAATTCTGATCTGACATAATTATGAATTCGCAGATTATCGGCCGCAGCAGGGATGTTACTGTGACCATATAATAAAAGCTGCCGTCGACTGTCCATTGGACCGCATCCGGCAGCTGCCAGTCAGATAATCTGTAAATAGCTCAAACTCATTCATAAAGAAAAAGGCACCCGGTATTTGGCCGGGTGCCTTTCTCTGTCTTTCACTCTTATTAATCAGTATGTCTTTTACTCTGATTGATCAATATGTTGTCCTTTACTCTGATTTGATCAGCATGTCCAGTTTTTTTCCATAAAAGAAATCATGTGTCATTTTGTCATATTCTGCCCATAGGGGGAGTGTCTGGCAGGCGGCTGCACGGGGGCACTCCTGCGCGTTTTCCGCCAGGCATGCCACGGTTGTCATGGAAGCGCTCTCTGTCAGATCCAGTATTTCCCCGACGCTGTATTCTTCGGGCGCACGGCAGAGTTTGTACCCGCCCCCCTTGCCGCTTGCGCCGGTGACGAGTTTGCCTTTGACCAGATCTTTTACAATGATTTCCAGGTATTTTTTTGAAATCCCCTGTCTCTGCGCCACATCCTTCAGAGGGATATAATTCCCGTCGTTGTGTTCAGCAAGGTCGATCATGACACGCAGTGCATAGCGTCCTTTTGTAGAAATCAATGTGTCATCCTCCATATTTTTACTAAAATAGATTTACGAATGTTCCTGAAAATAGTTGATAGACACTATTATACGATAGGTAAATAGGTGATTCAAGAGTGAATAATAGTCTCGATTGCATATTTTTTTAATCTTAATAACCTATTGACACGGTAGTAAAACGGGATTTCGACAGGGCTTGTGTTCTCTTATCAGAGAGGGCGCAAGCCCTTGTTTTATGCGGTTCTTTAGGCAAAACGGCAATCGTCAGAGCTCATAAAAGAACATGCGGCGGCTATGTTGGATTGGTGTAAATTGGTGTATTTATTGGTGTATGAATTGGAGTAGGGGGCACACAGAAAAAGTTTATAAAAAATTCACAAATGTATGAAAATTCAATATTACTGCCAGGTGTGGCAGTAATATTGAATAAATCAGAACAAGTGTTCTAATAAATGAATATATATACATTAAATATGCAATAAGAAGGGGGTATAAACATAATATATAACAAATGTTGTATTGACAATGCATAAAAAGTAGCTATTCTATCACAAACGACAGCCAACAGGCGCAGGACGGAAAAGCGGAAAAACGAAAGGAGAAAAGCACATGCAGAAAAGAAAGCAGGCAGAAATAGAGAATACAAGAATGTTAGATGCTATACAGGGCGCAACATACTGCGGCATGGGCCGGACCACATTCAGAAAGTGGGCGGAGCAGATCGGGGCACTCCGGAAGTTCGGGCAGCTTGTCAGATTTGACAAGAAAGTGATTGACGCGGCCTTGGATGCGGAACAGCAGCCGACAGGATAACAAGAGGGGGCCACAATGCCGCGTAAAAGGAAATACAGGCCGAAACCTTTTGAAAGTACGGGCAAGAGCAACGACACAAGCGCGAATATATACGAGTCAATGTTAACTCACCCGGCTTTTCTGGGATTAACGAAAAATCAACGATTCTTGTATCTATGCATGAAAGCGCAGTATTACGGCAAGAGGAAACCCGGAAAAGATCACCCGGAAATTCCAGAACTGCAGGCAGATGAACTTTTTTATTTCAGCCGCCTGGATGCGGTAAAATACGGGATCACAAAAGGGAACGGCAACACAGAGTTTTATAAAGACGTTGACGCATTGGAGAGGGCCGGCTTTATAGAAACAGTTGTAAACGGGAGGGCCACAAAGAAGAAAAGCATATATAGATTTTCAGATAAGTGGTGGACTGGAATAAAAAACCCTTGTGCGGAAATCCACACAAGAGGCCCGTAACCTTGTGCGGAAATCCACACAAGGCACAAAGAAAGGGTGACTAACCTTGTGCGGAAATCCACACAACCATTCCATTATAGATATGACTAACCTTGTGCGGAAATCCACACACAATATATAAAGTTTACCATATACCCACGGGTTTATATTTCCGCAGAAAAGGGCAGATTTTAAGCGAGGGGACCGAGGGCGGGCAAAAAACGCAAAAACGGCCCCACGGGAAAGGCGAGAGCATGGAAAAAAACAGGCAGTTTGTAATTGACGGGCTTTTGGTTATTCCTGCAGAAGACATGAAGATCTGCGAGGTTGACACGGTGAAAGACCTGGAAACAGTCACAGTTTACGCCACAGCAAAGCGGAATTTTTACCAGATCACAGAGGGCGCAGGCCTGGACGTGAAGCGGATCACAGAAGAGGAAGCGCGCGCGATTATACGGGATCACCCGGCAGGGGTTGACGTGCGAGTATATAAAACGGTTTTCGGAGCTCCGGAACGGGGGTAAAAAATCGAAGAAAATTATTCAAAAAGATGGATGGAGTGAAAAAGATGGATAGTATTATAAATTGCATCCTGGACTATATTCCGAAGGGAAAAGAAAGTGCAATTTCTGTTAATAGGCTTGCGGGCATGGTTGGAGTAAAAAACGAGAGGACACTCCGGGCATATATCGCAGAGCTCCGGAAAAACGGCGCAGTAATCTGCAGCAGTGCAGTGGGCTATTATATCCCGGCATCACGGGAAGAACTGCGCGAATATATTGACAGGATGGAAAAGCAGGCAAGAGGAACATTCCGGGGGATCAGATCGGCCCGCGATGCATTGAGAGAATTAGAAGGGCAGGCAGTTTTAAACCTGGAAGAATAAGCCCTGCAGAATCCTGCAGAGGTGGAAAAAGTGACAAATGAACAGCTTGTAATGAGAATACAGGCCGGGCAGGATCGGAACGGGGAAATGATGCTGCAGTTGTGGAATCAGTGCCGCAGATTAGTCTCAAAAACAGTGCAGAGATATACAAAAATCATAGAATATGATGATTTGATGCAGGAAGGTTATATTGCTTTTTCGCGGGCAGTCGAAAAGTATGACAGCGAAAGAGGGGCGCTGTTTTCGTCGCTACTTGTTAGAACAGTTCTGAGGGATGTTGGCGGGTATGTATACACACACAGCGGCATTATTTCAATGCCGCATCACAAGGCAAGGCAGGCCGCTAAATATCGGCATTATTGCACAGAGTACGAGAGAGACACCGGGACAGAGCCGACAGACGCGGACTTAATGAAAGCCCTGGAATTAACTTCGGATCAGTTGAAAAGCCTGCGGGCATCAATGGAGTGCGGGACGGTTGCAAGTCTTGACTATATTCTGACAGATGAATCAAAAGCGGATATGTTACCAGGGAACACAGACATAGAAAGCGAGGTTACATCTGCAATATTTGAGGATCAGCGAAAGCGGGCAGTATGGCAGGCGGTTGACAGTTTGGCAGATACAGAAAGCGGGAAGAATCAGAGAGACGCAATCAAGCTGTTTTACCTGCATGGTATGACTTCAAACGAGATCGGAACAGCCACAAACACACCTGCAGGGACTATTCGCAGACGACTGAAAGAAGGGCGGCAAGAGCTCCGGGAAAGGTACGGGAAACAATTATCTTGTTTCCTGGATGATGAATACTACTATAACCAGGGTATTCACGGCACAGGGGTATCAACGTTTAAAAATACCAGGGAAAGTGCAACAGAAAGAACAGCCCTGCGGATAATAGAACGGGAAAATGACATACAAAACGACAAAAAAGACCTATAAAATACGGCAATTCGGACGCGATCGGGGCCGGGAGCAGGCTCTATTATGTCAAAAATGCCGTAAACAGACAGTAAGAGCACCCACAGAAGGAAAGCAGACAAAGAAACCGGCATACAGAAAGAAAGGAAAAAAAGAAATGGAGTTTTATAACAGGATTCTTGCAAATTGTATTCTGACAGCAAAGCAGGCCGCAGAGAACGCGGCTGCGGAATATGTGAAACTGCAGGCTGCTGCAGAGTACACAGATGCATACAAATATCAGAAGCGCATGGAGATTAGCGAGGAAACCGGAAAGATCAGCGAGGACATGAAAGCGCAGGGCCTTGCGGCGATCGACAAGGCAATCGAGGCACAGAACGCGGTTGACCTGGACCGGGCACAGGCGCGTGCGAAAGACACCGACTATTCACACAGATTGAATGAAAAAGTATCTATCATTCGGGGGATTGTGACTAAAAACGAGATCAGGCCCGCAGAGCTTGACGCGCTCCGGGTAATGCTCGAAGAGTTCACAGATGATACGCTTGCAATATCTGCGATCACTGCAGCAGTTGAGGGGACACCGGGAGCAAGGCGGATTATGCAGGCAATCCCGGAAGATCATACAGGGGAATTTCAGAAGAGCATGGAAGTGTTGAAAAATATGTTTTCCATGGCCATTGATTACACCCGAAAAGGGCCCGCCGAACATTTTGACGGATTTACAGCGCAGTCGGCAGATGCATTTTATTATTATTGCTTATTCCAGGAGCCGACACTGAAAAGCGATCCCGGCGAGACCTGGAACAGAGTATGCACAGATCACCCGGAACTTTTCACGGCTGCAGGAATGTGGGCTATGCGGTTCGGGGTGGCCGACAAGATCACAAAATAATAAACGGTAGTGTAAAAAGCAACAAAAAGGACGAAAAAGCGTTAATAATTATCACTTTTTCGTCCTGTATGTTTTTTGGTAAATGTATAAAAAATGTGCTCCAACTATTCACGAAACATTTGTTTAACGAATAGTTGCATAGTCATTTTGCACAACGGTATCAAAGAAAATGCTCTGTATGAAAAGATCATGCAAACAAGAGCATATCTGGAAGGGGGTGCACTGTCCGCCACAGACGGACATAAAAGCTAAATTGTGCAGAATGACGGAGCTTTTTTTCCGGGTAAAAAATGCAGTTGTCGTTATTTCGGCAACTACTCATGCACAAGTGCAGGGGCAACCATGCGGACATACAAAACAAAAAAGTCAAATGATAGTTGACCTTTTAAATGACTGCAGGCTTTAAACTATGAATCATAAAAGCATAGCCGACCGCGCAGAAGCGCCCACATGCAAAATAAAGGGCATAGAGGTATAAACACCCATAAAAGCCTTAAAAACGGCGCACAGGGGCGCACAGGTGGCAAATTCAGGGCGCCACGGTATGTGAATCACATACTGCGGCAGCCTTTTCCCGGATAGCATCAGCGCAGAAACGGGAAAGAGACAGCCCTGCGGCATCTGCGGCGGCCTGTACTTTTTCTTTTTCCCCTTTGGGAAGTCTAACAGTAATAGAATCTACTTTTTCAGACAGATATTTTTCACTTGCTTTTGCCCTTGCGGGCGTCATTCCTTTATATTTTCCCATAATTGAAGATGATACCACACAGAACCGGATAAAAACAGACGGTTGACATGTGAAGCAGATACCGGATATAATGCCGGTATGTGAGTCATATATCACTATATAGCATCTTTTATCAATGACACTCTGGAAAGACAGGGAGAAAGGACTCGTAAATGAAAGCAAAGAAAGTTTGTGCAATCTGCGGAAAGGAATTTTTGGGACATGGGAATAATCCGGAGCCGGTAGCTTATGCAGGCGACGAGCAGGAAAAGCGTTGCTGCAATTGGTGTGCTCACAATGTTGTTGCACCTGCACGCATCTATATTGCAAATGCAATTGTACGCGCAGAACAGAACAGCATAATTGAAACTGAGGAAGAGATTGCAGAAGCCGAAAAGGAGTTAGAGCAGATCAGGCCGGGAGTGCAAGTTTATCTCGATAATTTCGGACATGTGAGGATTGCAAAATGAGCAGCTTTGATTGGAGCCGCTACCCGGAAGAAGCAGAGGCGGCCTGGTGTGAATTTAACCACAGCGGAAACAGAGAACCTGTTTATGACGTGATCCTGGACGCGGCAAAGAGTGCCGGCGATCCCCGCAAACTGTATTTGATAATGCTGCACGCGTTGACGATAGCATATCCAAAAAAACAAAAATCCCCCTGCTGACGTCAAATCGAACAGGGGAATTAATGAGGCGTAGGAGGGCGGCCAAAGGTGACAACCGGGCCGCCCTTTAGAGTACGGCAACGACAGAATAACAGAGAGGTGAAATAATGGCAAGACTACCCGCAGGAATGTCAAAAAGGAAAGACGGTACAATAATGTGCCGGTTCACAGTTGAGGGAAAACGCTACACTGTATACGGGCAGACGGTTAAAGAGTGCCGCGAAAAGGAATTACAGAAGCGCGAAAAGATTGCTGCAGGCCTGTACAAAAGCGGCAAAGTGATGACGGTTGCGGAGTATGCGGATCAGTACATTGATTCTTTGCGAGAACATGACAAAGCAACGACTATTTACAATTATGGATTGAGGGCGAAAAGTATTTGCGGAACTGTTATAGACGGATCAGGGCGCAAGTTCGGAGAATTGAAACTTGACAAGGTAGAAGTTCAAAATATCAGGGACCTGCAAAAAGCTCTTGCGGATAATGGAATATCTTCGACCGGGATCAATTCACGGATCACTTTTTTATCATGTATGTATAAAGCAGCAGTCACAGAACGAATATGTTCATGGAATCCGGTAAAAGGGGTAAAAGCAATGAAGAGAACAGAGGAAAAGGCCCGCGACACTAACCACAGAGCATTGACCAGGGAAGAAACTGCAGCGTTCCTGGATGAAGCGAGAAGGCGGGGCTCCTGGTTCTTGAATCAATATATTTTGATGCTCAATACAGGAATGAGGAATGGAGAAGCGGCCGCCCTTGCTCCGGTCCATATTTCCGGGAATGGGATAAAGGTGTGCAGAACATTGACCAGGACAGAAACAGGGGCGTTTGTGATCGGAGAAGAAGCAAAGACAGAAGCGGGGCGCAGATATATCCCATTGAATGAGGACGCGCGAAAAGCGATCACAGATCAGATGAACATAGAAAGACATTTGCGAGGGGGAAAAGTGATCGACCTGGATGCACCCATATTCAGAGGGCAGAAGGGCGGGCTTGTGCAGATTGCATCTATTAACTTAGATATTAAAAGAATCTGCGAGGCCGCAGGGATTGAAAAATTCAGTGTTCATGCGTTCCGGGATACATTTGCAACCAGGTGCATTGAATCAGGTATGCCGGCGAAAGTGCTAATGGAGATCATGGGACACACAAACATTCAAATGACATTAGGCCTGTATGCTCATGTTGTAGTGGAATCAAAAAACGATCACATGAAAGCAGTCAATTTCTTTTGATTCGGGCGTATTGGTGTAAAAATTGGTGTACATTCCGAAAACTGCACAAATATAGTGTTTATTAACCTATTGACACGGTAGGTAAATAGTTTTATAATCACACCAGTCAGTCAACAAACAGCCAGTACACAGGACGATCAAAAGAAAACACGGAGAAAAAACATGAAGATATATGCGGACAATGCGGCAACTACAAGGATGAGCAGAACAGCGATTGACGCTATGATTCCTTACATGGAGAACGTATACGGGAATCCTTCTAGTCTCTATTCCATCGGGCAGGAGGCCAAAGAGGCGCTTGATCAGGCTCGCGAGCAGGTGGCTGCGGTGATCAATGCAGATCCCAAGGAAATCCTCTTTACTTCCGGCGGAAGTGAAGCAGACAACCAGGCCCTGCGCTCGGCGGCAGCCATAGGGGCGCGAAAAGGGAAAAAGCATATCATTTCTTCTGCTTTTGAACATCACGCAATCCTCCATACGCTGAACCGTCTGGAAAAGGAAGGGTTTGAAGTTACTCTTCTTCCGGTTCATGAAGATGGCCTGGTCGTACCTGCGGAACTGGAGGCGGCGATCCGCGATGATACATGCCTTGTGACAATTATGACAGCCAACAATGAGATCGGTACGATTCAGCCGATCGGGGAGATCGGAGCGATCTGCAAAAAGCACGGTGTTCTTTTCCACACGGACGCAGTGCAGGCCGTTGGACATCTGCCGATCGATGTGAAAGAGATGCAGATCGATATGCTCTCGGCTTCAGCCCACAAATTTCACGGCCCCAAGGGCGTCGGCTTCCTGTATGCGAGGAAGGGGATTGCGCTCACGAATCTGATCGAGGGCGGTGCCCAGGAAAAAGGAAAACGTGCCGGTACGGAAAATGTTCCCGGAATCATGTCAATGGCAGCTGCACTGAAGGAGGCTGCAGATCACATGGCAGAGAATGCAGAGCACCAGACTGGGCTTCGGGATCGTCTGATCCGGGGACTTTTAGAGATTCCCCACTCTGCGCTCAACGGAGACGCGCACAAGCGGCTTCCCGGCAATGCGAATTTCTGCTTTGAAGGAATTGAGGGCGAGTCGCTCCTGCTCCTTCTGGATGATAAGGGAATCAGCGCTTCCTCCGGCAGTGCCTGCACCTCGGGCTCTCTCGATCCCAGTCATGTGCTTCTGGCCATCGGCCGTGTGCACGATGTGGCTCACGGGTCACTCCGTTTGAGTCTGGGAGAGGATATCACAGAGGAAGAGGTCGATTACATCGTCAAATCAGTGAAGGAAGTGGTTGAATATCTGCGCAGCTTCTCCCCGGTATGGAGAGATCTGGTGGCGGGAAAGACCCCCTTCATCCTGTAATAATAAAATGAATTACACCAGATTGCCCAAATAGACAGATTATAAAATGAAATGACCGGAGGAAAAAAAGATGGCACTGTATAGTGAAAAGGTAATGGATCATTTCCGCAATCCCCGCAATGTCGGCGTGATCGAGGATGCGAACGCCATCGGCGAAGTAGGCAACGCGAAGTGCGGAGATATTATGAAGATGTACCTCAAGATCGAGGATGACATCGTTGAGGATGTGAAGTTCGAGACCTTCGGATGCGGCAGCGCAATCGCCTCAAGTTCGATGGCGACCGAGCTGATCAAGGGAAAACCTTTAAGCGAGGCCATGAACCTGACCAATAAGGCGGTGACCGAGGCACTCGACGGACTTCCCGCGTATAAGCTCCACTGTTCGGTTCTTGCCGAGGAAGCGATCCAGTCTGCACTGGAGGATTACTATTCCAGATATCCGGAGAAGAGACCCGCTGACTTTGTTACAAGGCCTGCACACGATCCTCACGACATTCCCGAAGAAGAGTGAGCAGACTGCTGATCCGGTTTTTACTCATAGATATTTGTGAGAGCAGGGTCATAACCGCAAGTATGACAATTGCGTTTCTGCACTGCTTCAGTACAGGACCGGCAGGGAGACGGCTCTGTATGCAGGCATGAGACTCGCTTAATATCCCTGGAGAGTATAGATGTGTGATTTATCCCAAAAGGTAAGAAATCCTGTTTCATATTTTCGAATGCGATGTATCTGTAGAAAGGCGGATGGGCAGCAGTGATCACCGGGCTGCCCTTTCGCCGTAATGAGGATTCGAAAACGCAGTTTTTACAGTGATCGATCTTCCGCTGAATGGTTCGGGACAGATTCCGGGAACTGCAGATAAAAAATATGAACAGGAGTATATATAAATGAGTAAATATAAATTCGAAACACTTCAGCTGCATGTAGGTCAGGAGCAGGCGGATCCCGCAACAGATTCGAGGGCTGTGCCGATTTATCAGACAACCTCCTATGTGTTCCACAACAGTCAGCATGCTGCAGACCGCTTCGGCCTGGCTGATCCCGGAAATATCTACGGAAGACTGACAAATTCCACACAGGATGTTCTGGAGAAGAGGCTGGCCGCCCTGGAGGGCGGAAGCGCAGCTCTGGCAGTGGCTTCGGGTGCGGCTGCCATCACCTATACGATCGAGGCACTTGCGGCTAACGGCGGTCATGTTGTTGCGCAGAAGACGATCTACGGCGGCAGTTTTAACCTGCTGGCCCACACGCTTCCTCAGTACGGCGTCACCACGACTTTCGTGGACGCACATAATCTGGAAGAGGTTGAGGCGGCGATCCAGGATAATACCAGGGCGGTTTATCTGGAGACCCTGGGCAATCCCAACAGCGATATTCCGGATATCGATGCGATCGCGGAAATCGCGCACAGGCACGGACTTCCGCTGGTGATCGACAATACTTTCGGAACTCCCTACCTGATCAGGCCGATCGAGCACGGGGCTGATATTGTAGTCCACTCCGCCACCAAGTTTATCGGAGGACACGGAACGACTCTCGGCGGAATCATCGTGGAATCCGGAAAGTTTGACTGGAAGGCAGGCGGCAAATATCCTCAGATCGCGGAAGCCAACCCCAGCTACCACGGAATCTCATTTTACGATGCAGTCGGCCCTGCGGCCTTTGTGACCTATATCCGCGCGATCCTTCTGCGCGATACAGGCGCCGCGATCTCTCCTTTCAATGCATTTCTGCTTCTGCAGGGCGTGGAGACTCTGTCCCTGCGTCTGGAACGGCACGCAGAAAATACTGCAAAAGTCGTAGACTTCTTGAGCAATCATCCGCTGGTGGAAAAGGTCAATCATCCTTCTCTTGCCGACCATCCGGATCATGAACTGTATCAGAAGTATTTCCCGGACGGAGGAGCTTCTATTTTCACATTTGAAATCAAAGGCGGGAAGGAAGCGGCCTGGAAGTTTATCGACAATCTGGAAATCTTTTCTCTTCTGGCCAATGTGGCTGATGTGAAGAGTCTGGTGATCCACCCGGCTTCTACGACCCACTCGCAGCTCTCCGAAGAGGAGCTTCTGGACCAGGGCATCACTCCCGGAACGATCCGTCTTTCCATCGGCACAGAGCACATCGATGATATTATCGCGGATCTGGAAAAAGGCTTTGCCGCAGTGCAGTAAGATTTTTGTCAGGAATTTTGAAAAAACTTTGCCGCGGTGCAGTAAGACTTTTCAGAACAGAAAGAAAGTGTATAATATTAAGAAGTTACGGAATGCAGAAGCAGTACTGCGGTACCGCAAAAACATAAGAGAGGTAGAAAGATGGCGAATATTTACAAAGGAATGCTTGGACTGATCGGAAATACTCCTCTGGTAGAGGTTGTAAATATTGAGAAAGAACTGGGACTGGAAGCAACCGTCCTGGTAAAACTGGAATATATGAATCCCGCCGGCAGTGTCAAGGACAGAGTGGCCAAGGCCATGATTGAAGACGCTGAGGAGAAGGGGCTTCTGAAAGAGGGTTCTGTGATCATCGAGCCCACTTCAGGTAATACAGGAATCGGCCTTGCTGCGATCGCAGCAGGCAAGGGATACCGCACGATCCTCACTATGCCGGAGACCATGAGTGTGGAGCGCAGGAATATTCTGAAGGCCTACGGCGCTGAAATCGTTCTGACTGAGGGTGCCAAGGGTATGACGGGCGCTATCCAGAAGGCTGAGGAGCTGGCAAAGGAGATCCCCGGAGGCTTTATTCCCGGACAGTTCGTCAACCCTGCAAATCCGGCGATCCACAAGGCAACCACCGGTCCCGAAATCTGGAAGGATACGGACGGCAAAGTGGACATCCTGATCGCGGGCGTCGGCACAGGAGGCACACTGACAGGCGCAGGCGAGTACCTCAAGGAACAGAACCCTGACGTGAAGGTAGTGGCTCTTGAGCCCGAGGATTCCCCTGTCCTTTCCGAAGGCAAGGCAGGTCCACACAAGATTCAGGGAATCGGCGCGGGTTTTGTGCCGGCAGTCCTCAATACCGGAATCTATGACGAGATCTTCAAGGCAGCCGGTGACGACGCTTTTGCAGCTGCCAAGCTTCTGGCCAAAAAGGAAGGCATTTCGGTTGGTATTTCCTCCGGCGCTGCCCTGCATGGCGCAATCGAGCTGGCAAAGCGCCCTGAAAACAAGGGCAAGGTGATCGTGGCAATTCTGCCCGACAGCGGCGACAGGTATTATTCCACAGCCCTCTTTACGGAATAAAGCGCAGGCGGAAAAGGGTGGAAACCACAGGATCAAGCCGCCGGCGAAAAAGCGGGTGGAAACCGCAGGATCAAGCCGCCGGCGAAAAAGCGGGTGGGAAACCACAGGATCAAGCCGCCGGCAAAAGTGTGGGTTGATATAATGAAATCCACTTGAATATCTGGAAATATGAGCGATGAAAAGGCAGTTGTCTGCTTTTTCATCGCTTTTTCTATATATATACAGAAATGTTTCCTTTCTACCCATGGGCAATCCGGAAAAAAGGTTCGCTTTTAGTGAAAGGAGGACAGAAAATGGCGGTCAGAGACGGGGTAATTAGTTGAATATGCTGAATTGATGGTTTATAATGGATGAAATCTATACACATTTACCTAGTGCGATCGGAGATCGATGTGCAGAGCGCCACATTGGTCCTGACGGAAAAGATAACTGCCCTGATTTTGGACCAAGCAAAATTCAGGATGGAACTGTAGACGTGCCACCGCCTTTCGTAACATTATTTCTGCAATCCTGTCTTCAGATTTGCTGCGGATTCCGATGGGAGCATGCACTTTGTGCACCATTGCAGCATTGTTTTCCGTCCCTCGCGAAAATACGCTCTGGAACGGAGATTTTTTCTTATGAATCCCAAAACGATCAGTTACATCATCAAACGTCTGATCCTGGCTGTCTTCACGGTCTGGGTCGTATTTACGCTGACCTTTTTTATCATGCATGCGGTCCCGGGCGGCCCGTTTGTCGGTGAAAAGGCCATTTCGAAAGCTGCCCAGCAGGCGCTGGAAGCCAAGTACGGTCTCGACAAACCTCTGAGCACACAGTATTTTACCTATCTCAATGACGTCGTGCACCTGCGCTTCGGTCCGTCCCTCAAGCAGAGGGGCCGCATGGTCATCGACATCATGGCGGACGGTCTCAGGACCAGTGCAAAACTCGGTGTCGTGGCAGCGGTTCTGGCTCTGGTGATCGGAGTAGTGCTGGGCGCCGGTGCTGCACTTCGCAGAAATACGATTCTGGACCGCATTATCATGGTCCTGACGACAGCCTTTGTCTCGATGCCTTCCTTTATTATGGGGTCGCTTCTGCTGGTCGTTTTTGCCATTAAACTGCAGGTTCTGCCTGCCAACGGCGCAGCTTCGGGAGGTCTGATCCTTCCCGTCATCACTCTGATGCTGTATCCCATGGCTTATATCACACGTCTGACACGTTCCTCCATGCTGGATGTACTGGGACAGGACTACATCCGCACGGCGAAGGCCAAAGGTGTGCCTGCGGGAAAGATCATCTTCGGGCATGCGCTCAAGAATTCGCTGATCCCTGTTATTACCTATTTTGGTCCCATGCTGGCTTATATCGTCACAGGTTCCCTGGTCGTGGAACAGATCTTTGCCGTGCCCGGCATCGGCAGAGCATTTGTCAGCAGCATCATCAACCGTGACTACATGATGATCATGGGAACGACCATTGTACTCGCCACACTGATCGTAGTCATGAACCTGGTCAGTGATATTCTGTACAAGGTCGTTGACCCTCGTATTACGCTGGAATAAACAGCAGGGAATTATTGGAGGAAACATGGACAGCAATTTGAAGAAACTGAGCATGCAGGTGAATCTGGACGACCTGATGCCTGCAAGCGAAAAAGAAAAAGAATATATGGTCAAGATGAGGCCGTCCACGACCGCTTTCCAGGACGGTGTCCGCCGTCTGAAGAAAAACAAGGTCGCTATGGTGAGTTTCGGGATCATCATTCTGATCACACTGGCGTCGATCCTGGTACCCATGTTCTGGCCTTATAAATATGAATCCATGCTGGGTGTCACCCCCGGCAAACCCGTGGATGCTTCCTATAACAATCTCAGGCCCTTCGAGTACTCAAAATCTGAGATGAAGCGGATCGAAGAGGGAGAAAAGGTCTTCCCGCATGTGTTCGGGACGGATTCCTCGGGACGCGACTATTTCATCCGTGTCATCTACGGCACCCGTATTTCCCTGGCAGTCGGCTTTTTTGCCAGTATCATTGTCCTGGTCATCGGCCTGGTCGTAGGATCGGTGGCAGGATACGCAGGAGGGATGGTGGATATCGTCATCATGCGTATCGTAGATGTCATATACTCGCTGCCGGATATGCTGATGGTCATCCTGCTTGCCTCGGTCCTTCGTGAACCGATGGGCAAGGCACTGGAGGGAACTGTCCTGGAGAAGATCGGATCCAACATCATATCCCTCTTCATTATTTTCGCGCTTTTGTACTGGGTCTCCATGTCCCGGCTGATCCGCGGACAGATCCTCTCCCTGCGCGAACAGGAGTATGTCCTGGCGGCGCAGGCGAGCGGCGCCAAGGCGGGATGGGTCATCCGCAAGCACCTGATCCCCAACTCCATTTCGGTCATTGTTATTTCGACAGCCCTGCAGATCCCGAACGCGATCTTCACCGAGAGCTACCTTTCCTTCCTGGGACTGGGCGTCAACGCGCCTATGCCTTCCCTGGGTTCGCTGGCCTCGGACGCGCTCAACGGTCTGAAGTCCTATCCTTATCGTCTGGTCATCCCCGCAATCGTGATCTCACTGATCGTGCTCTCACTGAACCTTTTCGGCGACGGACTGCGCGACGCCTTCGATCCGAAACTGAACGGCTGATGCAGATGATGAAAAAGGAGGAAGAACAATGGCACTGCTTGAAGTAAAAGATCTGCATACATCCTTTTTCACCGATGCCGGTGAGGTGCGTGCAGTGAATGGTGTTTCTTTTAATCTGGAACGAGGAAAAGTTCTGGGAATCGTGGGAGAGTCCGGATCGGGAAAATCTGTCACCGCCTATTCGATCATGCAGATCCTGGCGACCACAGGTAAGATCGTCTCCGGTTCGATCAAATTCGACGGACAGGAGCTGGTCGGCGCCGACGAAAAGCTGATGAAAACGATCCGCGGCAACAAGATATCGATCATTTTCCAGGATCCCATGACCAGCCTCAACCCGACCTATACGATCGGAAAACAGCTGATGGAGGCAATCCTGCTCCACACAGACCGCAATAAGCAGCAGGCCTGGGACCGCGCTGTAGAGATGCTTCGTCTGGTCAATGTCAACGAGCCCGAGAAGCGCATGAAACAGTATCCCTTTGAGTTTTCCGGAGGTATGCGGCAGAGGGTTATGATCGCGATGGCGCTTGCCTGCGAGCCGGACATCCTGATCGCGGACGAGCCCACCACTGCCCTGGACGTGACGATCCAGGCAGGCATCCTGGAACTGATGAAAGATATTCAGAAAGAGATGGGCATGGCGATCATTATGATCACGCATGACCTGGGTGTTGTGGCACAGCTCTGTGATGAAGTTGTCGTCATGTATGCCGGATCCATCTGTGAACAGGGCACGGCGGATGAGATTTTCTACAATCCCTGCCATGAATATACCAAGGGACTTCTGCGCTCGATTCCGACTACAGGAAATGAAGGACAGAAGCTGCAGCCCATCAGCGGAACCCCCATCGATCTGCTGAATATGCCCAAGGGCTGTGCGTTTGCGCCCCGCTGTGACGCGGCAATGAAAATCTGTATCCGAGAGGCATGTCAGCGCTTTACCATCAATGAAAACCATATGGCGGCATGCTGGATGAATGTCAAGACGGCAGCAGACCAGAACTGAGCGGCGTAAAGGAGAAAGCAATGAGTAATCAGAGTAATAACGGCGAGCCGCTCATCCGGGTCAGCCATTTAAAACAGTATTTTCCGATCAACATGGGCTTTTTCAAGACAAAGCCCCTCAAGGCAGTGGACGATATTTCCTTCGATATCATGGAAGGCGAGACACTTGGCCTCGTAGGCGAGTCAGGCTGCGGCAAGACGACTGCAGGCCGGACCATCCTGCACCTCTACAAACCCACCGACGGTGAAGTGATCTATCGCGGCAAGTCCATCAAGACCAAAAAAGATATCGAGGACTTCCGCCGCAAGGCCACCATGGTCTTCCAGGATCCCTATTCTTCACTGGATCCCCGTATGACGGTTGCCGATATCATCGGTGAACCGCTGGATGTTCAGAATTTATATAAGACGAAAGAGGAGCGCAGAGAGCGGATCCTGGAACTCATGGATCACGTCGGCCTGAACTCCGAACACGCGGCTCGTTACGCCCATGAGTTTTCCGGCGGACAGCGCCAGCGTGTCGGTATTGCCAGATCACTGGCAGTCAATCCTGATTTCATCGTCTGTGATGAGCCTGTATCGGCACTCGACGTCTCCATCCAGGCCCAGGTCATCAATATGTTCGATGAACTGCAGGACGAACTGGGACTGACCTATCTGTTTATCGCTCATGATCTTCTGGTCGTGCGCCACATTTCAGACAGGATCGCGGTCATGTATCTGGGACATATGGTTGAGCTTGCCCCGGCAAATGAAATCTATGACCGTCCGCTGCATCCCTACACACGGGCGCTGATCTCGGCTGTCCCTGTACCGGATCCCGTAGTGGCACGCGCAAACCAGCGTATTGCCATGTCCGGCGAGATTCCCAGTCCCCTGAACGCACCTCCCGGATGCCCCTTCCATACCCGCTGCCCTTACGCGAAGGAATCCTGCAAGGAGAGCATGCCGGAGCTGCGTGAGATTGAGAAGGGACGCTTTGTCGCCTGCCACAGGATCGAGGACATCAGCTGATTTTCGGGCCTGTCCGGGCCTCGGGCAAACCGGGCAAAAGAATAAGATCAGATAAGAATCTGAAATAACAAAATCGTGCAGATCCTTCCTGTGGAAGGTTTATGCAATAGAATGCAGGTTTTTCCTTTTTGTGACTTTTGAAAAAGTATAAAAGGCACAGGACAGGGAAGGCACTGCCGGTAACTTTTTTTCATCGTTTTAAGGGAGGAAAGAAATGAAAAGATTAGTAGCACTTGCGTTGTGCGCCATGATGGCCATCGGCCTGTGCGCATGCGGCGATTCTGCTGCAAACGGCGGCGGAGTTGCAGACGATGCTGCGGAAGCTGTAACTGCCGAGGCGGAAGCTCCGGCTGACGATGCGGCAGCTGCAGAAGGCGAAGAGGCTGCTCCTGCAGAGGTTGACGAGTCTCTCATCGCTGCAGACGGCATCAATGTCTGTATCGCTTCCGAGCCCGACAACATCGACCCCGCTCTCAACAGCGCGGTCGACGGCGCAACCCTGATCATCCACACTTTTGCAGGCCTTGCAAAGTGGGAGCAGGCTGATGACGGTTCCTTTATCATCGCTCCTGACTGTGTCAAAGAGCTGGTCGAAGGTGAAGAGAATGAAGACGGATCAGTCAAGTACACCTATACTCTGCTCGATGACCTCAAGTGGTCCGACGGTCAGCCTCTGACTGCAGCCGATTTCGAGTTTGCATGGAAGAGGGCTGCAGATCCCGATACAGCTTCCGATTATGGCTATATGTTCGACCAGATCGTCGGCTATGACGAAATGACCGAGACAAAAGAGACCGGAGAAGTGGACGAAGAAGGCGCGCCTGTCGTGGAATATGTCAATCCTGATTCCGAACTCCTTCAGATCAAGGCTGTTGATGATAAGACCCTGGAAGTTACAACCAAGCAGAGAGTTCCTTATTGGAATGAGCTTCTTGCATTCCCGACCTACATGCCTGTTCGCAAGGACGTCGTAGAGAATGAAGGCTGGGCAACAGATCCTTCCACCTACATCGGCAACGGACCTTATACCATGACTGCATGGCAGCACAACAGTGTCATCACCATGAAGAAGAACGAGAATTACCACGATGCGGCAAGTATCACCATGCCCGCCATCAACTTCTACATGTCTGACGATGCCAACAACATGCTCACAAACTTTGAGAACGGCGACTGGAAGCTGATCGACGATGTTCCGACCAACGAAATCGCTTCCCTCAAGGAAGAGTATCCCGATGAATTCGTAGTAGAAGGCCAGCTGGGTACTTACTATGTAGGCTGGAATGTCAACGAGGATATCCTCCCCGCTGATTCCGGACTGGAAGGCAAAGAGGCAGAGGATGCCCGTGCAGAGATCCGCAATGCCATCTCCCTGCTGTTCGACCGCAACTATATCGTCAATGATATCGCTCAGGGCGGCCAGACCCCTGCTTCCTCCTTCGTCTCCAGCGGACTGACAGAAGCAGACGGCAAGACCGATTTCAGCTCCAAGGCAGGCCACAATGACGGCTTTGTCGGGTATTACGATGTATCCCCGGATGCCCTGGAGAGCAACTATGCTGCAGCAATCGAAGTTCTCAAGAAATACTATGATTTCGACGAAGCGACCCAGACAGTTAAGAATTTCCCCACTCTGACTTATCTCTATAACACAAGCGAAGGCCACAAGGCCATCGGCGAGTACCTGCAGAGTGCACTTGCTTCTGTCGGTATCACTATGAATCTGGAGAACCAGGAGTGGAATACCTTCCTGAATACCAGAAAGGCCGGCGATTACTCCATCGCTCGCAACGGCTGGCTCTGCGATTACAATGACCCGATCTCCATGCTCGACATGTGGATCACCGATTCCGGCAACAACGACTGCCAGCTCGGCAAGGGCGCACACAAGGATGTCAAGGCTTACAGTCTTGATCTGACTGACCTCGGCTATGACACCAAGGTTGAGAACGGCACATGGGCAGAGACCTATGATGTCATCATTGCGGATATCAAGGCCTGCTCCGATCCCGAGGTTCGCTACGAGCTGATGCACAGGGCAGAAGATCTGCTCATGAGCACCGGTACAATCTGCCCTCTGTACTACTACACCGATCTGTACATGATCGATTCCAGCGTCAAGGGCTTCTTCAGCACTCCTCTGGGCTTCAAGTACTTCATGTACTGCACAGTAGAAGAATAAGACAGTCGGCAGCAGGATATTTACAAGGAATGGTCCGATCTGCTGATCATATCTTCTGATTAAAAGGGACGGGTTCGCACTTTGCTGTGCGGACCCGTTCTTTTTTCGTCTATATTCTTTATTAGGTGCTATTCTTTTCGCCTATTCTTTTCGGCTATTCCTTTCCTTGCTGTTTCTTTTCCTTTATTTTCCGCCTTTTCTTTTTTCATAATCTCTGCGGATCGGCGCCATAGGCTCATCGCGGTCGAACATGGCCTTCATCTCTTCCGCGGATTCGGCGGCGCGGGCATTGCTGATCACATCGGAGAGCACATCGAAATTGAGCCGTGTGCCCGCGCTGTCGTGTACGTAGTTAGCAGTGCGGCTTGCGTGGATGCCGAAGCGGCCGGCTTCTTTGACAGCGTCGATATTTGCGCCAAGGTAGAGAAATTCCCAGTTGTACTTTTCCTGCTGGCGCCTGACCATGTGCCGCACCTTGTCCAGGCTGTAGGAGCGGCTGGCATTTTCCATGCCGTCTGTGATGATCACAAAGAGGGTCTTTTCGGGAACATCTTCTTCGCGCGCATACTTATGGACATTCCCGATGTGATGGATCGCACCGCCGAAAGCATCCATAAAAGCTGTACAGCCGCGCACATAGTACTGGCTGTCCGTCATGGGCTCCACCCTGCCGATATCCACGCGGTCATAGAGAACCTCCATTCTGTCATCGAAGAGAACGGCAGATACATAGGCCTCTCCCTCCTGCTTTTTCTGCTGTTCGATCATGCTGTTGAATCCGCCGATGGTGTCGGCTTCCAGTCCGTGCATGGATCCGCTTCTGTCAAGAATAAATACAAGCTCAGTCAATCCTTTTCTCATCTTCATACCTCCTGTTTTGCAAAAATCGATCCGGGATACATTCTCCGGTTCTGATCGGTCCAGCCGGTTCTTCGTTTTGTAAAAACAGGATAGCAGATAGGAAATTTGAAGTGGTCGCCTTAAAAGCGACATTTTTCAGGCACCCAGAAGAGGCTGGTGGTGATCAAAAAGGAGTGAATTGATGGTCATTGTGTCGTAGATCCGGTTTTCTACGCAGTAGCGGATGATCAGGTCGAATATACTCCCCGGCGACAGCGCGATGCCCGCCTTGCGCAGCAGGTCGGTCATTTCATCCATGTTGAGTTCCAGGGCTACAGCCAGGGAGATGATCGTTTTTCTGCGCGGCATATAACCGGGATTGCAGCGGATTTTTGAGAAAAGCTTACGGTCAATATTGGCCCGTTTGTAGACCTGGGCATCGGTGAGCCCCCGCTCATCGATCATGCGGAGCAGGCACTCCTGAAAACTTTCTCCGGCCTGGGAAATGACATCCTGGAGGCTGCGCTGGGGATGCGGTGCGGAACTTTGCGCGGGACGCGCAGCTCCCTTTTCTTCCGGCGGGGCAGCCCCTGCGGCCTGCCCTTCAATTTCATCATATGAAGAAGCTTCATATTGGGCCTGCTGCTCCATAAGGAGGGAAGGCGCTGCATCTTCCTGCGGCAGGCTGTCTTTTCTGCGGCTTATGCGGAAGCGCCTTCCGGCACGGCTTTCGGGACGGAGATTGTCGATCGCATATTCCTGCGTGCTGCGCGTCTGTGCGTAATGCTCGTCTATATACTGGCTTACCTCCGCACTAAGTCGGGCGGAGAGGTCAAAGGATTTCCGGTCGAAGACGACCAGGATGACCTCCATCTCCGAATCCTCCAGAAAAGAGGAGATTTCTCTGAGCGCAATATCGAGCGCCCGGTCCCTGGGAAAACCGTAGACACCGGTGGAAATCAGGGGAAAGGCTATGCTCTTGCAGCCGAGCTGCCGGGCCAGGAGCAGAGATTTCCGATAGCAGGATGCCAGCAGTTCGAATTCACCGCGGTCTCCTCCCTCCCAGACGGGTCCGACTGTGTGGATGATATACCTGGCAGGCAGTGCGAAGGCGGGTGTGACTGCCGCCTCGCCGGGACTTATGCGGCCTATTTTTCTGCGCTCCTCAAGAAGCTTTTCCTCACCGGCGGCGAAGTAGACGGCAGCGTCGGTTCCGCCTGCATAGACAGGCTCCGGGTTGGCTGTGTTGACAATGGCGTCCGCACATACTTTTGTGATATCGTTTCGGATGATCTGAAAAGGCATGATGCAACTCTCCTCTGTAAATGCCTGGTGATAACAGGAGCAGGGAACACGGTTTGTCTCAGACAGGTTTTTCTGCAGAAACGGGACTGCAGGAGCAGTTCCCGAAACCGTTTTACGCTTCCATGATAGCAGAAAAGCTTTCCTTCTCCAACCGGCAGCAGCGGAGGGAATATGCGGTTTGCCGCAAATGACCTGCCGCGCTCCGCCGGCGACCGGGCCTGTATGAGCTTGAGAAGACCATGTCGTTGACAACCGCCCGTCTTGCCAGTAAGATAAAACAGACTATACAGTTAAACGAGTTCGGAAGCATAGGGCTGATCCGTTCGTGACATATAAACCGGTACATTTGACCGGCGGGCGGGACTGTGCGCAATGAATAATGATTGTAACGTGCGATCCGGCACGAAGGGAGCGATATATGGATTCTAAACTGCAGCAGGCAAGGAATTATGAGGAAGTTTACGGAGACCGGATTCCGGAAAGAGACCGGCCTCTATTTCATGTGGTGCCGCGTGTCGGCTGGATGAATGACCCCAACGGTTTTTCGGTATATAAAGGCGAATATCATCTTTTTTATCAGTACTATCCCTACAATACCAAGTGGGGCCCCATGCATTGGGGGCATGTGAAGACCAGGGACTTTGTCCGCTGGGAGTGGCTGCCGGCTGCCATAGCGCCGGATGAAGAATATGACAACGCGGGATGCTTTTCCGGCAGTGCTGTGGAAATGCCGGACGGGCGTCAGGCGCTGATGTACACAGGCGTGAAGGAATGGCGGCGTGAGGATGGTTATATCGAGAGCCGCCAGATGCAGTGCGTGGCCTTCGGCGACGGCGTGGATTATGAAAAATACCAGGGAAATCCGGTACTTACATCGGCGGATCTGCCGGAGGGATGGAGCGCAGTGGATTTTCGTGATCCCAAGATCTGGTATGACGATCGGGAAAACTGCTTCTATGCCGTTGTGGCAAACCGGACAGTGGATGGAAGCGGCGCGATCCTTCTCTACCGCAGCGAGGATGTTCTGCACTGGGAGATGAAGTCGGTCCTTGACAGGAGCCGTAATGAATACGGCAGGATGTGGGAGTGTCCGGATTTCTTCATGATGGACGAGGACCATGCCATCCTGATCACCTCCCCCCAGGAAATGCTCTCCCGCGGCAGGGCCTATCACAATGGATTCGGAAATATTTATATAGTAGGTTCTTTTGACAGAAAGACCTATGAGTTTACCAGAAAGGCAGTGCATGCCATCGACTACGGTCTTGACTTCTATGCGCCGCAGACTCTGCTTTCGCCGGACGGGCGAAGGATCATGATCGCCTGGATGCAGTCCTGGGAGAGCAGCCACGACCATGTAGCCGTCGGCAGCTGGTTCGGTATGATGACGCTGCCCCGTGAGCTTTCCCTGAAGAAAGGACGCCTGATCCAGCAGCCGGTACGGGAACTGGAGCTGTACCGCAGAAATGCAGTATATTATACGGACGTTGATGTACAGGAGAGGATCCAGCTTCCTGCCGTCCAGGGCCGCTGTGTGGACATGATCGTTACTGTGCGGCCTTCCGGCGGAAAGCTCTATGACAAGTTTATTATCAAGGTGGCCAAAGATACACGATTCTATACATCCATCGTCTATTCACCCGGAGACAGCATCCTGACTTTTGACCGCAGTAATTCAGGACTGCGCCGCGACATCGTCTCCAGCAGAGAGGTCGTCACACGCTTCCGCGACGGCAAGATCCGCCTGCGGATCATCATGGACCGCTACTCGGTGGAAGTCTTCGTCAATAACGGCGAGCAGGCTATTTCTTCGACCATCTATACAGAGCAGGGCGCGGAAGGCATTTCCTTCGAAGCCGAGGGGATTGCCATCATTGATGTGGAAAAATATGATATTGCCCTGTGACCGGGACCGAGAAGATCTAAAGGAAGATATAATAATGAAAGATTGTATTCAGAGAGGCAATAAGGGAAAAGGAAAATTGTATGTGATCGAGGGCCTGGACGGTTCCGGGAAAGCGACCCAGTCGGAGCTCCTGTACGAGACATTCCTTGAGAGGGGAATGTCCGTACGAAAAGTCTCTTTTCCCAATTACGAATCCGATTCCTCCGCGCTGGTAAGAATGTATCTGCGCGGAGATTTCGGAACGGACCCGTCGGATGTGAATGCCTACGCCGCCTCGAGCTTTTATGCCGCAGACCGCTATGCGGGGTATAAGGCTGACTGGGGTGCCTTCTATGAGGCGGGAGGCGTCATCATCGCCGATCGTTATACGACCTCCAATGCGGTTCATCAGTGTTCCAAACTTCCCGAGAAGGAATGGGACGGATTCCTGGAATGGCTCTTTCACTACGAGTACGACCTTCTGGGGATTCCTGCTCCCGATGCGGTGATCTATCTGGAGGTTGACCCGCTGGTCTCCCAGAAACTTATGGCAGGCCGCTATAAGGGAGATGAAAAAAAGAAGGATATCCATGAGAGGAATGTGAAATATCTGGAACAGTCCGCGAAAGCTGCCGCCTACTGCGCCGGAAAACTGGGCTGGAAAGTCGTGCGCTGCAGCAAGGCCGGAGAAATGCGCAGTGTAACGGATATCCGTACAGAAATTCATGAGTTGTTGAAGGTCTGAGGTTTGGAGTGTTTGTGTGCGTGCTGCATGTTTCTTTTTGCTATCTTGACAATTTGATTTTTTTGTAGTCTAATAACAGCACTGTAGCACATTATTGAAGACCCGAAATAGATGGTGATTCACATTAGACGGAAATGACACAAATGGCTGATTAAGTTGATTATATGCAGGTTGATTTCCCTACAGCTGACAGATGAGCACCATTTCATGCAGCTGTTTTTTGTGCGTCTTCACATGTCTATGGACTGTTTATGCGGAAAATAAAGACGGATTCAGCTGTTTTTTCTGCATAAGCTGAGTGTTCCTGATTCTATACAATTTGTTATAAGTGATACCTGATAAACGATGATCATCAAGGAGAGAACCGAAAATGGAGCTGAATACCGCTAACAGGCCGATGGAAAATGAAGAAATAGAGATTGATCTGCTGCAGTTGTGGAATGCGGTCCGACACAGAATCTGGCTGGTACTTCTGGCTGGTTTTATTGTGGCGGATATTGCATTTGCGATCACAAAATTCCTGATCACTCCCATGTATTCTTCCTCCGCGACCATGCTGGTTGTTACCAAGGAGACGACTCTTTCATCGCTGGCTGATCTGCAGCTCGGCTCGCAGCTGACCAACGATTATGAGATCCTGATCACCAGCCGTCCCGTCCTTCAGCAGACGATCGAAGAATTGAACCTGGAGACAGATTATAAGCATCTGCGGGATACGATCACCATTTCCAATCCCAACGACAGCCGTATGCTCATCATCTCCACACTGCAGGCGGATCCCGAGCTCGCCAAGAGCGTGGTAGATACTCTCGCCGGGATCAGTTCCGAATATATCGCGGAGAAAATGGAAGTGACTGCCCCCAAGATTATCGAGGAGGGCGAGGTTCCGCTGTTCCAGTCTTCTCCCAGCCTTCTGCGCAATACCGCGATCGGCGGTCTGCTCGGTATTCTCGCGGCAATCTTCCTGATCTGCGTTGCGGTTATTCTCAACGATTCGATCCAGACAGAGGACGATATCGAACGTTATCTGCAGCTTCCCGTCCTTGCTGTAGTACCTGATAAGAGCGGAAGCTCCAAAAAATCTTCCGGCAGAAAGAAAGCGGCAGGCAGGAAGCGGGCGGCAAGCTGAATGTCCCGTTTTTGAAAAGAACCTGGCTGCGCATTGAGAGAGGAAAATATACATGAATGACAAACTGGAACTGCACATACAGGATGAGGGAGATTTCTTTTACCGCGAAGCAATAAAGAAACTGCGTGCAAACATACAGTTCTCCGGCAAGAAAAACAAGATCATCATGATCACCAGCGTTTTCAGCGGAGAGGGAAAGAGCGAAGTCAGTTTCCATCTCGCCCGTGAGATGGCGAACGCAGGAAAGAAGGTTCTCTTTGTAGATGCGGATATCCGCAAATCTGTTTTTCTGGAGCGCTACGGCGTTGTCGGAGAGATTGTCGGTCTCTCCGAGTTCCTGAGCGGACAGATTGACCGGGTAGACCAGATTATTTATCCAACTGAATTTGAAAATCTGTCTGTGATTCTTGCGGGCCACTATGCCCCGAATCCTGCCGAGATGCTGGGCGATGAGCAGTTCAGCACTCTGCTGCGGATGGAGTCACAGCGGTATGATTATGTATTTGTTGACACGCCGCCCCTGGGTCAGGTCATTGATGCCGCCCTGGTCGGACAGTATTGCGACGGCGCAGTCCTTGTGCTGGAGAGCGGTGCTGCCAGCCGCCAGGCTGCCCAGCGTGTCAAGGACCAGATTGAGAAGTCCGGATGCAGGATTCTCGGCGCTGTGCTCAACCGTGTCAGCCGCAGCGGTGAGGGCTATTACGGATCCAAATACGGAAAATACGGTAAATACGGTAAGTACGGAGAGTATTCCAAGTACGAAACAGGATCTGATTCGGGATCCAGGTAAGCCGATCCGCCGCTTCCTGCATGCGCACCGGTTCAGGAACAGCTGTCGTCAGATGCAGGGCAGTCCCTGCATTGACAGCGGCGCAGATGTATACTCAGGCCCCTTCCTTCGGGAGGGAAATAAAAAGTGGAAAAGAACAGATATTTTCAAGTGCTTATCGCGTGTTTGCACACTATTTTATGTGCAAAACAAGATTAATGTTAAAACAATACCTGAAATCAGTACAGGCTGGTTTTCTGAACCGGACCGGGAGTGAGCGGGATGGATAATAGAAGACAAAATCGCAGACAACAGCAGCGCGGCAGGCTGATACTGATCGTCGCTGCAGTGATCATATTGCTGGCGGCGGCAGTCCTCGGCATCACTCTGGGGCTTTTCGGCAGGACCGGTATCTTCCGCTCAGAGGAGACAAGGGCCGAAAGCGGTACACAGGGATGGACTGCCGAGAAAGCAAGTCCCGATGCGATCGTCTATGACGGAAAGACCTATGTCTATAATGATCACCTGACGAATTATCTCCTGCTGGGCGTAGATACGAAAGGATCCATTCAGGAGGAAAAGACCCCGGGGTCTGCGGGGCAGAGTGATTCAATCTTTCTGCTCAGCTATGACCGGGTGAAGGAGACGACGGTTGGTCTGGCAATCCCCCGGGATACGATCACACAGGTGGAAAGTTTCACACCGGGCGGCAAGTCCATCGGCTTTTCCCCCAACCACCTGAACCTGCAGTATGCCTATGGCGACGGTAAGCGCAAGAGCTGCGAACTGACGTCCGCTGCGGTCTCCAGACTTCTGAGCGGCCTTCCGATCGGCGGTTATGCGGCAATCAATCTGGACAGTATTCCGAAACTGACACAGCTGCTGGGCGGTGTGGAGGTCACTGTTCCGGACGATTCCCTCGCAGAGAAGAATCCTGATTTCGTAAAGGGAAACAAAGTTGTCCTGGACGAGACCAATACCGAACTGTTTGTACGTTCAAGGGATATCCATGAACGGCAGAGCGCGATCGTCAGGATGAACCGCCAGAAAGTCTTTTTGGAAGCATTCGGAACCAAACTGGCGCAGGAACAGCAGAAGGATGCCTCCACGGTCACCACGGTCTTTGAGACGATGAAACCTGAAATGATCACCAATATGTCCAACGATATTTTCGTGGACCTGGCGGCTGCAGAGCGCGAAGGCGGAATCGAGACCATTCCCGGTGAAACCGGACATGAAGGCGCTTATGACGTATATCGTGTCGATGATGCGGCTCTTTACCAGATGGTACTGAAGCTCTTTTACCAAGTACAGGAGTGATCCCAAAGGATTTTCACGGAATAAAAAAGGATGAACAGATTCTATGAGTAAGGAAAATGGTATGGAGTTTTCTGATCCGCACGGCAGTGCAGATACAGAAACCGCTGTACAGAAAACAAGGAGCAGCTCCGAAAAACTGACAGCCGGAAAAAAGAACAGGATGCTGTTCAATGTTCTGTCAGCTGCGGCAGTGATCTGCGTCATGATCGGAGGCCTGCTGTGGTATAAGACCCGCAGCGGCGGGGATGTCTATGCGAATATCCAGGAATCCATAGTGGAAGACAAAGAAGAGCCGGTGAAAACTCCGGCGGAGGAACCCGCAGCCTCGGCGACCACATCTGCGGAAGCGGCGACAACGGCAGCACCCGCAGTGCCGGCGGAGGAGATTCCCATTGATTTCAAGACACTGTGGGAGACCTGTCCGGATGCCTATGCATGGATCCGCATACCGAATACCCAGATTGATTACCCGGTATGCCAGATGGTAGAGGGAGACCAGAGCTTTTACCTCAACCACCGGGCGGATAAGGTAGCGGAATTCGCAGGCGCGATCTATTCGGAAAATTATAATAAGAGAGACTTTACGGATCCGGTCACAGTGCTGTACGGACACGATATGTCCAACGGTTCCATGTTCCAGAACCTGCACAAGCTTGAAGACAGGGCCTTTTTTGACCAAAACAAGGATGTTATCGTATATTTGCCGGATAAGGTCTTGCATTACAGAATTTTTGCTGCGTATAATTACAATGATGATCATCTTCTCCTGAATCATGATAATTTCAAGGATGAAAATGAATTCTATTTCTTCCTGCAGGACATTCTCGCTCAGACCATGTCCGGCTATGTGGATACGAATACGGAATTGACGAGACAGAGCAGGATCCTGACCTTGTCGACCTGCAATGCCTACGATGATCAGCGCTATCTGGTGCAGTGCCTTCTGATGAATCCCGAAGCAGTGATGAAGACCGGCACAGCGTCAGAGACTTCTTCGGAAGCCGGCAGTATGGAGCCGGCGGCTGCTCAATGAGGGATAACCGGTGCAGAGCATCGTTTATCTATATACCGGCCGGAATGGTTCCGGCGAAAATCTTTCTAGAAAGGAGAAAAAAATGAAACTGTTAACGAAAAGGTTACTGGCTGTAGCTCTTACCATTGCTATGACAATCGGTATGGCAATGAGCGCTATGGCTATCGACAACATCGACGACGGCAAGCTGAAAGCAGCCGGCCTTGATCCCGACAATTGCGAGATCGTTTACGGCTGGATCGAGATCAACGAAGCCGACGCTGACGCCAGCGGATCCATCGAAGCGGATTCCAGTGATGTTACGGCAAATGATGACGGAACATTCACAATCGACTTCTCCGCTTATGCTTCCTCCGAGTACAGCAAATTCGCGATGGTTCACAACTATGCAGGAGATGGTCAGGAGATCGTAGCCGGCACATCCATCACAGTTGATTCTCTGTCTCCCTTCTGCCTTGTCGGCGAGAAGAAGGATGCCAGTGCATCTGATGACGATGATGATGATTCCAGCAGCTCCTCCAAGAAGAGCAGCAGCTCCTCCAGCAAGAAGTCTCCCAAGACTGGCATGAATGACAGCTGGATGCTGTGGCTCATGGCTGCAGGTGTCTTCGCAGGCGCTTCTGTTGTTGCCTACAACAAGAAAAAAGGC
>JBGUPU010000072.1:0-8391 GCA_045130475.1 Lachnospiraceae bacterium
ACAAGTATGTGTGGCTCCTGGGAAAAGAATTCTTCCCGAAGAGCTACGGGAAGAAGGGTTGATACCATGTGCGGACCGCTGATTGACTGGAACGGCAACGGACGGATTGACCCGGATGACATTGCCATCTCGCTTGCCATTTCCGAAGAGGAAGAGATGGACGATGAGGACGATGAAGAGCAGGAATAATCCTGCGGCGATAAATCGGTGTACTGCAGACCCTTGTCATCGCTCTTGGAGCAGGTCTTGGCATCTGGGGCGCGATCAACCTGCTGGAAGGTTACGGCAACGATAACCCCGGCGCGAAGTCCCAGGGAATGAAACAGTTGATGGCCGGCGGCGGTGTCGCCCTCATCGGCATCACCCTGGTACCGCTTCTTTCCGGTCTGTTCGGCTGATCGGGCCGGAAAGGGATGCAGGATCCGTCCTGCATCTTACATAGCAAGGTGACATCCTTGCGGCGTCAGGCGGCATAAATACAATGAAATCAGGCTCCCCGCAGTATCGGATGATGCCTGTCCGGAAAAGGGATAACGACGGCGTTTCGGACATTGCGCGGAGCCGGTCATGAAAGAAAGGAAAATGCCGAACATGGAAAAAGTCGATATTAGTGAACTGGCGCTTCAGGCCACATTGAACAGAGAAGATACTTTTCGCTTCAGATGTACGGAATGCGGAAAATGCTGTAAAAACCGGGAGGACATCCTGCTCTCCCCTTATGACCTGAACCGGATGGCAAAGCACCTGGGCATCGAAATGGGTCAGGTAATCCAGGATTATTGCATTTGGTATGCGGGACAGTCAAGCATGCTTCCTGTTGTAACCATGCGGATGCGGGGACCTGAAAAAAGATGTCCGTTCCTGAAAGGTAAAAAATGCGGGATTCATGCGGCTAAACCAACCGTGTGCGCTTTATTCCCGCTGGGAAGGGTTGGCTCGGAAAATGACGATCATGTGCATTATATGATGCAGAAAGTAGACTGCGGGGCAGCTGATGAAGAGCATTCCGTTCAGGAATGGCTGGCGGGATATGACCTGGCGGACAGTGAAAAGTGGTTTCTGGAATGGCAGCAGGTGCTGATTCCTCTGACAAAAAGAATGCACACCCTTCTTTCCGGATTTTCGCGGGAATTCATCGCATCTGTCGCGGAGGGTCTCCTGGTGGCGCTGTATGTCAATTATGATTCGAAGCTGGATTTCATGGAACAGTTCCGGATGAACAAAGAAAAGGCAAATCAGTTTCTGGACATGATAGAGACGACAATGAAGATGTACGGGAGGGTGTAATGGAATATCCGAAGGAGAGGAAACTGGATGGGATTTACTTCCGTGTCAGACGGGAAGAGCAATGGAGCAATATCTGTTTCACCGACATGACTCCGGAAGAGAGAGATATGGTTACAAAGGACAGGTCGCGGGAATGGATGAAGAGCCTTGCATACAGGCTTGCTGATGTGGTTCGTGAGATTGGCGACCAGCTTGATATTGTGGGGAAACTGTCGTTTGAGGAAGATCAGGAACAATAAACCCTTTGGAATGCTGTGCAGCTGCTTAAGCTGTTTGTGATGGGAGGCCATCTATGTTTTTACTGAAGCTGCTTATGAAAGTCCTTCTACTGCCGGTCATGCTGGTCCTCTTTGTGCTGAGAGTGCTGGTAAAGATCGGAATCGAGCTGTCATCCGTAATTTTGGGCGGCTTGATACTGATTGTTTTCGGCTGCTTAATCTATGCCATCGTTCAGCAGATGTGGCCTTCCGCATTGATCCTGGCCGCCATGGAAACCGTTATTGTTCTGATCACGGCAGGAGCTGGCCTGATGGAAGGTCTTCTGGAAATAGCCGGCGAATGCCTTGGCGAGTTCATAAGATCATAAATGTACTGCGGAGGTCCCTATGGATGAATTGGAAGTATTCAACAGACTGGAGGCAATAAATGCCGTTGCACAGTTTGGGGAACTGTATGGAGATGACATGGAGAAAGCCAAGCGGCTTGCCGCCCATAAGGCCTGGCTGCAAAGCATCCGCCATGAACGGCCAAGCGTAACCCATCCTTTTAAAGTCGGCGTTTATATCCGTTATTTCAACCAGACGAAATACGAGAATTACCTTTCCTATCATAAGAAGCAGTTTATGGATTCGGTAGCTCTCTGCCCGAAATGGGAATTCGTCGGGTTTTACATAGACAACGGTTCATCGACGCCGTATATGGAAAATGCACCCGAATGGAGCAGACTTCTTGAGGACTGCATGGACGGAAAGGTAGACCTGATCATTACCCAGAAGGTCTCGAATGTCTCCCGCATCCCGGAAGAGATCTCTTTATGCGCCAGAATGCTGGCCGCGCAGCCGCATCCCGTCGGGATATATTTCATTTCCGAAGACATATTCACGCTTGCGTCTTATTATCTGGCGGATCTCAGGGATAAGGAGTTTATGCCGTCAGAGGATTGGAAGGTTCTTCCGGAAGATACAGAAACGGATAGGTTATTGCATGATTGATACGAAAAAAAGACAGGAAAAGAATCAGGAAAAAGAAAAAGTACGCAGACGGATGAGGGTCGAGATCGACCCGGACAACTATGAGTACATACCCGCGAAAAAGCCCATCGATTATTACGATAACGAGATACCTCAGAGGGTTGCCATTTACGTAAGGGTCTCAACCGACGATGTCCGCCAGACCACATCCTATGAACTTCAGAAAAAGTACTATGAGGATTTCGTCAGGCGGCATCCGAACTGGTCCCTGGTAAAGATATACGCCGACGAAGGAATCAGCGGCACTTCCCTGAAGCACCGGGATGCGTTCAATGAAATGATCGAACACTGCCGGGCCGGAAAGATCGACCTGATCATTACCAAGAGCGTTTCAAGGTTTGCCCGGAATGTCATGATTACGATCGGTATGGCGCGGGAACTCGCCCAAATGAAATCGCCGGTCGGGATATTCTTTGAATCCGAGGCAATCTTCTCCCTTAATGATGATTCGCAGATGGCACTGACGTTCCAGGCGACGATGGCCGAAGAGGAATCCCATACCCGGAGCAGGAGCATGGAGACTTCCTTGAGGATGAGGCTTGATAACGGGATTCCCTTGACCCCGAAGCTGCTTGGGTACACGCACGATGCCGACGGCAATCTCATTATAAATCCGGAAGAAGCCAGAACCGTCAAGCTTGCGTTTTATATGTACCTCTATGGTTATACGACACAGCAGATCGCCGATACGTTTATTGCCCTCGAAAGGCGATCCTATTTGGGCAATATCAAGTGGACCTCAAACGCGATTGTCCAGATCCTCAGAAATGAGCGCCACTGCGGAGATGTCCTCACAAGGAAAACCTTTACACAGGACTACCGGAGTCACCGGAAACTGAAGAACAGGGGGGATCGTCCTCAAAGCCATTATTTCAATCATCATGAGGGGATTATCCGCAGAGACGATTTTATAGCGGTCCAGAGGATGCTTGACAACGCGAAATACGGGAACAAATCCATCCTGCCGGAATTAAGGGTGATCAATTCCGGAATCCTCAAAGGCTTTGTTTCGATAAACCCAAGGTGGGCGGGATTCAAGGAAGCAGAGTATTACCAGGCATCCCAGAGTGTATATCCGAGCCCGGATGAAGACTCCGCACCGGTTCCTTCGGTCCAGCAGATCCACCTTGCCGCAGGGGATTTTGACCTCCGGGGGTTTGAAGTTGCCCGTTCCGAGTTCTTCGACGCACAGAACAGGCCGTACATATCGTTTTCCGAAAAGGTGGTCAAATTCAGTTCGGCCTGCGTCAGGAAATTCGATTCTCGGAATATCATTGAAATGCTGATCAATCCGGTTGAAAAGAAATTCGCGATCCGCCCGACGGACAAAACCAATAAAAACGGAGTCGTTTTTTCGCATATATCGGAAGGCAGACCGTCGCCCAAAGCGATATCGACCGCCGCATTCCGTTCGACGATCTACAGCCTGATGGGCTGGAACCCGGAGTACAAATACCGTATCCTCGGAACCTTGTATGAGCAGGGGACGGAGATCGCGTATATCTTTAATGCCGCCGATTCGGAGGTGTTTTTCAAATCAAACGCACTTCCGGTCAGCGAGATGGAAGCCGCCGGTGACAGAAGTGTTTCCATTCAGCCATTTATGCCCTCCGGGAAAAGGATCCGCGCCATACCGAAGGAATGGTCGGATTCGTTCGGAAAGCCGTTCTACATCCATGAAATGTCGCTCAGCGCACTTGCGGAACAGAATGAAAAAGACTGGAAACTGCGGATGGAGGGGCAACTGTTTGAAACCGGGAAAAGAATAAATGTGACGCCGTTTGCGGAACTCAAGGAATATATCCGTCAGGAACTCAGCGCAATAACGATTACGGAGGAAGCCAATGAACAGTAATGAACAACGCGATTACATAGACCAGATGCTCCAGGAGGCCGATGTCCTGCATCAGGAAACGAACGAAGGACAAGTGGAAATAAAGGGTGATGCGTCCGGCTGGGCCGAGGCTGACGAAGAGGTCATTGATCTTGGGGAAAACTTTAACTTTGAAGGCTTTCAGGTCGTTCGGAGAGAGTTTTTCGCACATATAAACGAGCCGTCCGTTACCTTCAACAACTGCAAGTTTTACGTGAATACGGCTTGCATTCAGAAGTTTCCGGACTCGGATAATGTCCAGGTACTTGTAAATAAAGAGACGAAGATCCTGGCCATTATGCCCTGCCCGGCGAACGCCAGGGACTCCTTTTCATGGTGTACTCTCTCGAAGGGGAAACGAAAACCGAAACAGATAACCTGTAAGCTGTTCTTTGCCAAGGTGTTTTCCATGATGGGATGGAATCCTGACCACAGGTACAAAATACTCGGCAAGCTTATACATGCCAATGGGGAAACGCTGATTGCTTTTGACCTGACGGCAACGGAAATATACCAGCGGACTGTTTCCGAAGGATCCAAACCCAGGACATCCAGGATCCCCGTATTTCCCGCAGAATGGCAGAACCAGTTCGGACTGCCATATAACGAGCATAAACAATCTCTTCAGGTTGATATTTTAAATGGTTATGCCGTGTACTCCATTAAGGACTCGGCCCCTGTCAGTGATCCGGAGGAAGTTCCGGACGGAACCATTCCGGAGGAGGTATTGAAGCAGCTGGATGCATAAAACGATATATATGCAGGGTATATCGGAACAGAGGAGGTAACAATGTCAGAACAAAACACAAACGTGGTTCTTCTGTCGATCGATATGAAGAAGTATAGGATAAGGATTCACAAGGCCACTCTTCATCAGTTGGGAGATCCCCTGTACATACAGCTTCTTGTCAACCCGGTTTCTTCCATTGTGGCTCTGAAATCAGTGACAAGGTCTTCTTCCAAGGACCAGACGCACAAAGTGCCGAGAAAGAAGCTGGAGTCATCAAACTCCATCGAGATTTACAGCAAATCCTTCATTGATAAACTGATTGAATTGGTTCCGGACCTGAAGGATGGGAATTGTTACCATATGACCGGGAACATTGTTCCTTCGGAGAAGATGGCAGTTTTCTCTTTTAAAACGCTTCGCATATTTGAAGGAGGAGATGACCTATGCCAGTAAGGGAAGGAAAACAGCTGTGGACGCTGAAAATAGATAAAGGATTTCAGGATCTTATCCGTCCGCTTTATAAAAATGAATACCTCCAGCTGGAAGCAAATATCATGGCAGATGGCTGTCGGGAACCCATTTCCGTATGGAACGACGTAATTGTTGACGGGCATAACCGGTACAAGATCTGTACGGAGCATGGTATTCCGTTTGCCGTGGAAGAAAAATCATTCAGCTGCCGTGAAGAAGCAATTGCCTGGATCTGCGCAAACCAATTGGGGAGACGCAACCTGACCGAAGAAAGCCGGAAATACCTGATTGGAAAGCAATATGAATCCGAAAAAATCATCTCCAGGCGTCGGGCGATTTATCAGGGAAGCAGTGAGGACTCTGAAGAGCTGCCTTATGAACCATTTAATCCGAACGTAGACCGCCGGATCGTACCGTCGAAAAAGAAAACCGGGCAAAGAATTGCAGAAGAAAACCATATTTCCCATGGGACGGTTGAGAAATACTCCGTATATTCCCGTGCCATTGAGGAAATCCGAAAAAAGGAGCCGCAGATGGCCACGAAAATACTGTCGGGACGATATAAGATCTCCCATAAAGGTGTTCTGGCCCTTGCCGGAAGAAGCCCGGAAGAGATCCGCAATCTGAATATGCGACTTGAGAAAAGCCAGTACCCGTTTGCAAGATATCAGACCACACGCCGCGAGATTCAGGGGGCAGCGCCAAATACAAATATCAGACCCGAACAGAACCGGCAGCCGAGCATAAAGGATATGCCTGCATTTGATCCCGATGCCGAAGTGGTAGGTCTTACCCTTACGATTCCGTCTTGGTCCAGTTCGATAGACCGGATTGTCCACTCAAATCTGGACAATGTGTCCGAAGGAGCCCGGGCTAAGCTTTGCAACGCCCTGATAGAACTCCAGGACGCCATAGAAACAATGATATCCGTAATCAAGGAGGAAGCATAATGGATCAATTTGCCAGTTTTGTTCCGAATGTTCATTTTGAAAAAATACCGATCCGCAATCTGGTCTCGAACCAGGAGTACCAGCGGAATCTGTCGCAAGCCCATATTGCCCGCGCCGCTTCCAACTTTGATCTTTATCAGATTAACCCGGTAAAAGTCAGCAGACGGGAGGGAATCAACTATGTATTTAACGGACAGCATACGATTGAAATAGTTGCATTGGTGTCCGGATCCCGTGAAACACCCGTCTGGTGTATGATTTACGACGATCTTTCCTATGAGCATGAAGCGGACATTTTCGCTAATCAGCAGAAATACGTGAAAGCCCTGAGTCCCTATGAAGTATTTGTGGCAAATCTTGAGGCCGGGAATGATCAGCAGCTGATTATCCGGGACCTGGTTGAATCCTACGGCCTGAAAGTCGGCCATACCAGAAGCACGGGAGAAATATGCGCTGTTTCCACGCTGGAATCCATTTTTGCAAAATATGGGTACCATGTGCTGGACCATGTACTCCGTCTTTGTATAGCCACATGGGAAGGGGAAGCAAACTCATTCTCGGCAAATATCCTTAACGCAATTGCAAAACTGATAGTGGTTTACGGGGATAACCTGAATGACGACACGTTTAAGGAAAAGCTTAGTGCTCTTTCCATCAAACAGCTTATCAGGAATGCAAAAGAGCGAAGGCCGGGCATGATGGGAGTCGCGGAGGTAATGGTCCTGGAATACAACGGCCGGAAAAAGTCCGGTTCTTCTCACAGGCTTCTCATCAGGAATCTATATGAAAAGCCCAAAAAGGAAAAAGAATCTGAACAGAAAGATCTGTTTGATGATGAGGATCCGATGGATCTGACGGATGAGGACATGGATGAGTCCCTGGAGTTCGATGAGGAAGTGATATAGAAGCCACAGAGTTGGTCCTACATTTTGGGACGTTTTATGGACGAGCTCTTGGGAACTCCTATCCTTGGTCTGCACAATGAAGGGTATTTATACTACGGGTAGAATGACAAACCGATCCGGATCGGTTATGCTCTGTACAGAAATCTACGAAAGGAAAGGTTTGCAAAGATGAAGTGCATCAATGTTTTATCGAGCTCATACGTTCTTTATCTGTCCCTTCTGCTTGACAGCAGCAAGGTCGATTTGGCGTGTGAGAAAACTCCGGTAAAACGAAGGCATAAATGAGCTTCATCTGAAGATTCATAGACCATCAGCCGTCTGTCTGGAGATACTCCACGCAGGCGGTTTTTATTTTGGGCAGGTATGCCTAGCGGCGAGGGCGGCGGACTGTAAATCCGTTACACGAGAAACACCGAAGGTTCGAGTCCTTCCCTGCCCACTTTGCTCCCGTATCCCAACAGGAAGAGGGTGCCGGCTTAAACCCGGTTCAGTGAGAGTTCGAATCTCTCCGGGAGTACTTACATGCCTCTGTAGCAGAATGGTATATGCGCCGGGCTAAGGACCCGGGCCGGACTAAGATCCACTGTGAGTTCGAATCTCACCAGAGGTACTTATGCAGGAGTGACGGAACTGGAATACGTATCTGCTTCAAACACAGAGTTTTGAGGGTTCGATTCCCTCCTCCTGTACTATATGCCCGGATGCCGGAACTTGGAAAACGAGCATGACTCAGACTCATGTGCCTAACAAGCTTGCGGGTTCGAATCCCGCTCCGGGTACTGCGCTGTGATGCCACAACTGGTAATGGGCCGGTCTTGAAAACCGGTGATCCGCGAAGGCGGACTGGGGGTTCGAGTCCCTCTCACAGCGCTTTGCAGACATGGCTGAACTGGCAAAAGCACCTCCCCGCTAAGGAGGGGCCGGG
>JBGUPU010000073.1:0-91252 GCA_045130475.1 Lachnospiraceae bacterium
CTGACTGGACAAAGTCGATATAATCGTTTTTTGATCCTTTTAGTCAGGAGCGTTCACTCGTGGAACGAGTTTTGCAACTACCTATTATTATCTGCCGGTGTTTTTCCCTGCCGGTATTGCAGTCTTCCGTATGTTCCGCGTGGTCAGGATCTTCAGGCTCTTCAGGATCAATACCTATTATGATTCGCTCAATGTCATTA
The DNA here is from genome assembly GCA_045130475.1 of Lachnospiraceae bacterium. Taxonomy (GTDB): domain Bacteria; phylum Bacillota; class Clostridia; order Lachnospirales; family Lachnospiraceae; genus CAG-791. The sequence continues at coordinate 201 of JBGUPU010000073.1, forward strand.
CGGAAGTCATTGTAAGTAAGAAACAACAGCTGCTTTCCTCTGTTTTTATTATCCTGACGTTGATGCTGGCCTCAAGTCTGTGTATGTACAGTCTTGAGCACGAGGCACAGCCGGAGGTGTTTAAAAATGCTTTCTCCGGGATCTGGTGGTCGGCCTCGACCCTGCTGACCGTCGGTTACGGTGATATTTATCCGGTGACCACAATGGGAAGAGTGTTCAGTATCATCATCACTTTCCTGGGCGTAGGCATGGTAGCCATCCCTACCGGTATTATTTCCGCCGGATTCGTCGAGCAGTATCAGCAGTTCAAAAAGTTCGGTGACTACGGCATCGAGCAGGATATTCGTTTTATCAGGCTTGCATTGAACAGCAGGGACCGCTGGGCAGGAAAACCGATCCGGAGCCTGGGACTTCCCCACGGCTGCATGGTTGCGGCAGTCCAGCGTGGGGACCAGTTGATCATTCCCAACGGGGACGTCGTACTTACGCCGGGCGATGTGCTGATGATCGCCGCGGAACAGGTCGCCAAAGAAGTACCCATGCGATTACAGGAGATCACCCTGCGCAGAAATCACCCCTGGACAGGGAGTGCCATCAGTGAGATCGACATTTCCCGCCAGAGTTACATCATCATGGTGAAACGCGCGGGAACGGCGCATATTCCCAACGGAGAGATGGTGCTGGAGGAAGGCGATGAGGTTTATGTTCTTTCCAAAGAAAAAAAGAGACATACAGCAGAATAGTGTACCGTCTCAATCGGCGTAATGAAGGACAGAATGAATGACAGAATGAATATCAGGATGATTGGAGCGGCGCACTGATGAGCCGCTGTACCTGCGGTGGAAGGAGGTTATATGCTTCAGGCTGTTATTTTCGATATGGACGGCACGCTTCTGGACTCCGAGGTCATTCATTATATTGTGATCCGTGACATCATCAGGAAAGAGCTCGGAGCGGATCAGTCCATGCAGGGATATCTCAAGTACTGCGGGGTCCCGGACCATAAGATGTGGCCCATGATTCTGGAAGAAACGGACAGCGCTGCCGTTGCTGCACTGGCGGAAAAATGGAATATGGCGGCTGACGATGGTTTTGCGGCTCTGTCTGCGGAGCTTGAGCGGATCCACTGGATGGAATACGATCGTTATATAGAGAGAAACGGAGTAAAACCTTTTCCGGGAGTCAGGGAATTGATGGCTTCTCTGAAGGAAGAGGGGATTAAGATTGCGATCGCCACCGGCTCCCTGGTGCGGATTGTGAATCATAATCTGGAGCTTCTGGGCATCACAGGGTTTGTTGAAGCTGTGGCAACGTCAGAGGACTGCCTGAATGGAAAGCCGGCACCGGATGTCTTTTTGCTGGCTGCAGACAAGCTGGGGGTCGATCCGGAAGACTGCCTTGTTGTCGAGGATGCCGGAAACGGGCTGTTGGGCGCTGCACGTGCAGGCATGGCCTGTGCCGGTTTTGACGGATCAGAGCTTCCTTCGGATATGACACTGGCTCCGGTGGTCTTTTCGGATTACCGAAAAGTGAGAGCTGAGGATCTGCGCTGGTGGCACAGGGAACAGAAAAGGAACAGATATTGAAAAGATTGAAAAAGCCGCTGCAGGGCGGTTCCGGTGCGGTCTGTCGATCAGATCACACTGGGGACTGCTCTGCAGCGGCTTTTTTATGGTATGCGCAGGGTATATTTCGTTACATTTTAGCTGAAAGCGCAGGAAGAGGATGACTTAATCGTAAAAGAGTCTTGCAGCAATACGCGTATGAGTATTTTAGCTTAAGTCATAGACTGTGAATCGTTTAATCGTAATCATCTGCCGTCCGGAAGCTGCCCTCGATGTTGAAGGGGGCGGAAAAGACACTCATATCCACGTTGTCGTAGAGCCTGCGCTCTTCGGGGGTGAGAGAGTCGTAGTCGTCGTATCCCTTGCGAAGGATGGCATAGTCCAGGGGCTCCGTCCATGCACCGCAGTCCTTGAGGACGCGGATGGTGTTTTCAAAGGAGGGATAAACCGGGCAGCTGACCGTGAGGGATGCATAATCCGACTGCGGCTGCCAGTCGCCTTCATTCAATGCGCTGCGGGTGAACATGACACGGGCTGCCGGTACATTTTCCCTGGCAAAGGTATAGGAGTAGGATGCCAGGTCGGCTATATAGGCCTTGCGGAAGGCCTCATACTGCGCTGCGGTCAGATCCGCTCTGTTCTCGTCTTTCCCGTTGGTGCACTCGAGCAGGAAGCTGTCCGGCGTGCTGCGGAGGAGATTGTCGTGGTAGATGCTGAAGGCGCCTTCCCGGTATTGCTCCGTGCCGGTCACCTTGTCCATCATGGCGGGGTCAACGGTTGATGGGAGACGGAATTTCCGCGAAACGGTTTTTCCATTTTTCATGCGGTAGACAACGAGACAATCAAACTCTTCATAGGGACGCCACACATGATGATCCCCGTTTTCCTCTTGTTCCCCTTGCTCCCCGGGTGTGACCGGAGCGGACGGATCGGTCAAATCGGGATTGACCGGGTCTGCTGCAATGCCGGATTCGTTCTCTGATACGCTTTCTTCATACATGCAGTCTTTTTGCAGTGTGAATTCCTGCCCCAGGGAGGCGACGGCGATGACATCCTCCACGTTGTCCAGGTGCATGTACTTTTCGCCGAAGTCTTCCGCTGAGATCTGAGTACCGTCCTCCGCGCTGTAGTCGAAGGGATTGTTCCTGCAGATCAGAGCGGCGTCGGACACTTTGCCGGGATCCGGCAGGAAGCGGTCATAGCCTGTCAGGTCGAATGCGAAGACCGAGAAAAACAGCAGGGCCAGTACGATCGCCGCAATGATTTCCAGCGGTTTGTGGAAGAGGGCTCGGAAATCATATTCATAAATGATCTGCATGATGCAGGCAGTGATGACCGTGAACAGCAGCATCCAGAGGACAGAGATGAGGATCCCGCGTCCGGTCCGGACGGATGCGACCAGCAGGCCTGTAAAAAGGCCGATCAGCAGCGACATGGCAATGCGGACCACGGATTTTACCGGGTCGAAGACAACCGCGCTCCCTGCACGCTCGTTTCTGCGCAGACGTCGGCAGATCCAGGCCAGGAGGAAGAACAGGGCGGCCAGAGCCAGAAGGCGGGGAACTGCCCCCCGGACATTGTAGTCCATATAGTATTCGATGGGTGAGAAAAGGCTTTTTTCCAGCGCCGGAGAAGGCCTGCTGCTCCAGGTGGAGAAATACTCACTGCAATAGCCCTGGATCAGAGCCCTGAACTCCATCTCGTAGAGGAGCAGCACGCCGAAGGCAAGGCAGGAGACGATGACGTTTCCGGTCAGCATGGTGCTGAGCACTCCCAGGGCGTAGACTGCCAGGAAAAAGGCAATCGTTTTGGCGGTTTCCTGCATGATCCCCACCAGGACCGGGCGGGAGAGAGCCCCGAATCCGTTTGCGATCAGCAGACCGATCTCCAGTGTAAAAATACAGGAGACAATATAATAGAGGAAGCTTCCGGCACAGATGTCGAAAAAGCGCTGTCCGCGGGGAGCAGGCAGGCTCTCGTAGAAATCGACCTCGCGGCGGTTGTGCAGCCAGGAGAATCCCTCGATGGCAAGCATGGCGGCCAGTGGCAGGGTGAGCAGGACCCAGGAGATATTTCCCTTTCCCAGGAAGGAACTGAGTGTCTCCTGAAGATACCTCTTTGTCTCGGCTGCAGAGAAATGGTTGAGAGCTGCTTGCTCAAGTGTACTGCTCAGCATTGTCACGGTGCACACAACGTTATAGATCAGATGGCTGAGAAAGGTCAGCGCGATCGGCCACAGCCTCCGCCTGGCCAGTTCCCGCTGGCGCAGCAGAAAGCCGGCATTTCTGTAAGTCTTTTTTTCATTTGTTTTCATAGCCAGATTTACCTCTCATGCTCCGGAGCCCTTGCGCGCCGGAGCTGTATTTGTGCTCGGATCAGTTGAGGATGAAGTTTTTGATGTCATATCCGATCACTTCTGTTTCACTGATGAAGATCTCCTCCAGCGTGAGCGGAAGGAGCTCGAAAAAGATCATGTCAAGGCTCTCGAACCGGGACAGGATCTCTTCGCGGGCTGCCCGGATCGTCAGAGTGTGGAGCCTGCCGCGTATGTCGTGGTTGAGCAGTTCCAGACCGGAAAGGGCTTTTTCGGCGTCTGCTTCGTCGGCAAATACACACTGCACCTTCTGCAGGCCCAGCTTCATGGATGCCAGGTCCCGGGAGAGCAGCAGACCTCCTCTGTGGAGAAGGCCGACATGATCACAGATGTCTTCCAGTTCCCTCAGGTTGTGGGAGGTGATCACGGGTGTCAGCCCGCGCTCGTCCATATCGTTGGCAAAAATGCTTTTTACCGCCTGGCGCATGACGGGATCCAGTCCGTCGAAGGTTTCGTCGCAGAGCAGAAACTGCGCGTTGGAGCAGAGACCGCAGAGCACTGCCAGCTGTTTTTTCATTCCGCGGGAATAGTGCTGCACACGGCGCCCGGGATCCAGTGAGAAGTCCTTCAGCAGCCGGCCGAAACGGCCGGTGTCAAAATCCGGGTAGACAGTTCTGTAGAAACCGCCCATATCCTCTGCGCTGCCGTTTCGGAAAAAATAAGGATCATCCGGAATAAAAAATATGTTTTGGCGCACTTCCGGACTGTCATATACAGGCTGTCCGGATATTTCTATGCTGCCGGCATCCTGGCGCAGGATACCGCTGATCATCCGCATAAGTGTGCTCTTGCCGGCGCCGTTGGTACCGACCAGACCGAAAACCTGACGGTCTTCGATCCGCAGGGAGACGTCATTCACAGCAGTGATCGTCCCGAATCTTTTTGTCAGATTTTTGATTTCAATCATTTTCTGTATTCTCCTTCCATCCGCACTCCTCCAGAAGCCGGGCGGGGTCGATCCCGACCTCCTCTGCCTCTTGTAAAATGGCGGCCAGGCGCCTTGCCAGTTCCGCCCTCTTCTGTGCATGCAGATCTGAACTGCCGCGCACAAAGCTTCCGCGCCCCCTGACGGAGTAGAGGAAACCCTGCCGTTCAAGTTCCATGTAGGCACGCTGCACTGTGTTCGGGTTGGTAGACAGTTCCATGGCGAGCTTGCGGACAGAAGGCATCTGTTCGTCCGGTGCCAGGACTCCCTTCAGGATCAGGACTTTATAGCGCTCTGTGATCTGCTCGTAAATCGGCCTGCTGTCCTGATAATTGATCCAATTCAAAACGTGCCCCCTTTCTGCAGCTGCGGTGAAACTGTGGTAATTTTGTATTAACTGTATTAAGCATATTAATACAGTTAGCTGACATTGTCAATCCGTAAATCTTTTCGTGATCCGGCATATCCGGGCCTGTCAATATGTAAATCTTTTTGTGATCCGGCATATCCGGGCCTGATCAATATGTAAACCTCTTCGTGACGCGGAATATTATACGTGGTATACTTTTTAGAAGAAATGAAAGATACAGGCCACGGTTTACGTGGACAGCGAGCCTTGAATTGCATAGGAGGTAAAGATATGCTCAAGAATCCTGAAAAGACTAAAGACAAGATCGTGCAGTGGATTCGCGATTATTTTGCGGAGAACGGACCGACCTGCAGCGCTGTCATCGGCATCTCCGGCGGCAAGGACTCGAGCGTGGCGGCGGCGCTGTGCGCGGAAGCACTCGGAAAGGACCGCGTGGTGGGCGTCCTCATGCCCCGCGGTGTGCAGCCGGATATTTCGGACAGCCAGCTCCTGGTGGATACTCTGCAGATTCCCTACGTCGTGGTCAATATCGGCGATGCGGCGGATGCGCTGGAGAAAACGCTGGAAGGAAATGAAAAGCTGCAGGAGATCTGCGGCCGCACAGAGATGGCGCGGGAAGCCAAGATCAATATGCCGCCCAGGATCCGCATGACAACACTGTACGCAGTGGCCCAGAATCTGCCCAACGGAGGCCGCGTCGTGAATACCTGCAATGCTTCCGAGGACTATGTCGGCTATTCGACCAAGTACGGCGATGCAGCAGGCGATTTCAGCCCTATGTCCGAGCTTCTGGTGCATGAAGTCCTGCAGATCGGTGATGTTCTGGGACTGCCTGAGCAGCTGGTCAGGAAGACTCCTTCGGACGGCCTGAGCGGCATGAGCGATGAGGACAAGCTCGGCTTTACATACGCAATGCTGGATCACTATGTCCTGACCGGTGAGTGCGATGACGAAGAGAAGAAGGCACGCATTGACCGCCTGCACAGGCTGAATCTGCACAAGCTCCGCCTGATGCCCAAGTTTGAGACAGACGAGACCGACCGCTGAGATTGATGAGACAGTAAAAAACAGTGACAGGAGAAGCCTTTCTCCTGTCACTGACTTTTTTACGGCGCTATAGAACGAAGATGATTGAGTTGTTCTGCCGGGGCGTTATTCTGTTTTTTCGGCCTTCGTGTTTTTCTCCGCTTTTTTGGCCTTCCGGGTTTTTCTGCCCCTTGCCGATCTTCCGGTTTTTCTGTCGCGGGCGGCTTTTTCCTTATAGAGGTTGTAATCCGCGGCGACCATGAGGTCGCTGGTAGTCATACCCTCTTTCCATTCGGCGTATCCGATGCTCAGGTTCAGGGAATAGGGGGCACCGGCCTTTTCGTTGAGCTCCTGCAGCTTGCTGCGGATCGAGGCGCAGAGCTCAAGGATCTCCTCCTCGGTAAGCTCGGCTACGATAATGAACTCGTCGCCGCCGTATCGGGCGATATAGGGATGCTTGCGGCAGACCATACAGCCCAGTTTCAGGGAGTTTGCCACACGGATGAGGGCTTCGTCACCCTCCAGGTGGCCGTAGGTGTCATTGATGCTCTTGAAATAGTCCACGTCGATCATCAGCAGGAAGAGATCATCGGTATGGGAGTGTAGCTTATTGGAAAGGAAGCGGTTCAGATTCTGACGGTTGTTGATCTGGGTCAGCCTGTCGGTCATAATCTGACGGTTCGACGAACCGACATACAGACACAGCAGTTCGATGGTGATGCAGACACTCATTGTCGGAAGGCCGTTGTTGAGATAAGACAGGAGCCAGCCGGCCAGTATGCAGAGAGGAAAGGTCGTCAGCTGCCTGCGCTGACGCAGCAGAACAGGGTCTGTTTCGTCCTTGGTGGTTCTCTGGATTCTGACATTTGCCATGAGAGTGCTTATGAAAAGGAAAAGGACCAGGAAATCGTGAAAGGGGCCCTGTATAAAAATATGATTTTCCGTGATGTCAAATAACAGATGCGTACGGACGTTGAGCAGGACAAAGGCGATGGGCAGAAGCAGGGGCAGGATCTGCAGCGGCAGTTTTTTGACCGGCCGGAATGCCTCATAACCCAGTTCGACTTCTGTATACACACACCAGAAATACACGCCTGCAGTCATCATAATATAGTAAAGGGATTTGAGGACCCAGGGAATGCGCAGATTCGGAGAGGCGCTCATCGTCCATCCGTTGATGACGGTGAAGAGGTGGTTGGAGATGAAGGCACAGGAAAAAGAAAACAGCACATATTTGAACCACTGCTCGGACGCGGAATTGGCGTTGGAGCGGGTGGTCCAGATCAGTATCAGATTAAGGAGAACGATGCAGATCAGGTAGATTTCTGCGCGCAGTGCTACTTCCATAATGCCTGTTCCGGAAAAGATGAATACCTATATGTTCAGTATGTCCGGCTTGACGAGACGGTATTTTCTCAGCCGCCTTTTGACCTCAACATCATTATATAAATTTTACAATATAGAAATGCGTCAAAAACGGCATGTAGAAGGGCAGAGCCGGTTTTACGCGGCGGTATACGATTTTTCGATTAGAAATAGAATGTAAGCTTGTACAGAATTGAGGATTTAAAGGTTGTACTTGTGCGCCGACTAGTGGTATACTGTATCAGATGTAGACTGTATTTTTTTGGATATTGATTTGTTGTTGTTAATACTTTGACGATTTCTTAGACGGAGACGGTTTTATACTACCCTGTGGCTTTTTGGATTTGTCTCTGTTTTTGAGAGCGTAGAAAGGAAAGGCGCGTCAGGCGCAGAGAACGATAAAGAGATGGCAGAAGAGAGAACAAACAAAGCGTCGAAGAGCATTTTCGGCGGCGGTAAAAAGTCTTCCAACAGAAGGGGAGAAAGCGGACGGAATACAGAGGATGAGATTAAGAAACTCACACGGACTGAGCTTCTGGAGCTCCTGATCGATGAGACCAAGGAAGCAGACAGGCTCCGTGCAGAGAATGCACGCCTCAGTGATGAACTGCAGAAATGTCATGATGATCTTGACCGTATCGCTTCTTTTGAAGCAGTCATTGCACGTCTGGAAGCAATCGTAAACGGCAGATAAAGCATGAAGGAATATTCTCCATCTGCGCAAAAACTGTGCAAGAACGAGTATATTTGAAGCAGTAAACAAAGAGGTATTTTGATAATGAGTGAGAACAAGGACGAAAAGAAAAAGGCTGTGAAACGCCCTGCCCTCAAGGAACTCGAGGGAGAGCTGCAGCGTGAGCGCTATAAGACACGTTATCGCAGAGTTCTTCGGAGTACGGTTTTTACACTTGTCACAGTCGCAGCTGTCGCTATTCTGGTCGCTACGCTGTGGATGCCCGTACTGCAGATTTACGGCGCTTCCATGACACCTACTCTGACGGATGGCGATATCGTTATTTCTCGAAAAGTCAGGAACCTGAAACAGGGTGACATCGTCGCTTTCTATTACAATAACCGAATCCTTGTCAAGCGTTATATCGCAAGCGCAGGCGACTGGGTCGACATCGATGAAGACGGAAATGTATACGTCAACAACGAGCTTCTCAATGAGCCGTACGTATATGAAAAGGCACTCGGAGAGTGCAACATCGAACTGCCCTATCAGGTGCCTGAGAACCGTATATTTGTATTGGGAGACCACCGAAGCGTCTCAATTGACTCAAGAAACACATCGGTCGGATGTGTGGCGGAGGATCAGATCGTCGGTGAACTTGTCTTTTGTGTCTGGCCCTTCAAGAACCTGGGCCTGATCAAGTAGGGAAGCCGGCTGTCAGAAAAGACAGCGCCAGCAGGATGATCTACAGGCCTGACATACTACAGGATTTGAAACAGAAATTATATGCAGTCGTCATATACTGCCGCAAGAGGCGGTGAATGGCGGCTGCATTTTTCTATTTCTCCCCTGTTTTCGGCCTTGCCGGGGTTTCTGTCCGGGATCGATTTTTTTCAGTTGTGTCCGGGATCAGTATTTTGCTGTTTCTGTATGGAGGGATTTGTGATATAATTGCGGTTGCGCGTGACGCGCGGAAGTGTTTTACAGCTTTCTATGACAAATCCGGTTCCCGCCCCCTGTCCAGGCTGGCTGCGCGAAGCAGTGTCCTGCGGCGGCCGGGTGCCGTGTGAGTGAGAATCATTTTCAGAGAACGAAGGAAAACGGAGGAAGAGGCAGGAATGTCCAACACAGTCAAAATCAAGAACAAAAAGAAGAAAGAAGTGAAGGTCAACTATAAGCTCTGGGCCATTATTTTCGGCATTTTTGTTGCCGTGATCGTGGTGGGATCGGTATGGGGCGCCTTCCATTGGGGCGTCGGTATGGGAACGATCGGCCAGAAGCCCATGTCTTCGGAAGACGCTGCTGCTGCAGCTACAGAGATCGCGGCCGCGGCAGGCACAGACGCAATCGTACTGACCCCTGAGCAGCTTGAGGAGATGGGCTATTCCATGGAAGACCTCCAGAATGCAGCGCAGGCAGAGGGCGCAGAGGACGCGGCTGCTGAAGACGCCGGTGCAGAGGATGCCGCTGCTGAAGACGCTGCTGCAGAGACGGATGCGGGATCCAATTAATTCTTTTTTCAATAAGAATAGAAAATTGTCTCTGTGGATGGTCGTTCTTCTGGTTTCTGTTTTATTCGCGGGATGCGGCAATGCATCCTGTGGATCCGGGGAGCAGGCGGATTTATCCGGAGAGGCGGATACGGTGCAGACCTCGGAAGTCAGCAGTCTTTCTCATACGGAGGCGGCGGAAAGTGCTGGCCGGCAGGCGGCAGCGGAAACTGCTGCGCAGTCTGCAGCGGGAAAGGGCGCCGAAGAGCCTGCTGGAGAGCCTGCTGGAGAGACTCAGGATATGTCGGCGGCCGCAGAAACTGCGGAGACTGTGGAGACTGCCGAAGAACAGCCTGTCGTTTACGGCGATGACAGGGAGGACATCTATCTGCCCCTTTTGGAGGGAAAGCGCGTCGCTGTTTTTTCCAATCAGACAGGAATTGTGGGAAATAAGATTTTGGAGACTGGGGAGGTGGAAAGCACAGCCCCGGATCTTACCGGGAGCACGGAGGCTGCCGCAGCTGTAAGTACTGAAGAAGCAGAAAGAACGGAAAGAAGGGAAGACACGGCCGGGGAGGCTGCAGCAATGGACCTTGTTCCTTTTGGGCAGAATGCGGACGGCAGCCCGGTGGAATACGGGGAGCATATTCTGGACGCTCTGGTCAGGCAGGGAGCCGATGTGACGGTTGTTTTTTCTCCGGAGCACGGCTTCCGCGGGACAGAGGACGCCGGCGCGGCGGTTTACAGCTATGTAGATGAAAAGACGGGTGTCCCGGTCGTCTCCCTCTATGGCGGCGGCTCCATGTATCCTTCCGACGCGGATCTTGACCGTTTCGATACACTTGTGATCGACATTCAGGATGTGGGCCTTCGTTTCTACACCTATTATCTTTCCATGTATTACCTCATGGACGCCTGCGCGCAGGCAGACAAGGAAGTGGTAATCCTGGACCGGCCCAATCCCAACGGCTTCTACGTGGACGGCCCGATCCTGCAGGACGGCTTTTATTCCGGTGTCGGCATGCTGCCGATTCCGGTCGTGCACGGGATGACCCTGGGCGAGCTGGCGCAGATGATCAACGGCGAGGGCTGGCTGCCGGCCGGAAAGGATGCCTGCAGTCTGACCGTGGTACCCTGTGACAACTACAGGCACTACACTATGACCACGCTGGTGATCCGGCCTTCTCCCAACCTCAAGGATATGCGGGCTGTCTATCTCTATCCGTCCACCTGTCTGTTTGAAAATACGGCCTGTTCTGTCGGGCGGGGTACAGCACATCCTTTTGAAATTTTCGGCAGTCCCTGGCTGGAAGGCGCGGAGGGATATGATTTCACATTTACACCTCAGGACATGGAGGGCGCACATTCGCCTGCCTTTCAGGGACAGACCTGTTACGGGAAAGACCTGCGGAAAATCCCTCTCGTGCAGATCCTGGAGGAGCATTTCAACCTGGACTACGTGGTTGACGCCTACAAGGCCCTGCAGGCGCAGAATCCCGAAATCTCCTTTTTCGGAAACCCGGACGGAGACGGGCACTATTGGATTGATTATCTGTGCGGCACCGACCGGATCCGTCTCATGATCGAGGAAGGCAGGAGCGCAGAGGAGATCAGCGCCTCCTGGCAGGAGGACGTGGAGGACTTCAAGGCGCAGCGCAGGCCTTATCTTCTGTACGAAGAATAAACTTCTTATGATCATTCACTTGATTATTACACTGAAAAACGCTGTTTTCTGACAGCTCACCGGGTTTGGTGAGGGCAGGAAACAGCGTTTTTATTGGTTTCTGATGCATATGACTTCCGGATGCGTAGGCTTTCTAAATGCGTAGATTTCCGGATGAGCAAATGCGGCAATGGCTTTTATTGCCTGCTGTCAGCAGGCTGACTGTGCCTGCATGGCAGGCAGCAGGTGTTTTTTCCGGTAATTCCAGTAGAGCAGCCAGGAGAAGAAGGCCACGAGGACGTCGCTGACAAACTGGGACCAGGCCAGACCGTAGAGACCGAAGAGCCGGTCCAGAATGAAGAGCATGGGAATGTTGATCATGAGCCAGCGCATGACGACCAGGAAGAGGGCCATGCGGCCCTGCCCCAGCGCCTGGAAAAAGTAGACATAGATGAAGCTCAGGAACATCATGATCGTCGCCAGAACCCGGATGCGCAGAAAATCCGTGCCCAGGGCCACGGTGGCGGGATCGTTGATGAAGATCCGGATCAGGTAGGGCGCAAAGATTTCATAGAGGGCGATGCTGCCGATGCTGATCGCGATGCCTGCGGTGCGGGTGGTGTTCAGTACGGACTGCATGCGCCGGTAGTTTTTGGCGGAGTAATTGTAAGCGGCCAGGGGCACCATACCCAGGCAGAGTCCGATGCCGACGTTGAGGGGCAGGCGCTCCGCCTTGAGGACAATTCCGATGGCAGCCAGGGCGATATCGCTGTGGGCGGCCATCAGGCGGTCCAGGACGATGTAGTCCAGGTCAAAGAGGAAGGGTCCCATGGCGGCGGGGATGCCGACGCCGAAAAAGGCTCCGAGAAGAGCGGCGCCCGGCAGGCCGTCCCTGAGGGAAAAATGCAGGATGGGATTGTGCAGCCGCAGGATGGTGATCACAAAATAGGTGCAGGTGAAGGTGTTGGTCAGGGCAGTGGCAAGACCTGCGCCCAGGATCTCATGGCCGGGAGGCAGAAGCACAAACATGAAGATCGGATCCAGGATGATGTTGATGATGCCGCCCATGGAGATGGCAAAGCCGGCCTGCTTGGAACAGCCCACATTTCGCAGAAGGTTTCCCATGGTCATTGCCGTGATCGTGGGAGTACCGCCGAGGACAATGACGCAGGTGCAGTACTGCCTGGCAAATTCATAGGTCTGGCTGCTGGCCCCCAGAAATGTCAGCAGGGGATGCATGAAGACGGCGGTCATGACCGCGAAAAACAGTCCCATAAAAGCGGAAAACCAGATGCTGAAGGAGGCTATGCGGCGGGCTTTTTTGGGCTCCCGTGCCCCCATCAGTCTTGCGATCAGGGTTCCGCCGCCCGTTCCGGCAATGTTTGCGACCGCAATGCAGACATTGAAAATAGGCAGGATCAGCGCCGCGCCTGCCACCATATAGGGGTTGTTGGTGCGGCCGATATAAAAGGTATCCGCCATGTTATAGATGAGCACGATCAGCTGCGAGATGACTGTGGGCACAGCCATGGTCGCAAGGGCTCTGGGAACCGACATCTCTTCAAAGAGATAACGGTTTTTTTCTTCCTCCCGCTGTTCCGCTGATGAGACAGGGGCGGGTTCCGGCTGCAGATTGCCCTGAGGAGAATCCTGCTTTGGCCTGTCCTGAGGAGGATCCCCTGTCTTTTTTTCTGAAAACATATCTTTAGTCGACATTTCTTTATCCCTTGATCTGCAGAGACAGCTTAACGGGACGGTGTTCCCTTAACCGCCTTTTGACCCCAACATCATGAAATGATGTGTAAAACAGTATCCGACAGCTGCTTTTATTGTAACACATTTATCGGGCGGAGGGGGGACACCGGCCAGGACGGCCAAGTTCCGCCAAACTCCCTAAACAAAGGATTGCCTTGTTTCCATTTCTTCTTTATAATAGATAAATGGCTTTTCAGCCTCATTTTCAGGTCCGCCCCGCAGCAGGTGCGGATTTGTGATCAGGATTGTCACATGTTAACGAACACGACGTGAAAAAGAATTACAGTATAAAGCAGTATAAAGAAAGAGAAAACAAGGTTTATTTGAATGATCGGAAGAAGAGAAAATACTCGAAACTCCGGACGGATTCGGTTTTTTGATCCTTTCGGGGGCGGAAACGGACGCGGTCCGGGCAATGATTCCGGAAACCGCAGAAACAGCGGCGGGAACGGAAACAACGGCGGCGGAAATAACGGCGACGGCAATGGGGGCGGAAACGGTCAGCCCCGCCAGAATCTATTCATAATTCTGATTGCTACAGTCGTGCTGTTTGCCGCTTTCAGTTATTTCATGCGGGACAACGGCGAGTCGCGCAAGATTTCCTATAACGACTTCATTAAATATATCCAGCAGGAGAAGGTCACAGAGGTCGACATGAAGTCCGACCGCCTGGAGATCCACCTCAAGGACTCGGACGCAGTGCTCTATACAGGTATTGCGGAGTCCGAGGATGCCCTGACCCAGCGCCTGATGGATGCGAAAATCACTTACAATCCCTATGTCCCGGACAGCTCCGGCATGGTGATGTCCTTTATCCTGTCCTATGTGCTTCCCATCCTTCTGATGTGGGGGCTGCTCAGCGTGCTCTTCCGCCGGATGGGCGGAGGCCGCGGCGGCATCATGGGTGTCGGCAAGAGCACGGCCAAGGAATATGTGCAGAAAGAGACCGGTGTGACCTTCAAGGACGTAGCCGGCGAGGATGAAGCCAAGGAATCCCTGGTGGAGGTCGTCGATTTCCTGCACAATCCCGGCCGCTATGTGAAGATCGGCGCCAGGCTCCCCAAGGGAGCCCTGCTTGTGGGCCCTCCCGGAACCGGAAAGACCCTGCTGGCCAAGGCCGTGGCCGGCGAGGCGCATGTGCCCTTTTTCTCCCTGACGGGCTCTGATTTCATCGAGCTCTATGTCGGCGTGGGCGCGTCCCGTGTGCGCGACCTGTTCAAAGAAGCCAACAAGAATGCACCCTGCATTATTTTCATCGATGAGATCGACGCCATCGGCCGCAGCCGTGATTCCCGTTACGGCGGAGGCAACGAGGAGCGCGAGCAGACTCTCAACCAGCTCCTGTCCGAGATGGACGGTTTCGAGGCCTCCAAGGGTATCCTGATCATCGGCGCGACCAACCGCCCCGAGATCCTGGACAAGGCCCTGCTGCGCCCCGGCCGTTTTGACCGCCGCATCATCGTCGACCGCCCTGATCTCAAGGGCCGTGTCGCCATCCTCAAGGTCCACGCAAAAGATGTCAAGATGGACGAGACGGTCGACCTGGAAGAGATCGCCCTCGCCACCAGCGGCGCCGTGGGCTCCGACCTCGCCAACATGATCAACGAGGCCGCCATCAACGCCGTCAAGGACCACCGCCAGTATGTCTGCCAGAAAGACCTCTTTGAGGCTGTCGAGCAGGTTCTGGTCGGCAAGGAGAAGAAAGACCGCATAATGAGCAAGGAAGAGCGCCGGATCGTGTCCTATCACGAAGTCGGACACGCTCTGATCAGTGCTGTGCAGAAAAATTCCGAACCCGTGCAGAAGATCACCATCGTGCCCCGCACCATGGGCGCCTTGGGCTATGTCATGCAGGTTCCCGAGGAGGAGAAATACCTCAACAGCAAGGCGGAACTCGAGGCCATCATCATCGGCCTCCTGGGCGGCCGCGCCGCGGAGGAACTCAAGTTTGAGAGTGTCACTACCGGTGCCTCCAATGATATCGAGCGCGCGACTGCGCTTGCCCGCAACATGGTCACCCAGTACGGCATGAGCGAGCGCTTCGGCCTGATGGGTCTGGCCACGGTAGAGAGCCAGTATCTCGAGGGGCGGGCTGTCCTCAACTGTAGCGATGTCACTGCGGCAGCTGTGGATGAAGAAGTCCGCAAGATCCTGGAGACCAGCTATCAGGAGGCAAAGCGGATCCTCTCCGAGAATATGGACGCCATGGATGTCATTGCCGATTTCCTGATCAAACAGGAGACCATCACCGGCAAGGAATTCATGAAGATGTTCAATGAGGTCCGCGCGCAGAGAGAAGGCGGGCAGGCTCTGCCGGTCGATCAGCAGGCGGATGATCCTGCCGGGCAGCCGGCTGTACAGGCAGAGGAGCAGGCAGCACCTGCAGAGGAACAGGACGCAGTGTCTGATTCCGCCGAGACAGAAAACCGCACAGAAAAAGGCGGACAAAAGGCAGCTGAAGAGGCGGCAGAGTCCGTGACAGCGGAAGTGCCCGCAGAAGCAGAAGGAGCCGTGACAGAAGAGGTGCTCCCCGAAGCAGAAGTGCCCGCAGAAGCAGAAGTGCTCCCTGAAGCAGCAGAGTCTGCAGAAGCGGAAGAGCCCGCAGAAACACAGGAGTCCCATGAGGATGACGACAGGCTTTCTCCCGAGGAACTGATCCGCAGGACCAACTCGCCCAGGGGACGCTACTCGAATGTCTCCGCGGACGATATTTTTGGAGGAGAATGAAAGATTTTTCCGAAGAACTGAAGAAACTGCCGGCACAGCCCGGCGTATATATCATGCACGATGAGCAGGATGCGATTATTTATGTGGGCAAGGCGGTCAACCTCCACAATCGCGTCCGCTCTTATTTTCGCAAAATTGTCGGCCGCGGTCCCCAGATCGACCGCATGGTCGGGCAGATCAGCTATTTCGAGTATATCGTCACAGATTCCGAGCTCGAGGCGCTGATCCTGGAGAACAACCTGATCAAGGAGCACCGTCCCAAGTACAACACCCTGCTCAAGGACGACAAGACCTATCCCTATATCAAGGTCACCGTGGACGAACCCTATCCCCGTATCCTGTTCTCCCGCCGGATGAAAAAAGACAAGGCCAAATATTTCGGACCCTTTTCCAGTGCCCAGGCAGTGCGCAGTACGATCGAGCTGATCAACCGCATGTACGGCCTAAGGGACTGTAACCGCGTCCTGCCCAGGGACTTCGGCAAGGACCGCCCCTGCCTGAATTTTCATATGGACCGCTGCTGCGGACCCTGCACCGGCAGGGTTCCCGAAGAGGAGTACCGGAAGCGGATCGACATGGCGCTGGAATTTCTGTCCGGCAATTTTAAACCTGTACTCCGCGATCTGACGGAAAAAATGGAAAAAGCCTCGGAGGAGATGCATTTCGAGGAGGCCATCCGCTGGCGCGACCTGCTCCAGAGTGTGCAGCAGGTGTCCCAGAAGCAGAAGATGTCCGAGGGGGTGGGAGAAAACCGCGATATCCTCGGTGTCGCCGTCGAACATGAAAACGCGGACGCGGACGGCGTCATACAGGTCTTTTTTGTCAGGGACGGAAAACTCATGGGCCGCGAGCACCACTATATGGTACATGTGGGCGGCCAGTCGGAAGGGGCTATCCTGTCCGAATTCATCAAACAGTTCTACGCCGCGACGCCTTTTGTCCCCAGGGAGATCTTCCTGCCGGTGGAGCCGGAGGATCACCAGCTTCTGGAGGACTGGCTCAGCGCCCGCCGCGGAAGCAAAGTCACACTCTTTGTCCCCAAAAAAGGAAAAAAGGAAAAGCTCGTGGAACTCGCCGTGCAGAATGCATCCCTTATCCTGCAGAAGGACCGCGAGCGCCTGCGCCGCGAAGAGGGACGGACCATCGGCGCCGCCAAAGAAATAGCGGATCTGCTGGGACTTGCTTCTGTGCACCGCATGGAGGCCTATGATATTTCGGATATCAGCGGTTTTGCCAACGTGGGCTCCATGGTGGTTTACGAAAACGGTAAACCCAAGCGCAGCGACTACCGCAAGTTCCGCATCAAATCGGTCGCGGGCCCCAATGATTACGCCTGTATGCGGGAAGTCCTGACCCGGCGCTTCCGCCACGGCCTGCAGGAGCAGCAGGAGATGGAGGAAAAGAATCTTGACGCCGAGCTGGGAAGCTTTACACGTTTTCCCGATCTCATCATGATGGACGGCGGCCGGGGCCAGGTCAATATCGCGACAGCGGTCCTGGAGGAACTGGGGCTGGACATTCCTGTCTGCGGCATGGTCAAGGATGACAATCACCGCACGCGCGGCCTGTATTTTAACAATGTTGAGCTGCCCATCGACACTTCCGGAGAGGGATTCAAACTGATCACCAGGATCCAGGATGAGGCCCACCGGTTCGCCATCGAATACCACCGGTCCCTGCGCGGCAAAGCCCAGGTCACCTCACGTCTGGACGCGATCCCCGGTGTGGGACCCGCCCGCAAGAAAGCCCTGATGCGCAGTTTCCGCTCTATTGAAGATATTATCGCAGCCACCCCCGAAGAGCTGGCCGCGATTCCCGAAATACCTGCCCGCCAGGCACAGGAGATCTGGAATTTCTTTCATCCGGACGAAAATGAAAGAGGCATAACAGATGAAAATGACCATTGAAGCCGAACCCCGCGGGCTGATCCTCCGGGATTTCCAGGCACATACAGTGTCCGGCCGCGCCCAGATCGAGGAGATGAGGCAGGGAACGGCAACCTACAAAGGCGTGCCGATCAAGTTCGGCTATCTGCCCAAATATTTTTCCGAAGAAGGATTTGCCAGGCTCAAAAGTGATCTGGAACATGCCTGGAGGATCCTGACCCGCGTGATCGGGGAGTATCTCGACAAGCCCGATTACCGCGCCCTGTTCGGCTTTTCACCGGAGCTTGAGGAGATGATCCTGCACCGGCCTGCCTACAGAACCCTGCTTCCAATCTGCCGTCTGGATATTTTCCTGAACGAGGAGACGGGGGATTTCAAGTTCTGCGAGTTCAACGCCGACGGAAGCAGCGCCATGAACGAAAATGCCGAGCTCTACCGTACCTACCGGAATACACTGCTGTATCGTCAGATGGACGAGCGCTACGAGCAGGAGATGTTCGAGCTCTTTGACTCCTGGGTACAGACATTTCTGTGCATTTATGCTCAGGGACAGGACGCGGATCCGCAGACCGGCGGCAGTGTGGAGACAGGCTGCAGGAAAAGCTTTCCCGCGGTCGCCATAGTCGATTTTCTGGAAAAAGGATCCTCGGCGGCGGAATTCACAGCCTTTCGGGAGGCCTTCGAACGCGCGGGCTGCGAGGCCTATGTGGCGGAGATCCGCAGGATGCGCTATGAGAACGGCAGACTCCTGACAGAGGACGGGCACCCGGTTGAAGCGGTCTACCGGCGGGCAGTGACGAGTGATATTCTCGCCCACCGGGATGAGGTACAGCCCTTCCTGCAGGCTGTCCGTGACCGCAGTGTCTGCCTGATCGGAGACTTCTGCACCCAGGTCGTGCATGACAAAGTGCTCTTCCGCATACTGCACGATCCCCGGACTGCGTCTTTTCTGTCAGAGGAAGACAATGCCTTCATCGCGGCCCATGTCCCCTTCACGGCTATGCTGACGAGGGAGACTGCAGACCGGCAGGATGTGCGCGGAAACAAAGACAAATGGATCATCAAACCCCGGGATTCCTACGGGGCGCACGGCATCTATCCGGGGCGCCTGTGCAGTGAAGAGGAGTGGAACGCGCAGCTGGATCGGCGCGCGGAAACGGATTATATCCTGCAGGAATTTGTGACCCCTTACAGGACGGAGAATATTTATTTCGGTTCGGCACAGCCTCGCTGGCAGTCCTTCAGCAATATGACCGGTGTCTATCTCTACGGAGGACGTGTGGCAGGCATCTATTCCCGCGCTTCCGTAACGCCCATCATTTCTGTTGAGGGCGACGAACATGAGATGACCACGATCGTACTAAAAAGGAGATGAGGTCAGCGGAAGCTGTTTTGCTAATACGATAAAGCGATAAAGTACGTCGGCAGACAGTACAGATTCAACAGAGAGAGGCAGGAAACAAAGATATGGCATTTGTGAAGATTGATGAGATCGTTGAAAAAATGAATCTGGAAAACCTCGCCCCCGAGATCCCCACGGACGGAAGAAAGGTCCGCCAGACAGAGGTCAACCGGCCTGCACTGGAATTGACCGGTTATTTTGATCACTTTGCGGCGGGAAGAATCCAACTGATCGGCCTGGTGGAGCACTCCTACATCGAGCAGATGGACGAGGAGTCGGAGAGAGCTGCCTTCGATAAGCTGTTTTCTCTGGATGTCCCCATGGTGATCTTTACCCGCGGTCTCTATCCGGATGACATCATCATGGAGATCGGGCGCAAACACGGCATGCCGATGTTTATTACCACGCAGGCGACAAGCCCCTTCATGGCGGAGATCCTGCGCTGGCTCAATGTGCGTCTGGCTCCCTGCCTTTCCATCCACGGCGTCCTGGTGGACGTCTACGGCATCGGCGTCCTGCTGACCGGTGACAGCGGCATCGGCAAATCCGAGGCGGCCCTGGAGCTGATCAAGCGCGGCCACCGCCTTGTTTCGGACGACGTGGTCGAGATCCGCAAAGTCAGTGAGGTGACCCTGATCGGTACCGCGCCTCCCATCACAAAGCACTTTATCGAGCTTCGCGGCATCGGTATCATTGATGTCAAGACCCTGTTCGGCGTTTCCAGCGTCCGCGACAGCCAGAGTATTGATATGGAGATTCATCTGGAGGAGTGGGACAAGAACCGGGAATATGACCGTCTGGGCATGGAAGACAACTATACGGAATATCTGGGCAACAGAGTGATCTGCTACAGCGTACCGGTCCGTCCGGGCAGGAACGTGGCGATCATCTGTGAGGCCGCCGCGGCCAACCACCGTCAGAAGCTGATGGGATACAATGCCGCGCAGGAGCTCTACAAGCGCGTTCAGGACAATCTCAAGCGCAGATCCAGAGAAATGGATTATGAAGACGATTAAGACGACGATTAAGACGATTGGATAGAGACAGACGATTGACAGAGACAATTGTCAGACGGCACAGGAGGAAGATGTGATTCAAAGAGCATTCAAGGAGCAAATTGAAGGGATTCTGCCCTTGGAGCAGATCCGGTATGATGAGCCCATGGACCGGCACTGTTCATTCCGCACCGGCGGCCCGGCAGACGTGTTCGCGGTCGTAAAGACGGAAGAGGAGATGGCCGCTCTCCTGAAACTGCTCAAGGACAGCGGAGAACCCTGCTTTCTCCTCGGCAGGGGGACCAACCTTCTGATCGGTGACGGCGGTTACCGCGGAGTCATTGTGACGGCTGTTTCCGCGCCGTCTGCGGAGGGAAACCGCAGCTATCCGGAAGGATACGGGGAAGCAGAGGAGGACTTTCCCCTCGACGGGATCTTTGTGGAGGGAAACAGGATCACAGCCGGTGCCGGAGCGACACTCAAGGCGGCGGCCCTGACTGCCATGGAACACGGCCTTGGAGGCCTCGAATTCGCGGCGGGCATTCCCGGCACAGTGGGAGGCGGTCTGGTGATGAACGCCGGCGCCTATGACGGCGAGATCCGTATGGTCGCCCGCTCGGTGCGTCTGCTGATGCCCGACGGCAGTGTGCAGGAGTTCACAGGAGAGCAGATGGAATTCGGCTACAGGACCAGCGTGATCCGCAGGATCAAGGCGGTCGCCCTGCGCGCCGAGTTTGAACTGGTTCCCGATGATCCGGAGAGGATCCGCGCTCAGATCGCGGATCTGGCAGAACGCCGCCGGTCCAAACAGCCCCTGGAATTCCCCAGCGCCGGCAGCACCTTCAAGCGGCCGGAGGGCATGTTTGCAGGCAAACTGATCATGGACTCCGGACTTGCCGGTTACAGTGTGGGCGGAGCCCAGGTCTCCGAAAAACACTGCGGTTTTGTCATCAACCGGGGCGGCGCGACTTCCGCGCAGATCAGGACACTGATCGGTGATGTGCAGAAAAAGGTGTTTGAGGACACGGGGGTCCGTCTGGAAAGGGAAGTCATCTTCCTGGGAGAATTCTGAGCGGATCCGGATACCGTGTGCGGATGGAGGTAAAAAATGCGTTTTGTCGTAGTGACCGGCATGAGCGGCGGCGGTAAGGCAACAGCGATCAAGATCCTGGAAGACGGAGGATACTACTGCGTCGACAACCTGCCTGTCCGCCTGATCGATAAATTTATGGAACTGGTCTTTATGCCCGGCAGCAACGTGGACAAGGTGGTCCTCGGTCTCGATGTACGTGCGGACCGTCCCTTCGTCTATGTCGAGGAAGTGCTCTCCGCGCTCCGTGAGAAGGGATATAATTACGAGATTCTTTTCATGGATGCCAGTGATGACACGCTGATCAAACGCTACAAGGAGACGCGCCGCGCCCATCCCTGTGCGCCCCAGGGCCGCGTGGAGGACGGCATCCACAAGGAACGTGAGATCCTCCGGCAGATCAAATCCAAAGCGGACTATGTATTTGACACATCCAGCCTGCTCGTGCGCGAACTGCGCGAGGAGCTGATCCGTGTCTTTGTCGAAGATGAAAAGTACAACTCCCTGATCGTCTCCGTCATGTCCTTCGGCTTCAAAAACGGGATCCCCCACGATGCGGATCTTGTCTTTGACGTCCGCTTCCTGCCAAACCCTTATTACATTGATGAACTGAAAAGCCTGACCGGCAATGACAAACCTGTCTCGGATTATGTACTTTCTTTTCCCCAGACGACGGAGTTCAGGAAAATGCTGGTCGATATGATCCGCTACCTGATCCCCTATTATGTGGAGGAAGGCAAGAACCAGCTGGTCATTGCCATCGGATGTACGGGCGGCCAGCACAGGAGCGTTACGATCGCCAACTGCCTGTATGATGACCTCAAGGGCCACGGGGATTACGCGCTCAAGATCTACCACAGAGACGCGAAGAAAAAATCGCGCGACGAGGACAAATCCTCTTCCTGACACTTTCTGTTTCTATTTGCAGACGGATTCTATTTGCAGACGGAGGTCCAGCCACCAAGATGTCTTTTTCCGGTAATCTGCGGGCGGAAGCAGCCCGTCTGATCCCGCCCGGAAAGCGGGACAGGGATACGGCCATTGCGGCCCTCATTGCCAATATCTGCACCTTCAGTGCAGCAGAAGACGGCTCGGTCCGATTGCATTTTTCGGCAGGAAATCTTCCAGCGTTAAGAAAATGCTTTACTTTAATACAGAAAAACGTTAATATTAGGACTGGCTTGCCGGCGCCGTGGAAATCGTTCCTTGACAAAAAGACCGATGCAGATTCCATGGCACACGGACAGGACGGAAACGCCGTTTTTCCGGACGTGTTTCTGGAGGCATCCGGGCAGATGACCGATCTGCTGGAGAGACTCCATATCCTGAATGCAGAGGGGGTACTGCGGATTCAGGACGGAACACTGGACCCGGAACTTGTCAGCGGGAGCAGGAGCAGGTCATACCTTCGGGAGATGTTCTTGTGCACGGGATTTATGAATGATCCGGTGAAAAGATATCATCTGGAGTACCGCTGCTTTTCGGAACCGCAGGCACAGCAGCTGCAGGGAGTGCTCGCAAGACACAGGATCCATGCGGGGATGACGCGCCGTAAAAGGTATTTTGTCGTCTACGTAAAGGACTCCGAGGACATCGTCACTCTGCTGCACCTCATGGAAGCCTCTGTCAGCCTCATGGCGACTGAGAATGCCCGCATTCTCAAAGAGGTGAGGAACACCGTGAACCGGCGCGTCAACTGTGAGACTGCCAACATTGGAAAGACTGTCGAATCTGCCGGAAGGCAGCTGGAGGATATCCGCTTTCTCCGCGAAAACGGGATCTTACAGTCACTACCTGCACCTCTTCGCGAAGCGGCGGAGCTCAGGACAGAGCACTCCGGAGCATCGCTTTCAGAGCTTGGTGCACTCGCAAAACCTCCGGTCGGAAGATCGGGCATGAACCATCGTCTCCGGAAGCTTTCCGCGCTTGCGCAGAAAGCGCGGGAGGAGGAAAGTCCTTCCTGATAATCCGGGCATAAACAGATTAGTGATTTACGGCGGGAGACCGCAGGATAGGAGTTTTTTATGCTGAGGAAATCGATCCTGATCAATCGGCCGCATGGCCTGGACGGACGTCCTATTGCTGAGCTCGTGCAGGTAGCGAGCAGATACGAGAGCCGTGTGTACCTTGAATATGGTTCAAGAAAAGTGAATGCCAAGAGTATCATGGGCATGATGTCCCTGGAAGCTGTTTCCGGCGACCATGTAGAGGTTATGATTGATGGAGACGACGAGGAAAATGCAATGGAGGAGATCTCCGCATTCCTCAGTACCGGAGAGAAGAAGACCTGCGCAGCTGTCGGCTGAACCAAAAAGCAGAACGGGCCGGCGAAAATATCGTCCCGCGCATGTCCAAGACCCGAGAATTGAATAATCAATTGTGAACAAAAATAAACGCGTCCGGGAAAGCAGATTCCCGGACGCGGTCTTTTTTACGCAGGAGCGCGGATGATGCGGATGACTCACCGTGCACAATTTACTTTACAGGCGGGCTCCTCCCCGCTGTGATCTGAATAAAAACCCCCCATAAAAGGGAGGATGCCAGGTACCTGAGTACCTGGCATAGTTATGAAAAAGTTATTCGTAAGCCTGCTGCATTGGCGTTTTGAAACTGTACTGCTTTAGCTGTTCAGCTTATGAACAAAGTATACGTAGAAAAAATGGACGGAGAATGAGAAACAATTTAAAAATCGTTTAATAAAATATGAACAAATTTTTAACAAGTGACTATGTACTGAGGCGGTGTCCGGGCTGAGAAATGCAGTGTTTTTACACTTTACATCGAACTCTTTCTGTCGTTATAATAGCTGTTATGTTGAAAGCAGTATTTATGATTGAAAATACCCGGATCCGGCAGCCGGATGCGGTGAGAAAAGAGATGGAACGCACGGTGACGGCGCTCCGGCAGCAAGGATTTTTCAGCGGCATTCTGGCAGCGGATTCCGCCCGGGAGGTGCTGTCTGCAGCGCGGGAGCAGGAGGAGTCCGTACCGGTCTCCACTGCGGAGACGCTCTTTCTGTGCGAGTGCGGTAGCGTTCTGAAAGACCTGCTGGAACAGGGCGCTTTTGCCATTGGATACGCGCATGAGGCCAATGCAGGGGAGAGCTTTTCCGGCGCTCCCTATATTGTGCAGGAACCCGACATGGTCGACGCGGACAGTTATGTCAAGATGTATGAGCGGGCAGCCGGCCTTCCCTGGACCATCCTGGAGACAGAGCGGTGCCTGGTGCGGGAATTCACGGCAGAGGACCTGGACGGAATTTATGCTCTCTACGATGCGCAGGCCTGCCGCTTTCTTGAACCCCCTTCCCCGGACCGGGACAGGGAGAAGGAGATCCTGTGCGCCTACATAGATCGCATCTACGGACTCTACGGCTTCGGCCACTGGGCGGTCCTTTCCAAGGAGGAACCGGGCGTCCTGATGGGCCGCATCGGCTATTCCGCGATCACCGGACACCAGGAACAGGAGGCCCGGGCACTGGGGATCCCCCTTCCGGACGCAGATTTCGGATTCCTTCTGGGCCCGAAATGGCGCGGGCGCGGCATTGCAGAAGAGACCTGCAGGGCACTTCTGCAGTACGGCGTCTCGGAGCTCGGCTTTACCTGTATCCGGGCGGACGCCCGCAATGACAATGCCGCTTCTTTTCGGCTCCTCGAAAAGCTCGGCTTTGTGCCGGCAGGCAGGTGCGAGCCGGAAAAAACACTGTTTTTATATAGACAGCAGATAACCTGATGATTTACATAATCTGATCATTTACAGCGAGAAAAAGACTGACGATTTTGAGGAGGTTTGAAACATGGTCAACCGGGAATACCTTGCGATGCTGAAAAACAAGTCTGTGATCCGCGAACTGTCTGAATATGCCAACGCCCGCGGAAAAGAAATCGGTTACGAGAATGTTTTTGATTACAGTCTCGGCAACCCTTCTGTCCCCGCGCCGGACAGCTACAGAGACATCTCTGTCAGGCTTCTGCAGGAAGAAGCGCCTCTGACGCTTCACGGATACAATCCGACCATGGGTGATCCCCGCGTCAAGGAAATGGTCGCCGAGTCCCTGAACAGGCGCTTCGGTATGGCTTATGAGGCCGGGCATATTTTCCCGACATCAGGTGCGGCCGGCGCCATCGCGCATGCCCTGCGCTGCGTGACAGAGCCCGGTGAGGAGGTCATGGTCTTTGCGCCGTTTTTCTCCGAGTACGGCCCCTATATTAACGGAACCGGCGCGAAAATGCGTATCGTGCCCATCAAGGAAGATGATTTCCAGATCAATTTCGACGCCGCCGACGGGATCTTCAATGAGAAGACAGCGGCAGTCCTGATCAACACGCCCAACAACCCCTCCGGCGCGGTCTACACGGAAGAAACCCTGACACGTCTGGCGGAAGTGCTGGCACAGAAATCTGCTCAGTACGGCCACACGATCTTCCTGATCTCCGACGAGCCTTACCGCGAGATCGTCTTTGACGGCAAAAAGCAGGCCTATCCGGCCAAGTTCTATCCCCATACCCTGACCTGCTACTCCTTCTCCAAGTCCCTCTCCGTGCCCGGAGAGCGTGTCGGTTACGTCGCGGTAACCCCGGACTGCGAGCAGGCGGACAAGATGGTCGCCATGATGGGACAGATCTCCCGCGGACTCGGCCACAACTGCCCTTCGTCCCTGCCCATGCTGGCGGCGGCCCACTGCATCGACGAGACCTCCGATCTCTCGGTCTACGAGACCAATATGAACCTGCTCTATGACACCTTCAAGGAGCTGGGATTCACGGTTCCCCGCCCGGGCGGCACTTTCTACATCATGCCCAAGGCCCTGGAGGACGACGCAGTTGCCTTCTGCAAAAAGGCCCTGAACTATGACCTGGTCTTCGTCCCCGGAGACGGATTCCACGCACCCGGCTTCTTCCGCGTCGCCTACTGCGTAGACACAGAGAAGGTGGAGCGCTCCCTTCCCGCCATCAGACGCTTTGTGGAGGCGGAGTATCCCAACCGCTGAAAACTAATAAAGGAAGGACATAGTAATCATGATTGAACTGTTGAAAGCCGCGCTGTTTGGCCTTGTGGAAGGCGTTACGGAATGGCTTCCCGTCAGCAGCACCGGACATATGATCCTGCTGAACGAGTTTGTCACGCTCCGCGTCTCGGCGGTCTTCTGGCAGATGTTCCTGGTTGTGATTCAGCTGGGAGCCATCCTGGCGGTCGTGGTCCTCTACTGGAAGACTATCTGGCCCGTCAGAAAAGACGCCGACACCGGAAAGCGCTATCTTGACCAGGAAACGATCAGCCTCTGGGGCAAGACCATTGTGGCCTGCCTTCCCGCGGCGGTCGTGGGGATCCTGGCGGACGACTGGCTGGAAGTGCATTTTTACAACTGGTTTGTCGTCTCGGTCATGCTGATCCTGGTCGGCATCGCCTTTATCGTGGTGGAAAACCGCAATGCCGGCAAAAAGGCCGTCACTAGAAAGCTCCGCGATCTGACCTACCGCGAAGCGCTCATCATCGGACTCTTCCAGCTGATCGCGGCCATCTTTCCCGGCACTTCCAGGTCGGGCGCGACGATCCTGGGCGGGATCATGATCGGCGTTTCCAGGACAGTAGCTGCCCAGTTTACTTTTATCCTGGCGATCCCTGTCATGTTCGGCGCGAGCCTGCTCAAGATCATCAAGTACGGCCTGTATTTTTCCGGAATGGAAATGGCCATCCTGGCGGTCGGCATGATCGTTGCCTTTGTCGTCTCGATTCTGGTCATCCGTTTCCTGATGACCTATATCCGGTCACATGATTTCAAGGTGTTCGGATGGTACAGGATCATTCTCGGACTGCTGGTCATCATCTATTTCACAGTCATCCGCAGATGAGGACAGATGATGCAGGACCCGCTTTCGAGTCTTGCGCGCGTATCCCGCGGCGAAAGTCACGGGTATTGCGCGATGAAGAATTAAACTGCCGCGGCAGCTGATCTTTGGTATAATCGGGAACTGTTATCGAAAAAAATGCAGTTCCTGAGAAAACATATAAACCTCCGGAGAGGTTTTATGCTACAATATACAGTGGCTCTGATCACATCGGAGAAAATGCCTTCGTATATTTCTCCCCGCTTTACCGCCTCTGCGTACGGTATCCCGGGAAAGAGGGCCTGCTTGCATTCACAACTATTAACAATGGCAGTACTGCAGCCAACAGGAGGATGAAATGGCAAATAACAGGAAAAAAAGAAACACCAACCAGAAGCCGGAAGAGGCTAAGACACAGGCAGCTGTGGCAGAGGAAGTAAAGGAAGAAGTCAAGGCAGAGCCCAGGGCTGAGAAGGCAGCCAAGGCCGGCGCTGACCGCGAAAAGCAGCGCAAAGAAGACAGACAGAATCTTCTTCTGCTGATCGGCGTCGTCGCCGTACTCGCGATCGTCGGAATCGTGATCTGGATCACATCCGGTTCCTCTGATGAAGAGACAACTGCCGCGGCAGCTGCTACACAGGTCGCTGCAGAGGCTTCGACAGAAGCTGTCGAGACTGCTGTTGCGGAGACAGAGACAGAAGTCGAGGAAGAGGCAGAGGAAGCTGTCGAGGAGACAACAGAGGCTGTCGAAGAAGAGGCAGAGGCTCCCGCAGAGGAAGCAGTTGCTGAGGCAGAGGAAGAAGTCCAGGAAATCGTAGCCGAAGAAGAGACAGAAGCTCCCACAGAGGAAGCTGCAGCCGAGACAGAAGCTCCCGCACAGGAAGCGACTTCTACCACTGTTCTTGATCCCGGTACGGTTTATGCGATCGAGAATCCCATGGTTCTCTATTCGGAAGCTTCCGCGGATTCCGCACCCGTGATGGATCTGGTCTCCGGCTGGAGTGTTGCGATCGAAGAGGCAGCAGAGGCAGGCAATGGCTGGCATCGTGTTTCCGTATGGCTTGACGGAGCACCTACCTACGGTTACATCCAGATTCCCTGATGCCCCGGCAAAGGTAAGATGATTTCCTGATGTGACGAGTTTCACAGAGAGGAAATCCGAAAGACGGGCTCGGTTCTGTCACATCGTGAAAGGCAGCAGGCTTTATAAGACGGCGTCCGGATCGTGTTTTGAGACGAAGTCTGAACCGGCACAGGCATAGACTCCTGTGCCGGTTTTTCATGTAAAAGAGAATTTGCCAAGGCTAACAAGAAGGGGCTGTATGTATAGTCAGTTCTTATTTATCTGTAAAAGCATATTGCTGGGAGTCGGACTTGCCATGGATGCCTTTTCCGTCTCCATGGCCAACGGACTGCAGAATCCCGGAATGAGCAGGAAAAGGATGTTTATCATCGCCGGCACTTTTGCCTTTTTCCAGTTTCTCATGCCCATGATCGGATGGGTCTGCGTACACACGATCTCCGAGCGCTTCACCGCTTTTCAGAAAATGGTCCCCTGGATCGCATTTCTCCTTCTGGCTTTCATCGGAGGGAAAATGCTCCTGGAGGGGATCCGGGGAGCGGAGGAGACCGAGGAGGAGATCCGCGTGTCCCACAGCGAGCTTTTCATGCAGGGGATCGCGACTTCCATTGATGCGCTGTCCGTCGGATTTACCATCGCGTCCTACAGCGCTGCCAGGGCTCTGGCTGCATCGGTTCTGATCGCGGTGACAACCCTGATCATCTGCATCGCCGGCGTCCGGATCGGCAGATATTTCGGCATGCGGCTGGCCGGAAAGGCATCGATCCTGGGCGGCGTGATCCTGATCGCGATCGGCTGCAAGATCCTGTTCGGCGGAGGATTCTGACCCAAAATAATTTACTTTACATCTGTTTTATGATACTATACAGCCAATTGTTTATCTGACTGCCTGGTTTATCCCGCATAAACAGGTAGAAATACGTATACAGATATGCGTTACGCAAGGCTTCGGCCTGCGGGGAGGAGGAGTAGAATGTCTGAAGAAAAAATGGAAACAATGAATAATGATACCGCCGCATGGGAAAAACTTTCCGCTATGATGGAAAATAAGGAAGTTTTCACTGTGCAGATCCTTGAGACCGTCAAGGCCGGTGTCGTGACTTATGTCGAAGGAATCCGCGCCTTCATCCCTGCGTCCCAGCTCAGCGACGCCTATGTAGAGGATACTTCCGCATGGATCGACAAGGACGTAGATGTCCGCATCATCACATGCGATCCCGAGAAGAAGCGCCTTGTTCTTTCCGGCAGAGAGGTTGCCCGTGACCGCCGCAGACAGGAGCGCAAAAACCGCATCAACGCCATGCAGCCCGGCACTGTCCTGGAAGGAACCGTGCAGACCATCAAGCCTTACGGCGCTTTCGTCGATCTGGGCGACGGTATTGACGGCCTGGTCCACATCTCTCAGATGAGCCAGAAGCGCATCAACGATCCTTCCGAAGTAGTCAAGGAAGGCGACAAGGTCAAGGTCAGGATCATCAAGGTGGCCGACGGCAAGATCAGCCTCAGCATGAAGACCCTTGAGGATGCACCTGTTCAGGAAAAGGAAGAGCCTGTGGATGTCTCCCTTTACACCACAAAGGAGAATGCGACCACCAGTCTCGCAGATCTGCTCAAGGGCTTCAAGTTCGACTAAGGTATAGAGCAAACGATCAGGGATACCGCACCAGTGCACCGGCGCGGTATCCTTTTTTTCAGGAGAGGAAAGCATGGATCATTTTGTGCTTCATTCGGAATATGCGCCCACCGGCGACCAGCCCAGGGCGATCGAGGATCTGGTAAAGGGATTCAAAGAGGGAAATCAGTTTGAGACGCTGCTGGGCGTCACCGGATCCGGCAAGACTTTTACAATGGCCAATGTCATTCAGGCGCTGAACAAGCCCACACTGATCATTTCCCACAATAAGACCCTGGCGGGCCAGCTCTACGGCGAGATGAAGGAATTTTTCCCGGAGAACGCCGTGGAGTATTTCGTGTCCTATTATGATTATTACCAGCCCGAAGCCTATATCCCGCAGAGTGATACTTATATCGCCAAGGACTCGATGATCAACGACGAGATCGACAAGCTGCGTCTGTCCGCGACGGCTTCGCTGGCGGAGCGGAGGGATGTCATCGTCGTCGCCTCCGTCTCCTGCATCTACGGTCTGGGCAGCCCTGACGAATTCAAGGGAATGTCCATCTCCCTGCGGCCGGGCATGGAAAAGGACCGGGACGAGGTATTAAAGGAACTGGTGGCCATTCAGTATACCCGCAATGATATGGCACTGGAGAGGACCAATTTCCGTGTCCGCGGCGACACGCTGGAGATCTTCCCTGCCCAGGGCAGTGACTTCATCCTCCGCGTCGAGTGGTTCGGCGATGAGATCGACCGCATCTGCGAAGTGGACCAGCTGACAGGCCGCGTCCACAGGCAGCTGGAACACGTGATGATCTATCCCGCCTCCCACTACGTCGTCCCCCAGGAAAAGATCAATGCAGCCTGTGACAACATCGAGGAGGAGCTCAGGGAGCGCGTGAAGTATTTCAAGGGAGAGGACATGCTTCTCGAGGCCCAGCGCATCGCCGAGCGCACCAATTTCGACGTCGAGATGATGCGTGAGACCGGCTTCTGCTCCGGCATCGAAAACTACTCCCGTCATCTGAATTTCATGAAGGAGGGCGAGCCGCCCATGACCCTCATGGATTTCTACGACAAGGATTTTCTCATCATCATCGATGAGTCCCATATGACCATCCCCCAGATCGGCGCCATGTACCGCGGCGACCGGTCCCGCAAGGAGACCCTGGTGCGCTATGGTTTTCGTCTGCCCTCCGCCCTGGACAACCGGCCGCTGGAGTTTACCGAGTTTGAGACCCACATCGACCAGATGCTCTTTGTCTCCGCGACGCCCGGCCCCTATGAGGAGGAACACGAGCTGCTCCGCACCGAGCAGGTCATCCGCCCGACAGGCCTGCTGGATCCTAAGATCGACGTGCGTCCCGTCGATGGCCAGATCGACGACCTGATCGGGGAGATCCGCAAGGAGACAGACAACAAGAACAAGGTCCTGATCACCACTCTGACCAAAAAAATGGCGGAGGACCTGACCGACTATCTGGCCGGCGCGGGGATCCGCGTCAAATATCTCCACTCCGATATCGATACCCTGGAGCGGTCCCAGATCATCCGCGACATGCGTCTGGATGTCTTTGATGTGCTTGTCGGCATCAACCTCCTCCGAGAGGGCCTGGACATCCCCGAGATCTCCCTGGTCGCCATCATTGATGCCGATAAGGAGGGCTTCCTGCGCTCAGAGACCTCTCTGGTCCAGACGATCGGCCGCGCCGCGCGGAATGCCGACGGCCATGTCATCATGTATGCCGACAATATGACCGATTCCATGCGCCGTGCCATAGAGGAGACCGAGCGCCGCCGCGCGATCCAGCAGAAATACAATGAGGAGCACGGTATCACCCCCCAGACCATCCGCAAGGCCGTCCGCGACCTGATCTCTATCTCCAAAGAGATCAGCAAAGAAGAGGTCCGCTTCGAGAAGGATCCCGAGTCCATGGACGCAAAGGAACTCACCAGACTCATCGCAGATGTCGAAAAACAGATGCGCAGGGCAGCCGCCGACCTCAACTTCGAGGCCGCCGCGGAACTCCGCGACCGCATGGTCGAGCTCAAAAAGCATCTTCTGGAAGTGGAGAACGGAAAAGACACAGATGCGTCGTCGGAGACAGACTCGTCGGAAGCATCCCCTTCCGGCAAAGGTGTCAACATGCACGATGCTGTCCGCAGCGCCGAACGCGCCGCCGGGCGCAAGGGCCGCCGCCGGGCTGCCGGCAGGACAGAACACAGGACGAAATGAAGTGATCAGGAGCCTGCGGGGCGATCCCGGGTCAGTCCGGCTTCAGTCGGAACCGTCCCTGCCGCGCGTGAAAAAACCCCCGCTTTTTCAAGCGGGGGCTCTTTTTGCCGTTTTGGAAGATTTTGGAATCCGGAAGACCTGAGCGGCTTTTCCGCTTTCCGTCTCTATATGAGTCTGATCAGAATGCCCTGCACTTTACAGGTACAGACGGGATTTCCGATTATGCTTTGTAATTGCTGATCCTGGCGATGACCTGCTCGTGAGTGAGCTTTGCACCGGTTGCCTTGTCGGTGTAGGTGTTGGTCTTGGAGTTGATGCCGGTGCCAAGGAGGCCGGTGTTGATGTCAGCCTGAATGCCCATCTTGTCAAGAACTGTTGCGACTTCGTCGTCTCCGCCGTTCAGAGCAACTGTAGCGGGGTTCTTGGAAAGTGCGGACTGGAGCTCTTTGTACTCCTGTACTCTGCCGCCGCTGACTTCATCGAGCTCGTCCAGTGCCATTTTCTTTATATCTTTATCCATTGTTTCCCCTTTCTAAAATATTGTGTGTATTTGGTTTCCCCCTGCGATATTGCTGGTTTCCACCATCAATCATATCAAAGGTTCTGTGCAAACCGCAAGTCCTTTTCCTTAAAAACGTTGTCAGCTGACTTGGTTAAAACTGTAAGCTGATACATATAAGTCAGTAATAATTGATCATGAATAATTGATCATGCCTTGTAGTTGCTGATCCTGGCGATGACCTGCTCGTGAGTGAGTTTTGCACCGGTTGCCTTGTCGGTGTAGGTGTTGGTCTTGGAGTTGATGCCGGTGCCGAGAAGGCCGGTGTTGATGTCAGCCTGGATGCCCATCTTGTCAAGAACTGTCGCGACTTCGTCGTCTCCGCCGTTCAGAGCGACTGTAGCGGGGTTCTTGGAAAGTGCGGACTGGAGCTCTTTGTACTCCTGTACTCTGCCGCCGCTGACCTCGTTCAGCTCGTCCATATTCATCTTATTGAGTTCGCTCATCGTATTATCCTCTCTTTCTGATTCTTTTTTTGATTCTTTCTTTCCTGCTTTTTTTGCCTGATTTTTTCTTTTTGATTTTTAACGGGTCTTTTTAAGGATCTTTTTAACGGAACATTTTGCCGGAACAAGCTGCATAGCTGCCGCTCTGCCCGGCGGACCGACGCCGGAAATCCCTTACAGCGCCGCGCCCTGTCCTGTTTTCTGAGTACAATATATCAAAGAGCCTGTCACATAACTGTCACACGGGGTTTCACAGATCACTGTCACTCTGGTCTCCGGCACGCTTCCGGCAGGGAGTGCAGCGGCAGGGATGGCTGTGTCCGCTTTTCGAAAATTTGTTCTATATTGAAAGGCCGACTTGTGATATATTAATAGCTGCACGACGCCCGCAAGCTGTTTCCTGTTTTTGCGGGTTCAGTAATGTATACGATGCCGCCGGAAAAAAACCACGGCAGAAAATATTGTAAAAATAGAAAATTTTTACCGGTCAACAGAACCTGCCCGGGAGACGGACGGGAGCTGCAAGCAGGAATAAAGGAATTTGAATATGGCAAAGACAGCAGATTTATCAGGAACAGTGACGGCAGGGAGTAAGGCGTCTGTGAAAATGCGTAAGCCCGATTACTGGCCGGCCCTCGCGGAAAATGAAAAGAAAGCTCTGGCCCAGCAGGAGATCGACGCGGAGCGCCGCAAGCAGATCTACGCGGAGGACTGTATCAAGATCCGGGGCGCCAACGAGCATAATCTCAAGGGGATCGATGTGTCCATCCCGCGCAACCAGCTGGTCGTCCTGACCGGCCTGTCCGGCTCCGGCAAATCTTCCCTGGCCTTTGACACGATCTACGCGGAGGGCCAGCGCCGCTACATGGAATCCCTCTCCTCCTATGCCCGCCAGTTCCTGGGGCAGATGGAGAAACCAGATGTGGAAAATATCGAGGGCCTCTCGCCCGCGATTTCCATCGACCAGAAATCGACCAACCGCAACCCCCGCTCCACAGTGGGCACGGTGACGGAGATCTATGACTATTTCCGTCTGCTCTACGCCAGGATCGGCATCCCCCACTGCCCCAACTGCGGCAGGGAGATCGCCAAACAGACCGTAGACCAGATGGTGGACCGCATGATGGAGCTCCCCGAGGGCACACGCGTCCAGATCCTGGCGCCGGTCGTCCGCGGCCGCAAGGGACGCCATGAAAAGGTCATCGACCGTGCCAGAAGGGCCGGTTATGTCCGTCTGCGGGTCGACGGAAACATGTACGATGTCTCCGAAGACATCACCCTGGACAAGAATATCAAGCACAACATCGAAATCGTGGTGGACCGTCTGGTCATCCGCCCCGGCACAGAGCGCCGCATGACCGATTCCGTGGAAAACGCCCTGGCCCTCTCCGAGGGACTGGTGCAGGCGGACGTCATCGGCGGCGAACTCCTGCAGTTCAGCCAGAGTTTTGCCTGCCCCGACTGCGGGATCAGCATCTCCGAGATCGAGCCCCGCAGCTTTTCCTTCAACAATCCCTTCGGCGCCTGCCCCGACTGCGCGGGACTGGGCTACCGCATGGAGTTCGACCCCCGTCTGCTGGTTCCGGACGAACGGCTTTCCATCAGTCAGGGAGCCATCGCCGTCCTGGGCTGGCAGTCCTGTATGAACAAGGGAAGCTTTGCAAACGCCATCCTGGTCGCCCTCTGCAAGGAATACGGTTTTGACATGGGGACACCTTGGCGGGAACTGCCCGAAAAGATCCGCAGGATGCTCATGTTCGGTGCGGACAGGAGCGTGGATGTCCACTATGAGGGACAGCGCGGCAAAGGCATCTACCCCGTTGTTTTCGAGGGAATCCTGGAGAACACCCGCCGCCGCTACCGCGAGACAGCCTCCGAGTCCATGCGGGCGGAATATGAGACCTTTATGCAGATCACGCCCTGCGAGACCTGCGGCGGCCGGCGCCTGAAAAAGGAATCTCTGGCCGTCACTGTCGGCGACATCAATATCTATGACCTGACCTGCATGTCCGTCAAGAAACTGCAGGAATTCCTGGAGGGGCTTCAACTCACCAGGACACAGGAGCTCATCGGAAAACAGGTGCTCAAAGAGATCCGCGCCCGCGTCCGCTTTCTCAACGATGTGGGCCTGGATTACCTGACCCTGGCCCGCGCGACCGCTACTCTCTCCGGCGGAGAGGCCCAGCGCATCCGCCTGGCGACCCAGATCGGATCCGGCCTGGTCGGCGTCTGCTACATCCTGGATGAGCCCAGTATCGGCCTGCACCAGAGGGACAATGACAAGCTCCTGCACACCCTCAAGAGTCTCCGCGACATGTGGAATACAGTGATCGTCGTCGAGCACGACGAGGACACCATGCGGGCGGCGGACTACATCGTGGACATCGGCCCCGGCGCCGGCTCCAGAGGCGGAGAGATCGTCGCCTGCGGCACAGCCGAGGAGATCATGGCAGTCCCCGAATCCGTCACCGGCCAGTATCTCTCCGGCAGAAAATCGATCCCGGTCCCCGAAGAGCGCCGTCTTCCCACGGGCTGGCTCCACGTGCGCGGCGCCGCCGTCAACAACCTCAAGAACATCGATGTAGACATCCCCACCGGCGTCCTCACGGTGGTCACCGGCGTGTCCGGCTCCGGCAAGAGCTCTCTGGTCAATGAGATCCTCTACAAGAGACTTGCCAGGGACCTGAACCGCGCGCGCACCGTTCCCGGACAGCACGATGACATCGAGGGGATCGAGCAGCTGGACAAGGTCATCAATATCGACCAGTCCCCCATCGGCCGCACGCCCCGCTCGAATCCCGCGACCTACACCGGCGTCTTTGACCTGATCCGCTCCCTCTTTGCAGGGACCCAGGACGCCCGCGCCCGCGGCTACGCCAAGGGACGCTTCTCCTTCAACGTAAAGGGCGGACGCTGCGAAGCCTGCTCCGGCGACGGCATCATCAAGATCGAGATGCATTTCCTGCCGGACGTCTACGTTCCCTGCGAGGTCTGCCACGGCAAACGATACAACCGCGAGACCCTGGAGGTCCGCTATAAAGGAAAGAACATCTCCGACGTCCTGGAGATGACCGTTGAAGAGGCGCTGGGATTTTTTGAAAACATTCCCACCATCCGCCGCAAGATCCAGACCCTCTACGATGTGGGCCTGGGCTATGTCAAGCTCGGGCAGCCCTCCACGGAGCTCTCGGGCGGTGAGGCCCAGCGTATCAAACTGGCGACAGAGCTCTCAAGAAAGAGCACCGGAAAGACCATCTATATCCTGGACGAGCCCACCACCGGCCTCCACTTCGACGATGTCGCCAAACTGACAAAGATCCTCCGCGAACTGGTCGAAGGCGGCAACACCGCCGTGGTCATCGAGCACAACCTCGACGTCATCAAGACCGCTGACTATATCATCGATATGGGACCCGAGGGCGGAGACGGAGGAGGGACCGTGGTCGCTGTCGGCACGCCCGAGGAGATCGCGCAGCGGCACGATTCCTACACGGGCTACTACGTGGACAAGATGCTGAAAAGGGCAGGCCGCTGACAGACGGACAGCCCGAAGAAGTGAAACCGTAAAAAGCAGTGGGAGACGCTGATGACCGAATTCAAAGGCTTTGTATCACATATCATCTACCGGAATGAAGGAAACAGCTACACTGTTTTCGAGATCACCCTGACCGGAGCCGGAGAGAAGAAGGGACAGGACCGCACTGCCTTTGACCTTGACGGGGCGGACGTAGGCGATGTGATCACCTGTGTCGGCTATCCCGTCTCCATCAGCGAGGGCGAGGGATGCGCCGTGGCAGGCGACTACACCACCCACCCTGTCTACGGAGAACAGCTGCGGGTGCAGTCCTACAGGGCCGTGGCGCCGGAAAATGCCCAGGCCATGTACCGCTATCTGGCGGCGGGAAGCATCAAGGGGATCGGCTCCGCCATGGCAGCCAGGATCGTGAAGGAATTCGGCGACGATACGCTGCGGATCATGGAGGAGGAGCCGGAAAAGCTGGCCCGGGTCAAGGGAATCAGCATGCGGATGGCCAGAGAGATCGGCGCCCAGATGGAGGACAAAAAAGACCTTCGGGACGCCATGATCTTTCTGCAGCAGTACGGCATCGGGACCGCCCACGCGGCGCGGATCTGGCAGGCCTACGGGACAGGCCTGTATGAGATCATGAAGAACAATCCCTACCGCCTGGCTGAAGATATCCGGGGCATCGGTTTCGCAACGGCGGACGATATCGCCCGCAGGATCGGGATCCGGGCGGACTCGGAATACCGCATCCGGAGCGGTCTTCTGTATACTCTCTTTCTGGCCTCGGGAGAGGGGCACAGCTATCTCCCCCGGGACGTACTCGCCCAGAGGACCTGCGCCCTGCTGCACCTTCCCGCGGAGGAAGTGCTGCTCCAGATGGACAACCTCGCTGTGGAGGGCAGGCTCCGCATCCGGCGGGGCCGCGGCGCAGCCCCCCTTCCGGATCTGACAGAAGCCGGTCCCGGCTTTGGTTTCGACGAGTCCGGTTTCACGGACGCTGCTTTCAATGAAGAGGAGTCCGCGCCCGAAGCCGGTGCGGAAGTCTATCTGACCGGTGTTTTCCGCAGGGAGCAGGAGATCGCCAGGATGCTGCTGGACCTGGATGCCCGCATCCGGCAGACATCGAGGGACGAAAAAGCCCGCGAAAAAACAGAAAAAAAGATTGCCCGTCTGGAAAAAGAAGAGGAGATCACGCTGGATCCCCTCCAGAGAAAGGCGGTCCGGGAGGCGGCGGAAAACGCGATCCTCCTGATCACCGGCGGCCCAGGAACGGGAAAAACAACGACCATAAATACGATCATCCGCTATTTTATGAGCGAAGATCTGCGCGTTCTGCTGGCGGCCCCCACCGGACGCGCCGCAAGACGCATGTCGGAGGCCACAGGCTATCCCGCCATGACCATCCATCGCCTTCTGGGGGTCCGGAGTGTCGGGGACGGAGACGACGAGGGAGATTTTTTCCGGAAAGAGGGACTCTCCGCCGCTTCTGCCGCATTCGGGTCCGATGATCCCTTCGGGGACACGGGAGCCGGCGCCGGCAGCGGAAAATCCGGGAATATGCAGAAATATTCCTATTTTGAGCGCGGAGAGGATAACCCTCTGGAGGCGGATGTCGTCATTATAGATGAAATGTCCATGGTGGATATGAATCTGTTCCACTACCTGCTCAAGGCGGTGCCCCCCGGCGCGCGCCTGGTGCTGGTGGGAGATGTCAATCAGCTCCCCAGCGTGGGACCCGGGTGTGTGCTGCAGGATCTGATCGAGTCGGGCGCATTCCATACCATCATGCTGCGTCATGTATTCCGCCAGGCCAGCGAGAGCGACATTGTCATGAACGCCCACCGGATCCTGGAGGGAGCCTCCCTTCCCATGGACAACAAGAGCAGGGATTTCTTCTTCCTGGAACGCGATCAGGCGCCTGTGATCTACAAACACACGGTGCAGCTGATCCGCCAGATGCTGCCCGGATATGTGGGCTGCAGGCAGGAGGACATCCAGGTCCTGACCCCCATGCGGCGCGGCAGCCTCGGCGTCGAGCGCCTCAACGAGGTCCTGCAGAGCGTCCTCAATCCGCCCGCCAAAGGAAAGAGAGAATATGTGCGCCAGGAGACAGTCTTCCGCGAGGGGGACAAGGTCATGCAGACCCGCAACAATTACCGCATCGAATGGGAGATCCGCGGCAATTTCGGTATGCCCATCGACCGCGGGACAGGCATTTTCAACGGCGACTTCGGAAGGATCGAGGAGATCGACCCGCAGAGCGAGACCATGACTGTCCTCTTCGATGAGTCGAGGACGGTGGAATATCCTTTTTCGGAACTGGAGGATCTGGACCTGGCCTATGCCATCACGGTCCACAAATCCCAGGGCTCGGAATATCCGGCGGTCATCCTGCCCCTTTTGGCAGGCCCATCGGGGCTTTTCAACCGCAACCTTCTCTACACCGCGGTCACCCGCGCCCGCAGCTGTGTCGTCCTTCTGGGCAGCCGGGACGCCGTCGACCGCATGATCGCCAACACCCGCCGCACCCGCCGCTGGACGGGCCTGCGGGACAGGATCACGGAACTCGGCACAGGACCGGATTCCCTGTAAAGCCCGGACCTGTAAAGACGGAACCTGAACAGATCAGCCTGCGCAGATCGGAAACAGCCTGAAAAAGGATAGAAAGAACGGAAAAACAGATGAAGCGATTCGAGGACGGAAAAACAAATGATACTCTGTATAAAAAGATGACAGCCCCTGCCCGTCTGGCGGAGGAGCTGCTGTTTCCCCGCAGGTGTCCGGTCTGTGACAGACCGGTCCGGCCTGCGGGCGCCCTGATCTGCGCCTGCTGTGAGGGGATGCTGCAGAGGGTGCAGGCGCCGGCCTGCCGCCGCTGCGGAAAACAGCTTCGCTCATCGTCGGGCCCTCTCTGCCGGGACTGCCGCACTCTGCCCCATGTCTTTGAGCGGGGCAGCGCGGTCTTTACCTATCACAGCGCGGCGGGAGGCATCTTCCGTTTCAAGTACAGGGGAAGGCGGGAATACGGAGCCTATTACGGCAGATGCATGGCCCGGAAACTGTGTGAAACCGCGGGAGAAGACCTGCCGGATCTTCTCGTGCCTGTGCCGCTCTCCGCGCACAGACTGCACAGGCGGGGCTACAATCAGGCCCTGATCCTCGCGCAGGAAATAGGGCGCCGGACAGGGATTCCTGTCTGTGAGGGGGTCCTCCGCCGCGTGACGGATACCCTTCCCATGAAAAACATGACCCCTGCGGAACGCCAAAATAATTTGAAAAAAGCTTTTCAGGCATTTGGAAATGATGTAAAATTAAATTCGATTATGCTTATTGATGATATATACACGACCGGAGCCACAATGGATGCCTGTGCATATGCTTTGTACAGACAGGGTGCCCGGCGTGTCTGTTTTATTACTCTTGCCGCAGGTGAAGACATCGGATCCTGAGGGGCGGAAATCACTGACGATCCGGTTTTCTGCCCGGCATATCTGTAAGAAAGGAACATATGCTGAACGAGGAGAAGATCCGTCTGATGACCCGGCTGACTGTCTATGAAGAAGGCCTGGGCATCAAGGATAAGAGGACAGCGGAATATTTTCAAAACGACTATGTACTTTCCGGATTGATCGGTTCTTTCGTGGCCGGTACACTCGCATGGGGAGTCTGTGCGGCTGTGTACTGCGGCTATTTTTTTGAGGAGATTTTCTTCTCTGTTTACGAGAACAGGCTTGGATCATACCTGCAGCTGGCAGTGACAAGCTATATCGTATTCATCCTGCTCTTCCTTGCTTTTACCTTCACAGTCTACTATCGGAAGAGCGCGGCGTTCGCGAGGCGGCGCATGATGTATGAACAGGATCTGAAAGAACTGGCAGAAATATGTGACCGTGAGATCGGAATTGAGACTGGAAACGACAGTGGGAATGACATCGAAAACGAGATCATCGTTGACATTGGAAATGACATCGAAAATGAGAACATCGCTGACGTTGAAAATGACATCGAAAATGAGAACAGCTATGACGCTGGAAATGACATCGAAAATGAGATCGTAATCGAGGATTCAGACACGGTCTGATACAGGCGTCAGGCGGCCTGTCCGCACAGAGGACGTCGATAATGGAGGCACAATGAACAGTAGTACCGGTATATATGGATTGAGAGAAAATCTTATACAGCTTTACAAAAGACAGGAGTTTCTGCTGCTGTCGGTATTCCGCTTTGCGGTATCCCTGGCAGTCCTGCTGCTGCTGCGCGCCCATCTCGGCGTTCACATCAGCACGGGCTCGGCGCTGAACAGTTCCCTGCTCAACGTCATCATTGCCCTGATCTGCTCCATGCTCCCGCCCGGTTTTTCCGCCGGCATTCTGGGACTTGTCCTGCTTCTGGACCTGTACAAACTGTCGCTGGAAGCGGCAGCGGTCGGCGCGGCGATCATTTTAGTCTGCCTCCTGGTGTATTTCCGCTTTTCACCCAGAGACACCATGATCCTGCTGCTGATGCCGGTGGCCTACGCCCTCAATCTGCACTATCTGGTGCCCATTCTGGCAGGCCTCCTGTTCGGACCCGGCGCCGCAGTGCCGGTCATCTTCGGACTTTTGTTCACCAGGTACGTGCTCCTGGTGGAAGGAAATCTTTCTGCACTTGCAGCCCCCGGAGGCGGAATGTCGATCGTCGGAGAACAGCTGATAACGAATTTCCGCAGCCTGGTGGACGGCACGGTGAACGACAAACTGATGATCTCCCTCGCGGTCGCCTTTGTGATCACAGTCATCGCAGTCTGCTTTATCCGCAGACTCGCCATTGTGAACGCGTGGCATGTCGCCATCACGGCGGGCTGCATCCTGGAGCTGGTGATCCTCCTGCTGTGTGACATGCGTCTCGATACCGGGATCGATCTCGCCTATGTATTTGTCGGAATCGTATTTTCCTTTGTGCTGGCACAGATCGTACGTTTCTTTGTCTTTAATGTGGATTACCTGCGCATAGAAAATGTTCAGTTTGAGGACGAGGACTACTATTATTATGTGAAGGCCATCCCGAAAGTTATGGTTTATTCCTCTGATCTGGAGGCGGATGAATTCAATCCTCCGGAGACCGAGACAGTTATTGATGATAACGAAGGATGATAATCGTTGAACTTTTCATGGACTTTTTCATTTAGCGACTTCATATCACGGCTTAGAATACCCGATGTACGGTGGACAGATATTGTCGAAGTCCTGATCATAGCATATCTGACATATCATATCCTGCTGTGGGTGAAAAACACGCGTGCCTGGCAGCTGATGAAAGGAATTGCCGTACTTGTAGTAATGGGAATTCTGGCAGCTGTCTTCAACATGACCACAATTCTGTGGATCTTCCAGCACGTCGCGGGAATCGCCGTCACAGCGCTTGTGATCATTCTGCAGCCGGAATTGCGCAAAGCGATGGAGGAACTGGGCCGGAGAAATTTCCTCAGTTCCATTCTCCGCATGGAACCCGCCAAAACCGAGGAAGGGCGTTTTTCGGACCGTACAGTCAATGAACTGGTCCGCGCCTGCATCGAGATGGGACGGGTAAAGACGGGAGCGCTGATCGTGATCGAACAGACGACACCGCTCCTGGAATATGTGCGCTCCGGAATCGAGATTGACGCAATTGTCTCCAGTCAGCTTCTCATCAATATATTTGAAAAAAATACACCGCTCCACGACGGAGCGGTCATTGTGCGCGGCAACAGAATTGTCTCCGCGACCAGCTATCTGCCGATCACATCCTCCCAGCTGGACAAAAACCTGGGAACACGGCACCGTGCCGGCGTGGGTATCTCCGAGGAGACCGACGCCCTCACTTTGATCGTCTCCGAGGAGACGGGAAATCTGAGCTATTCCTACAAGGGAAAACTCTGGAGCAATGTGACGCCCGAGCAGCTCCGCGGAGCACTGGTGCGCCTGCAGAACAAGCTCTCCCAGGAGGAAGCTGCCAGAAATGCCGCCCGCTCGGCTTTCGGAGGGATTTCCGAATTCGGCAGGAAGACCCTGCGCCGCACCAGATCCGGAGGATCTGCAGGTTCTGACAAGGACAGCGCCGATTCCGTGCTTCTTGAGTCCGATGACATCCTGGAGGCCGGTGACCTTCCGGCAAGTGAGAGCGCTCCTGGGGCCGAGGATCCCCGTAAGACCGCGGATGCGGAAAAGGAAGGAGGTGCGCATGATTGAGCGTATCAAAAACCTGGACCCGAATCTGCGCCTGAAGATGGCTTCCGTCCTGATCGCGATGGCGGTCTGGTATATGATCAATTATTTCAGCGACCCCGCCGTCCGCATGACGGTCAACAACGTGAACGTGGATATCCTGCACGGAGAGTCGATTGAAAAAGAGGGAGATACATACACAGTCCTGGACGATACGGACGTGATCCCCACCGTGACGATTTATGCCAAGCGGTCCGTGATCGACAAGCTGGAGTCGAAAAACGTTATTGCAACTGCGGATGTACGTCAGATAGAGGAGGACGGTTCCGTCAGGATTTCCCTGACGACGGACAAATACTCCAACAGCATCGAGCGCATCACGGGAAGCATCAGCTACGTTCAGCTGCGGGTGGAACCTGTGGAGACCAAGTCACTGAACCTCGAAGTGGATACAATCGGATCCCCTGCGGACGGATATATTCTGCAGGAGGCATCCGCGGAACAGAACCAGGTCATTGTTACCGGGCCCCAGTCCTACGTGGAAAGCGTCGGACGCGCGGCGGCCAGGGTTGACATAACAGATTCGGTAAGGAACATCAATTCCTATCCCGATATCATCCTCTATGATACGGAGGGTGATGAGATTACACCGGAAGAGATGAGGGCGCAGAAACTGCATCTCAATATCTCTTCTGTAAAGGTGACCGCGACGATCTATCAGACAAAGACCGTTATCGTCACCTGCGGCTCGGAAGTGCCGATCGCAGACGGCTATAAACTGGAGTCGGGTCCGGAAGCAGACCCCGCCTACATCCAGATTGCCGGCGCGGCAGGCATCCTGCGGGATATCGACTCGATCGAAATCCCTGCGGAGGATATTG
The DNA here is from genome assembly GCA_045130475.1 of Lachnospiraceae bacterium. GTDB lineage: Bacteria > Bacillota > Clostridia > Lachnospirales > Lachnospiraceae > CAG-791. Next base: position 43,861 of record JBGUPU010000073.1, read on the forward strand.
CTGACGAACCTGTCAGCAGTAATATCCACAAGGTGATCAATATCAGCAAGTACCTTCCGGAAGGGATCACCCTGACGGATACGGATATGGAAAATATCACTGTATATGTGCGCGTCAGCAAGGATGCCGGGGAATCGGAGTCTTCTGAGACATCCGAGACATCCCGGAGCACCGATGGCGCTGTTGCAGCCTTGCATGAGGGCACATATTGAATACACTATTGATCCGGCCGGTGCAATACAGAACCGTTGGAAACGCAGCGTAACATGTACACGTCCCCGGGGGCGTGTACATGTAACTAAAGATCCTGTCAATACAGTCAACCGGGGATTCCCGGAGGGAGGAAATGAAAAGTGGCAGAACAGAAAAAACTGGTTGCCGAGATCACGGCAATGGATGAAGATTTTACACAATGGTATACAGACGTCTGCATCAAGGCAGGCCTGATCGCCTATTCGAATATCAAGGGATTCATGGTCTACAAGCCCGCCGGATACGCCATCTGGGAGGCAGTGCAGAAGCACCTCGATGCGCGCTTCAAGGCAGTGGGCGTTGAGAATGTCTATCTCCCCATGCTGATCCCGGAGCGTCTGCTGAGCAAGGAGAGCGACCTGGTCGAAGGCTTTGCGCCCGAAGTTGCATGGGTCACACACGGCGGTTCCGAGAAGCTTGATGAGCGCGTCTGTGTCCGTCCCACTTCCGAGTCTCTGTTCAGCGACTTTTACAAGGGAGAGATCCAGTCCTACCGCGATCTTCCCAAGATCTACAACCAGTGGTGCAGCGTTGTCCGCTGGGAGAAGGAGACCAGGCCCTTCCTGCGCTCCCGTGAGTTCATGTGGCAGGAGGGACACACCGTCCACGCCACTGCGGAAGAGGCAGAGGCAAGGACCCAGCAGATGCTGAATGTCTATGCGGATTTCTGCGCGGAAGATCTGGCCATCCCCACCATCAAGGGAAGAAAGACCGACAAGGAGAAATTTGCGGGCGCTGTGGCGACCTATACGATCGAGGCGCTCATGCACGACGGCAGAGCCCTGCAGTCCGGCACCAGCCATGACTTCGGCGACGATTTCGCAAAGGCTTACGGCATCCTGTTCACGGACAAGGACAACAAGCAGAAGCACGCCTTCCAGACATCCTGGGGCCTTTCCACCCGTATCATCGGCGCCCTCATCATGGTACACGGCGACAACTCCGGCCTGGTGCTGCCTCCCCGTATCGCGCCTACCCAGGTGGTGATCGTTCCGATCCAGCAGCGCAAGGCAGGCGTCCTCGACAAGGCATATGAGCTGAAAGAGACCCTGAGTAATTTCCGTGTCAAGGTCGATGACAGCGACAAGAGCCCCGGCTTCAAGTTCGCGGATCAGGAGATGCGCGGATTCCCGCTCCGTGTCGAGATCGGCCCCCGCGACATCCAGAACGGCAAGTGCATCATTGCGCGCAGAGATACAGGCGCCAAGGAAGAGTGTGAGCTGGACAAGCTCCAGGCACGGATCGGCGAGCTTCTGGAGCAGATCCAGAAGGATATGTTCGAGCGCGCGAAAAAGCACCTCGAAGAGCATACCTACAAGGCAGCCAACCGCGAAGAGTTCGAGAAGACCTTCGAAGAAAAGACCGGCTTTGTCAAAGCCATGTGGTGTGGCGAGCTTGCCTGTGAAGAAGAGATCAAAGAAAAATTCGGCGTTACCAGCCGCTGCATCCCCTTCGAGCAGGAAGAGATCGCGCAGACCTGTGTCTGCTGCGGAAAACCGGCGAAGAAGATGGTCTACTGGGGCAAGTCCTATTGATCTGCTCAGGACCGGGTGTGATGCGCAGCTACAGGGATGAAGGACATGAAGGACATTGAAATCAGGATTCCGCCGGGGGCGGCCAGGATTCTGCGCGTGCTGGAGGACCACGGCTATGAGGCCTTTGTGGTCGGCGGCTGCGTGCGGGACAGCCTTCTGGGACGGAACCCCAACGACTGGGACATCACCACATCGGCGCTCCCTCTCCAAGTCAAAGCTCTGTTCCGCCGCACCATCGACACGGGCCTCAAACACGGGACAGTGACGATCCTGATGGACGGAGAGCCCTTTGAAGTCACCACCTACAGGGTGGACGGAGAGTATCTGGACGGAAGACATCCCTCGGAAGTTACTTTTACAGCCAGTCTGCAGGAGGACCTGCAGCGCAGGGATTTCACGATCAACGCCATGGCCTACAGTGAAAAAAAAGGCCTGCAGGACTTTTTCGGAGGACTTTCGGACCTGGAAAAGGGCCTGATCCGCGCAGTCGGAGATCCCGCAAAGCGCTTCGGAGAGGACGCGCTGCGGATCATGCGCGCCGTCCGCTTTGCCGCCCAGCTGGGCTACGAGGTGGAGGCGGATACTGTCCAGGCTATGAAGGACCTGGCGCCCACCCTCTCCAGGATCAGTGCCGAGAGGATCGCCGCGGAGCTGGAGAAACTCCTGGTCTCACCCCACCCCGAAAAACTCAGGATGGCCTATGAATGCGGCATCACGGCAGTCATTCTGCCGGAATTCGACCGGTGCATGGAGACCGGACAGAACAACCCCCACCACAAGTACAGTGTGGGAGAGCACACGATCGTCGCCATCGGCAATGCCCGCCCGGACCGTATCCTGCGCTATACGATGCTGCTGCACGATTTCGGAAAGCCGTCCTGCAAGACGACGGACGACCAGGGAATCGACCACTTCTACGGACACCAGGAAGTCAGTGCGCAGATGGCCAATGACATTCTGCGGCGTCTCAAATCGGACAATGACACCCGCAGGAGCGTGGCCAAGCTGGTCCGCTATCATGACCTGACTTGCGGACTCACCGGAAAAAGCATACGAAAAGCGATCAGCCTGCTGGGAGAGGACCTGTTTCCCCTCTACCTGGAGGTAAAGGACGCGGACACCCGCGCCCAGAGCGATTTCCGCTTTCAGGAGAAGATGGACTATCTGGAGCAGGTGCGCCTTCTCTACAGAAAGATTCTGGAGGAGAAGGACTGCCTCTCCCTCAAGGACCTCGCCGTCAACGGAAAAGACCTGATCGAGGCGGGCATGAAGCCCGGAAAAGAGATCGGGGAAGTGCTCGGGGAGATGCTCGAAGATGTACTTATGGAGCCCTCCCACAACACCAGGGAGTATCTGATGGAAAGATACCTTCCGTCTGCATCCGAATGATGTACACGCCCTTCGAGGGGTCGTGTACAGTAACGAAATCCAAAGGATGTATTGCTCTAAAAATAGGTCTATATTGACAAAAAGTGTGTATACCAAGTAATATTAATATGCAGAAGTCCTGCACAGCCACGCGGGACACCGACATGAAATCAGCCGTTTTCTGCGGCGGATCGATCGCTGCAGGAAGGCACTAATATCAGAACAACCTGCTGTGCAGGAAAAGTATAAGGAGTGAATATGAACAAGGGACAGCTTATTGAAAAGATGCATGAGAAATCCGGACTTACTCTGAAAGATGCAGAGAAGGCTTACAAGGCTTTCACCGATGCCGTCATCGAGGCTCTCAGAGACGGCGAGAAGGTTCAGCTGGTCGGCTTCGGCACTTTTGATATCGGCGAGCGCTCAGCCAGAGAGGGCAGAAATCCTCAGACCGGCGAGTCCATCCAGATTGCCGCTTCCAAGTCACCTAAATTCAAAGCCGGCAAGGCCTTCAAGGATGCTATCAACGGCTGATCCCATCAGAGAAAATGACTTCGCGGATTCTGATCCCGAGGCCGCTGCTCCAATGAGCCGCATGCCCGGGAGACCGTGATCGATCTGAATTATACAGCCCGCTGTCTTCAGACAGCGGGCTGTCTCAGAAAATAAGAGGAAGCAGACCCTATATGCGATTGGATAAATATCTGAAGGTGACAAGGCTCATCAAGCGCAGGACCGTGGCGAACGAGGCGTGTGACAACGGCAGAGTGACCCTCAACGGCAAGATCGCGAGAGCCAGCGCCGAGGTGAAACCCGGCGATCTCATCGGGATTTCTTTCGGAGACCGTGAGATCAAGGCAGAAGTGCTGGCGGTCCGGGACAATGTCCGCAAGGAAGAGGTACAGGACCTTTTCCGTTACGTGTAAGACAGGACAGAGAGGTAAGAGAAATGAAGACAACCGGAAGATCCGTAAGACAAACGGCAAAAAAGAGAAGAAGCGGAAGCCGGGCACAGAACGGAGGTCTCCTGACACAGGACCGCCGTCATAATCGTCTGAGTATGTTTCTGGCAGGACTGGTGGTTGTCATCCTGATGATCGCGGTCTCGGTAAATGCCATGTCCCTGAACAAACGTCTTGCCGAAAACCGCAGGCGCACCGTGCAGCTGCAGAAAGAGATCCAGACGGAACAGCAGCGCACCGCCGATATTGAAGAATACCGCAGATATACATCGACGGATGCATATATTGAGGAAGTCGCCCGCGAAAAGCTCGGGTTGATTTATGAAGGCGAAACTGTCTTTAAAGAGGATAAATAGTCAGCCGGCCGGCTGATATGGCGCCATGCAGATCATGCATGGCGCTTTCTTATAGGAGCAGAGACTTTATGAGTGCGATCAAGGAGCGCGTCAGAAACTATATAGAGGAGCAGGGGATGATCCGTCCCGGCGACGCGGTCGTTGCGGGCGTCTCCGGAGGGGCAGATTCTCTGTGCCTTTTTCTGCTCCTGCACGAGCTGGCTCCGGAAATGGGTTTCAGCCTACATGTCGTACATGTCCATCACGGGCTGCGCCTCTCCGCCCTGGATGATCTGCGCTTTGTAGAGGATCTCTGTGACCGCATGCAGGTTCCCTGCACCATCGTCCGGGCCGATGCGGCAGCGCGGGCCAGGGAATGGGGGACCGGAGTGGAAGAGGCGGGACGCCGGATCCGCTACGACGCTTTCCGGCAGCTCTGCGGCACCCTTGCCCGGGAGAGGGAAGAAGAAGGACACCAGTTCCGGATCGCTGTCGCCCATCACCGGGAAGACCAGGCGGAGACAGTCCTCTTTCATCTCTGCCGGGGAACGGACCTGCGCGGCGCGCGGGGGATGCTGCCCGTGAGCGGGCAGATCATCAGGCCTCTTTTGTGCGAGAGCAGGGCCTCCATAGAGCGATTCCTGACGGAGAAGGGCTTTTCCTGGCAGGAGGATGAGACCAATGCAGACACCAGTTATACCAGAAACTATATCCGCAAAGAGATCCTGCCGAGGCTGGAAGAAGGCGTTCATGCCTCCGCGGCAAGGAGGATCTCACAGTTTGCAGCAGCCTGCGCAGAGGCGGAAGGCTACCTGTCGGCCGTGACGGACCGGGCCCTGGAGAGGTGCTCTGCCGCCTGCCCCCGCGGGGAAGTCATCTTCCTTCCCAAGGGAGCTGAAAGGACTGCCTGCAAGAGAGTCCTCAGCCTGGATGCCCTGAAACAGGAGGACCCCTATCTGCAGGGAAGGATCCTCTACCGCTGCCTTGCGGACAGCACGCCTGGAGGTAAGGACATCGGAACAGTCCATGTGGATGCCCTGCGCAGTCTCTGCGCCGGGGATTCGGACGGACAGCTCTCCATGCCCTCCCGTGTCACGGTTTTCAAAAGAGGGGGAAAGATCTTTTTCTGCCGGGAAACAGGCACAGCTGAAGGAACAGACTTTGCAGAAGAGACAGGCGCGGCTGAAGGAACAAGCTTAGCTGAAGAGACAGGCCTGGCTGAGGGGCCGGATCAGGCCATGCAGACAAGTGCGGGGACACAGAAGTGTTTTCCGCTCTCTCCGGAGGATTACGCCTGCCGTCTGCTGGGGTTTGACGGATGTATGTCCGCAATTCCGGGAAATGAGTGTACGAAATGGTTTGATTATGATAAAATAGGAACGTTTCCTGTTTTTCGAAACCGGCAGCCGGGAGACCGCATGCACCTGTTTTCGGATGCCCGGAAGCCGCAGGACCAAAACGCTCCTGCGGAGGCTGCAGTCAGGGGAGGAGAGAACCCCGGGGAAGAGGACAGGAGACTGATCTGTAAAAAACTTGCAAGAATCATGCTGGACGGGAAGATCCCCGCTCAGATCCGGGACAAGATCGTGCTTCCCTTCTCCGGAAACGAAGCACTGTGGATCCCGGGCCTGCGCATGGGAGATTCCTTCCGGGTCACTCCAACGACAAAAAGGGTCCTTGAGATCCATTGGAAAAGAGGGGAAAAAGATGGGATATCAAATTCAGGAAATGATCAGCGAGGAAGAAGTCAACAACAGGATCCGCGAGCTGGGAGAACAGATCACCAGGGATTATAAGGGACGGTCCGTCCGTCTGGTGTGCATCCTCCGCGGCGCGGTATTTTTCATGTGCGAGCTGGCCAAGAGGATCGAGCTCCCCGTTTCCTTCGACTTCATGTCTGTCTCCAGTTACGGCAGCAAGACCACTTCCAGCGGCATTGTCCGCATTCTCAAGGATCTTGAGGATCCGGTCACAGACGAGGATGTCATCATTGTCGAGGACATCATTGATTCTGGAAGGACCCTGAGCTTCCTGAAGGAGCTCTTCCGCAGCCGCGGCGCCGCCTCGATCAAGGTCTGCACCCTGCTCGACAAGCCCTCCCGCCGCGCGCCGGAGATCGATATCCATGTTGACTACAAGGGCTTCGAAGTGCCCGATCAGTTTGTGATCGGCTGGGGAATGGACTACGACCAGAGATACCGCAATCTTCCCTATATCGGTGTCATCACCGGGCTGGATGAAGAAGAATAAGAGATCCGGCCGGGGATCCCGTTATCTTACATCTTTGTAAAAACACATCAAAATATCACCTGCTTCCCTGGGAAGGGGGGATATCAGATTTAGGAGATAGTTTTGGAAAAGAAACCTACTAGAGGCAACAGCAATTACCTGGGGCTGGTTGTCATGGCTGTGTTGTTTTTTATGTTCTTTTCTCCCTTTCTGCGGAATTCATTTTCTTCAAATGAAAATGCGTATACGAAAGAACTGTTTGCAAATGACTTACAGCAGGGACAGGTAGAGAGGGTCGAGATCAGTCCCAACAAGGACAACACGACCGGCTTCGCGACGGTGACGCGCAAGGACGGAGACAGGAAGATCCTGTACGCGACAGTGATCTCAGACATAGAAGAGATGGCAAGGGAGGCGGAGATCCAGACCATTGTCCGGGATATACCCGCTGACAATACTTTCCTGACCAGCGTACTGCCCATGCTTTTAGTCATGGCGATCTGCTTCCTCTTCTTCTACCTCATGTCCGGGCAGGGCATGGGCGGCGGAAATGCCAAGATGATGAACTTCGGCAAGAGCAGGGCCAGGCTCTCCACCGGCGAAGATGTGACCTTCAAACAGGTTGCAGGCCTTGACGAGGAGAAAGCGGACCTGGAGGAGATCATCGACTTTCTGAGAGACCCCGCCAAGTATACCAAGGTCGGTGCCCGCATTCCCAAGGGCGTTCTGCTGGAAGGCGCTCCCGGAACAGGCAAGACCCTCCTGGCCAGAGCTGTCGCCGGCGAGGCAAAGGTGCCCTTTTTCAGCATTTCCGGTTCCGACTTCGTAGAGATGTTCGTCGGTGTCGGCGCTTCCCGCGTCCGCGACATGTTCGAAGAAGCGAAAAAAAATTCCCCCTGCATCGTCTTCATCGACGAGATCGATGCAGTGGCCCGCCGCAGAGGCACAGGCCTGGGCGGCTCCCACGACGAGCGTGAACAGACCCTCAACCAGCTGCTGGTAGAGATGGACGGTTTCGGCGTCAACGAAGGGATCATCGTCATGGCGGCGACCAACCGCGTCGATGTCCTCGATCCCGCCATCCTCCGTCCCGGCCGTTTCGACCGCAAGGTCTCCGTTGGACGCCCCGACGTCAAGGGCAGGGAGGAGATCCTCAAGGTACACGCGTCCAACAAGCCTCTGGGCGACGATGTGGATCTGGAAGAGATCGCGCGCACCACAGCCGGTTTCTCCGGCGCAGACCTTGAAAATCTGCTCAACGAGGCCGCCATCGCGGCAGCCAAGTCCAACCGCCAGTTCATCACCCAGGCGGACATCAAGAACGCCTTTATCAAGATCGGCATCGGCACGGAAAAGAAGAGCCATGTGATCTCCGAGAAGGAGAAACGCATCACGGCCTATCACGAGACAGGCCATGCCATCCTCTTCCACGAGCTGCCGGATGTCGGAGATGTATATACAATTTCCGTCATTCCTACCGGAAACGGGGCGGGCGGTTACACCATGCCCCTGCCCGACCGCGATGAGATGTACTATACCCGCGGACGCATGCTCCAGGAGATCATGGTCAGCCTGGGCGGCAGGATCGCGGAGGAACTTGTCCTCGACGACATCACGACCGGCGCCTCTCAGGACATCAAGCAGGCCACCAACATCGCCCGCCAGATGGTGACGCGCTACGGCATGTCTTCTTCCATCGGAACCATCAACTACGAGCAGGGAGGAGAGGACGTCTTTCTGGGTTACGATATAGGCCACGAAAACCGCAACAGTGAATATATGGCCGGTGAGATCGACAAGGAGATCCGCTCCATCATTTCCGACTGCTACGGCAAGGCGAAAAAGATCATCTCCGACCACATGGATGTGCTCCACCGCGCTGCCGCGCTTCTGATCGAAAAAGAGAAACTGACCGGAAAAGAGTTCGATGCTCTCTTCCATGAGGACCATTCTCTTACGGCGGCCGATGTTCCTGCACAGGCATAAATCACAGCAGAGATGAAGCGGCAGTTCCGCCGGGGATTGCCGCTTATTATATTTTTATCAGTTTATCAGTTATATCTGTTTTTCATCGCGCGGAAAAGAAAACTGGTATCCGGGGAGTTGTACGGCGGACAGCCGTACAGGAGAAAATGGATGTCTTACGATAGTGATTTCCGGGAAGGACCCGGACAAAATACTTTTTTCAGCGATACGACAGAGGATTATGTCACACCTTCCCAGCCGGATCTTTATGAAATGGTCACGATACGGCTCCGCGCCGCCAAAGGGTCGGTCCAGTCCTGTTTTCTGGTCACCGAGACACGCTCCCTGCGCATGCGCCTGGCGGAATGGGACGAATGCTTCGATTATTATGAAGCCCGTTTCGAGGTGAATGTGACGCCTCTGCGCTATGTTTTCGAAATCTATAACGACGGCAGGACGATCAGATATACCCGCCGCGGTGTCCGCAATACCATCCGGGCCGTGGACTGGTGGCACATCATCCCGGGCTTTCACGTGCCTGCATGGGCAGAGGGCGCGGTGATGTACCAGATCTTTGTCGACCGTTTCAGCAACGGGGATACTTCCAACGATGTGCTGACCGGAGAATACGACTATATGGGGAAACCGGTCCTGGGGATCTGGGACTGGGACCAGCCGCCGACCTCCAAAGGCTATCGCGAATTTTACGGCGGCGACCTGCAGGGCGTGATCGACCGGCTGGACTATCTGGAGGAACTGGGGGTCGAGGCAATCTACCTCAATCCGATCTTCCTCTCGCCTTCCAGCCATAAATACGATACACAGGATTATGAACACATAGACCCCCACTTCGGCAAGATCGTCCGTGACAGAGGAGAGCTCCTCTACAAGCCCCGCGCGGGACATTCCGCCGGTGAGCTCCTGTGGCCGGACGCGACGCAGGGAATTGAGTCCGTGCGGGAGGAGGACCTCTCCAGCGGCCGCAGGTCCAACCGGAAAGCGACCCGCTACCTGTGCCGGGTGACGGATCCCGCCAACCTTGAAGCCAGTGACCGCCTGTTTGCCAGACTTGTGGACAAGGCACACAGACGCGGGATCCGTGTCATTCTGGACGGCGTCTTCAACCACTGCGGTTCCTTCCACCGATGGCTTGACGGGGAAAAAATCTACGAACAGCTTCCAGGCGGCAAAAAAGGAGCCCGGGCGTCGAAAAAATCTCCCTATGTCAGGTATTTCCGCTTCGCGAAAGACAAATGGCCTTCCAACGACAGCTATGAGGCCTGGTGGGACTTTGCCACCCTGCCCAAGCTGAGCTATGAGACGTCCGAGGAACTGTGCGAATATATCCTGAAGATCGGACGCAAATGGGTCTCGCCCCCTTACAATGCGGACGGCTGGCGTCTGGACGTCGCTGCGGACCTGGGACATTCCCCGGAGTTCAATCACCACTTCTGGAGACGCTTCCGGAAGGCGGTCAAGGAGGCCAATCCCGAGGCGATCATCCTGGCAGAGAACTACACAGATTCCCGCAAATGGCTTCAGGGAGACGAGTGGGACACCATCATGAACTATGAGTTCTTCATGGAGCCCCTCACCTTTTTCCTCACAGGAATGGAAAAACACAGTGATGCCCGCAATGAAGAGCGCTTCGGCGACCCCGACGCTTTCTGGCGGGATGTGCTGTATACAAACCAGAGAGGCATGCCGGACCTGGCCCTGCGCATCGGCATGAATGAGCTCTCCAACCACGACCACTCGCGCTTCCTCACAAGGACCAGCCGTGTCGTGGGAAGGGTGGAGGACCTGGGGCCGGAGGCGGCCATGGAGGGTGTCAGGATGCAGGTCATGCGCCAGGCGGTCCTGATCCAGATGACCTGGACCGGTGCCCCGACGATCTACTACGGCGACGAGGCAGGCCTGGGGGGCTTCACTGACCCGGACAGCCGCAGGGGCTATCCCTGGGGCCATGAAGATCAGGCGCTGATCCTCTACCACCGGGTGCTGACAGGACTGCGCCGCAAGAGCCGCGCCCTCCGCAGGGGATCCCTCCTGCGTCTTCCCGATGCCGACGGTCTGCTCGCCTACGCCCGCTTTACCCGCGGCAAAACCGCGCCTGCCGCAGACCGAAGCCGGAGCGCTGCGGACAGAAGGACACCTGCCGGTCGGGAGACCTTCCTCGTCCTCATCAACATCAACCACATCCCGATCGACTACCGCGCAGACATCACCTGCGCCGGCATTCCGCCCAGAGCGGAGCTGGAATGTCTCCTGCGCACAGACCGCAGCGGATTTGCCGCAGACCCTGCCCTTCTGCCTGGGGGAGCCGGTACACAGGAGGAGAGGTCTGTGAACGAGATCCTGAAACCGGTCTACACCACAGACGGCATACTCAGGATCAACCTGCCTCCGGAATCCGGCATCCTGCTCCGCTGCAGGCCGGACAGGGTGTGAGAGCACAGATGTCTCTTCTCCGCCTTTCCGTAGCCAGCACTGCTAAAACCATAAACGCCGCCCTTGCGGCATTACCGCCCTTCCGGCACCGCCGCCGGAAGGGCGTTTTTTACCTCTTTTTTCGGCAGTCGGTGGAAAGATTTTCCTCCTTTTTTGTTTGCTTTTGTGCAATACTTACAAAAAAACGTTCAGAAGTTCATTGCTTTGCGAATTGCGCGCAGTTTATAAATTTTTTATAATAATGATAACTGTGAAAACGATTACAACCAGTTAACAATAAACCCCTGAGAGGAGGAACCTTTTCATGTTTGAAGGAAAAAACTGGGAGCCGGAGTTTGTCGAGCGCCTCGAGAAGCACTATGACGAACTGAAGTGGCTCTACGCAGAGCTCTACCACAATGATCAGCAGGCCTTTGATTATTTCTGCGATATGCTCTATGAGTACTACACACAGCGTTCGACGGCCCTGAAACAGTGGGACCAGATGCGCGAGGAAGTACCGGAGTGGTACAAGGGAAATGAGATGCTGGGCATGCTCATGTACACCAACTGTTTCGCCGGCACGCTCCAGGGCGTCAAGCAGCACCTGGACTATCTGCAGGAGTGCGGACTCAACTACGTACACCTGATGCCTCTGCTGGAGAGCCCCGCAGGCCGCAGCGACGGCGGATACGCAGTCGCAAACTTCCGCAAGGTCGAGCCGGCTCTGGGCACGATGGAAGACCTCGCGGAGTTGGGCAATGAGTGTCACAACCGCGGCATGTGCGTCTGCCTGGACTTCGTCATGAACCACACCAGTGAGGACCACGAGTGGGCAAAGCGCGCCCGCGCCGGTGAGAAAGAGTATCAGGACAGATACTTCTTCTACGATGACTGGACCATCCCCAGTGAATTCGAGAAGACCGTTCCCCAGGTCTTCCCTCAGACCGCTCCCGGAAACTTCTCCTGGTGCGAAGAGGCCGGCAAGGTCGTCATGACCACCTTCTATCCCTACCAGTGGGATCTCAATTACGCCAATCCTGTGGTCTTCAACGATATGACCGCGGATATGCTCAACCTCTGCAACCACGGCGTCGATATCATCCGTCTTGACGCGACTCCTTATATCTGGAAAGAGCTGGGCACCGACTGCCGCAACCTTCCTCAGGTACACACACTTGTCCGCCTGATGCGCATGGCAACCGAGGTCGTCTGCCCCGGCACCCTTCTTCTGGGCGAAGTCGTCATGGAGCCCTCCAAGGTCGTTCCCTATTTCGGAACCATCGAGAAGCCCGAGTGCCACATGCTCTACAACGTCACGACCATGGCCAGCACCTGGCACACCGTGGCAACCCACGACGTCCGTCTTCTCCGCCATCAGATGGAGACGGTCTTTGCGCTGCCCCACGACTACACCTTCCTCAACTATCTGCGCTGCCACGACGATATCGGCTGGGGACTGGATTACAACTTCCTCAAGCAGTTCGGCATGGAGGAAGTCGCCCACAAGAAATACCTCAATGATTATCTGACCGGCAAGGGCTACAACAGCGATGCCCGCGGCGAGCTCTACAACGATGATCCCCGCCTGGGCGACGCCCGCCTGTGCGGCACGACCGCTTCCCTGTGCGGCATCGAAGCTGCCGAGTATGAGCTCGATGATTACAAGCTCGACCGCGCGATCCGCCTGGACATCATGCTTCATGCCTTCCTCTTCACCCAGAGCGGCATTCCGGTGCTCTACAGCGGTGACGAGATCGGCCAGAAGAACGACTACACCTACCATGAAAATCCCCTCAAATGGGATGACAGCCGCTATCTGCACCGCGGCGATCTCAACTGGGACGAAGTCGCCCTCAGAAATGACCCTTCCACCCGCGAAGGCAGGATCTTCAACGCCCTGCGTGTCCTCGAGACCATCCGCGCGGAGCACGAGGTCTTTGACAATGAGGCCGACACATGGATCGTCGAGCCCTACAACGATCATATCCTCGGCATCGGCCGCTACTACAAGGGCGAGAAGCTCATTGCTCTCTTCAACTTCAGCAAGGATGATGAGACCGCATGGATCAACGAGTCCGAGCAGTACCATGATCTGATCACCGATGAACCCCGTGAAGCCAAGGCTGTCGGAATCCCGGCTTACGATTTCGTATGGCTGCTGACAGATTTCAACAAGCCTGTAAAGAAGCGCACTGTCAACTTCATGGCAGAAATCGGAGAGAAGCTTGCCAAGTTTGAGGCGGCTGCGGAAGAGAAGGTTGAGAAAGCTGCAGAAAAGAAGCCTGCTCCCAAAAAGCGCGCCCCCAGAAAGACCAAGGCCCAGAAGGAAGCCGAAGCAGCTGCCAAGGCAGAAGCACCCGCTGAGGAAAAGGCGGAAGAGAAGAAGCCCGCTGCCAAAAAGCGCGCTCCCAGGAAGAACAAGGCCCAGAAGGAAGCTGAGGCAGCCGCAGCAGGTGCAGAAGCACCCGCAGAGGTAAAGGCAGCAGCGAAGAAGCCCGCTGCCAAAAAGAGTACTGTAAAGAAGGCCAAAGCCGAGAAGGAAGCCGAAGCAGCTCCTGCCGAGAAAAAGACTTCTGTTATTAAAACCGAGGAATAAATCTCTTTTCCTTCCGTTTTTGTGACGGAGCAGGACACGACAGACAAACTGCCGGGAGCTCTTTTCTGCGGGCTCCCGGCAAGAGAATTTCAGACCCGATGATTTTTGCACAAGAGAAAGCAGAACCAGGATCCTGCAACTGCCCGTTGCCTGATCTAATGTACGACACCGCTTTGAAAGGTAAGAAAGCCCAGAGATGACCATAAAAGAAGTTGCCCGGCTCGCAGGAGTATCCCCTGCCGCAGTCAGCCGGTATCTGAATGGCGGATCCATAAGTCCGGAGAAGAGTGAGCGCGTCAGAAAGGCGATCGAGGAGACCGGCTACCGGCCCAATCCCATGGCCCAGACAATGCGCACCGGCCGGATCAATCAGGTGGGGATCATTGTGCCCCGCCTGTATTCCGATTCCGTCAGCCAGATCACAGCAGGAGCATCGTGCAAGCTGTTTGAACAGGGGTATATGACACTTCTGGGATGCACGGAACACGACCCGGAGACCGAGATCCGCTACTTGCAGGTCATGCAGGAGAGCCAGGTCGCCGGCATTATCCTGATGGGAGCCGAACTCACCCCGAAGATCGCGGATGTGATCCGCAGCTGCCGGGTGCCGGTCGTCATCACAGGCCAGAATTTTGAAGAGTTTCCCTGTGTCTATCACGATGATTTTCATGCCTTGAGAGATCTCACCAGACTTCTCATTGAAAAAGGCCGCCGCCGCATCGTCATGATCGGTGCACCCGAAAAGGATATCGCGGCCGGACTCAACCGCCGCCGCGGCGCGGAACAGGCCCTGCTGGATGCCGGACTCAACGCCGCAGCCATGCCCTATGAAGTCACCGACTTCGAGCCCAGGGGCGGAAGAGAAGCCATGGAACGCCTTCTGCAGCGGTATCCGGATCTGGACGGTGTCGTCTGCGCGACAGACACCATGGCCATGGGGGCGATCCAGGCCCTTCGCGAAGCCGGGAAGGACATTCCCAGAGATGTCAGCGTAGTCGGCGTCGGAGACAACTGGGTAGACACGGTGTCGGTCCCGGGACTGACCACCGCCCATCTGTTCTTCCGGCAGTGCGGCGAGGAAGCGGCAGGACTGCTCCTCGATCTGCTTGACAGCGATCAGGAAGGCGGCCGTGCCCGCCAGATCCGTCTGCAATATCTCATTGTGGAGAGAGGATCCGTGTAATGAGCAAAAAACTGATTTTCCTTGATATAGACGGGACTCTGACAGAGCCCGGTTCGAATATTCCCCCCGAGAGCGCCCTGGAAGCGATCCGCGGCGCACAGGCAAGAGGACATAAGGTCCTCCTCTGCTCCGGCAGGAATTACGCCATGCTCTCGCCGCTGCTCAAATATGATTTTGACGGCGTCGTGGCGAGCGCAGGAGGCTACGTCGTGGTAGACGGCGAAGTCATTTACGATCACCCCATGACAAAGGAACAGGCGCAGGCCGCCCTGGATGCGCTCCATTCGGAGGGCGTCTTCTGTACTGTCGAGACCTTGGACGCGACCTACGGGGACGAGGATCTGGGAGATTTTCTCAACAACAGTGCAGGCCCCGGGGGCAACAGTGAGATCGAACGCTGGCGCAAAGCCCTTGCGGAGAGCCTCAACATACTGCCCATGTCGGACTTTGACGGCAGCAAACCTGTCTACAAAGTCGTGATCATGTGCCTGCGGGACGAGCAGCTCCAGCCCGCCCGCGACCTCCTGGAAAAGGACTTCAATTTCGTGATCCAGGAGATCACCGATCCCGACCACCCTTGTCTCAACGGCGAGCTGATCAGCCGCTCCTTTGACAAGGGCCGCGGAATCCTCCGGGTCTGCGAGCATCTGGGGATCCCGGTGGAGGATACCATCGGATTCGGCGACAGCATGAACGACCTCGAGATGATCGAGACGGTCGGCACCAGCGTCTGCATGGCAAACGGAAGCAAGGCGCTCAAGGAGATGAGCGACATCGTCTGCCCCGCCGTGACGGAGGACGGCCTGGCACAGGCCTTCCGGCAGCTGGATCTCTGCGACTGAGGACGGTCTTCAGGACCAAAATGTTTGCAATCGTTTTCAAAAAGCGCTTCATCGAATTTGTGATGATTCCATTTGTTAAAACATGTTATTCTGTCAAAATGCACAAAACGCAGAACCATTATTGGGGTAAAACCCCAGTTTACAAATGGAAAAAATTAAAATAAAATAAAGTGTAACTGAAAACGTTTACAAAATTATGCAGCAACTGTAAATGTATCATTTCACAAGCATCAGATGCCTTTGGAAAAATCTCTGATGCTACCCAAAAGAGGGAGGAAACTGGTATGGCATTGGATTATCACAAATGTGCGCAAGAGATCGCTGACAATATCGGCGGCGGCGCAAACGTGGTCTCCGCCGCGCACTGCGCGACAAGACTGCGTCTCGTTATCGCAGATAACGGGAAAGTAAACAAGGCGGCTCTCGAGGAAGTCGACGGCGTCAAGGGTATGTTCGAGTCCAACGGACAGCTCCAGCTGATCATCGGCACCGGCACCGTCAACAAAGTCTTTGACGAATTCGTAGCGATCACCGGTGTTGCAGCCGGCACAAAGGACGACGTCAAGGCAGCTGCAGCAGCCAAGGCTCCTGTCTGGAGACAGGCCCTGAAGACCGTCGGTGACGTTTTCGTCCCGATTCTTCCTGCAATCGTTGCATCCGGTCTTATGATGGGTCTCGTCGAGGCTCTGGCTAAGATCCCGGGACTTGGATTCGCGGACAGCGACTGGTTCGCATTCCTTGACACAGTAGCAAATACCGCATTCGCTTACCTGCCCGTTATCGTCGCAGTTTCCGCTGCGCGAGTCTTCGGCGGCAACCTGTTCCTGGGCGCGGTCATCGGTCTTCTGATGATCCACTCTGCATTCCTGAACGGCTGGAACGTCGGTAGTGCAGATGCCATCAACAGCTTTTTCGGTGTTACCGACGGCGTCATTCCCAAATGGCACCTGATCGGCAACGTCGTCGCGATCAGGAGGGCTGGCTATCAGGGCCACGTTATCCCGGTAATTATTGCAGTCTGGTTCATGAGTATGATCGAGAAATGGCTGCATAAACACGTACCGGAGATGATCGACCTCTTCGTCACTCCTCTCTGCACCGTATTCGCTACCGCTCTTATCACTCTCTGGATCATCGGACCTATCTTCGCTCAGCTTGAGTCCTGGGTTCTGATCGGCGCAGAGAAGCTCGTTTCCAACCCCATCGGTTCCGGTATCATGGGCGCGATCTATCCCTGGACCGTCGTCATGGGCCTGCACCACATGTACAACGTTATCGAGGCCGGTATGCTTTCTGTTGAAGGCGGCCTCAACACCTGGATGCCTATCGCTTCCGCAGCCAACTTCGCACAGTTCGGCGCCTGCTTGGCAGTCGGTCTCAAGGCTAAGAATGCAAAGACAAAATCCGTCGCGATCCCTTCCGCTCTGTCCGCTTCCCTGGGTATCACAGAGCCCGCGATCTTCGGTGTTAACATGCGCTTCTTCAAGCCCTTCATCTCCGGTATGATCGGCGGTGCTGTCGGCGCTCTGGTCGCAGCATTCATGAAGATCGGTGCTTCCGCATACGGTGTTACCGGTATTCCCGGCTACCTGACCATCAACAATGCAGCTCTGTACACCATCGTTCTCCTCATCTCCGGCGGTATTGCGTTCGTTCTGACCAATATCCTCTGGAAAGAAGAAGAGAAGAAGAAACCTGCCGCTGTCCCCGCTGCTGAGATCAAGGTTCCCACCGAGACCGTCATCAGCTGTGAAGCAGGCGAAGTCAAGGCTCCCGCTAACGGCGAAGTCATCGCCCGCGAGAAAATTGAAGACGAGACCTTTGCAAGCGGCGTCCTCGGCGACGGCGTAGGCATCAGGCCTTCGGCAGGCTATGTCGTAGCTCCTTTCGACGGCGAGATCACTTCTGTCGCTGATTCCAAGCACGCCATTGGTCTTGCAAGCCCCTCCGGCATGGAACTTCTGATCCACGTCGGCGTTGATACCGTAGCCATGAACGGCGACGGCTTCGATCCCCAGGTCGCTGAAGGCGATCAGGTCAAGGCCGGCCAGCTGATCCTCAACTTCGACATCGACAAGATCAAAGCTGCAAATCACCCCGACACCGTTGTTGTCCTCCTCACCAACGCGGACGACTACAACGATGTCAAGTGTGCAGGTCAGTAATCAACTGCTCCGGAAGCGGTTGTATACAGGCGTTCGGCTGTTGAACTGCGGCTGAACACAGACGCCTGAAAAACGGCATTGCGTTACAGCTGCATGAATAACAGTTTGCTGCATACGTCAGAATGACGAAAACAGAGCCGGTTCCGAAAGGAATCGGCTCTGTTTGCATAAAAAAAGAAAATAAAAAAACGAAGCGGAGTGAAATATCTGCAAAAAAGTGACAAAACGAGGTCTAAAAAACTTCTTAAATTTGTAAAAAACTTGAAAAAGCCTGTTTTTTCTTTAACCATTTCGTAGTATAATAGCGATAGC
Organism: Lachnospiraceae bacterium; assembly: GCA_045130475.1. Lineage (GTDB taxonomy): Bacteria > Bacillota > Clostridia > Lachnospirales > Lachnospiraceae > CAG-791. The sequence goes on from JBGUPU010000073.1 coordinate 62,038, forward strand.
GTTTGAGAGACAACATATATTTGTATCTCATTTTATATGTCCCACAATACATTTTTATCAGAGAAGGAGAATCAAAGATGAAAGAGATTAAATTCACAGTTACTGATCCGTTAGGAATTCATGCTCGTCCCGCTGGAATCCTTGTTAAAGAGGCTAAGAAGTTCAGCTCCAAGATCACTGTTTGGAAGGGCGACAAGAGCTGCGATATGAGAAAGCTCCTTGCTCTGATGGGCATGGCTGTTAAGCAGAATGATGAGATCACTGTCCAGGTCGAGGGCGATGATGAAGCTGCCTGCGCAGAAGCAATCGAGAAATTCCTGAAAGAGAACTTCTAATTATAATCGGAATTATAATCAGATAGCCAGATTGTCCGGGGGTGTTACTGTTCGGAATGCGGACAGAAGCACCCCCGTTTGTTTTAATATATTCAGGAGGAAACATAGTTATGGTAGTTGCAACAGGTAAGAGTATCCTTAACCGTATCGGCATCGGCAAGATCAAAATCTACAAAGCTCCCACCTATGATATCTATGAAGGCATCGTTGAGAACCCCGCAGCGGAAGTAGCCCGCTTTGAGGATGCCCTTCAGAAGGCCATCGACCAGCAGGGCGTTCTGTATGAGAAGGCCAAAAAGGACGCAGGCGAAGAGAGCGCCGGAATCTTTGAGGCACACCAGCTCATGCTCGAGGACGAGGATCTGCAGGATTCCACCAAAGAGATCATCACAGAGCAGAAGAGAAGCGCAGAGTATGCAGTCAAGACCGCATTTGACAACTATGCCCAGATGTTCGCTGAGATGGACGACCCTTACATGAAGGCCAGAAGCGCCGACCTCATCGACGTCGAGACCGACGTTCTTGATTTCCTGATGGGCAACGACGCCAGCAGCATGCAGGGCACAGAGCCCGCCATCCTGGTTGCTGAGGATCTGGCTCCCTCGGAGACTGTCAAGCTCGACAAGTCCCTCCTTCTGGGCATGATCACCCGCGAAGGCTCCTCCAACAGCCACACCGCGATCCTGGCCCGTTCCATGAACCTTCCTTCCCTGATCCAGGTCAAGGATATCGATGACAGCTGGGACGGCAAGATGGCCATCCTGGACGGTTACAACAGCTGTGTCTACATCGATCCCACTCCCGACCTGATGGCTACTCTGAAGGCTAAATACGATGCAGACCTCAAGAAGGATGCACTTCTTCAGGAGCTCAAGGGCAAGAGCAGCACCACCATCGACGGCCGCAGCGTGCATGTATATGCCAACATCGGCGGACCTGCCGATCTGGGCAGCGTGAACGAGAACGATGCAGAAGGCGTCGGCCTCTTCCGTTCCGAATTCGTATACCTCAACAGCAAGGAAGAGCCCACAGAAGAGCAGCAGTTCGCAGCCTACAAGCGCGTTGTTGAGACTCTGGCTCCCAAGCTTGTCATCATCCGTACCTGCGATATCGGCGCGGACAAGACCATCGATTACATGAATCTGGACAAGGAAGAGAACCCTGCACTGGGCTTCCGTGCAATCCGTATCTGCCTGACCAGAAAAGAGTTCTTCAAGAAACAGCTCCGCGCTCTGCTGCGCGCCTCCGCATACGGCAACATGGGCATCATGTTCCCCATGATCATCAGCAAGTGGGAACTTGTCGAAGCCAAGGCCATCATGGAAGAGTGCAAACAGGAACTGATCAAGGAAGGCCACAAGGTTGGCAATTTCCAGGTCGGTATCATGATCGAGACTCCCGCTTCCGTATTTGTCGCTGACGAGCTGGCAGAAGAAGTCGACTTCTTCTCCCTGGGCACCAACGACCTGACCCAGTACACCTGCGCGATCGACCGCCAGAATGCGAAGCTGGAGCGCTTCTCCGACACACATCACCCTGCAGTGCTCAGAGCCATCAAGATGACTGTAGACGCCGGCCACAGGCACGGTGCATGGGTAGGCATCTGCGGCGAGCTCGGCGCAGACCCGACCCTGACAGAGACCTTCCTGCGCATGGGCGTAGACGAGCTCTCCGTCAACGCAAAGAGCGTCCTGCCTCTGCGTAAGATCATCCGCAGCATCGACCTCTCCAAGGCTACAGAGTGGAGCCCTGACGAAGTCTGATCCTGACCGGGACCTGAGGCCCCTCACATGATTGCAAACCAAAAGCCCGCCGCGAAAAATTTCGCGGCGGGCTTTTCTGCGGCCTGCTGTTATTCTTCAGCCTGCTTATCCTGCCAGTTCATTCAAAAGACCCATGATCTTGGGAATCGCCTCCTGCTGGCCTGCGCCGGCCATGGCGGCAATGTATTTCTCACGTTCCCGATAGAGGTCCTGCACGGTAGAGACAAGCTTTTTGTCCAGGATGCCCTCCTCCTCACTCTCTACGAGGACTTTGGAAAAACCCTGTGCCTCGAAGGAGCGCGCGTTGAGAATCTGGTCGCCCCGGGTCCCGATGGAAAGGGGGATCAGGAGATTGGGCTTGCGCAGTGCCAGGATCTCAAAGATCGCATTGGCGCCGGCGCGGGAGATGATCAGGTCCGCGGCGGCAAAGAGATGAGTGAGGTCCTCTTTGACATACTCAAACTGCTTGTAGCCCTCGATTCCTTCCTTTGAGGCGTCATACTTTCCGGCGCCGCACAGATGCACGATCCGGAAATCCCGCAGAAGCTCATCCAGATGGCTGCGGATGGCCTCGTTGACAGAGGCAGCGCCCTGGCTGCCGCCCATGACCATGATCACGGGTTTGTCTGAACTGTCCGCAAATCCGCACAGGGAAAGACCCTTCTGGCGGTCTCCGGAGAAAAGTTCTGCGCGGATGGGCGTTCCGGTCAGGACAGCCTTGTCTTTGGGCATTTTGGCGACAGTCTCCGGGAAGTTGCAGCATACCTTGGAGGCTGCTCCGAAACACAGCTTGTTGGCAAGACCGGGGGTCATATCCGACTCGTGGATCACACAGGGGATCTTCAGGCTGGCCGCGGCGCGCACGACCGGCACGCTCACGAAGCCGCCCTTGGAGAATACGACATCCGGGCGGTATCCTTTGAGGAAAGACCTCGCCTTGGCGTAACCTTTCAGGACCCGGAAGGGGTCTGTAAAGTTCTTCCAGTCAAAATAACGGCGCAGTTTTCCCGTCGGGACACCGATGTAGGGAATATCGCAGTCGTTCATCAGTTCTTTTTCGATTCCGTCCTCTGATCCGACATAGGCGATCTCATAGCCTGCCTCGCGGAGCGCCGGCAGCAGGGCAATATTGGGCGTCACGTGGCCCGCAGTGCCCCCTCCTGTGAGGACTATTTTTTTCTTTCCGGATTTAGCCATAGTTTCCCTCTGATGAAATAATCATATAACAACACGTCTTTAAAATCTGCCTGCTGCAAGTGCAGGAAGCGCAGGAAAGGCAGGGAATCCTGTATGCACAGGGATTAGGAGGCAGCGAGACATTCCTTCAATGCTTTTGCTGTATGCACAGGGTTCAGGAAGGTTCAGGAAGCGGCGAGACATTCCTTGAGTGCCTTGGCCAGCTGGTCGGGGCAGGAGGTGCTCTTGAAACCGCATCTGATCCCCTCCAGGGACTCGATGACGTCCTCGGCTTTGCGGCCGACGACGAGCCTGCTGATCCCCTGAAGATTGCCGTTGCATCCGCCGGTGAAGCGGACGGAACGAATGATGTGATCGGCGTCCATGTCCAGATCGATCTTGCTGGCACATGTGCCTTTTGTTCTGTAAACCATAGTTGATGTCCTCTCTGTACACCCTTGAAAAAGACTGGACGGGATGTATCTTTTGTTTTTTTTCTGGAAACAGAAGCCGGGGGCAGGCGCATTTGCCTGCTCCCGGCGCAGTCATTCCGGAGAAACCGGAAGAGACAGGTTTTTGTTTAATTCAAGCTCAGCTGCACAGCTCTTTCGCCATCTGTGCCAGTGCCGCACGGCTGTCGTCCTTCAGAGCGGACTTGATCGTGACGGAGGTCTCGAGGAACTTGATGTTCTTGCAGCCCTCAAGCAGAGACTGCATGGTCTTCTTGGCGACAGGCGCCCATGTGCCGTTCTCGATCAGGCCTACGGTACGGTTCTGGTAGAAGCGCTCTGTCAGATGCTCGATGAAGGTGTGCATGAAGGGGAAGATGCTGTTGTTGTAGGTCGTGGTGGCCAGGACCAGACGGTCATAGCGGAAAGCATCTTCGACAGCCTCAGGCATATCATCGCGGGCCAGGTCTGTGACGACGACCTTCTCGCAGCCTTCCTTCTTCAGAAGCTCTGCCAGCTCCATGACAGCCTGTTTTGTGTGGCCGTAGACGGAAGTATAGGCGATCAGGACACCCTTCTCCTCGGGTGTATAAGCGGACCACTTGTCATACAGATCGATGTAGTAGCCGAGATTCTCGGACAGAACGGGACCGTGCAGAGGGCAGATGATCTGGATGTCGAGACCGGACGCCTTCTTGAGCAGGTTCTGGGTCTGCATACCGTACTTGCCGACGATACCGAAATAGTAGCGGCGTGCCTCGCATGCCCAGCCTTCCGGATCCTCAACATCATTGGCGCCGAACTTGCCGAAGCCGTCAGCGGAGAAAAGGACCTTGTCCGTGCTGTCATAGGTGACCATGACTTCCGGCCAGTGGACCATGGGTGCGAAGACGAAATTAAGGACATGAGAGCCCAGTTCCAGCTTGTCGCCGTTCTTGACGACCAGCTTCTTCATGGCGGGATCCAGATCGAAGAACTGGCCCATGAAGGTGAAGGTCTTGGCGTTGCCGACTACGGTGGTGTCGGGATAAACAGCCAGGAAATTCATGATATTTGCGGAATGATCAGGCTCCATGTGCTGCACGACCAGATAATCCGGCTTTCTGTCGCCCAGGACTTCCTTCAGATTGCCGAGCCATTCATCGGTAAACTTCACGTCCACTGTGTCCATGACTGCAATCTTCTCGTCCATGATGACGTAGGAGTTGTATGCCATGCCGAGCGGGACTACATACTGACCCTCGAACAGATCGATCTGGTGATCATTTACGCCGACATACTTGATAGAATCTGTGATCTTCATAAGAAAATTCTCCATTTCATTTTTTAGCGCACTGACAACCTGTATGCCTGCAAATAAGCATACCTTTACATCTCAATATAATACCGCAAAATCCGGCCGATTTAAAGTCTATCTGAGTGCAAACTGCGCCCAATCTGCTCTTAATGGGCGACAGACTTTCCGTGCCCGACCGCTGGCTGACCGGCGTATTGCCATAAACAGCCTCTTTTTTTACATACCTAAATGCTTAGATTTCGCTTATAATAAAAAGCAGAAAAAAAGCAGAAAAGAACATACAAAACAGAAAAGATCATAAATAAAGCTTTTCGACCAATGCAGCAGACCGGTTCAGCAAGCAGTACCGCAGGGATAATAAAAAATGTGATGAACGGAGGAGAAGCATATGCGCAAGACAAAAATCATCTGCACGATCGGACCCGCCAGTGAAAGTGAAGAAATGCTGAGGAAGCTGATCGAAGCAGGTATGAATGTCGCCAGATTTAATTTTTCCCACGGCACCTATGAGGAGCACAGAACGAAATTCAAACGCCTCGTGCGTATCCGCAGAGAGATGGGCGTTCCCGTTGCCGCTCTGATGGACACCAAGGGACCCGAGATCCGCCTCCGCGACTTTGAGGGCGGCAGAGTCATGCTGGAAAAAGGCAGTTCCTTCACACTGACGACTGAGGAGGTGATGGGTACCGCCGAGCGCGCTACCATCAGCTATAAGGATTTGCCCAAAGATGTCTCCCAGGGCAGCGTCATCCTGATCGACGACGGCCTGATCGAGCTGCATGTCGACAGTGTCACAGACACCGAGATCCACTGCACCGTCGTCAACGGCGGCCCCGTCTCCAACCACAAGGGCGTCAATGTCCCCGATACCGACCTTTCCATGCCTTTTATCAGCGAACAGGACCGCGCAGACATCGAATTCGGATGCAAACTGGGTTATGAATATATCGCCGCCTCCTTTACCCGGACCGCCGACGATATCCGGCAGATCCGCGAGATCCTGGATGCCCACAAGAGCAGGATGAAGATCATCGCCAAGATCGAGAGCACCCAGGGCGTCAACAACATCGATGAGATCCTCGATGTCGCCGACGGCGTCATGGTGGCCCGCGGAGACCTGGGCGTCGAGGTCCCCATGGAGGAAGTGCCCGTCTACCAGAAGCACATCATCCACCTGGCCGAAATCCGCGGCAAGATCGTCGTCACCGCCACCCAGATGCTGGATTCCATGATGCACAATCCCCGCCCGACCCGCGCCGAGGCGACCGACGTCGCCAATGCCATCTATGACGGTACGACCGCCATCATGCTCTCGGGCGAGACCGCCAGCGGCGCCTACCCTGTGGAGGCTGTACAGACCATGTCCAGGATCGCGGAGGCCGCCGAGCGCGACATCAATTACCGCAGCCGCTTCCAGAACCGCCCGGCAGAAGTCGAAGTCGACAGCACGACCGCCATTTCCCACTCGACCTGCATGGTCGCCCAGGACATCAACGCCAAGGCCATCGTGACCGTCACCATGTCCGGCTTCACCGCCCGCCGCATTAGCAAATATAAACCCACATGCCCCATCGTCGCTTGTTCCGTCAGCGAACCCGTCGCCTGCCAGATGAACCTCCTCTTCGGCGTCATTCCCATGACCATTCCCCAGGAGGACAACGAGGAGATGCTCTTTGAGGCAGCTGTCATGGCCGCAAAACAGGCCGGCATCGCTGTCAAGGGCGACAAAGTGGTCCTCACCGCCGGCGTTCCCCTTGGCGAGACCGGCAATACCAACATGATCCGCGTCTTCGAAGTGTTCTAAACTACGATTTGAGGACGGTTCCGGCTGCTCACCTTATGACTGGCCGGAACCGTCTTTTGCATCTGGATGCAGCCGTCCTTTCGCAATTTGCCGCAGCCGTCCTTTTGCAATTTGCCGCAGCCGTCCTTTCGCAGCCGGCCGGAACCGTCTTTTCGTATCTCGCCGCAAGCTCTTTCCTGTATCCTTGTAAACATCCCCCCGGATGCGCTATACTGTATCCATGAATGCGTTTTCGGAGATCATAGGGCAGGAGATCGTCGTTTCCCACCTGCAGAACGCGCTGCGCACCGGCGGCGTGTCACACGCATATATTCTCAACGGAGCAAAGGGCTCCGGGCGGCACATGATCGCCCGGAGCTTTTCGGCTGCTCTCCTGTGCGAAAACCCGCGGCAGGAGGGAGACAGGATCGAAGCCTGCGGTGAGTGCCTCTCCTGCATCCAGGCTGAGGCCGGCAGCAACCCCGACCTGATCACCCTGGAGCGCGAGAAGGAGAACAGCATCGGCGTCGGCGACATCCGCAAAATGAGGGCGGACGTCAGGGTCAAGCCTTACAGCGCCTCCCACAAGATCTACATCATTCCCGACGCGGAAAAAATGACCCCCGCCGCGCAGAACGCCCTCCTCAAGACCCTGGAGGAGCCCCCGTCCTACGCAGTCCTCCTACTTCTGGCGGACGGAACCGGGGCTTTTCTGCCGACTATCATGAGCCGCTGCGTCACCCTGCCCCTGCGCCCCGTCGCCGAAAAGGCCGTCGAAGACTGCCTGCGGGAGCGCTTTGGAGCCGAAGAGGACCGCGCCCGGCTCTGCGCCCGTTTTTCCGGCGGGAGCATAGGCCGCGCCGCCCTCCTTCTGGAGAACAAAAATTTTGCTTCCCTGCGGGAAAAGACCATCCTGCTCCTGCAGAAGATCGAAAAAACCGACGCCGCCGAGCTGGCAGCCTTTGCCAAAGAGACTGCCTCGGAGAACGAGACCCAGGACCTCATCGACCTGATCCTGACCTGGAATCGGGACCTTCTCGTCTGCCGGAGCACACACAGCACAGAAAACTTGATTTTTACTGATGAAGTACAGTATATTATAGAAGCTGCGCATATCACGTCCTGGCGGGGCCTGCAGGCAGCGGCCGAGGCCGTCTTCCGCGCGCGCAGACGCCTGTTCTCCAACGTGAATGCGGAACTCACCCTGCAGATGATGCTGCTGGAGATCCGTTCCGCCTACGGCATCAAGGACACACAGGATACCCGAAAGGGGCAGAATAAATAAAGTACGAAATACATTAAGTATTAGATACATAAAAAAAGAAATATATAAAATTAAGTAATATATACAGAATACGAAATGACATTACCGGACAGCGGCGCCCACGGGGAAGACCGGGCAGGCCGCCTACAGTAGAGATTGAGAAGCAAGGTATTTTCAGAGGTGTTATATGGAAAAAACCGAAAACGGAATGATCAGAGTGGTCGGAGTCCGCTTCAGGACCGCCGGCAGAATCTATTACTTTGATCCCGGCGAATTCGAACTTACACGTGGCAGCCACGTGATCGTCGAGACCGCCAGAGGCATGGAATACGGCTTTGTCGTCGGCCCGCCCATGGATGTCGAGGAAAAAGATGTCACCCCGCCCCTCAAGCCCGTCATCCGCATCAGCACGGAAGAGGACGATATCCGCGAGAAGAAAAACCGCGAGCGGGAGAGAGAGGCATTCTGGATCTGCCGCGAACGCATCCAGAAGCGCGGCCTTGAAATGAAGCTGATCGACGCGGAATATACCTTCGACAACAGCAAGGTCCTCTTTTACTTCACCGCCGACGGACGCGTCGATTTCCGCGAACTGGTAAAGGACCTCGCCGGCGTCTTCAGGACCCGTATTGAGCTGCGCCAGGTCGGTGTCCGCGACGAGACCAAGATCCTGGGCGGCTACGGCAGCTGCGGACGGCCCCTCTGCTGCCACACCTGGCTCTCGGATTTCGTTCCCGTCTCCATCAAGATGGCCAAAGAGCAGAACCTGTCCCTCAACCCCGGCAAGATCTCCGGTGTCTGCGGCAGGCTCATGTGCTGCCTTAAGAACGAGGCAGAGACCTACGAAGAACTCAATAAGACCCTTCCCCATCCCGGCGACGAGGTGGAGGCGGCCGACGGCATGAACGGCCTTGTCGAGAGCGTCAACATCCTGCGCCAGACCGCCCGCATCATCGTCGAAGTGGACGATGAGAAGGAGCTTCACGAATACAATGTCAGCGACCTCAACATCCTGCGCCGCCGCAAGAGAGGCACCAGCAGGCCCACCATGCAGAAAAACAACCCTCCCCAGAAGAGCGCTCCCGCAAAGGAAACAAAAGAAACAAAGGACACCAGGGAAGGGAGAGATCCCCGCGAAGGCAGGGAAGGCCGTGACAGCCGCGAAGGCAAAGGAAACCGCGAAGCAAAGGGCAATCGCGAGAGCAGAGGCGACCGCGAGCACCGCGACAGCCGCGAAGGCAGAGGAAACCGCGAAGCCCGTGAAAGCCGTGACAACCGCGACTTCCGCGATTACCGCGAAGGAAACGAGACGGACGAGCCCCGCGAGTTTAACGAAAACGGCGAAAAAAATGTTGAAAACAACGGCAGAGAACGAAGCAGAAGAGACCGCGGCAGGAACCGCAGAGACCGCCGTCCCGACCGCCGCTAGGACCGCCGCCAGAACAGGGATGAACAGGCCGGAAGGCCCGATCCCGACCAGAAAGAGACTTCTCAGGAATGAATGTGAACCAATTTGTCCGACCGGGCGAGCGGATCGATGACCTGCAGCGAGGCGGCAGCGCCCCGCGAAAGGCCGAAGGCGGCCCGCTTTCACCCGGCAGCAGCCCGGAAACGGCCGCCGGTCCGCAGCAGTGCGGACTGCGGATCATCCAGGACCCCGCCCGCTTCTGCTTCGGAATGGACGCAGTCCTTCTCTCCGCCTATGTGCAGATGAAAAAGGCCCGCCGGGGACTGGACCTCGGCACCGGAAACGGCATCATTCCCATCCTTCTGTCCGACAGGACAGACTGCGCCGCCCTGACGGGCCTGGAAATCCAGCCCGAAAGCGCGGACCTGGCGCGCAGGAGTGTTGCCCTCAACGGCCTTCAGGACCGGATTTCCATCGTAGAGGGAGATATTAAAGAAGCAGACCGCATTTTTGCAGCTGCTTCTTTTGATTTCATTACCTGCAATCCCCCCTACCGCACCGTCGGCAGCGGAAGAGTCAGCGGAACTCCTGCCGGCTCCCCCTCCGGCACTGCCGGCAGGATGACAGAAGCAGCCGGAAAAGGCGCCTCTGAAGAGGAAGCGCAGGGAGCGCAGGCCGAGGATTCCTCCGCCGACCCCTTACAGGGCCTTGATCCCCGCGCCATCGCGCGCCACGAGCTCCTCTGCACCTTCGATGACGTTGTGCGCGCCGCCGCCAGGCTCCTGCGCCCCGGCGGACACTTTTACCTGGTCCACAGGCCACTGCGCCTGCCCGAACTGATCACCAAGCTCTGCCGGAGCGGCCTCGAGCCCAAACGCATGCGCCTCGTCTACCCCCATATAGACCAGGCTCCCAACATGGTGCTCCTCGACTGCGTACGGGGCGGCGCCCCCGAACTCCGCGTCGAACCGCCCCTGATCGTCTACGAGAAGGACGGCTCCTACACACCGGAGCTTCTGCATATTTATTACGAATGAACGAGTCGCTTCGCGATGAATGAGTCATTTCGCGATAAACGAGTTTTTTGCGATGAAAGAGTCATTTTGCGTCTTCAGAAGAGTTCCCAAGGGAAGCATTTTCGGAAGACAGGGGCGGTAAAACCGACCCGTCTGACTCAGCTCTCAGGAGAACACGGATTATGCCCGGAACCTTATACCTGTGCGCCACTCCCATCGGGAACCTGGGCGACATCACACAGCGCGTGCTCGACACTCTCGGCGAAGTCGATCTCATCGCGGCTGAGGACACCCGCAACACCCTGCGCCTGCTCAACCACTTTGAGATCAAAAAGCCCATGACCAGCTATCACGAGCACAACAAATACGACAAGGCCAGAGAACTGCTCGCCCGCCTCCACCGCGGTGAAAATATCGCCGTCGTAACGGACGCGGGCACCCCTGCAATCTCCGATCCCGGCGAAGTCCTTGCTGCCCTCTGCATAGAAGAAGGCATCCGTGTCACCTCCCTTCCCGGTGCCTGCGCCCTGATCACAGCCCTGACCATGTCCGGCATGCCGGCCAGACGTTTCTGCTTTGAAGGCTTTCTCCCCCCGGAGAAAACAGAAAAGAAGGAGCGCCGCAGGATCCTGGACCAGCTCCGGACCGAAGAGCGCACCATCATCCTCTATGAGGCGCCCCACCACCTGCGCTCGACCCTGGCGGAACTGACGGAGGCCCTCGGAGGCGACCGCCGCGTCACCCTCTGCCGCGAGCTGACCAAACGCTTTGAGGAGGCCATTCCCCTCACCCTGGAGAGCGCTGTCCGCTACTACCATGAGAACGAACCCCGCGGCGAATACGTCCTGGTCCTTGCCGGCGCCGATCCCCAAGTCCTGCAGACCCAGACCCGCGCCTCCTACGAAGCCCTTTCCCTGGAAGACCACATGCAGCAGTACCTGGACCAGGGACTTTCCCAGAAGGAAGCCATGCGCCGCGTCGCCGCAGACCGCGGCCTCTCAAGAAGAGATATCTACCAGCAGCTCAAGATCAAATAAAAAAGCTGCTGTCAGGATATAAAACCTTTGGCAACCGTTAACAAGGAAACTTCAGAAATCCTCAAAAACCCTTAACGGCGAAAATTTTAGTAATCGCCAACAAGGAAAACTACAGCAACCATCAACAGCGAAAATTTTAGTAACCGTCAACAAGGAAAAAAAGGAAAAAAGAAAAGAAACCCGTTTAAGAGCCGGCGGCTATTGCCGGCAGAGCCAGGAAAAAGAAAAGGAGAAAAACAATGAAACCAGAACTCATCCTCGCACCATCCATGCTGTCCGCTGATTTCAAAAACCTCGCGGAAGATCTCAAGGCGACAGAAAAAGGCGGCGCAGCCTACCTGCACTTTGACGTCATGGACGGCGTCTTCGTCCCCTCGATCTCTTTCGGCATGCCCGTGATGAAATCCATCCGCAGCGTCACCAACCAGGTCTTTGATGCTCACCTGATGATCGTCGATCCCATCCGCTATATCAAAGACTTCGTGGACTGCGGCGCCGACCTCATCACCTTCCACCTCGAGGCGACGGATGATCCCCAGGCGGTCATCGACGAGATCCGCAAGTATGGCTGCAAGGCCAGCATCTCCATCAAGCCCAAAACCCCCTTCGAGGATGTGATCCCCTATATGGACAAGGTCGACATGCTCCTGATCATGACTGTCGAGCCCGGCTTCGGCGGCCAGAAGATGATTCCCGAAACACTCGAAAAAGTCCGCGCAGCCCGTAAATACGTGACAGAGAATGGCCTCAAGACAGACATCCAGGTCGACGGCGGCGTCAAATTTGACAACATCCACCTTCCTCTGGAAGCCGGCGCCAACATCTTCGTCGCCGGTTCCGCCGTCTTCGGAAATGACACTTATGGTGAGACCAAGCGCTTCTGCGAATACCTGGCACAGCAGTCTTGAGAAAAGCGGCCAGCATCCGCTCATCCCAAACCTGCCAAATAAGCCAAACCGGTCTGCCCGGACAGCCCGGGTGAAGTCTACGCTCCTGTACCTGGACAGATGGGAGCAGCGAATTAATAAATTTGAAAAAGAGAGCGGGATGCCAGCGGCTGCTGGTGTCCCACTTTTTTTGCCATTTGCGCTCACTTAAAAAGGACATCTTTCGATGTCCGACAGAAGTGTTTTTCCAGAGGGTTTGACCATCCAAAAATTATTCCGCCGTTTTTGGACTGTATGATTCTGAGAGATAGTAAAGCGATATTTGGGATTCTTGGCCCCGGAGTCACCCATTCCGCGAGAAAGTAAAGCGATATTTGGGATTCTTGGCCCCGGAGTCACCCATTCCGCGAGAAAGAAAAGCGATATTTGGGATTCTTGGCCCCGGAGTCACCCATGCCGCGAAAAAGAAAAGCGATATTTGGGATTTTTGGCCTCGGAGTCACCCATGCCGCGAGAAAGAAAAGCGATATTTGACCTCCGCGCCCCCGGGGTCACCCATTTTGAAGTCCGACATGTTTGTATAAAAATAATCCGGCCAAAGCCGGATTATTTTTATACACATATAAATCCATTTGCAGTCTTTTGACCCATCTCAATCAAATTCATCCAGGATAGAGAAAAGACTCTCTTTCGAAACGATCTTTGAAACCTTTTTTGAGGGTGCCTTTGTTTCCTTTGCTGCAGCTTCCGAAACTTCTCCCGAAGCCTCTGAAGTTTCCGAGCCCTCCGAAACTTCCGAAATTTCCTTTGGATCATTTTCGGAGCTTTCCTGCGCTGCGGAAGCATCTGAAGCCTTCGAATCCTCTCTCGGAATATTCTCCGAAGTATCCGAAGCCTCCAAATCCTCCGAAGTCTCCGAAACTACCGAAAGGTCTTCCGAAATATTCTCCGAAATCTCCGAATCCCCCGAAACTTCTTTCGAATCATTCCCGGAAGTTTCCGTCGTTTCCGCCGCCTTCTCCGGGATTATGTCCGTTATGTCCGTTCTATCAGGATTATCCTCCGGCTCGCCGTCCGTGGGCACGATGGTCCTGACGCCGGCGGCCGCGGCGGCTGTCAGATCCACTGCGGTCTCCGCGGCAAAAGAAGTCGCGGCCTTGGCACCTTCGTGTGCGGCCTCCTTCAGCTTCTCATGCTCTGCATTCTGCTCCTCCAGCCGCTTGATGATGTAATCGTGATAGATGAAGTCTCCGATCGCCGCGAAGGGGATGGCAAGAAGGATTCCGGCCACGCCTAAGAGTCGTCCTCCTACAATGAGGGAAATCAGGATCCAGACAGAGGAGACACCCAGCTGCTCGCCGAACAGACGAGGCTTGATCACATATCCGTCCAGGGTCTGCAGGACTGCCGTGAACAGAAGGAATACCAGCGCATACCAGGGCTTGACCAGCACCAGGATGAAGGCGCCGATGATCGCGCCGACCATGGGACCGAAAGTAGGAGCCAGATTAGTCACACCGACGACCACGGAAATGATCGCCACGTAGGGCATGCCCATGATGACCATAAAGACCCAGTTGCAGAGACCGATGATAATGCCGTCCAGCACATCGAAGGCGATGAACTGGAGCAGGATCCGGTTGCAGCGGCTCCAGAAAGTGGCCGTGCTTCGATAAGCCTGGGCGGGCAGGATCGCGTGGAGCAGACGCCCCAGACCGGATTTGAGCCTGGACCGGTCCATCATCAGATAGATGGCCAGAATGAAAGAAATGATCCAGTCAAACATCTTGGCGCCGAAGCTGTAGGAGAAGTTGACGATCTTGTTTAGATTTTCCGGCAGGATCCTTGTGATCGACTGCAGGAGCTCATCACTCGAGGAAATGAACTGGGACAGATCAAGGTCATGCTGCAGGGCCATACTGTTCAGCTGCCGCATCAGCCGCTGGAAGGACAGGACATATCCGTTCAGGTTTCCTGCAAACAGGACCACGCTGTCGATGACCTGAGGGATCAGAGCCACAGCCAGGATCACGATCGAGAGGACCACGGACAGGATCGCCAGAATGACCGAGAGCGTGTGCCGCAGCTTTTCCTGCTCGATCTTGTACAGGACATATTTGGAAAAGACTTCCACCAGAGGCCCCAGGACATAAGCGATTACAAAGGCCATGAAGACCGGCGCTCCGACGTTCCATATGGATTTTAAGAATTGAAGGATCCCGCTCAGATGCGTCAGCAGCAGATAGAGCACCACCGCTGAACACAATGCTATGGTATAGGAAAACCATTTTTCCTTCAGAAGATTTTTGTTGAATTTCATTGATTATGTTCCTTATGTGCATAAGATCAAGGCTACCTTTCAGTATAGGCGAAAGCCGGCCAAACTTCAATAAAGTCATAAAAAGTTCAGCAAATGGCAGCCCGCGCAGGACCCTCCCGCAAAGGCCTTCCGGGTACAAATCCAATTGAGGAATACTGCTGTTTACTGTATAATAGTTTTTATAGTTATCCTTGAACATAAAACGAAATTTTTACTAAAAGTTGGCAGAAAATCATTTTTCAAATCCTACACAGGAGGACGACATCCAATGAGACAATGGACAACAGAAGAGCGCTACAGAGTGCTCCACAGCCCCGATGAGATTTCCGATCTCTATGATAAGATCAGCAAATCTGTCTACCGCCAGACCTACCATGTACAGCCCGTTACAGGTCTCTCCAGTGACCCCAACGGCTTCACATGCCACAAGGGAACTTGGCACCTCTTCTATCAGTGGTGCCCCTGGGGTGCCGTGCACGGCCTCAAATACTGGTATCATGTATCCAGTCCGGATCTCGTAACCTGGAAGAATGAAGGCATCGGACTTGCTCCCGATACTTTCTACGACAATAAGGGATGCCATTCCGGCAGCGCCATCTGCGCAGGCGACGACCTCTATTTCTTCTACACCGGCAACCACCGCGACGAGAACTGGGTCCGCACGCCCTACACCTGTGCCGCCAAGCTGGGCAAAGACGGAAAGCCCGAGAAGCTCCCCGAGCCCCTGTTCGGACCCCGCGATGACTACAGCGAACACCAGCGCGATCCCAAGGTCGTCTACAACGAAAAAAACAACAAATATTACATCTTCATCGGCGCCCAGACCCTGGACAAAAAGGGCACCGTCCAGATCTACCAGTCCGATGACCTCCTGTCCGGATGGTCCTTCGCAGGCCAGCTCAACGTCGTCGGCTTCGAGGATTTCGGCGGCATGTGGGAATGCCCCTACATCGTCAATATCAGCGGCAGCGATGTCCTGATCTTCTCCCCTCAGTACACCAAGCTCCCCGGCCGCGCCGAGAGCACAAACCACAACGTCTACCTCATCGGCAAGATGGATTATGATACCCTGACCTTCACACCCGAGTCCGGCTACCGCCACCTCGACTACGGCTTCGACTTCTATGCAGCCCAGGGTGCCTCCAACGTCGGCGATCCCGACAAGGCCATCCTGATCGGCTGGATCGGCCTGCCCGACAACCACTATCCCACAGAGGAAGAGGACTGGGAAGGCAGCATGGGCCTGCCCCGCGAGCTCCGCGTCAAGGACGGAAAGCTCCTCCAGACCCCCGTCAGCGGCATCGAAGCCCTCCGCGCAGGCGAAGCTCCTGCCGACGGCACCCTGCCCGCAGCCTGCGAAATGATCGTCGAGCCCGCAGGGGATGCTGACTTCGACCTCAACCTCTACACCAAGGCTGACGGCTCCGGCGGCCTCCGCCTCCACTACGACGCAGCATCCAAGACCTGCACCGTGGACAAGACCGGCCTCAACAAGCAGTTCAATATGGCCGTAGGCGAAGTCCTCGACATGCCCCTTGAAAACCCCCTGAAGAAGCTCCGCATCTTCGTGGACCGCAGCTCCACCGAGTACTTTGTCAACGACGGCGAGGCAACCTTCACCACCCACAGCTATCCCGAGGCAGAAGAGTTCCACTATACCGTCACCGACGGCGCCAATGTGAAGATCTACAAGCTCAGCCCCTCCGTCAAGGATGATTTTGTCGTCTGATCGAATAGAATTCCGACCTGAAAAGAGGAGACAGGGGAGGAGACAGGGGACGGTTCTCCGTCTCCTGAGACAGGAGACAGAGAACCGTCCCCTGTCTCCTCCCTCCTCCCCAATATAAAGTCTGAAAGGATATCAATAGAATATGAAAAAAGTATTTGCGAGCGACTTTGATGGAACCCTGTATTTCTACCTCGCCGAAGATGACAGAAAGCTCCCGGCCGAGAACGTGGCCAAGATCCGCGAGTACCAGGCAGCAGGCAACCTCTTCGGCCTGTGCACCGGCCGCCAGGTCGGCGGTCTGACCCCCTTCATCACCGGCTTCGTAGAGCCCGACTTCTACATCACCAGCAGCGGTGCCAACATCGTCGACACCCAGTTTAAAGAGATCCGCAAAAAAGGCGTCGATCCCAAGGTCGCCGATGCCATCATCAAAAAATACGGCACCGACAATTTCCGTTTCACCCTCGACGTCGAGGGCGATATCTGTGTCTTCAAGGAGATGGACTATCCCGGAAAATACTACATCATCACCGGCGTGGACGACTGCCCCGAAGGCCTCATCCACCAGGTCTCCATCCACACCGAGAGCCTGGATGACGCCGCCCGCATGACGGCGGAGATCAACGCCGAGTTCGGCGACTCCGTCAACGCTTTCCAGAACGTCATCGAGATCGACATCGCTCCCAAGGGCTGCTCCAAGGGCGAGGGCGTCCAGTTCCTGCGCGAGTACATGAAACACGAGTACGGCGACATCCGCCTCTACGGTATCGGCGATTCCATGAACGATCTGCCCCTCATCGATGCATCCGATGTCTCCTATACCTTCCCCTATGCACCGAAAGAAGTGCAGGACCGCGTCACCAAAGTAGTCCCCACCATCGTCGAGGCACTCGAGGATTCCATGCGCGACGAAGTCTGACAAAGGACCCGCTTCAGGACACTGCGCTGCATCGTTTCCATATAGACGTGTGCGACCCTGACCCCGGCCGCGCCCCGCATCTTCATCTTCAGCCGCAGGCAAAAAAAGCCGTACGATACCGGGAACGTAAAAGAACAATGAAAATTGCCAAATTGCAAATATTTCGCCCGGTCAATTGTTCAGATGCACGAAAAAAGCGCGCAAATTTTTTGGTTTTCCTATATTCTGTCAGTTGCGTTTATCACGGCTAATGGGTATAATGTCAGCAAGAGAGGATAAATGTCCTTTATTAAGTACATTCATTATTCAGAAAGAGGTATGAGAATGGCAAATATCGATCTTACTAAGTATGGTATCACAGGCACTACCGAAATCATCTACAATCCCTCTTACGAATTCCTGTATGAGGAAGAGATGAAGAAAGATCTTGAGGGTTTTGACAAGGGCGTCGAGACCGAGCTGGGCGCAGTCAACGTCATGACCGGCATCTACACCGGCCGTTCCCCTAAAGACAAATTCATCGTCATGGACGAGAATTCCAAGGACACCGTATGGTGGACCACACCCGAGTATCCCAACGACAACCACCCCGCTTCCGAAGCTACATGGGAGACCTGCAAGAAGCTGGCACAGGATGAGCTCTCCAACAAGCGCCTCTTTGTCGTCGACGCATTCTGCGGCGCAAACAAGGACACCCGCATGGGCATCCGCTTCATCGTTGAAGTAGCCTGGCAGGCACACTTTGTCAAGAACATGTTCATCGTTCCTACAGATGAGGAACTTGAGACTTTCGAGCCCGACTTCGTCGTCTACAATGCCTCCAAGGCTAAAGTTGAGAACTACAAAGAGCTGGGCCTCAACTCCGAGACCGCTGTCCTCTTCAATATCTCCAGCCGTGAGCAGGTCATCCTGAACACATGGTACGGCGGCGAGATGAAGAAGGGCCTCTTCTCCATGATGAACTACTACCTGCCTCTGAAGGGCATTGCTTCCATGCACTGCTCCGCAAACACAGATATGCAGGGCAAGAACACAGCCATCTTCTTCGGACTTTCCGGTACCGGCAAGACCACCCTTTCCACCGATCCCAAGCGCCTTCTCATCGGCGACGACGAGCACGGCTGGGACGACAACGGTGTCTTCAACTATGAGGGCGGCTGCTACGCTAAGGTCATCAACCTCGACAAAGAGTCTGAGCCCGACATCTACAATGCCATCAAGCGCAACGCTCTGCTTGAGAACGTCACTGTCGACGAGAACGGCAAGATCGATTTCGCAGACAAGAGTGTTACAGAGAACACACGTGTCTCCTATCCGATCAACCACATTAAGAACATCGTTCTCAATGTCAATCCCGTTTCCGCAGGCCCCGCAGCTGACAACGTAATCTTCCTGTCCGCTGACGCTTTCGGCGTACTGCCTCCCGTTTCCATCCTGACTCCCGAGCAGACCAAGTACTACTTCCTGTCCGGATTCACAGCAAAACTCGCAGGCACAGAGCGCGGAATCACCGAGCCCACACCTACCTTCTCCGCTTGCTTCGGCCAGGCATTCCTGGAGCTGCATCCCACAAAGTATGCAGAAGAGCTGGTTAAGAGAATGGAGAAGAGCGGCGCCAAGGCATACCTTGTCAACACCGGCTGGAACGGCACAGGCAAGCGTATCTCCATCAAGGATACCCGCGGCATCATCGACGCGATCCTGAACGGCGACGTCCTCACTGCTCCCACAAAGCGTATCCCGATCTTCAACTTCGAAGTTCCCACAGAGCTTCCCGGCGTAGATCCTGCAATCCTTGATCCTCGCGACACCTATGCAGACGTTGCAGAGTGGAACGCAAAGGCAGAGGACCTTGCAAACCGCTTCATCAAGAACTTCGTCAAGTACACCTACAACGAGGCAGGCAAGGCTCTCGTTCCCGCAGGCCCTCAGCTGTAAGGCGTACAGACATCTGAAAAAAGAGCCCATCGGATCACCGGCGCCGGGCGAAAAGCCCGTCGGGAGATCCACCTGCCGGAAAGCACGCTTTCTGACAGACAGCTCGACAATTAAATAAGAAGAGATTCTTCACAGACTGCCGGACCGCAGCGCGGTTCGGCAGTTTTTTTGCGTATTGCCGCAGCCGGGACAGGGAAAATATACATGAAGCACTGTCTAACCGGGAAAAAGAATACGATGCCGGGGACAACAAGCAGCAATGAACCGATATTTATATATCATTAAATAACGTTAGCATGCACTTGACAGACGCAGTGATTAATAGTTAAATACATATACGATGTATGCAAAAGATACTCTTTGTCCATAAGAATAGCAGCCGATGGGAGAGATTATGTCCATCGGCTTTTCGATCATGTATATACAGGTATTGTAGTTCATATTGTTGTTTATATAGAAGACATGAAAGCCCACATAACCCTCGATACAAAAACAATCCTGGTAACCGGATCCCCCGGTTTTATAGGTGCTAATCTTGTAATCCGGCTTCTTAACACATTATCCTCCGGTACAGTCGTATCACTCGACAATATGAACGACTATTACGAGGTGAGCCTTAAAGAATGGAGATTATCAAAGATTGAGGAAGCGGCAGCGTGCTCTCCGGTTAAGCACATCTTTATCAAAGGCTCCATCAGTGATCAAGCCCTCATTGACCAACTCTTCCGGCAGTATCACTTTGATATCGTAGTGAATCTCGCTGCCCAGGCTGGGGTGCGGTATTCCATCGATCATCCGGATGTCTACATTGAGTCAAACATCATAGGTTTTTACAACCTGCTTGAAGCATGCCGTCATAATCCGGTGGAGCACCTGGTTTATGCCTCTTCTTCCTCCGTCTACGGCGGGAACAAAAAGGTGCCTTTCAGTACGGAAGACAAGGTTGATCACCCGGTTTCACTCTATGCCGCAACGAAGAAAAGCAATGAACTTCTTGCCCACGCCTATTCCAAACTCTATAACATCCCCAGCACCGGCCTAAGGTTCTTTACCGTCTACGGCCCTGCCGGTCGGCCGGATATGTTTTACTTCTCCGCAACAAAGAAGCTCGCAGCCGGACAGAAGATCCAAATCTTCAACTATGGCAATATGAAGAGGGACTTCACCTATATCGATGATATTGTGGAGGGTATTATCCGCGTGATGCAGGGAGCTCCGGAGAAGAAAAACGGTCCTGATGGCCTGCCCATCCCTCCTTACGCTGTCTATAACATCGGCGGCGGACAGCCGGAGAACCTGCTGGATTATATTAACGCTCCGCAGGAAGAACTGGTAAGATCGAATGTGTTACCGCCAGATTATGACTTCGAAGGTCACCGTGAGCTTGTGGGCATGCAGGCAGGAGATGTTCCTATTACTTATGCTGACAGTGCCGCTCTCGAGCGTGACTATGACTTCACTCCGAAGATTGACATCAGGAAAGGTTTAAGAAACTTTGCTGAGTGGTATAAAGAGTATTATGGAGCATAAGCCACTGTGGAAAGCAGGAAAAAACGTTAGATGTGTACTTCGGCGCGAGCATTTATTGTAGTGATGATGATTGTGTCCATGATGTGATGTTGCACGATGATTAAAGCTATAAATGAATCTTAGAGGAGATAAACCCAGATAAGGTTGTTTCCATAAACAGGTGATCCTCCTCTCTGTGCGAAAGTACCGCAATAGACCAGTTGTGGTTGGAACATAGAAAAGATGTCTTCATGAAAATTACAGTAGCAGGTACCGGATATGTCGGATTGTCATTGGCCGTTCTATTAAGTCAGCACAATGAAGTCATTGCGGTAGATATAGTGCCCGAGAAGGTGGAGAAGATCAACAAGTGGCAGAGCCCCATCCAGGACGAGTATCTTGAAAAGTTCATGGCGGAGCATGAGGAACGGCATCTTAACCTCACAACGACCACAGATGCAGAAGAGGCATACAGTACTGCAGATTTCGTTATCATTGCCGCACCGACCAATTATGATCCGCAGAAGAATTTCTTCAATACCCGTGCCGTAGAAACGGTCATCGATCTGGTCCTGAAGAACAGCGCTTCTGCAACTATGATCATAAAATCTACGATTCCCGTCGGGTATACCCGAAAGGTGCGGGAGAAATTCGACACCGACAGAATCCTTTTCAGCCCGGAATTTTTGAGAGAGTCAAAAGCGCTTTATGACAATCTCTATCCCTCCCGTATCATAGTCGGCTGCGATGACCAGAGTAAAGAGAAGGCAGAAGCCTTTGCCCGCCTGCTCCGGGAAAGCGCTGTAAAGCCGGACATAGCTACTTTATTCATGGACTTCACCGAGGCGGAGGCAGTCAAGCTTTTTTCAAATACTTACCTGGCCCTGCGTGTCTCTTTCTTCAACGAGCTGGACACATATGCCGAGGTCAAGGGCCTGAATACACAGAACATCATCAACGGTGTCTGCCTGGATCCCAGGATCGGCACTCACTATAACAATCCCTCGTTCGGCTATGGCGGCTATTGCCTCCCGAAGGATACCAAGCAGCTGCTTGCCAATTATGCAGATGTTCCGGAGAATCTGATCCAGGCAATCGTGGATTCAAACCGCACCCGTAAAGATTTCATTGCAGACCGCGTGCTGGAGCGGGCCGGATATTACACTGCCAACAGTATGTGGAATGCTGAAAAGGAAAGGCCGATCACCGTGGGTGTATACAGGCTGACCATGAAAGCAAATTCAGACAACTTCCGCCAGTCATCGATCCAGGGCGTCATGAAACGTATCAAGGCGAAAGGAGCGACGGTCATAATCTATGAGCCCACCTTACCGGAAGACTCCACATTCTTCGGCTCACTCGTTGTAAATGACATTGAGCGTTTTAAGAAGAGCTGTGATGCCATCATTGCGAATCGCTATGATCCGGTTCTGGATGATGTTGAGGAAAAGGTATATACCAGAGACCTTTTTCGCAGGGATTGAAGATTTGGATTTTGACAATAAAACCCAGGAGATTTCTAATAATACATCCTGCCGGATTGCAATGCGTAAATGCAAATCCGGCAGGATGCTTCACTGGTTCAACCCTTTTCGATTGTCCATTCACTTTATTTGATACAAATTCACAATAGTCCTAATCCTTAATTAATCCCTTTTTACCCTTTGTCATAAGATTGATACTGCCTGGTCAAAAGTTTTATAGAGTGGCTGCAGGTACTATGTTCAACTCATTATTCTTCTGATATCTCCTCTACACCTTGCTTCCACTCCAATTTATCTGTACATAGTTTTTCATTATTCCATAACGATTCAAAAAAATTGGTCAAGTATTGCCCCCCTTCACCATATATTCCAAATTCAAAAGCTATATTCTGTTGACTTTTATACAGTGGCAGATTTGGCCCCCAAAAAACGTGATCATCAATACGCAAATAAGAATATCCCGGATAGGAGGGATGAAATTTTATATTAATATCACCGATATTCTTGTTTTTATCTACCCATGCCTTTAGTGTTTCTACCTCTCTTTTCATTGTACCATTCGGTTTTGATGCTCCTGTAAACGATTCGTCAGATTCTCTTTGTCTCAACATTTCAACATTGTTACATGAGATAATTCTGATTTTTACATTCTGGCGTAGTTTTTTTTCTAACAAATGTCCTTTATAATTCAGAAAAGTTGTCATCCCAATAGCTACAATATCTACTTGCTTATGGGCGTATTCCAAACATTTATTTGATTGAATATTCATTTCTGATTTTGTGTTGAATATGTTTTTTAATTGCCACTCATTTAATAAATCTTCGACCTCACTCCGATTAATTATATAAGAAGATGTCATCCAAGTGCTGATACTTGTTGCAATTAAAGAGCATCCTATTCCAAACAGTATCGATTGAACGCTTGTCGGAACACTTTTCAAAAAACCAACTACTACTGCTAATAAAGACAATATCAAACCAAAGCATCCCACAATTATATTTATTAACCGAATTTCTTGTTTGTGCAATTCATTAAGTTTGTTCAAAGTGATTCCTTCTTTCTTTTTTTATTAATGATTTCCGTGCTATGTGAAAACACAGATGCTTTTTTGCTTAGGTATTGGCGAATATACTCCTCTTCTGTATTTGACACGATAGAGAAATGATGACTACCTACAATACTTTTACCCATTTCATCACTTCTAAGCATCGGTCCCACAACACAATCAATCTTCAACTTACTAAGGAGTTCTTCGTATAGCTTTAAATCATTAATAGTTGTGTTTGGAATGACTGGTTTAATATATAGTACAGGATAGGTTCTATCCATTAATGAACAATACTCTATTGATTCTATCCTTCTTGCTGTAGTAGCTGTACCAGGTTCAATTTCAAAAGCATGTGAAATTGTGGGAATACTAAAGAATATCCCTATTTGATTAGGGAATTTACATATACCATTAATCTCTTTCACTTCATCCAAAGAAAACCCCTGCTTTGTTGCAAGTTGAATGTAATTATCAAATTCAACAAGATACCTTAACAACTTTTTTGTTTCTTGTTTATTTCCTTTGTCCCAACATTCGGAATAACAGCCTATGGTTAGAATAGTTCCTGATTTTCCTGCTTTAAAAAAAGGATATTCTTTTAATTGCATCACAATGTCTTTTGCAGTAGCTTTATCAACAATACCATTAATCCCGATTGATTTTAAATAGCAGTATTTACACTTGCTGTTACAGCCTAGCACAGTGTTAATAAAAATCCTGTCAGTGTCGCCAGTTATATAATAATTCATAATACTTGTTCCTTTATATTATATGGTTATTGCACATACATTGATAAAATCAATTATTACGTAATTATACTGCTTTTCTTAATAACCATTCAATCTCATAAAAAAATTTTGATTTCAAATCTGTATGCTGGAATATTAGAATGGATTAACATTTATTGAGATACAAGATAAAATAATATAAAATTGTGGCATACAGGAAACAGCGTCAATTGAGAGAAACTCTATTGGAACTTGCTGAAATACTATTTTCGAAACGGTGTATGAAACGGTGTACATTGAAGCAAGTGTTAATCATTACCGAAGCATAATATTTTTAGCTTGTTTTGTTCATGAGAACAGCTATACTTATTAATTCACGCTGTAATGCTGTCTTGAGATCGAAGAAAAGAGCTTGATTAGAAGACATCAGATCGAACGAGGGAGGATAGACTGACGAAAATGAATGGAGATTTAGAAACCACAATAAAAGATGTGAAAGAGATGCTGTGTTTCGTGGAGGACAATTCTCCAGATAATGTGGTTCGTATTTTCTTCAGCGAGAAGTGCGCCTCGAATAAATACAGAACGTTTATGCCACAGATATCGAATGATTTACAGAAAAAGGTGCTTGCACTAGTCATTCCTCGGTTAATTAAAGCTCTGGAATTTTCAATAGTACATTATAATCCAATGGGAGTGCTTGACAAAGAAAATGAGTATATTATTTCAACACAGGTACCTGGTGTTGATTTTTTTAAAGAAAGCTTGAATGCTAAGAATCTGATTACCGAGATGAATCTCATCAAGATTCCGAAGATTAATTTCTATTGTATTGAGATATCATATCAAGGGGAAAAAGTATATCTATTCCGACAATTTACAAAGATGAGTCGTCTTCGCAAGGGGATTCTGAGTCAGTTGGTAAACGACGAACTTAAAGAGCTAAGTAGTGGTTTTCTAGGCATTGATGAGCTTACTGATATGGTGCTTGTGGAAGATGTATTGCTGATAATTAATCACATCTCTTTGGAGCGTGTGTTCAATTATCGGGATAAATTTCAGGAGATGACAAATCGGGCAATTGAACGAATTGTTGCAGAAGGTAAGTTGTCGAATGTAGAAAAGTTTTCAGAAGATTGTGTTAATGATATACGGATTATGAAGCGGTTGACATATTTGATGTCTAAGGATAGGCTTCCACTGTTCTTTGATAACTACGACCGTGTTCCAACGATAGTAGATAATCTTGAATTGGATATAGAATTTGATCACGAAGGGAGGATGATTTATCGGGATAAGTCCCAGCTTTTCCATATCATTCACCTTATGTCAGACGCATATTTCCAATCTTTGCTTGCTGCCAGATATGGTGTGGCTGAAACGGAAGGGACCATTTAATGCTTACTACACTATCTTTATGGGGAATATATTTTGCATCGTATCTGGTAGACTACGTATTGATATTAATAATTCTCGTAGCAAAACAGATCATCAGAGGGAATGGAGCGATTATTTGGAAGAATGTAGATTTGACGACTTGGGGCATTTTGATACTGTTCTTTATTGCATCAATTCTAATTACAAATCGTATTCAAAAATTAGGTATGAATACTAGAACTAAGATAGTTCCAGAAAAAAATATTACTCATGAGATGATGGGATATGTACTTGCGCAAGTAGTCACTGTTGCAACAACAATATTCACTGATTGGTGGATTCTGATTAATGTGATATTGTTTTTTGTGTTCGGAATATTCTTTGTGAGGTCAAAAGCAGTACATACAAGCCCGCTATTTGTTGTTCCCCTGGGAAATATAATTCTTCAGTCGGGTGAAGTTGTTGTTATTACCAATTATTCTTTACAGGAAATGAAAATAGCACAGGAAGATAATCCTGATGGACTAGAGGCAAGAGAGCTTACTGATGGGGTATATTATGTTCGGAAATAAATATATACGATAAGTTCATTTAATATCAGATTAAATTGTGGCAACAGCGTTGATTCAGAGAGACTCTGTCGGAATTACTATTTTGTAACGATGGAGTCAGCAACAATGAGGACGGTATGATGAGTGACGTTACATATAGAGGAATAGAGAATTTAAAAGCTGTGAAATTTCTATCATATAAGAGCTTTTCATCAGATGATCAACCATTCGAAATCAGGACAGATAAGTATATGACCCTTATCATTGGGCGGAATAATTGTGGGAAATCCAGCCTTGTGGATATTATAGAAGGTGCTATAGGTCCGGATAACAAGAATAGCCGAGAATACATTTCCAAAGATATCAAAGATCCAGAATATGTATTTCAAATTGATGAGGGGCATTTAAGGCAAGGTTTTTCGAAACTGGGTGATCGATTCCCCTATTCAGATGTGGAACAATGTCTTGGCAGTACTATTTCTTTACAGTTTCCACGCGAACTTTATAAGATACCTATTATAACAGCTGTTTCTGAGGGCTCCATTACAATAAATCCGGATATGGAAGCCAATTGGGAGAATGTTGCATCAGGATATACGACAGAATTAAATAATGTTTATTTTAGAAGGATAAATGCAGACAGGGATATTGTACCGGAGACGGAAGACGAAAGTAAAGAAGTAGCCCCAAACGGACAAGGCGCCACTAATCTTCTGAGAAAGTTTATTAATGAAAGCAGATATGATGAGAAATTAGTGGAAAAAGCATTATTAGAGGAATTAAATAAACTCGTACAGCCTGAGACAACATTTACACAATTGCGGGTTCAACAGATTGATGAAGACTACAGTGGAGAAAGAAAGTGGGAAATATTCCTTGAAGAGGGAGACGAACGATTTGCTCTTTCAAAATCAGGAAGTGGGTTAAAAACATTACTTCTAATATTAGTCAATCTCTATCTTGTACCGGAAGTGATTAATATGGGGAAGGCCGAGAAGCAAGAGATTGTATATGCTTTTGAAGAAGTAGAGAATAACCTGCATCCGGCACTGCAAAGAAGGTTATTTGACTACCTGTATTGGTATTCTGTTACTAATAAAGTAAAGATATTCATTACTACTCACTCTCATGTAGCAATTAATACCTACTATCAGCTTAAAGAAGCACAGATTTATCACGTCACGAAAAATGGTGGAAAATCAACATTAGAATTGAGTTTTGGCAAGCCTGACTTGATAGAAACGCTAAACGATTTGAACGTTAAAGCAAGTGATATGTTTCAGGCGAACGGAATCATATGGGTAGAAGGACCTTCTGACAGAATCTATATTTTAAGTTGGATGAAGGCTTTTTTTGATGATATTCTTGATAATGAGAATAATTATTGTCCGGATTCTAAAAAATATGTTGAAGGCCGACATTTCCAGTTTCTTTACTACGGAGGGCGTTTATTATCACATTATACACTGAGTGATGAACCTGATGAAAACTTGATTAATATGCTCATCACCAATCGGAATGCAGCTATTGTTATGGATAGTGATAAAAGAACTGCAGATTCAACATATAATGAAACAAAGAAAAGAGTTATAGAAGAATTTAATGACCACAAGATGTTTTCATGGCTAACCAAAGGACGAGAAATTGAAAACTATTTGCCGGCAGAAATCGTAGGAAAAGCTTTTGGAACTGCTGTACAACAAGTCGATGCATACGGTGATTTTGGAGAAAGCCTGGGGGATGCATGTAAAGATTATTCTTCGAAGAAGGTATATTATGCAAGAAAGATAAGTACTCATACCAATAAGAAAGCCTTGGAAAGCATGCTTGACCTCAAAGAAAAGATAGCAGAGCTTCATAAAAGGATTGTAGAGTGGAACAACTGATGGCATTTTATGTTTTTTTAATATAGTAAGATGTGCAACAACAGGCTGTTTTCATTGGAAACAATTGCTGACTAAGATAAAAGGGAGATTATATTTATGAAGGTGTTACTTTGTTACTCAAAAGAAAACGAAGAAGTGGCAGATTTAGTGAAAGAATATCTGAAAAGTGTAAATGAATCATTGGACATCCGCATATCTTGTGACAGAAAAGAGGCCAGAATTGGGAAGAAACATGCAGATACGCTTCTTGAAAAATTGAATGATTTGGATCTTTATATCCCGATTCTTACCAAAGAATTCTTTGCAAGCAGATTTTGTGTAATGACCTTTGGAGCAACAGTTTTTTATCTGTATAATAAATATGAAGCTGGAGATTTGATTTATCCCTTGTGTGTATACCCGCTCAATCCGGAAAAAGCATTAGAATATACGTTAATTGCCCATTTACCAGCTTACGATATAATGAGTGAGAATAATATAGAGGAAATGTCAAGAAGACTTGGAGCCAGTGAAAACAGGATTAAGTCCGGAACAAAAGAGTTTATATATGATATAAAAAAAATCGCTTATGAAAAAACCGATTTGTTACAGATTGCTACCGAGATAAAAGGATTTGCCTGGGGAGGAAATGCAGAAGGAACCATAGGAAAAGATAATGAACGGTTCTGTAATGTGGATAGCAACGGAAAAAGAATTAATGTTGGGTTTAATCTCTCACCTAGAGGATTCGAAGACGAAAAAAAGAAAAAACCTGATTTCGGTGTTTTCTTAATCTTCAGAGACAATGTGAATATGGATACATTTTTGAGTTTAAGCAAAGAGGCCAGGCTTGTTTTCGAATTGGATAGTTTTACCAGTTCTTTTAAACAGTTTACTGTTGAGTTTAAAACAGAGGGCCAATACGGAAAAGTAAAAGTTGGAGAAGAAACACTTGCTGTTAAAGAAGATTGTGTGACCTATGAAGTGCCATTATCAGTTATTGGAGGGGAAAGTGATCGTAAAGCAATCAGTGAAGTAAACTTTATTATATTAAGTGAGAATACCGTTGAAGATGAAGGTTCGTTCTATCTTAAAAATATTACAATAAAAACAGATTAATAATTTACTTTACTAAGCCTGCCGTAGCGCATTGCGATACGGCAGGCTTTTTTTGTCTGCAGATTCTTAGACAAAAGTTGATAAGTCAAAAATTATGATGTATATTAATAACTGTTTGATTATATGTAAGCGCCTAGCTTTGGGGCGTCCCCAAAAAGTATTTCCGACATCCTATTGCTAGGTGTCGGAAATGCAAGCGTTTTACTCTATGT
>JBGUPU010000074.1:0-13669 GCA_045130475.1 Lachnospiraceae bacterium
TCTGACACGGGCATGACAAATTGGCGTTCCTGGCAGAACCAGAACCGCTTCTCTTCATGTCTATGCTGTTTGCAGATCATCACGTAAAGCATCGTTTTTCTCTCCTTCGTTGATTTCGCCGGCACTCCGGCCGACAATGCCATTGTAAAACTCCTTTTTTCATCTGAACAGTGTCCGCGCGGGACACTCCGTTGCAGAAGCCGGATTCGAACCGGCATATCACACCTTATGAGGGTGCTGCCTTCCTGTCGGACCATTCTGCAATAGTAGCGGGTACAGGAGTCGAACCTGCTATCTTCAGCTTATGAGACTGAAACTGGTAATTCCGTTCCACCCACCCGCAAAGCCCGTACCGGGAATCGAACCCGGATCATCTGCCTGGAAGGCAGATGTGCTGGCCGTTACACCACACGGACAAAAGCAAGTAACGGGACTCGAACCCGTAAATCCGCCCTGGCAGAGCGGTGCGTTGCCATTACGCGATACTTGCATATAAGAGCTTCCCGTCGGATTCGAACCGACAGCCTGCTGATTACGAAACAGCTGCGCTTCCGTTGCGCCAGAGAAGCATGATCGGAGCTGCAGGAATCGAACCTGCATCCTCTGCGTATAAGACAGGTGCCCTCCCATTGGACGAAGCTCCAGAAAAACGGGAACAGCAGGGATCGAACCTGCGGCCTTCCGGTTAACGGCCGGACGCTCTACCATCTGAGCTATACTCCCATATGATTATTACGCTGCCGGCTGCAGCGGCAGCCTGGGCTTATTGCTCAGGCAACCGCTATCGCCTCATATCTCTTGGAATTGATGACCTTTTCCATCGCTTCCACCGGATTCAATCCTACGCACTGCATAACCTGACGGAACACCGCAGCGGACTGGCCGCTCACCAACTGCACGCCGATACGGCTCTTGTCGGCATGGAAGACATCGTTCCGGCTGGCTACATTCCAGAAGATGATGTTCGGGATCTGATAACCATGGTCTCTGAACCTCTGCGCCATCTTCTCATAAAATGTCCAGTTACGGTCTCCGCAGTAATCGATTTCCATATCGGAGATGACGATCAGGGACTTCGGCATGTCTTCTGCGGAAACATGGTTCCTGACCGCGATATCCAGTACATGCTGAAACGCCGCCTGCAGGTTGGTGTTGCCCTGCCAGTCGTTCATGTTGATGCTCCCGATCTTCTGCACCAGGGTCTCACCCTTCAGCACCTGGATACGGGAAGTCCCGGAGAAGGACATGAACATGTTGTGGTAGGCACCGGTATTCCTTTCCGCGAAGTACACTGCCAGGCCGACCGACGTTGCCATAGGTCTTCCGTACATGGATCCGGAAGTATCCGCAATGACAAGGGCATTTGTACCCTTCTCCACGTAGTCAGGCAGCTGACGCCACTGGGCTTCCAGCGCAGGATCCTCCGTGATCGCGCATCTGCCCCAGCCCATCTGCATGACCTTCTCCACAATGTCATATGGATACAGGGTGGCAGAGTGGATGGCCTCTTCGCCGGTCACAGCCTTCCGGATAAACTGCCCGTAACGCTCCGGGTCGTGCTTCATAAAAGCATTTCTATAGATCATCATCGCCCTGGATGGAACCGCAGAGTAGCGGATTTCGTCCCAGCGGCCGGCGGACATCAGCGCCTCCACGATACCGATCTGCTTACGCATCGCACGGACCAGACGCTTGAACTCATATACGGAGTAGCCAAACTTCTGCGCCGTCAGGATGCCGAGCTTTCTGGTATTCTCGGAAGAAGCATCCGCCGTCTTGATCCACTTTGCCAGCAGGGAAATGGCATTGCCTTCCTGCAGGTTCCTGCGGTCTTCCTCAAACT
Source organism: Lachnospiraceae bacterium (assembly GCA_045130475.1). Classification (GTDB taxonomy): domain Bacteria; phylum Bacillota; class Clostridia; order Lachnospirales; family Lachnospiraceae; genus CAG-791. Next base: position 1,844 of record JBGUPU010000074.1, read on the forward strand.
GCTTCTTCATGGCAGCCCACATCTCGTCCTCCAGAGGTGTGCCGATCAGGCAGTACAGGTCATCGTAACGACCATACACACCGACCAGATCCAGGTTCAGCCGCAGGGCTTCCGGATGCTTCTCCGCCATGAACTGCAGGAGGGTGCGAAATGTCTGTCTTTCTCCCAGACCGCCCCTGACGTCACGAGCATAGAACGCGATCTTTGTCGCGAACAGCGGATCGGCCTTCCAGGCTTCGGAGAAAAGACGGTTGATCCGCTCTTTCTCAGCAGTCCTCAAAGAACCGATGGTTCCAAAGAGATCCAGTCTGGCGTCTCCGGTCGTATTCAATGCCACCGCACCGTTTTCCGTTCTTGTAAATACGGCATTCATCTTTGCCGCTTCAGCGAAATTCATTGTCGTTTCCTCCTTCCCGCTGTTATCATTCATGACCCTGTAAGTTACGGATTCGAACCGCTCAGCAGATTATAAGTCTGGTTTTGCCAATATACTTTGCTGTGAGGGTCACATGTTCAGGACACCTGTTGTTCCGACGCCCCTGTGGGCATGAAATAAACAATGATTGCAGTCTGTGTCCCATATCCAGGATGCCGTGTTTTCATGATTAAAAGTCATGTGCTTTTTACAGAAGCTGTAGTTTTGCTGTTTGCATCCCAAAGCCGGTGGATTGGATTTGAACCAATGACCTTTGCGTCCCTCTTGAGGATTGCTGTTAAAATCCCGAGCAGGATTTGTTTTCAGCGCGATGCTCTCCCAACTGAGCTACCACCGGCGCGTCGAAGTGAATGGAATTGCACCATTGACCTTCCGCGTATCAGACGGATGTTCTGCTGACTGAACTACACTTCGATAATTGAAAACGTCGGATTCGAACCGCGCTTCTGCGTCCCAGGCGCAGCGTGCTCCCATTACACCACGTTCTCAATAACAGCCTCAGCGGGAATCGAACCCGCGCCCTCGGATAGACAGTCCGGCGTACTGACCACTATACTATGAGGCTATGTATCCCGTGCGGGCCGGCGTATTCCGGCCCGCCTTCTCTATGATCAATATTTTCTTTTCAACCGCACTTTCTTGCGGCAATGTCCACGACCACGATCTCATCCATGGTTACCCCCAGCATGGCTGCCAGGATGACCAGGTTGTCGATGGTCGGCATGGCAGTCCCGTGGATCCACTTGTAGATTGCCTGCGGAGTCGCAAAACCAAAGACCATCTGCATGTCTCTTACGGTCAGACCGGCCTCAATCCTCAGCCTGTCGATGTTCTGTCCGGTTGCGACAGTGTTGACGAAGGGAATCTCCATCTTTTCGCACCTCCTATGTTCCGGCAGCGCCGGCACAGGAAGTGCCGGTCATGCTGCCTGTTTTCTTTTCCTCAAATACGATTCCTGTTTTGCTCCTGCTATCTCCCCTGACGGGAGAAGGCCCTTATCACTATGACTGGGTAAATATCTTTTCATCTGCGATTTCTCCTCAAGGATTTCTCCAACATCTCGCGGCTGAGCCGCTCGATGTCCTTGCCTGTCGAATGCGTGCTCATGCAAGCATGGCACGCGCTCTCCAGGCTTAAAGCAACAAAAAACCGCCTGTCTTCTCGGACAAGCGGCATTCTCAGCAGTATTTACGCTTTGATTTATCTGGTTATTCCAGTATACGTAAAGAAACACCTGGTCCCAGATATCCACTTTGTCCGGCCTGAATAAGGCATGCCGTATTAAACCGTTCAACTTTATCAGCTGACGGCATACTAATACCCAGAAGATCGCACTGGCGATATATGCATAATGTGTTCAGCGTATGTCTCTGCAGCATTGCCTTTCCTTTCCGGACCTGTGGCCCTTTTATTCTACCGCCCAATATAACATGCAAAAAACAGTTTGTCATTAAACTTCTGGTATAATGACAGATTTTTTTCAAACCACCTGACACCCGCATAAACAAAGGACATTCACGTTTTAATCACCTTCGTGAATGTCCTTTTTAAGCAAAAATTAAGCAAATGCAATTTTAAACGGTTCAGAATGCCGCCGCTATGCTCTCCATGGCGGCCTGTTTCTGATCTTCCAGAACGTGGCTGTATAAGTCCATGGTCATTGCAAGGCTGCTGTGGCCTAAGATGTTTTTAAGTGTCTGCGGCTGCATACCGTGTTCTATTGCCCTGGTAGCGAATGTGTGACGCAAACAGTGGCTTGTCAGTATGGGAAAGTCCGCGCCGCTGTCCTTCCGGATCCCCTTCTGGATTTCTTCCTGTTCCTTCTCCCTGATCCGTTTACAGATCCCTTTGATATACCGGTTCAATACCTGAAGATTGACCGCCCGGCCGGCAACGTCAAAAACATAGTGATCATCATTGAACGCTATGACCTTCTGGCCGGTTCCCCTGGCCTTTTCCCTTTTCAAGATTTCAACCGCTTTCGGGATTAAAGGAACGTCCCGGAGGCTGCATTTTGTCTTTGGAGTGGTTAGCACATCCCGGCCACCCACAACATGAACAGTATGCCGCACATGAATAACCTTATTTTTCAGATCAACATCCCGCCATTGCAATGCTGCGCATTCACCAAACCGCAAACCTGTACAGAGCTGGAACATTATAAAGCCATTCAAAAGCTGCGTGTCGTCTTCCAGACACCGGGTAAATACTGCCTGCTGTTTCACAGTCATTACTATATGCGGCTCTTGTGGCTTTCCCTTTGGTGCGGTCACACCTTCACAGGGGTTATACAAAATCAATCCCTCTTTGACTGCCTGTTTCATCATCCCGGATATAGTTACATTTACAAGGTGAATCACCTTTTCTGAATAATCCTTTTCTTTCATGCTGTTTAGAATCTTTTGAATATTGGAAGCCTTAACAGCCTGAATGCGCATGCTCCCAATTGCAGGCTTTACATGTACATTGTAATAGCTTTTATATTCATTCAGCGTTGAATCTTTTACAGTCGGTTTCTTATATGTCCGGATCCATTCATCGAACCACTCATTCACAGTTTTTTTGTCCTGCCTAATAAAGGTCCCATGCTCCAGTTCATAAGTTAATTCCCTGTGCAGGGCTTCCGCTTCTTTCCTGGTCTTTGCATATTTCGTTACCTTCTGGCCGTCCCTCATAACCCGGATACAATAACGCCCGTCTGGGCGCTTTGTAATCCCCTTTGGTAGTGTTTTAGCCATGGTTGTATCCCTTTCCGTTATCTTTAAAGCATTTACATGGGTGCTTCTAACGGGCTACGTTATACTATCTATTTTTCTTTTCATGATTACACCCCTCTGTTATAATGCAGGTGCACCCGCCGCACAGTATCATTGTCAATACTCATTTCGGTTTTGTGCAGCGGGCAGCCCCTTTCCCCTGGCCGGTGTTGCAGCACCTGTCAGGGGGTTTGTGTGTAATAGTCCCGCGCCCACTGGCAAACCGTTTCTGTTTCGATGCGCGCCACACGACACCCGTTGACCATTTCTGCTCTTTCACGGGCTTTTTCGAGAATGTACTGAGTACATCCGGAAAACGTCAGGCTGTCCTTCAATACGCCTTTCACAAGTGCAGCATTAGAAAAACAGTCCTTTGTCAGCTGATCCCGCACGTTGGCCCACGCGGATCCACAGCCGGCGGCCTGTTTTTTGATTCTTTTCGCGGCTTTCTTTGCCTTCATGTTTTCCCCTTTCTTCATTTCACGAAACCGGCGGCCTTACTCTCCCTGGCCCTGATCCCGTCAGTATCTGCATTGATAAGCGTCATAATGTCCATGAATAACAGTGCGGCGTCCTTCCAGCCGGCAAAATACCCGGCCCGGCGTGCTGCATGTCCGACTGCATGGGCCTTGTCAAAGGTGTCACTGTCTGCATCAACGAACGCGCCAAGGGTTTTCTCTGCTTCCTTGTCGGCCTCTGTGTAACCGTATGACTGGCCAGCTCCTGAATAATCTGTGTGGTATGCGTATGTTTTCCATAACGCGTCCAATGCCCCGCCCGCATAGGTGTCTTCTGTCCAGCCCTGTTCTGATCTCTGCATGTGTTTTCCTCCTTTGGTTCCTGGTAGGTTTTAATGTCCTGGAATCTGATCTGATACCGTATCCCGCCCTGTTGGTCATGTGCGTATGTGATAACGTTCGTCAAAAGCCACTGCAGGCACGTGCCCGCGCGGGTAAAGCTCTGACAGCTCGCCCTTTGCCTTCAGATCGTCCGTTGTCGCCTTTATCAAGTCATAGGCCTTTGTTTTCTTAACGCCAAGCAGCTGCATGACATCGCGCGCTGTGTAATAGGGCTTTGCCGTTCCGGATCCCTGGCCGCCGTCCTGGTTCAAACATGTTTCATTCATGGTTAACCTTCTTCCTCCCCGTCGTGCCGATAGGTCAGCTGGTTTATAGTGTGATTGCGTCGTTCCATTTATCATTATATTGTGTGTACCCTTATATGTCTATGTGCACTTTTAACAAATGTGTACACTTATATTTGTTGCTGTACACACATATTGAATCGTGATAAAATTATGTGTAGGGTGAAAAAAGGTCCGGCAATGCCCGGCGGCTTCATTGGCCGTCAGGTGTGCCGTTGTCCCCCCTGGTTACTGTTGGCGTATCCAGAAAAGAAGGTGAAAAGATGCCAGTTGAAAAGAAAACAAGTGATGCACAAAGGCGTGCTGTTGCAAAATACCATGCTGAAAAGGTGGAAGATATAAAAATCCGTGTCCCAAAAGGCCATAAGGCCATGTATAAAGCCGCCGCAGCCATTCGCGGCCTGTCGCTTAATCAGTTCGCTATTGATGCCATGGATGAAAAAATTGCTCGATCAGGCCTGGTTTTTGACGATAGCGACAAAAGCTAATACATGTCGCCCCCTCGCGAGTATGCTTTATTGTCAAAATATCGTAATTGTTCAAAATACACTGAAAAAAAAGGCATTGTAATAATGCACAACTCTGCATATTCTATGAATAAACATGCAACTTTAATGCATGTCCTGTACTGTCTTTGTTTGTCTGATATTTTAATACAGACGATTTCTTAAACAACCATTGTGCATATTGGCCAATCAACTATTCGCTAAATAATCATTTTGCGAATTAATAAGCAGGTTTTTTGTACATTTCTTCAGCAATGCACGTATCTAAAAAAGTCATCGAATTGTCGCAATTTCGTAAATCAAAAAACAGCTTCTATTATTCTTTCGGCACCTGACCCGTATGAACATTTTGCCGACGTCGGCAAAATGTTCATACGGGTCATTTCCGCTTTGTTCACAGGCGGTTTTTGCCCTTTCTATCGCTTCTGAGAAACGGCGCCATTGCGAGTATTCAAGGGCAGCCTGAAGCTCCCTGGCATACCAGAATTCCTGGCCATTTTCATTTTGCCGTACCCCGTGAGACATTCACTCATGCCCGAATTTGCCGCCGTCCTGCCTCTGTGTGACGTTCTGCGGGGTTGTCTGAGGGTTTGCCCCTGAGGTGTAAAACCGCTCACAGGGGCTTCTCGTGGCTCGGCGGGTATATTTATATGACGTTAATACAGTGAATGTTCGCAATTATTCGTATTTCGGAAAACCTCGAGCGTTCGCGTTCGTTTCGGAAAATCTCGAGCGTTCGCTTTCGATAAGCAGCTCCAGGCGTGTTTCGGCCGCGTTTATGTCGTCATATATAACAGACTTCGATACACCGTATTTAAAAGCAAGCTCGTTTACAGAGGTGGCACTCTGCGAAAAGTATTTTGAATACATGACATCAAACTGCCGCCAACCTTTTAGATCTTCCTGCAGGGCTATGTTGCGGTATATGAGCATTGCAGAATCAAGGGCTAATATTAGTTCTTCTGTATAGCGGGATGTATGACGCAGCTGCTCTGCTTTCGCGTCCGGATCTTTCCCCTGCATAAGCCTGGCAAACCATTCAAAGCTATATTGGCTTCTCTTTTCTGCCTGCAACCTCTCAAGAATTACCTGATCACATGCCTGCCGGATCTTGCGATAGTTCCTGATCAGATATCTAAGAGTGTTCTTTTTGCTCTTCCCTGCCCTTGCCATTATTGCCTCATCTGTTGAACAGCCCGCCTACATCTGCATTCGGATGCTCATTCTTGTACTTCATAGCTTCCATGAGCGACATCGGCTTATTCTTTTTCGGATTACTACCGGTTCCGGATAATGACGCCGTAGAAGTGAAATGCGGCACATTCTGCGGTACAGCTGCTGGAGCCGCCGGTTCTTCTGCCTTGAATGCCTCTGCATATCTGGTTTTTAGATCTGCCATTGCGGCCTCTGCCCCGATCAGCTCCCCATCCACGACCGTTACGGAATCCAGTTTCTCCATTTCGGCCAGGATCCCCTTTTTCGCAAAGGAAGATGAAAACTTGTACCCCGAAAGATACTCAGAGATTGCCGACCTGCGCCCCTGGAGCTGCATCTGCTTCTGCAGTTCCTCGATCTGCTGCCTTGCTGCCTGCAGTTCCTGATCAGCCGCACCCTGTCCGGTACCCGAACCGGATTTCTTCAGCTGTTCCTGCAGGCTGTTTCTTTCTGCCTCAACTCTCGAGTACTTATCAAAGGAAATATAGCCGCCATCCTTCAGATTCACGATGCTAAGATCTTTGTTCTCTGCGATCGCTACTTCCAGCTGATCAGCTGTAAGTGCTCTTGGCGTTCCATCATCATTTGTGCCAAACAGGCCCTTTAAAAACTCGTATGCCATCTGCTCATTTTTCCTTTCTTGACAACTTAAATACTGCACAATATTGGATATAAGTTGGATAAATGTTCTTTCAGGCTATAATGCAAAAGCCCTGTAAAACAGGTAAACAGGGCTTTTGGGGCGTCAAATCACCTGAAATATATCCGTTTTTCATTCATTCTCATCAATCGATCCCCTTTTGTGTTTCTTCTCCGCATTGCTGCCTATCTTCAGCTTTGTCTCTTTACCGCAATTCATGCAGCGGAGTCGGACATGCACCGCTTTTCTATTCGAATTCTCGCAATAGAATTTCCTGCAATGACAGTTCGGACACCGGAACCATTCCCATAACTCTTCATCCGGATCCTCTGTAACCAGAACTCTACACAGCTTTTCCTGTGTGCTGTCCATTGTGCTCATCCTTCACCCTCAGCTCCGCTCGGCTGGTACTTCTCCGCAATGCTCCCCAGGAAGTCATGCGTTGCCATCCGGGCCAATACCGCCGGGTGAACGGATCCATCTTCACCATTCTCATAATCCGGACTTGTGAAGTCGGTGGCATCTTCATTCAGGCCGTCCAGATAGGCGATATAGCTGTCAACAGTAACGCCATAGGCTTCATGCAGGAACTGACGGCCGAAAGTGTTCTTACTCGTTGCCCAAGGAGTTTCTTCTCTGAGTTCATCCAGGGCGCGGAGCATGTAGTATTTTGTCTGATCAGAAACCGCTTTCAGGATCTCGCTGGCCATACCATTAGTATTAGGCGGTATCACTTCCTGAATTTCGCGGATCCCATAGCCGGCATTCTCCAGTGCCTTCTTGATCATGGCGGCTGCAAAGCTGTCATTCTCAAACTGTGCAAGCCTTTCCTTCATGTCCAGCGTACTGACAGCGCCGGCTGCATAAGGGATCTGCTGGATAACAGAATTGAGCGCCTGATTATATCCGGGATCCTGGTATCTTTTCGCCTGCTGCGTGGCCTCTACCAGTTCAACAGCCTTAATGGCCTCATCCATAAAAGATCCATATTCCTGTGTGGCGTTATTAATGTATTCCGTGAACTGCTCTTCGTTCTGATGAGCTTCCTGGATCTTGCCGGCCTCTGACAGCATTCCATTCCTGTTGATATCTGCAACCTTGCCGGCGGCTTTCGCGTACTCTGTAGCCGCTTCCTTCACTGCTTTGATTGTTCTGCTCTTGATTGACATCTTGTTATACCTCTCTTTCTCAAAAAACTATGTCCTACGTGCACCTTATTCAGTTTTCAGCATCCTCTTCGAGGATTTCCTTACCGCTGCCTGTAGTCGGCCTGTGGCCCATCCTATAGGGCCATAACGGACAGGTAAGAGAAGCGCAAAGCTTAACCTCTTTCACCTGGTTGTAGCAGCAGTCAAGGCATTTTGCCCGGATTGCCTTGATTGGCGTCCTGACCTTCATCGGTTCATTGCTTTTCATCCTTATCACCCATCAGTGCTTTTGTCGTGGCTGACAATGCAGTGTAGATAGTCGCTGGCCTGACCTTGAGCCAAACCTCAATGTCATCACCTGTAGAAACAATTTTGTGATCCACTATCAGATCTGTAAGATTATTCCCATTGGCAACAACATTCAGGACAGAATCAAGCTTTTCAATCTCGATACAAGTTGCCCGTTCCTTTGATGCATTTTCGTATTCTGTCTTTGTCATGGCACGCACCTCTTTACTCAGCTGGCAAGTCTGCAGGGGGCCTCTCCGGATCCTCAGTGAACATATTTTCAATGTAGACCTGCCCTGCCATTTCTTTTAGCTTCGCCCTTGCGGATCGTGCGGCTATGAAGGTGCTCTTTGCGTGCCGTTCCATCATCTGGACGTATTTAAACACTTCCTCATAGGTCTCCGGCCTGTAATACCCGCTGGCTCCGCTGCATATAAGTTCACCCTCTGCCCGTGCCTTTGCTATGACAATGCGCAGTGTGCGCTCATCCGGCAGCTGTGCGCGGGCTACCAGGGCCGCCGCAGATATGGCCTGTTCTTTCCCGGTAGGAATGAGGCTCAATACCTCGTCGTTGTTGCTGGCCATGGCATCACCTGTTAAATCCGGCTGGGGTAATGCAGCGTAAACGATACATTGCCCAGCCTCTCATATTCCGCCGCGTCCGCGTCTTTTATCTGTTCTGTGACCTCCCGGAGCTGTTCCTGGAGTTCGTCAATCTTCTGAGAAATAGGTGCTTTATTCATAATTTGGATTCCTTTCTTTTGCTGGTTTTCTCAGCATACTGATGTCGGCATGTTTGCTTTATTCTGGATATATTCAATTTTATGGGTTATACTTTGGCTAAGATTCTCTTTTTCATACAAGTGTTACCTCCCTTTCATTTTCGGATCCCGGTTTATGAGGCTGGCCGGTCAAGTGCCTTCTGAGTTCCTCTATCATGCGCGAAGGAGCTTCGCACCGAGCCCCGGCCTCTGCCGTTTTTTCCGGTATCGCTGGCGGCCTCTGTTCAGTTAATTCTGGCAGGGGCTGCCTGAATGTAGGGGGAATTGCGGCCTGCTTCCTCTTCTGCAGCTGCATGTTTTCAAACCTCTTCACGAACATTGGACGCTGGACAGATTCGAGCTGTGCAGTCTCTGTGTTGCCCCATGCCCTGAAGGTCGCGTAACCTCCGACTATCTGCCGGGTGTGATCAGGTAACGAATCCCATACTTCCCGGGAATCCGGAGCATAAGCGCGGCCCAGAGCCCTGATCAGCTGATCCCATGCAGACGCTGCGAGTTCATCCGGCGCCGCTTTCAGGTTATGGGACATAGCCCGAATATCTGCGATAGTGGGCGGCCAGCGCTCCGACATGATCCAGGCGCCCGCTGCCCTTTTAACATCCGAATAATTCAGATCCTGCAATGCGTCATACCATACCTGAACCGTCGTTATATCATTCGTATTGAACCGGTCAGGATATGCGGCGCGAATGATCTTCATGATACTTGTTAATTCTTCCCGTTTGATAACGTGCCTCCCTTCTGCCAGTTCGTCACTCCGGCCAGCAAATGGGTGCAGCTCAACTTGTCCTTATACGTAAAATCAGCAAGGCTCTTGCATTGCAAACCGGTCCAGCGTGTCCATGCTCCCGGACTGTCGCGCCGATCGGCTGCCGCGTTGGCCTAATTTATCCCAGATAATACCTTTGTACTGGTTGGCCATACATTCATCTATTACCCTGATCACTTCAATAGCTCCATACTCTGCTTCTTTATTTTCGGTCCTGGTTATCAGGGACTTTAGCGCGATAGGCTTATAGCCCTCCCTGCGCTCTTTCTTATAATTCAACCATTCCCGCAGTTTATCTTTTAAAGGCAATGACAAATTGGACTCTTCTAACGGATCAGGTAAAGATGTTTCGAAGGGTGCAAGGGGTGCGCCGCTCTGCGCGCATTTCTTTACTTTACTTCCCTTCTCTTTACTTATCTTATCTTTACTTAACTTAGGGCTTCCATCGGTTGGCGTTTGGTCGTCATTTGGTTGACAACTGGTTGTCAACTGGTAAACACCCGCCTCTGTTTCTGTGATCTGTGAAAACTCTTTCACAAACAATGTCGGCTTATAGCGGTCTTTTCGGATAGAATTGTGCACCTTCCAGTGTGCGATAAAGATAACACCACTCTCGAAGGGGATTAAATAGCCCGCATCTATAAGAGTCTGCATATCATCAGGGGTTGCACCAATCGACCGTGCGATCCTCTTTGCATTGTCCAGGCCGCCGTCATCATCGCCCTGCAGCATCAAGTGCATATATAATGCTTGTGCTGACAATGACATATCTGTGAATTTGTCCGATTCTATGACCGCTGCACACAATAAGCGTCTGCTAGACATGTCGACCTCCTTTCATGTGTGCTCGCGTGCTACCATGTTCATCGTTCTAAGCTTGTCCTGTGCAGATGAAACTGTCAGTTGGTCGCCGTCGGTGTGGCCATGGCGTCCAGAGCTGCGTCAATGACACGCTTATCATACAACACCCGGCGGCCTACTTTCCTTTTGGCTCCAATGCCCGCAACAAACGCAGTCAAAGCAGTGCGCCCCATTCCTGTGTAGGTTTCGGCCTGTTTCTGCGTCAACAATCGTGCTTCAATTTCCTGGACTTCTTTAGCTCGCATATTATCCCCTTTCTCTTTTGTAATGCTGTCTTTTGTTGACTGTTGCTTATATAACATGATATTATTATATGCGAAAATATTTCGTTTTATAGTCTGAAATATCACGAAATATTTTTCGCTTTTGAATTACTTTTTAATTATCAATCATTAAAGAAAAAGGGCTTATTATGAAAAAAACAGAAAAATATTTCGTTAATGTTGATCGGTTTAATGAGGCAAAGAAGAATTGCATTAGCAGGGGTGAAAATGTTTCCGACAGGGCATTGGCTTCAGTGCTTGGTATAACCCCTCGAGCTGTTCAACAATACAGGGCTACGGTAAACCAACGGCCAATTCCTGAATTAACACTTAACATGTTGGCCAGTTTTTTAGATGTCACACCTGGATGGCTTTGTGGCCTGTGTGATGATATATCTGTGGGCATGCCATTACCATTTGATGTAATAATGCAAGGTGCTTCAACCGGTATGGATTTGCCTTTGGACATACACACGTATGTTGTAAAGAAAAAAATTTCTGACGCATTCGGTCGATCAATAAAAGGTAAACCCGTATCACTTGAAAATTATAAGATCTATCTTTCTGAGGTTGAAAACGCTATAGACTATATAACTGAGCGCTTTGTGGCAAATCTCGAAAACATGAAATAAGACGCAAGCCGTAGCTTTTCCACAGCAAAATAAAAAGCCTGTCCCCCTTAACCTGTAAAGATTTTAAGGGTACAGGCTTTTTTGTGCAAAAAATGAGCAAAACGGCAGCACCAAAAGACAGATAATAACAGCTCAGAGAATTCCCGGATCTCGCATAAACAAAGGACATAATACAAATGACAGAATGCGACAACATGCCCGCATTAAAACTTCTGGTATAAAATTGCGAAAAATCGCGAGCTGTCAGCTTTTGCTGACAGTAAACGCAGACAGCAGGTCTCGATCCTGCATGCCGGTCTCCCGGCCCCTCCTTAGCGGGGAGGTGCTTTTGCCAGTTCAGCCATGTCTGCAAAGCGCTGTGAGAGGGACTCGAACCCCCAGTCCGC
>JBGUPU010000075.1:0-77270 GCA_045130475.1 Lachnospiraceae bacterium
CTGACTGGACAAAGTCGATATAATCGTTTTTTGATCCTTTTAGTCAGGAGCGTTCACTCGTGGAACGAGTTTTGCAACTACCTATTAGCAATTGTATCTGTGCGCGCTGCGGACAGGTACTGAACTTTCAATTTAATATCGACATTGTAGCACAGATTTCTTTTATGTCAAAAAAAACCGGAAAATCAGCATAGAAAACCGGAAAAACTGCCTTTCTGTTCTGGTTCACAGATAGATATGCTCCACATCGATTTCTCCTTGATCACCGATCCGGAGCAGGGCGTAGCTGCAGATCTCATAATTCCCGAAGACACGGATGGAGGCTTTGGGATCCCCGACCAGGCAGCCGGGATTGACCAGGCGGATCTGTCCCCGGCGGAAGGTGGTATCCCAGAATTGATGCGTGTGTCCGAAAATGACCAGATCGGCATCCCATATTCCCGCCCGGCGCGCCAGCAGGGTGATGTCCGGGACATTGTATTCTTTTCCATGGGTCATCAGGATGCGGTGCATGATATTTGCAGGCCTCTTGAATGTATGCTGCGGGAAGGAGAGACCTCTGGGAAGTTCTTCTTTTTCAGGCGATAAAAATCTGAAGAAGGAAGACAGGAAGCTTTCTTTCCGCGTGACCTGACCGCTGCCGGTGTCGGGAACAGAATCATAGGAAAGTTCCGTCACGCAGCCGATCGCAGGTCCGTCCTGGCCGGGACCGGCATTTTCGCAGATATCGATCAGGAGCTCTTCAGGATAATCTGTATTGAGGTAGTAATCATTATTGCCGCGGACCATGTGGCATGGAATGCTGCCGACGGCGGCGTGCACAGCTTCTTCTTCCGTTTCCAGATCACCGGCGATCAGGACCGCGTCGACGCGGCCCGTTTTGCGGATCGCAAGCCGGATGTTGTCTGCGTATGTATGGATATCTGAACATACCAGAAACTGAAGCATGGGACTATTCCTTTCTGCTTACAGCAGTGCCTGCAGACCCAGGATCAGGTGGGCGGCCGCAAAGGTGTAGGGACCGGTCCGGGAGATTTCTATATCGGCGGGAATGTAGCAGCTCTCGTTCGCGGCAGGAGAGCGGAGATCCTGGCTGAGAATCTCGGAAGCCCGGCGGTAGATATCATCCATGTCGCGGCGGCTGAGGTCGCCGTTTTTACGCGCGGCGGCAAGGGCCTGCATGGCATATGCGGAGGCAATATGTTTCCAGGGCGTGTGGGCAATATAGGTGCCCCCTGCAAAGGTGCCGTCAATACATTCCACTTCGACCTGACACTTTTCAGTGACAAAACGGTTGAAGATAAAGTCGGCGGCGGCACGCGGATCATAGTCGCCGGAGATTTCCCTGCGAAGAGCACGGGGAAGGTCGTAGTAAAGGAGCAGGTACATTGCCGTGACTGTCAGGCGGGGCGCATCGGAGGGGGTGTAGCCGAAAGTCCCGCCCCGGTTTTTCTCGTAGGTGGCAGTCAGGAGCTGGCGGAAGGCATCCCCTTCTTCGGGGCGCTCAAGATAGCCGTACTGATAGAGGGCGCGCAGTGCCCACCAGGTATTGACGAAGCGGCACTCTTTTTTGTCCGCCCGAAGGATCAGGGGGCCCCAGCCGTTTTCGGAATGGAGGAACCACAGGTTGGCGGCAATTTCGTCAAAGAGGTCAAATGAATCGATCACACCGGCTGCGTTCTGCTTTTCCATGGCAATAAGACAGAGCAGCATGGAAGTGTTGATCACGGTAGGCCTGTTCACGGTGCGGCTGGGAAGTCCGGTGGGAACGACAGCTTCTGTGAGTGTCTGAAGGGCGTTGCGGTAGGACTCGCGCTTTTTGTCCAGGAAACCGGCTCCCCGGATCGCCAGAAGACCTTCGCAGGTGTTGGCGTACTGAGGCTCTGAAGCGGTTCCTGTGATGCCCCAGTGTGCAGGCCTGGAAAGAAGCCAGTTGAGAAGTGACCTCTGGCGGCTGCGGATCTGTCTGCGGATGCTGCGCAGTGTGACGAGTCTGAAATGGATATTCCGAAAGAAGCTGCAGATGTATGGCGAGATCAGAAACCAGAATACAAAGAGGAGCACAATGACCGCCAGCAGATCAAACAGGGGTAAAGAACCGATTTTGATGGTTCCGGGGTCCGCCGGAAGAAAACGGCGCGCGTAAAAGAGGGCTGCTGTCGGGACAACTGTGAAAAGAATGCGAAGGAATGTGCTCATGATGAATGCTCCTGTGGCTCAATTTTACCTGAGCGCCGGTATGAATATACAAAGATGGTAAATTGTCAGGGTGCGTTTAAAAAATCACAATGTATTCTGAACAGAATCTGTTATACTGTATTAGGCACTTTTGGGGGGCTGCAGGTTCCGGATGTGAGACAGGTGAAGGACACTTTTTTACACATCACGATTCCGGAAAGGAAATGCTCCCGAAATCAAACATATCTCCCATTGTGAAGGTATGGCCGGCAAATGCGTCGATGACAAGTCTGCGGAGACGGTCAAAAGATTTGCTGTCACGGCTCTCAACGTAAAGGCGCGATGTGGTGCGGGCATCAGCCAGTCCGTCGTGCTCACGCCCGGAAAAATCAAGACCTGCCAGGGTGACTGCGCGGCCGAGATTCAAGACTTTCTCAAGGTGGAGGAGATCACAGAAATCCTGCTGGAAATCTTTCCAGTGATTGAGCATATAGGACAGACCCTCCATATCCTGGAGATTTTTCAGGCGGGTCTCATTCATGATCTGCCAGATATCACTGTCACTCCAGGAATAGATCTCATAAGATGTACCGCACCATTCGATGAAACGGGGCAGGACATCCGAGAGAGGAGCAGCATTTTCTATATCCTCAGTGGTGATACCGGTGAGTTTCCGGAATTTGGAGTATATTTTTGTGACAAAGACAGGATGTACAAATTCGCAGAAGCTGGAGATTTCTTCATTGGCCTCGTTGAGCATGACCGCTCCGATTTCAATGGTTTCCTGTGTGCAGATTGTCCGTTCTTCTTTGTGGATCTGGGGAATCGGGTGCATTTCAAGGTCGATGAAAATCTTATTCATAAACACATGATCTCCTTGGGTTTGCCGAAAAATACCGGTCAGGTATGTGGTGCCGAAATACTGCTGCGGCACGAGCACAGCGGCATGTCGTAAATGCTGTAATGTGCGCAGTACAATGTGATTGTATCATACTTCAAGTTTGATGGCTATGTACCACGGTCGGCGTATGTTGAAAACTGCGTGCAAATATTTTTAGTACGTAATATATGATGACAGGATTTTTGCAGATGACAGAATCCCTGAAGACAGGAGAATGGAAAATGAAAAAAACAGGTGTTTCAGCATCCGGTGTCTTTACGATCAAAGAATATATGATGGATGAGAACATGCATATTGAAGATCTGATCCTGAGGCTTGAAAACGGCCCGGGAAAGGTGCAGGAGATCATCTCCTATGTTTTTGAGGGAGATGACCCGCTGCAGCTGGATGCCAGGTCCTTCAGTGCAGAGTCATTTCTGCAGCTCTATCCGCAGATGGATTCCTACGGCTCCGGCCTGGCCTTCGATGTGGTCATCCGGACGGAGGGACAGCCGGTCACAGTGGAGCTGACCCAGGGCGAACAGATCGTCTGCACAAATTCTCTGGACAAAGAGATTGAACTGGAGGATCTGCTGGGAGAGACACAGGCAGCTGCCCCGCAGGCGCAGGACAAGGGGGAAGGCGCCGGGCAGGAGGATGAAATGTCGCCCCGGGAACTGCTGGATATTCTGGCGGTTGCGGAGAAGCTAAAATGCAATACGCGCCACTGTGAGACCTCGAGCGGGAGACAGGAGAGTGTTGCGGAGCACAGCTGGCGCGCAGCACTTCTTGCCATGCTTCTCTCAGGACTGGAGGAGTTTGGCAGCTATGATATGGACCGCGTGATCCGCATGTGCCTGATCCATGATCTGGGCGAGGCCTTTACGGGCGATGTTCCGACGTTCGAAAAGACAGCGGAAGACGAGGAAGAAGAGCTCTCCGCGCGCAGCAAGTGGATCGAAGGCTTACCCGGTGCGCAGCGCAGGGAGTTTCAGGATTTATTTGCCGAGATGGAAAAGCTGGAAACACCTGAGGCAAAGCTCTATAAAGCGATTGACAAAATGGAAGCAGTCATCCAGCATAATGAGTCAGATATACGAACCTGGCTTCCTCTGGAGTATGAACTGCAGAAGACCTACGGACAGGAGGAGGCGCAGTTTTCGCCGTGGCTCCGGGCCCTGCGGGAGCAGGTGGATATTCAGACCAGGGACAAGATCGATTCCGCACAGTAAACTGCAGATGAGCAGTGTCCCGGATCTTATCCTGAATCTTATAAGGAATATTTAAGGTATACTTCGTATAATAGCCTCATGTTTTAGGTAGAAAAGGATTCATATTCATGCGGTAAATATGGTACAATAATTGGTGATTGTAATTTGAAAAACGGATAGTATTCTGTATTAACACCGCATAAATGGATAAATCCTGCTGCTGAAATAACAGAGGATCAGAGCAGCAGATCGAACAGATATAGAAAGGAAATCAATGTGGCAAAAGGAATAGCCGAGCCGAAATTCCGGCACGAGCTCAAGTATTTGTGCTCGGCGGCAGAGCTGAAGATGCTGGAAGTGCGGCTGCAGGATGTCATGAGACCGGATCCTCATACAGATGATACGGGCTGTTATCTGATCCGGAGTACTTACTTCGACGATCTGTATGACAGATGTCTGAATGAGAATGAGAGTGGGGTCAGCCCGCGTGAAAAATGGCGCGTTCGGATCTACAACTGCAGCGACCGCCGGATCTCCCTGGAGTGCAAGCGCAAAGAATACGGCATGATCCAGAAAAAAAGCTGCCGTATCACGCGTGATCAGTACGAGAAGATGATCAGACTGGAACCCATCCCGATCACGGCGGATAATCCGCCCCTCCTCAACCGTATGCTTCTGCAGCAGCGCACACAGCTGATGCAGCCCAAAGTGATCGTACAGTACCTGCGCAGGCCCTTTGTCTGCGATGAGGGCAATGTGCGTGTGACTTTTGATATGAATATCTCTTCGTCGCCTTCGTTTGACAGGTTTTTTATGAAGGATATTCAGGAGAGACCTGTGCTTCCCAAGGGACAGCACCTGCTGGAGGTCAAATTTGACGAGTACCTGCCGGATTATATTTATCATGCGATCCAGATGACAAATATGCGGCTGGAGACATTTTCAAAATATTATCTTTGCAGGACCTACAATCTGCAGGGATATATACTCTGATAGAATTGACAGCTGCCAACGCGGCCGCAGCGGGGTGAGGTGCGAATGTCTGGAGCGATGCGAGAGCGCCCGCGGCGCGGAGCAGCGCGCAGTTTATTCATAAATGTTTGTGGGCTCTCGCCCATGACCACAAGTATGAAAGAGAGGTAGTGTAATGTCATTTTCGGATATTTTCAAGAAGTCATTTCTGGAGGGATACTCCACCATTGAGCTGGGAACAAAGGGGATCATTGTTGCACTTTGCTTCTCCCTCGTGCTCGGAGTATATATTTTCTTCTGCTACAGACTTCTGACAAGGCGGACTTTCTATTCCAAGAACTTCAACATTTCTCTGGTCTGCATGTCCCTGATCACGACAGCGATCATTTTGACGATCCAGTCGAGCGTCGTCGTTTCCCTGGGTATGGTCGGTGCACTTTCCATCGTGCGATTCCGTACCGCGATCAAGGAACCCATGGATCTGGTCTTCCTCTACTGGTCGATCAGTGTCGGCATCATCTGCGGCGCCGGCCTTTCGGAGATCGCGATCATTCTTTCTGTCGTCGTCACCCTGGCCGTCCTCGTACTGAGCAAGATCCCGCTCGGCCGCGCACCCATGATTCTGGTCATCAATTCGGACAACGATAAAGAGACCAACAAGGCGATCCGCCAGATCGTCCGGAAATACAGCCGCTTCTATACAGAAAAGTCAAGAAATGTCTCCGGCGGTCAGCTGAATCTGGTGATGGAGGTTGCCGTAAACAGGGGAGATGACCTCACAGGCGAGCTCTCCTCCATGCGTTCGGTCCACTCTGTATCGCTTCTGTCACATGACGGAGAAGTGACTTTCTAAATGATAGTAAGATATTGTTATGATTATCTCTCAGTATGATTATCAAATGTATCAGGATGAGATTGCGGAGCTGCGTGAGGAAATGACGCAGCTCCTCATTTCCATGGAGCTCTATCACCAGACTCACACCGGGGCGGAGTTTGACCGCTGGTGGGACGGTGAGGGGCGTCAGAGGAGATATTTTGACTGCAAGGGAAGGATTGAGCAGATCCAGAATTTCCTCGCGGTCGCACAGGTTGCAGAAGAGGAACACCCGAAAATGCGGGGAGGAAACAGCATACAGCGGCATTACGACGCAGGAGAAGACCGGTGACCGGAAAGGCGCCGGTTTTTTACTGCAAAAACGTGAAAAGCGGTGTCGTTACCGCATTGAAAATGATAGAATAATAAAGGCAGGCTGCGAAAAGAACGGGGTGAACGCATGATCAAAATGATAGTTACTGATATAGACGGGACACTTCTTCCAGAAGCCATGCCTGTACCGCCGCAGGAAGTGACGGAAGTGATCGAAAGACTTCTTGACTGCGGCGTGCGGGTCGTACTGGCAAGCGGAAGACCCTACTCCAGCCTGCGGAATCTCTTTCCGACACTCAGGGACAGACTGACATATCTGTGTTCAAACGGGAGTGTTGTCATGGAGGGAGAGGAGCCGCTTGAAGCGGTGCCCATCGGAACTCCCAGGGAGATCTCCCTGGCACTGGAGTTTGCCAGGAGCAGAGGGGAGGCCTGGCACATCGATTCCTGGGCCAAGGCGTATACAGAATGCGGGGACCCGGCTTATCTTGATATGATCACCGGCGTAGGTGTGGAGATTGAGCAGGTAGAGAATGTGGAGAAACTGGGTGTGCCGCTGACCAAGCTGAGCATTGTGTATCCGGACGGACCGGATCCGCATTTTCACGATCCGGATCTGGATCCTTTCAAGGAAATCTTCTCCGTAGCCCCGGCCGGCCTCGTCTTTATGGATTTTAACAGACGCGGTGTCAATAAGGGCAGTGCAGTGAAAAAGATCTGTGACACCTATGGGATCGGGGACGAAGAGTACATGGTCTTCGGCGATGCCATGAATGACCTTACCATGCTGGAACCGGCCGGGAACAGCTGGTGCTCGGAGCGCTCTGTGGAAGCGGTCAAGGCTGCCTGCGCTCACACATTTGCTCCCCCTGGGGAAGGCGGTGTGCTGCACATTCTGCAGGCGCTGGCCGAAGAGATGGGCGGCTGACCGGAGTTGTACAGATCAGAGTTATTAAGATCAGATTTTTCAATATTCAATAGATGAAACAGGGATTCTATAGTGCAATAAAGGAGGATGTCAGAGATGAAACACATCGGATGCTTTGCAACACTGAAGGAAGAAAAGTCGCATCTGTGCCGCCTGAAAGGGGAGGAAAAGTATGAGGCATTAAATGAGATGATCGCGGCCTCAAAACATATCGTGTTTTTCGGGGGTGCAGGTGTCTCTACCGAGAGCGGAATCCCGGATTTCCGCAGCAAGGACGGTCTCTACAATCAGCACGATGTGCGGTTTGACGCCTATCAGCCGGAATATCTGCTCAGCAACCCCTGTCTGGAGCGCGAGCCCAAGGTCTTTTATGAGTTCTACCGTCAGAAAATGGATGCGCGGGGCATTATGCCCAACAAGGCGCACTACAAACTGGCTGAGATGGAAGAGAAGGGAAAACTGGACGGCGTCATCACACAGAATATAGACGGACTGCACCAGCTGGCCGGGAGCAAAGTGGTCTATGAGGTACACGGATCCACACTGCGCAATTACTGTGACCGCTGCGGGCGCAAGTATCCCTCGGACGCGATTTATGAGAGCAAAGAGGCAGTACCCCGCTGCAGCTGCGGAGGAAAGATCCGTCCCGATGTAACATTGTACGGAGAGATGCTGCCCGAGGACGCATGGGCAGGAGCCGGCAGGCTGATCTCCAGAGCCGATCTGCTCATCGTGGGCGGGACTTCTCTGACCGTCTATCCGGCGTCATCTCTTGTCAGCTCCTATTGCGGAAAATACCTTGTCATTGTAAACCGCGATAAGACGGGACGGGACAGCTACGCGGATCTGGCTTTCCATGACAGCATCGGAGAGGTATTCTCCCACATCGTACTTGATTGACCGGTGCGCCGTCGGTCGTAAGAAAGGAAAGGATATTGCTTTGAAGGGTATTAAATGGGAGGCAAATGATTTAAGAAGAGCAGTCATAGTGGCAATTGCGTCGCTCCTGATGGCTTTGAATATCAAGACGTTCGTCCGGACCGGAGGCCTGTATCCGGGCGGAGCAACCGGCCTGACAATTCTGATCCAGCGAATCGCCCTGCAGTATTTTTCACTGGAACTTCCATATTCCATTGTAAATATCCTGCTCAATGCGTTTCCTGTTTATATAGGATTCCGCTATATAGGAAAGAAGTTCACAATCTTTTCCTGTGAGATGATCCTGCTGACCAGCTTCCTGACAGATCTGATCCCGGCGCGTCCGATCACTTATGACACACTCCTGATCAGCATTTTCGGCGGTCTGATCAACGGCTTCGTGATGACAATGTGCCTGCGTGTCAATGCCACGACAGGAGGCACCGACTTTATTTCCATCTATCTGTCTCAGAAGCGGGGTGTGGACAGCTTCAACATTATCCTGGGATTCAACGCTGTCATCCTCCTTGCGGCCGGCTATTTCTTCGGCTGGGATAAGGCCCTGTATTCCATTATTTTCCAGTATACATCCACGCAGATCCTGCGCCTGCTCTACCGCAATTATCAGCAGGAGACACTTTTTATTGTCACGGATAAATGGAATGAGGTCAAAAACGCCATCCACGAGACCACACATCACGGTTCTACTATCTGGGCTGCAGAGGGCGGCTACAAAGAGGACTGGCGCAATGTTGTCTATTCGGTTGTGGCAAGTTCCGACGTAAAGCGTGTCTCCGAAGTGATCCGTCAGATCGATCCGGACGCCTTCATCAATGCGATCCCGACCGACAGGATCCTGGGGCGCTTCCATCAGGACGAAAAAGATTGAAAATATGAAAGTTGAATTTACTTTTATGTCGAAAGACGGGCGCACGCCGATCCATGCGGTCCGCTGGATCCCGGAAACGGGGAAATGCAGGGCGATACTGCAGATCATCCACGGAATGACCGAGTTCATCGAAAGGTACGAGCCCTTTGCCGAATATCTGGCCGCCAATGATATTCTTGTTGTCGGATATGATCTGCTCGGCCATGGCCGATCGATCCTGTCAAGGGAGGGCTGGGGATATTTTGCTCCGGGAAATCCCGCTAAAATCCTGGTCCAGGATATGCATCAGCTGCGCCTGCTGATCCAGAAAGACTACAGTGATGTCCCATACTTTATGCTGGGACACAGTATGGGATCTTTTCTTCTCCGCAGATATATTTCTTCGCGCGGGAAGGGCCTGAACGGCGCCATTGTTATGGGGACAGGATATACGGACCCCCGTATGTCGCAGACCGGTATCACACTGGCAAACCTGCTTGCGAAAGTCTTTGGATGGCACCACCGCAGCGGTCTGCTGACAGGGATTGCGTTCAGCGCAAACAGGCGCTTTGACATGACCGGAAAATTTCCGGAAAAAAGCTGGCTGACCAGGGATGAAAAAATAGCAGAATGGTATTACAGACAGCCTGCGTGCACCTATATTTTCACGCTGAACGGGTATCTGGCTTTATTTGATATGGTAAAATACTGTTGTCTGCAGGAAAATGCGGACCGCATCAGGAAAAAGCTTCCTATCCTCCTCGTTTCCGGCGCGGATGACGGGGTCGGCGATTACGGGAGAGGTGTCAGGAAGGTCCGGGAGGTGTATCAGAGGGCAGGCATCGAGGATCTGCAGATGGTCCTCTATGAAAATGACCGGCATGAGATCCTCAATGAGCTGGACCGAGAGAAGGTGTATGAGGACCTGCTTGACTGGATGCAGGCACGGATTTGAGGAAATATTTTCAGCATCAAAAAGGAGAGGCACAAGGTGGCAGTTTATACGGTTACAAAATCTTATCATACCAGAGGCAATATGGGGATGATCGACGTGACAGGGGATTTTCAGAGCGCGGTCGACACCGCCTGCAGGGAAAAGAAGATCCGCAGCGGAATCATCACAGGCTTTACAACAGGCGGTGTAGCTGCGCTGACCACATTGGAATTTGAGCCCGGACTTGTGAAACATGATGTGCGGGAAGCCATGCAGGGGATTGCCCCTTATCGGGATGAAAACGGTCATGTCCGCTATTATCATCATCACAATACATGGGGAGACGATAATGGCTCCTCCCATATCCATTCCCTTCTGCTCTCTCCGTTTATCACGATTCCCTTTGTGGAAGGGCGGATCACCATCGGACCCTGGCAGAATCTGACCCTGGTCGAGTGCGATACCCGGAACCGGGAAAGAGAGATTGTTTTCCAGGTGATGGGGGAATAAAAAATAAGATTGTGATACTTTTGTGACGGTTTGTCTGTTATACTAAACGTGTCAAATAAATAAAGACAGGCATCCGCAGACAGCGGGAACAAAAAGTTTAATACGGTATCACTAAATAACAGCAACAGGATAAAACACATCACGAAAAAGGAGAAAAATCATGGCAAACGAATTTGAGAAACTGAACGAGGAAGAGCTTGAGCAGACTGCAGGAGGAAAAACAGCACTTTCATCCGGCGGTTCCACCCGCAAGAAAGTCAGCGGTCTTAAGTCCGGTTATCTTGCGATTAGAAGTGCCCCCGGCTATAACTACAACAATGAGATCGGCAAGCTCTACAACGGCGACAAGGTCGAGGTAGTAGGCGATACAATCTATGTACCCAACGATTTCAACGGAAATACGCCTTATACCCTGGTACGCGTCAGACATACCAACAAGGTCGGCTATGTAAATGCGAATTACCTGAGATAAGCAAAGCAGAATAAAGCTGTGATCCATTCAGGACAAGCCGGTTCTGTGAAATAGAATCAGGTGAACCGGAAAAGCCGGAAAACGGCACCGCAATCCGCTTCAATCCAGAAGCAGGATGCGGTGCCGTTTTTTTTACAAAAGACGTATTCTTTTTTCGGGTGAAGATCAGATCTCAATCTTTGCGCCCATCAGTTTTGCGAACTCGCGGACGATCGCGGTGTCGCCGGGCCATGCGGGAGCTGTGACCAGGTTGCGGTCGACGACAGCCTGATCTGCGGGAACATCGACATAGGTTCCGCCGGCAAGTGTGACGTCGGGTCCTACTGCCGGATAAGCGGTTGCCTTATAGCCCTTGAGGACGCCTGCTGCCGCAAGGACCTGGGGACCGTGGCAGATTGCGGCGACGGGTTTTCCTGCAGCGAAGAATTCGCGGACAATCTCCAGAACACGTGCATTCAGGCGGATATATTCCGGAGCGCGGCCGCCTGTGATGAACAGGCCTTCATAATCCTCTGTTTTTACGGCATCAAAGTCGGCTGTCAGAGCAAAGTTGTGGCCCCGCAGCTCAGTATAGGTCTGCTCGCCGAGGAAATCATGGACAGCAGTTGCGACGGTCTCTCCGGCCTTTTTGTCCGGGCAGACGGCATCCACCTGGTATCCCAGGACGCCGAGAGACTGGAAGGGGACCATGGTCTCGTAATCTTCCGTAAAATCACCGCATAACAATAAAACCTTTTTTGCCATTGTCAGAACCTCCTTGAATGAATAGCGGCTGCCATGTGCTCTGCTTCCCGATCTGTCGGGGAAAGCGGCGGACCATGGCATTGAAAATGAGACAAGTTCGGGTTTGTCGGGCTGAAAAACCAGATGAAGTACCTCGAAGATTCGAGGGAAAGTCATGTAGCTCTACAGCAATTACTGTCAGATTTATTATAACAATGCGGAAGTAAATCTACAATCCGGAATGAAAAACAGGTTGACAGATATGGTTTATAAATGGAT
Source organism: Lachnospiraceae bacterium (assembly GCA_045130475.1). Taxonomy (GTDB): domain Bacteria; phylum Bacillota; class Clostridia; order Lachnospirales; family Lachnospiraceae; genus CAG-791. The sequence goes on from JBGUPU010000075.1 coordinate 12,021, forward strand.
AATAAATAGATAGATGAATTCATAAATAAGATATGATGCTGAAGAATGAATACTGATCTGGAGGCGGAGTGAGGGATGTACAGTACAGTGATGACAGGAGCGATACACGGCATCAGCAGTTACCTTCTGAGAGTTGAAACCAATATCTCCAACGGCCTTCCAGCCTTTAACATGGTGGGATTCATGAGCGGAGAGGTGAGGGAGGCGGGAGAGCGCGTACGCGTTGCCCTGAAAAACACGGGGATCCCGCTTCCGGCCTCACGGATCACAGTCAATCTGGCGCCGGCGGATATTCCCAAGCGGGGAATCGTGATCGACCTGCCGGTGGCTGTGGGAGAACTGATCTGCATGGAAATGCTGCGGCAGGAAGATTTTGAGGACGTGCTGGTCGCAGGGGAGCTGGGACTGAACGGAGAGATCCGGCCGGTGCGCGGTGTGCTGCCAATGGTGCAGACCGCAAAGGCATCCGGTATCCGTCTCTGCATCCTGCCGGCGGAGAATCTGGAAGAAGGGGCTGTTGTGGACGGAATCAAGGTGGTCGGCGTGCGGTCTTTAAATGAGCTGATCATGTATATGACGGCGTCCCCGTTAAAGCGGGACCGGCTGCTGCCTCCCGGAAAAGTGGATGTTGAATCTCTGTTTCAAACAGAAGCTTCCCTTCCTGCAGAGGTGGATCTGGCGGATGTGCGGGGACAGGCAGTGGCAAAAAAGGCTATGGAGATCGCAGCGGCGGGCTTTCACAACATGCTGATGATGGGACCGCCCGGCACAGGAAAATCCATGCTGGCAAAATGTATGCCCGGCATCATGCCTCCCCTGTCCATGGAAGAAAGCATGGAGGTCTCGGCGGTATACAGTGTGGCGGGCCTTTTGGGGCAGGGGGAGCCCCTGGTCCTGCGCCGGCCTTTTCTGGCCCCGCATCATTCCATTACCAGGGCAGCACTGGTTGGCGGCGGTATGGTCCCCATGCCCGGACAGATTTCTCTGGCTCACCGCGGGGTGCTTTTCCTGGATGAGCTGCCGGAATTCGGAAGGGAACAGCTGGATCTGCTCCGGCAGCCTCTGGAGGACCACGAGGTGACCATAGTAAGGCAGTCGGGAAGTTATCGCTATCCTACCAGATTCATACTGCTCGGTGCCTGCAATCCATGTCCCTGCGGGCATTACCCTGACCGGAACAGATGCCGGTGCAAGCCCTGGGAGATCAAGAGATACCTGGGCAGGATCTCGGGACCTCTGCTGGACCGGATGGACCTGTGTATCACTGTGCCCAGAGCCAGGATCGAGGATCTGCAGAGCGCAGGAGGAGCAGAGGAAAGCAGTGCGGCTGTCCGGTCCAGGGTCATGGAAGCCTGTGAACGGCAGCAGTACCGTTTTCGGGGAACAGGTCTGCGCTTCAATTCGGATCTGCGGGCAGCGGACCTGGACAAGTACTGTCCCCTGGGGGAGAAGGAAAAGGGGTGCCTCAGGGATCTCTTCGAGTCGGACGCTATGAGTGTGCGCGCCTACCATCGGATCATCCGCCTTGCCAGGACTATTGCGGATCTGGAGGGAAGAGACAGGATCCGGGAGGAGCATATATACCTGGCATATACTTACCGGCAGGGAGACTTGCTGCAATTCGGGAGATAAGGGAGATGGAGAATACCAATCACAAGTATCTTTGCTGGCTGGCAGCAATCAGGGGGATCGGGAGAAAAAAGAAGTTTTCACTTTTGCGGGCTGCCGGTGAGGCCAGTCTCTTTTCCCTGGAAAAAGGTGTGAACAGGCTGGATCCCGGTCAGGCTGCCCGACTGCTGTATACTGCGCCTGAGAAGGAGCTGCGCTTTTTGTGGGGAGAAGCGGGGGCAAAAAGAGAGGGCGGCCTCGAGGGATGGAGGGCTCTCTTAAATGCGCGTAAGCAGAACCCGGAGCAGATCGGGGAGGAACTTGCCCGGGCGGGGATTTCGTTTATCTCTGCTCTGGAGCAGGGATTTCCTGAAAAACTGAAGGAAATCCCTGACCCTCCATTTGGAATATATTTTAAGGGAAGTATGCCCTCGGAAAAAGAGCCGGCCGCGGCCATCATCGGAGCCCGTCTTGCCTCCGGTTACGGAAAAGAGCAGGCCAGGCGCTTTGGCCGGCAGATCGGCGCCCGCGGGATCGCGGTCATCAGCGGGATGGCAAGAGGAATTGACGGGATCGCCCAGAAGGCGGCCCTGGATGCAGGCGGAAAGTCCTATGCCGTACTGGGATGCGGCGTGGATATCTGTTATCCGGAGGAAAATCGGGAACTATATGAGCGCCTTCAGCAGGAGGGCGGTGTCCTGTCAGAGTATCCACCAGGCACACTGCCGGTGGCGAAGCTCTTCCCGCCCAGGAACCGTATCATCAGCGGACTTGCGGATCTGGTCCTGGTCATAGAAGCCAGAAAGCGGTCCGGGACTCTGATCACTGTCGATATGGCACTGGAACAGGGGCGGGAAGTCTATGCCCTTCCCGGGCGGGTCAGTGATGCGCTGAGTGACGGATGCAACCGCCTGATCCGGCAGGGGGCGGGACCGGCGACCTGTCCGGAGGATGTCCTGGAATTCTTTTTCGGGACGGCGGAATCGGAGAACATTCCTCCGAAAGAGAAACAATGCCCTGTGGATGAGCAGGGGGATGTAACCCTGGAGACTGCTGTACTGAAGATCCTCTCGAGAGAGGATACGATGCATATTGAGAGGATCCTGGAGGCACTCAGACGGTACGGCGAATATGATGAGAGAGAGGAGCTCCCGGAAGGGACAAGTTCTGAAACAGCCCTGGTGCAGCCTGATTTTGCGGAAACTGTTCCCCGGGAAGAGATCTCCTTTCAGATCACCGTCAGTGAGCTTATTTCCGTTTTGATGCACTTGAAAATGAAGGGAAAGGTCGAGGAGACGGCAGCAGGTTATTATTGCAGGACGGGGCGGCAGGGATAGAAAGCAATGCATGGGTATTTATTACGCTCTGGCCTCCCCCGGCAGGTATATTTTTTACTTTTTGGCCGGTTTTGGTATATACTGTCTACAGGGATTCCGTGCTGTTCAGGAGGCGGGATCCGTCCTGGCTGGGAATGCCCGGCTGCAGAGAACTTTATTGAGTCAGCAGTTCAGGAAGGAAGTGGCCAAATGTCTCAAAAAAAGAAGAAAAAACCGCTGGTGATGGGAGCTGCAGGTCTCGCTGCCCGGCTCTTATTAAGAAAACGGATTGTCCGGAGAGAGGCGGACCGGGCTGCCGCGCAGACACACAAAAGGCCCGGTATTGTGCCTGTAAAGTTGAAAAAACCTGAGGCAGATGCCGCTCTTTACCATGCTCTGGGCGGAAAGGCATCGAAGGACTCTCTGAAAAAAGCGGGAGCAAAGAAAGCACTGCGGAAGGCTGCTGTCACTGCTGCCGCCGCTTCGGCTGTCCACAGGAAAAAGCGGGGAGTGATCCGAAAGATCCTGCGCCTGCAGGCGCTGCTCCTCGGCAGGGCTTTATTGAAAAAGAAAAAAGGGTGAAAGAATACTGTGTTCTTTGCAGAGCTCTCTGTGCTGCCTGTGACAGGAATGTGACAGATCACAACAGATAATCTGCCCGTAAAAACACCTGCTTTTCGGGAAAGGACAAAGCGCAGAAACCACAGACAGCAAAGCTGAAGATTGGCAGGACAGCTAAAATATGAAATACATAAAATACGGGAGAATCCTTATGAAAATGAATAAATTCAGTCTTGGTCTTATCGCACTCCTTACATCCGGCCTGATTGCGATTCCGGCTTGCGCCGCAGCAGCAGACAGTCCTGCCGCTGCTGATACAAGTCAGGAAACTGCAGCGGTGGAAGAAGAGGAATCCGAAAAGGAATTTCTGATGCCCGGCCGGGTCTGGGAAGTAGACACTGAAATGGAAGATCAGAGCTTTACCATCAGAATCAAAGCCCTTGGAAGAGAAAAGGAAGGCTATCAATGGGAGTATTACAGCGGCGACATAGGGGGTGCGACCGCCATTGAGCTGCTCACACAGAGCACGCAGGAAGAGGGACTTGCCTATGCCGGAAGTTTTCGTCCTGTGACCGAGCAGAAGGACCACTTCGATGATAATGTCCGCCTTGTCTATACCAATGGGATCGCTGTAGATGAGTATATGGATTTTAACGTGCTCATTGGAGACGGAGAGTTTGAAGAGATCACAGGCGGCAGCCACCATCTGCCCGCCAGTGATGATTACACGAAGCAGATCGTGGGAGAATGGAAAGATGCAGACGGCGGAGACGCCGCCCTGAAGATCACACTAAATCCCGACGGCGGCATTGACGGGAAGCTGACAAATGCCAAGGCAAAAGAGTTTGATTTCCATGCCGACTTTGACTGCATCAAAGGATCCTTTGTCTACAAGGACAACGAGGAAGAAGGCCTTGGTCTTATTGCATTTGATCCCGCTTCCGAGAGCGAAGACAAGATCAGGCTGCTCATGCATGACATGATGAACGCCGGAGACGAGGATCTTACTTTCGTAAAGGCAGAGTGACCGGATGAATGCCGCACTTGAACCGATGAATCAAAGACCATCGATGCAGAGATAGAATGCATTTCTGCCCCTGTATGGATGCGGGAAGGACCGCTTCCATACAGGGGTTTTACCTTCTCTTCGCAGAGGAAACTGTCTGACGGCTGCAGGTACTGCCGCAGTGCATTAAAACGGAATCATATTTTCTGCGTGCAAAATGCAGATTTTAGTGTATACTGATTGTTGGCAAAAAAGCGGCGGCAGACCGGGGGCACCACTCTCTGTCGCAAAATAAAACGTTGGCTGAACGAAAGGAGTATTTATGAGAACAGCTTTAACGACCGCCCGCAGGTATTGCGGCGGAGGCGCCGGGATTCAGACCTTTCTGAAAACGATAGTCCTGAATAGTATATTTGCCATGCGTGCATTCAAGGCACCGCCATTGCAGAATACGGCCGGCGTTTCCTGTAAATCTGATTTGTCAGTTTTTCTGCCAGGTTCTTCCCATTCCGTCATGGAACCGGGTGCAGATCCGCCGGGACGTATTTTTTTATTTTCTGCAGAGCACAAAAGGAAGGAGCACCATCATGGCTGAAAAAAGAACATCAATATTTGACAACGCATTGATCTGGTTCGGCGCGGGAGTCAGTCTCGCGGAAATCCTGACCGGTACATTTCTTGCCCCTCTGGGCTTTAAACAGGGACTGCTGTCGATCATAGTCGGACATGTGATCGGCTGCTTCCTTCTGTTCCTTGCAGGATATATGGGCGGGAAAAAGCGCATGAGCGCCATGGAGACAGTCACACTGAGCTTCGGCAATAAGGGCGCTTTTCTCTTTGCCATCCTGAATGTACTGCAGCTGGTGGGCTGGACGGCCATCATGATCTATGACGGGGCGCTGGCAGCCAACGGCGCACTGGCCTGCGGCAAATGGGTCTGGGCCCTGGTCATCGGCGGACTGATCATTGTCTGGCTCGTGATCGGAATCCAGAGCCTGGGAAAAGTCAATGTGGTTGCAATGAGCCTGCTCTTCATCCTCACAGTGATCCTGTCCTTTGTCATCTTCAAAAACGGCAATCTGTCGGCAGAGGCGGAGGGAGGATTGTCCTTCGGCGCCGCGATTGAGCTGAATGTCGCCATGCCGCTTTCCTGGCTGCCCCTGATCAGCGACTATACGAGAGAGGCCGAAAAGCCCCTTGCGGCTTCCGCCTGGTCGGCTGTCATCTACGGCATCGTCAGCTGCTGGATGTATGTCATCGGCATGGGTTCCGCGATCTTCGCAGGGACCAGTGATATCGCACAGATCATGCTTTCGGCAGGTCTGGGTATCGTGGGACTGATCATCATCGTTCTCTCCACGGTCACAACGACTTTCCTGGATGCCTATTCCGCAGGTATTTCCAGCGAGCTGTTTTCTGAAAAGATTGAAGGCAAAAAGGTCGCCATTGCCGCGACAGTGATCGGCATTGTCGGTGCGATCACCCTTCCCATGGATGACTTTACGGATTTCCTTTACCTGATCGGATCTGTTTTTGCACCCATGATCGCGGTTATGATCGCGGATTTCTTCATCCTGCAGAGAAGTCATGAAGAGGAGACTTTCTGCATCGAAAACCTGATCGTCTGGTTTATCGGCTTTTTGCTCTACAGGAAGCTGATGAATATCGATCTGCCGATCGGCAGCACAGTGGTAGATATCCTGATCACCGTTGTGATCTGCGTGATCGCGGGCGCGGTGAAAAAGTCCCTGGACAGAAAATAAGAGAAAAAATCCCTTCCTTCAGACTTCGGAGTATTCCGGAGTCCGGAGAAAGGGATTTTTTTTCAGCGTTTTCCTCTCTGAAGCTGTCCCTGATAAGTGTCGATACCGCCTATGTTTTTTACATTGGTGTAGTCCATTTTTTTCAGCTTCGACACTGCCTTTCTGGCTCGTGTGCCGGCCTGGCAGTAGACGAAGATGGGAGCGGATTTGTCATGCAGGAGATTCACCGCATTGTCGATCTTTTCGATCGGGATATTGCGAGCGCCTCCGATGTGTCCGCGCCGGTATTCCTCCTCCGTCCGGACGTCCAGAAGAATGGCTCCTTTTGTCGTGCGGCAGCGGTTGACTTCATTGTTGATATCTACAGGTTTTAAATAATCCAGAAGTGACATTGGACCTCCATGAGTATGATGCCGGATACTGTTCGTACAGATTATATTTCTTTGTAGGCGGGTGTGTCGGCGGGAGCGTTGAGAAATCCCTTGAGTTCGTCGTCGAGCTTGAGCAGTGTGACAGAGAAGCCTGCCATGTCGAGAGAAGTCATGTAGTTGCCTACGACGGTTTTTGCGATGGAGATCTTCTTCTCATCCAGGATCTCTTTGACGCGCAGGTTTGCAATGAAAAGTTCGCTCAAAGGAGTTGCGCCCATGCCGTTGACCATGACAGCGACTTCGTCGCCTTCGGCATAGATGCCTTCGTCGAGGATCTTTCCTACCAGATGGTCGACGGTGTTGTTGACGGAAGAGATCTTCTCACGGTGGGTTCCGGGCTCGCCGTGAATGCCGATGCCGATCTCGACTTCATCATCCGCGAGATCAAAGCCGGGTTTTCCGACAGCGGGGACCGTGCAGGGAGAAACGGCCATGCCCATGGAGCGGACATTGGCGATGACTTTTTCAGCGACACGTTTGACTTCGGGGAGGTCTGCGCCGGTCTCTGCGCAGGCGCCTGCGATCTTGTGTACGAAGACCGTTCCGGCGATGCCGCGGCGGCCTGTGGTCCAGGTGGAGTTTTCGACCGCGACGTCGTCCGCGACGACGACTTTGTCAACGACAATATCCTCATCGGCGGCCATATCGGCAGCCATCTCAAAGTTCATGACGTCTCCGGTGTAGTTCTTGATGATCAGGAGGGCGCCCTTGCCGCACTCTGTCGCCTGAATGGCCTCATAGACCTGGTCGGGCGTAGGGGAGGTGAAGACTGCGCCTGCCACTGCAGCGTCCAGCATGCCTTTGCCGACATAGCCGCCGTGGGCGGGCTCATGTCCGCTGCCGCCGCCGCTGATCAGGACGACTTTGTCTGTCTTTTTTGCGCCTGTGCGGGCAACCACATCCGTGCCCGGTACGCGCTCGATATACTGAGGAAATGCTGCTGTCATACCGTTGAGCATCTCATCGACTACATTGTCGACACCGTTGATCAGTTTTTTCATTTTTACCCTCCATCATTCTGTTGATTTTGCAGAAAACAGATTGTTGCCATAAAAGATCCGACAGTTCACCGGATGCAGTCCCGGCAGGTCTTTCTCCGGTCAGCAGATCATTCTTTCAGGTCCTTTACAGCTTTTTCATTCCGCGGGCTTCTTCGGCGGCCGCTATGACATCTTCGAGGCTGTCTCCTGTGAAAGCGGAGACCGCCGCGCTCACAGCTCCCTCGAGGATCGGTGCATCCGCGATCCGGACCTGCATGTCCGAATGTTCATCGTCGAATCCGAGCAGCTCGATAGCTGTTTCAGCGCTCATGATCCCGCTTCCCAGATCGACAAGCATGCAGACGCCGTCCCCGCTGTCTGCTTCAATGACCGCGTTCTGGATCCTGACCGCGTCTGTTCCGATGCTTCCGTCCTCCATGCCTCCGCAGGCGATGAGCCTGAGGGCGGGACCTGCCATCTGGGCGGCGAGCTCACGGATCCCCTCAGCGGCGAGCCTGCTGTGGGACACAATGACGATTCCTACCATTTCTGTGTTGCTCCTTCATAACTGGAAATGTGAAACGACAATATGTGCCGTCTGCCGTCAGGCCTCGATGTAATCCCTGATGGCCTCCATGGTCAGAAGTGAAGACGTGGCGCCTGGATCCTGGTGGCCGATGCTGCGATCGCCCAGATAGCTGGCGCGGCCCTTGGTCGCGCGGATGGTCTTTGTAAACTCCGCGCCTTCCTTTGCAGCCGCACACATGGCGTCGAGGCATTCCGCAGGGGTCTTTCCCCCGTCCATCGCCGCGCAGTAGGCTTCATATGCGGGGATGATCGCATCAAGCATGGTCTTTTCCCCGCGCTCGGCTTTGCCGCGCAGCTTGATTCCGCCGATCACTGCCTCAAAAATGTCTTTGCCGTCCTGCAGAGTCAGTTCCGATTTCCCGGCGACCGCCTTTGCGGCCTTCATATAGGCCGTGCCGTAGAGCGGTCCGGAGGCGCCGCCGACCTTGGAGATCAGTACCATACCTGTTTTTTTCAGAACCGTACCGATATCCGCTTCATCCTGCGGAAGCTGGCCGAGTGCTTCGGTGTAGCCTCTTGCCATATTGATGCCGTGGTCCGCATCGCCGATCTCGCGGTCGAGTTCGGTGAGATAATCCTTGTTCTCGATGATACTGTCCGCGATTTTTGCGATGCATTCATAGACTTTTGATGCCATTTTCAATCCCCCTTTACACAAAAAGCAGAAGACGGGAAAGCATGTCATTGAAAGGTGCTTTACCCCATCTATATTATATACCTGTCATTGCAAAAAGTGTAAAAAACAATGGGAAATACCGCATATTCCTGCCCCCTGCGGGGCATCAGAAAAAGTGACAGACTGTAACTGCAGAAGAGAGTCGTTTATTATTGAAAATGTTTTTGAAAAAGGGTAAAATAATAAGCTGTCTGTCCAACAGGGAGATCTGAAGGGGCTTTTGCAATGATCGAAGCCGTCCGCAGGCCTCTTCCCGTTGTTCCGGCATCATTTTTCAGATCAATATCCTGGCAGCGCAGCAGCACACGCGGGAGTGTCCCGGATCATGCGTGTCTGTGAGCAGAAGGTCATCATCACAAGTATGCTAAAAAAGAGAGGAAGGACATGGCACTGATCAAAAAACCAGTCACAGGTATGAAGGATATTATGCCCGAGGAAATGGAAATCCGCGATTACGCGATCTCCGTGATCAAAAAGACCTACGCGGAATTCGGCTTTTCCTCTATTGAGACCCCGTGCGTGGAGAATATCGCGAACCTGACCAGCAAGCAGGGCGGCGACAACGAGAAGCTGATCTTCAAGATCCTCAAGCGCGGCGAGAAGCTCAAAATTGACACAGCAAGATCCGAGGAAGATTTGGTGGACGGAGGTCTGCGCTATGATCTGACCGTGCCGCTGGTGCGCTACTATTCCAATCATGCCAATGAGCTGCCCATGCCTTTCAAGGCGCTGCAGATGGGCAATGTGTGGCGAGCGGACCGTCCCCAGAAGGGGCGCTACCGCCAGTTCATGCAGTGTGATATCGATATCATCGGCGAAGCGACCAATCTGGCAGAGATCGAGCTGATCCTTGCAACCACCACGACCCTGGGCAGGCTGGGCTTCAAGGGCTTCCAGATCCGCATCAATGACCGCCGGATCCTGGCTGCCATGGCAGCTGCCTGCGGGTTCCCTGAGGACCGTTTCGGCGAAGTCTTTATCATCCTCGACAAGATGGACAAGATCGGCATGGACGGCGCCGCGAAGGAGTTGGTTGAGAGCGGCTTCACACAGGAGAGCACCGATGCCTACATCAGCCTCTTCAAAGGCCTTGAGGAAGCGGAAGACCAGCTGTCCTACCTGGAAGAGAAGCTGACGGATGTGATCGCCCCTCAGGTGATCCCGGATCTGCGCACTGTCATTGAGAGTGTGGACGGCGTCAAAGAGGCCGATTTCCGCATCGTCTTTGACCCCACCATCGTCCGCGGAATGGGCTACTACACAGGCACGATCTTTGAGATCGCCATGCCTGAGCTGGGCATCAGCTGCGGAGGCGGCGGCCGCTACGACGCCATGGTCGGCAAATTTACCGGCAAGGATGTCCCGGCCTGCGGTTTCTCCATCGGCTTCGAGCGCATCATCCTGATCCTCATGGAGCAGGGCTTCAAGATCCCCGGCAGTCCTGCCAAGGTTGCTTTCCTCCTCGAGAAGAATCTTCCGGCAGACCGCATGAAGGAAGCCATGCGGAGGGCGCAGCAGGAGCGCGCCGGCGGCAGACAGGTCCTTCTGGCAAGAATGGCCAAGAACAAGAAATTCCAGAAGCAGCAGCTCAAGGATCGGGGCTACGAGGAATTCGAAGAATTCTACACCAACCCGCTTAAGTAAGATTAATTATAAATAAGAAAAGAATACTGTATCATTACAGAAAGGAACGGCAATAATAGTTATGGCAGAATCGATGAAAGGGCTGCACCGGACATGCCGGTGTGCCGAGCTGACAGAAGAGTATGTTGGAAAAACAGTGACTGTGATGGGCTGGGTCGCCAAGCAGAGGAACAAAGGCGGCATCGTCTTTGTGGATCTGCGCGACAGAAGCGGCCTGATCCAGCTGATCTATGAAGAGGCAGACTGCGGTGAAGACAACTTCCGCAAGGCGGAGAAAATGCGTGCGGAGTTCGTCGTGGCTGCGACCGGCACAGTCACCCTGCGCAGCGGAGCCGTTAACAAAAACCTGCCTACTGGAACGATCGAAGTCCGTGTTACAGACACCAGGATCCTTTCCGAGTCCGAGACACCGCCTTTCCATATCGTTGAAAACAGCAACACCAAGGAGGAACTCCGTCTCCAGTACAGAAGCCTTGACCTGCGCAGGCCGGATATGCAGCGAAAGCTCATGCTCCGCAGCCGCATCGTGCAGGATATGCGTACCTTTATGGACAAAGAGGGCTTTCTCGAGATCGAGACTCCCATCCTCTGCAAGTCCACGCCCGAGGGTGCCCGCGACTATCTGGTGCCCAGCCGCGTGAAACCCGGCACATTCTATGCCCTGCCCCAGTCTCCCCAGCTTTTCAAGCAGCTGCTCATGTGCTCCGGCTATGACAGGTATTTCCAGATCGCAAGGTGTTTCCGTGATGAGGACCTTCGCGCGGACCGCCAGCCCGAATTCACCCAGGCTGACATGGAACTTTCCTTCGTGGATATCGACGATGTCATCGACGTCAACGAGCGCCTGATCGAGTATGTGGTGGAGCGCGCCATCGGCCTGCATGTTCAGCGCCCCTTCCCCCGCATGAAGTGGATCGATGCGATGAATGACTACGGCTCGGACAAGCCCGACACCCGCTTCGGCATGAAGCTGGTGGAGGTCACCGATCTGGTCAGGGACTGCGGCTTCGGCGTCTTTGCCGATGCGGCTTCCAAAAAAGGATGGAGTGTCCGCGGCATCAACGCCAAGGGCCAGGGCGGCATGGGCCGCAAGCAGATCGACAAGATCGTCGAGATGGCCCGCGGCAACGGCGCAAAGGGCCTTCCCTACATCCAGATCAAGGAAGACGGTTCCGTAAAGTGCTCCTTTGCGAAGTTCGTCTCCGAGGAGGAGATTCAGGCACTGGTCAGCCGCATGGGCGGTGAGGCCGGCGACCTTCTCTTCTTCGCTGCTGACAAAAACGGAATCGTCTGGAACGTGCTGGGCGCCCTGCGCCTGAAACTGGGCGAGGATCTGGGCCTTATCGACCACAATCAGTTCAATTTCCTCTGGGTCGTGGATTTCCCGCTTCTTGAGTGGTCTGAGGAGGAAAACCGCTACGTGGCTATGCATCATCCTTTCACCATGCCTGTGGAAGAGGACTGGGAGCGGATCGACTCCGATCCCGGCAGTGTCCGGGCAAAGGCCTATGACATCGTTCTCAACGGCGTCGAGCTGGGCGGCGGCAGTGTCCGTATCCACCAGAGCGATATCCAGGAGAAGATGTTTGAGGTGATCGGTCTCTCCAAAGAGGAAGCCAATGAGAAATTCGGTTTCCTGCTCACAGCCTTCAAGTACGGTGTTCCGCCTCATGCAGGACTGGCCTATGGTGTCGACCGTTTCGTCATGCTCCTGACCGGCGCGGACAGTATCCGTGAAGTCATTGCATTCCCTAAGAATAAGGATGCGGCAGACCTCATGAGCGGTGCTCCCGATGTCGTCGACCCCGTACAGCTCACTGACCTTCACATCGCCGTAGAGAAGGAAGAGGAATAAGTTCACTGCGCGCTGAAGATGTGCGCCGGACTTTTTTCAACCGCTGTTCCTCAAGACTCGCTCGCGAGTCTTGCGCGATGAAGAATAATTAAGATAAATCAAAAGAAACTGCCGCCGCAAAGGGCCGGATCTGTGTGATCGCGGGACACTTGCGGCGGCAGCTTTTTGTTTTTTATCGCGCATAGTCTTTCATCGCGCAAAATCTGTGACTTCGGTCAGGGGAAACGCACACAAGACCCGCGGACGGGTTTTGGATGCTCAGATTTCTTTGACGATGATCTGCTCCGGGAGTTTTTCGGAGCATACGACCATCGTATAGTTTTCCGGGGCGCGGATCACAGCGAATTCGGCAGGAGCCAGAAGCGGATTTTCCCATAGAATACGGATCTGTCCGCGCCTGCCTTCTTCTGCGGAACCGGGAGCAGGGAAGGGATCTGGAAGATAGCTCTTCATCCCCCCTCGAAGTCCGCATCCCAGATATTTCAGGTATGCCTCTTTGATAGTCCAGAGGAGATAAAACAGGCCGAGGCGGCAGGCTGAATTGTCTGGTCCGGCCTTGTATTCATCAGCCGGCATTTCATCTGCCGGCATTGCAAGGACAGCTTCATATTCCTGCGGGGAAAAAAAGCGTTTTGCGATGCGCACGACGCTGGTGTGCGGCCGGCTGTGTTCCTGCAGGTCCAGACCGACTTCCTGATCAGAGAAGGCGCAGGCAATATAGTCGCCGGAATGGGAGAGATTAAAATGAATACCCGGGAGACCGGGAAGGAAGGGCTTGCCGTCCTCTGTGCGCTCCAGCATATCCGGGGTGAAGAGCTCCGCGAAAGAACCCATGCCCATTGCCCTCAGACCTTCGCGCAGCAGCAGGGTCCGCGCTTCTTCTTTCCCTTGTTCGGGAAGGGCTGATCCGTTTTTGGACGATCCTTCTGTATTTCGTGTGATCAGAATAATAATCATGATGATTGCCTTTACATCTTATCCTTAGACATTATCTATCTTTAAACCCCATATAAAATTCAGCCGGTAAAAATCCTGCTTATGTCTGATGTTTTCCTGATTGTATCAGATTCCCGGAATTTTTGCAGATAGTCTGTCACGTAATGTCACGGAAGAGGAAGCCTGCAGTTTCAGCCGGCAGCCTTGCGGGAACAGCTGCACGATCCGGACGGGGAATGACAAATTACATGGAAAGGGGCTGCGCCGCAAGTCTTGCGGGAACAGCACAGCATAAAAGATGACAGAAAACACTTCATCTGGTATTCTTTATAGAGAAGGAAATGAAAATGTTGATTTTCAGAAGCTTTCCGCAGGACAGCTGGATTCGGACTGCGTGAGTATGCATCGGGAAGAGGGGTATTTATGAGAAAATATTTTTGTGCGTTTGTGATCTGCGCGGCACTGCTCATCATGGGCTGCGGCAGCGGAACTCCGGATGCCGCAGCATCGGAAAAAGTGCAGAGCGTGAGTAAGACGGAGGAGAGTGCCGCCGTATCTGAGACGGCAGAAGTAAAGGCTTCAGAAGAAAAGACGGCGGTGGAAAAAACGGATCAGGCAGAAGCTGCGGCAGAGGACGCATCGCAAGCAGTTTCCTCTCAATCCGCTGAAACAGAGCAGGAAGAGAAAGCAGCGGCTTCCGGAAAAGAGGAGTCTGCGCAGACGGAAAAAGAGGAGGACGCAGACAAACCTGCAAAAAAGGCAGAGGCGCCTCAGAAGGACAAGGCCGAAACCAAAGACAGGAAAAAGGAATCGAAAGAAAAATACGCCAATGATTATATTCCGGACGGCTTCACTCCCTACGGCAATTATGTGCTGGTCTATGATTCCGGTTATGAAGTGAAAACCAGGTTATCGAAGGCGGGACTGACCTATTATTATGGAAGCGAAGAATTTTTGTTCACGCTGGACAAGGATCTTCCGGATATGACCAGAGAAGTGGCCCATATCCTCTTCAATAATGCGGGTCCCATGGATCCGGCAAATACGGAAGGGGAGGAGTTCCCCTTCGGAGAAGGCTTTGTGATCTACATTTCCCTGGATGACGGCAGTTACTATGAGGTCTCGAGCGCTTCGCTGGATCTGAACGGCAGAGTTTTTGCCAGAGATATTTTTGAGTTGTTCAGGCAGAAATGGGAAGGCGCATTCTAAAAGCACAGGCGCAGACGGTGCTTTTTCAGAGTGCAAACAGATTTTTGTCGATTATTGTACAGTATTTCATTGCAGAAATAGTTTTACAAGAGGGCGGACATGGTGCTATAATTGCACAGTGTCTGCTCTTTGACTGTTAAATAGAAAGGGGACATCCATTCCCTTCAGCGTCATAGGGCACGGCACAGAGTGTTTTCAGTTGGAGGAGTTGATCAATATGAAGAAATCGAGAGCCGTCATTTCCCTTCTGCTCGTCGTGGCCATCACTGGTCTGATGGCGTATGCGGTGCTGATCGGATTTGGCAAGGGACACAGAGGATCCTATCACAACATCAAGAAAGGTCTGGATCTGGCGGGCGGCGCGAGCATCACCTACCAGGCAGTCGGAGAGGAACCTCCCACACAGGAAGACCTGAATGATACAAAGTATAAGCTGCAGCGCCGTGTCGACCAGTACAGCACTGAGGCACAGGTCTATACGGAAGGCACTGACCGCCTGAATATCGAGATCCCCGGTATTTCCGGCGTTGCGGAGACAAACCAGATCCTGGAGGATCTCGGACGTCCCGGATCCCTGTACTTTATCCGTCAGACAGATGACGAGGGGAACGAGAATTACCAGCTGGGACTGACAGAAGAAGGAAGTGTCGAATATGTCCTCACAAAGGATCTTGAGCAGATCATTGCGGACGGCGACGCAGTAGTCACAGGAACGCAGGTGAGTGACGCGAAAGCCGGTTACCAGCAGGACGACATGGGCAATAAGCAGATCGTCGTCTCCCTTACTTTCAATGATGAAGGCCGTGAGGCTTTTGCAGCCGCGACAACGAAGGCTTTTTCAGCCGGTGAGTCGATCGGTATTTATTATGACGGCCATTTTATCAGTGTTCCCACTGTACAGGCTGCTATCACGGACGGACGCGCGGTCATTACCGGTGAGAGCAGCATTGAGGACGCCGAGAATCTGGCATCCACAATCCGTATCGGCGGACTGAAAGTTGAGCTGGAGCGCCTCCGTTCCCAGATTGTCGGCGCACAGCTGGGACAGGACGCCATCCGCACCAGTAAGTTTGCCGGTCTGATCGGTTTCTGTCTGGTCGCGCTTCTGATGATCGTGATCTATCTGCTGCCCGGTTTTACAGCCACACTTGCGCTGATCATCTACATCCTGATGATGGCCCTGGTGCTCAACGGCTTTGACATCACGCTGACACTGCCCGGTATCGCGGGTATCCTTCTTTCCATCGGTATGGCTGTTGATGCCAACGTCATCATTTTCGCCCGTATCCGCGAGGAGCTGGCAAACGGCATCGGCGTCAAGACAGCCATCAACAACGGTTACCACAAA
The DNA here is from genome assembly GCA_045130475.1 of Lachnospiraceae bacterium. Classification (GTDB taxonomy): domain Bacteria; phylum Bacillota; class Clostridia; order Lachnospirales; family Lachnospiraceae; genus CAG-791. The sequence continues at coordinate 27,942 of JBGUPU010000075.1, forward strand.
GCTCTTTCCGCTATCATCGACGGCAACGTGACAACACTGATCGCCGCAGCGGTTCTGGCTGTTCTGGGTTCCGGTACAGTCAAGGGTTTTGCCTACACTCTGGCAATCGGTATCATCCTTTCGATGATCACCTCTCTGTTTGTGACCAGATTCCTGATGAATATTTTCTATGGTCTCGGTCTCAGCAGCAAGAAGCTCTATGGTATCGGCAAAAAGAGAACTCCCATTCACTTTGTGGAGCGCAGGAAGATCTTCTTCGCGATTTCCATCGCACTGGTTCTGTCCGGTTTTGTCGCCATGGGCGTCTTCCATGCGCGCACCGGCAATGCCCTCAACTACAGTCTTGATTTCGTCGGCGGTACATCTACCAATGTCAGCTTCAACGAAGACATGAGCCTGGAGGAGATCGAGAGCAAAGTCATCCCGGTCTTCACAGAGGTCACCGGTGATAATAACGTACAGATCCAGAAGGTCGCCGGCAGCAATGAGGTTATCTTCAAGTCGGTCATTCTGGACACAGACAAGAGCACAGAGCTCTCCAATCAGCTGGTTGAGAAGTTCTCTGTCGACAAGGACAGCATCACCTCCGAGACGATCAGTTCCACCATCAGCGACGAGATGAAGCGTGACGCTCTGATCGCAGTCGGCGTTGCACTGGTCCTGATGCTGCTCTATATCTGGTTCCGCTTCAAGGACCTGCGCTTCGGTGCTTCTTCCGTCATCTGCCTTGCACACGACGTTCTTGTCGTGCTTGCCTTCTATGCATTTGTACGGATCAGCGTCGGCAGTACCTTCATCGCCTGCATGCTGACGATCGTCGGTTATTCCATCAACGCGACAATCGTTATCTTTGACCGTGTGCGTGAGACTCTGCGCACCAGGAGCAGACAGCAGTCCCTGGCGGATGTAGTCAATGAGAGTGTCACAGATACACTGTCCAGAAGTATTTTTACTTCCCTGACTACATTCTTCATGGTACTGGCGCTGTTTATCTTCGGTGTCGCGAGTGTCAAGGAGTTTGCACTTCCGATCATGATCGGTATCGTCTGCGGTGCGTATTCCTCTGTCTGCCTGGCAGGCTCCATCTGGTATGTACTGCGCAGGAAAGCGGATGAAGCCGTACAGGCAAGCATCAGCTCCAAAAAGTCCGGCAAGGGCGGAAATTCCGGCAAGGGTTCCAATAACCAGCAGTCCGGTAAGAAGAAAGATGATTATTCCAACCTCTCCAAGAAGGAGCGCAAAGAGCGCCGCCGCAAAGAAGAGGAAGCAAAAAACAAGGCGAAGATCACAGTCTGAATAAAAGCATTTTGAGAGCGCCCGCGGCGCGGAGCAATGTGCAGTTTATTCATAAATCTTTATGACTATTCGCCTATTTCAACAAGTACGGATCCCGGATTCACAGCAGGGAGGATGTTGGTGCATCCTCCCTGTTTGTTCCATACTGTAAAAGCTCCGGTCAAGCGACCGGACGTGTCCCGTGCCTGCACGGGGACACGAACGGGCATTTGACCGGGCCGCATGTATGAGAAAAAAAGACACGCGCAGCAGAGGACAACATGGCAAAGTGGATGGTATACCAGAAAAAAGAGGATTTCCGCGCAATTGCCGGGGCCTGCGGCATTTCTCAGGTGCTTGCCCGCCTGATCCGCAATCGCGATGTGATCGGCATAGAGCAGACACAGCGTTTCCTGTATGGGAAACTGTCTGATCTCCATGATCCGCGCCTTTTGCCCGACATGGAAAAAGCGATCGATATCCTGTGCGGAAAAATCCGTGCGGGCGCTTCTGTCCGTGTGATCGGTGATTATGATGTGGACGGGATCTGTGCCTCTTATATTCTGATGCATACACTCGGTGTGTGCGGAGCAGTTACAGATGTTGTTCTTCCCGACAGGATCCTTGACGGCTACGGTATGAATCCGCAGATGGCAGAGGAGGCCGCACAGGACGGGGTCGGAGTGATCCTGACCTGTGACAACGGGATCGCGGCCTCGGAGGCTGTCCGTGCCGCAAAGGATGCCGGAATCTGTGTTGTCGTCACAGACCACCACGAAGTACCCTTTGAAGAAGACGGGGACGGGAAGAGAAGATATTTTCTTCCTCCCGCAGATGCGGTAGTGGACCCGAAAGTACGCGATCCTCAAAGCGGGGAAGTGGAATATCCTTTCCCGGATATCTGCGGCGCAGTCGTCGCCTGGAAACTCTCCGGGCTGCTTCTGGAGGAGCTTGCGCCATCTCGAAAGGAAGAGACACTTCTGGCCCTCCTGCCCTTCTGCGCGCTGGCAACGGTCTGCGACGTCATGCCTCTTCTGGACGAGAACCGCATTCTGGTGCGCGAGGGACTCAGGCGTGCGGCCAATACCTCCAATATCGGACTGAAGAGCCTCCTGATTGTCAACGGTCTGGAAGGGAAACCCCTGAGCACCTATCATGCGGGATTCGTGATCGGCCCCTGCCTCAACGCCACCGGGCGCCTGGACAATGCAGAGCGCGCACTGGCCCTTTTTCTGGAAGATGATGCGTCTGAGGCGCTGCGCAGCGCACAGAAGCTCCGGGAGCTCAATGACAGCCGTAAAAGTCTGACGGAACAGGGAGTCGGGCAGGCACTCGTCCGGATCGGTGAGGATGGACTTCTGGGGAAAAGGGTCATGGTCATTTATCTTCCTGACTGTCATGAATCCCTGGCAGGCATCATTGCAGGGAGGATCCGGGAGCGCTTCAGCCGGCCGGTCTTCGTCCTGACCAGGACAGAACAGGGCCTCGTCAAGGGGTCCGGCAGATCCATCGAAGCCTATGATATGTTTGCCTCTATGACGGCAGTGAAGGACTGCTTTGTCAAGTTCGGGGGGCATAAAATGGCGGCCGGTCTCACCATGAAAGAGGAGGACATACCGCTCCTGCAGAAGCGTCTCGAGGAAGAGTGCATGCTGCGGGAGGAGGACCTCACAGATGTACTCCATATCGATATGGAGCTTCCGCCCGCTCTCTGGACGATTCCGATGACCGAAGAGCTCTCTCTCCTCGATCCGTGCGGCACAGCGAACCCGCGACCTCTGTTTGCCGCCAGAGGAATCCGGCTTCGCAGCCTCCGCGTCATGGGAAAGGGACAAAACGTCCTTCGAATGGAGGCAGTTGACGCCGAAGGCTCACGCCTCACATTAATCTGGTTCTGCGAGGCTTCCCGCTTTCAGGAGATGACAGCCGCGGCAGCGGGCAGACAAGCCTGGGACGCTCTGTATGCGGGAAGGGCGGATCTTGCAGTCAGTGTGGTCTACTATCCCGATATCAATGAGTGGCGGGGCAGAAGATCCCTTCAGTTTGTAGTCAAAGATATGAAAATACAGCCGGTCATATGAGCGGCCGGCGTATATTCTCTCCGCGCTGCCGCTCCTGGGAGCGGCATGGTCGGAAGGGTGAACAATTGTGCCTGATAAGGAGGCAGTTATATGAAGATCAGAGAACTTGTAAAGGGATTATCCTGTCATTTCAATACGCTGCGCGGAGAAACTATCTGCGCGGAGAAAGATGCGGAATCCTTTCTGGAAAGAGAGATCACGATGATCACCAATGATTCCAGAAAGGTTGTTCCCGGCAGTCTGTTTTTCTGTATTGTCGGAGCAAACAGCGACGGACATGACTATGCGGGCATGGCCATCGAGAAGGGTGCTTCTGCCCTCGTTGTTCAGAAAGATCTTGTCCTTTGTGCCGAAATGAAGGACGGGGAGAATGGAGCCGGCAGGGAGGAGATGCCCGCCATCATCCGTGTCGAGGATTCCCGCTTTGCCATGGCTGCGATCTCCGCGGCCTTTTACGGACACCCGGCAGAGGAGATGAAGGTCATCGGCATTACAGGGACCAAGGGTAAGACCACCACTACTTACATGGTGCGGTCGATCCTGGAGGCGGCAGGGATCCGTACCGGCCTGGTGGGAACCATTGAGACTTTATATGATAAAGCCTCCGGAGAGGAAGTAAGGATCCCTTCCGCCAACACGACACCGGAGTCCATCGTCCTTCAGAAGCTCTTCCGCGATATGGCAGACAGCGGCGTGCAGGCAGTCGTAATGGAGGTTTCCTCACAGGCCCTGATGCTGCACCGGACTGCCGGCTTTGTATTTGACCTGGGTATTTTTACAAACCTTTCGGCAGACCATATCGGCCCCAACGAGCACAGGGATTTCGAGGACTATCTTCATTGCAAGAGTCTTTTGTTCAGACAGTGCCGGACGGGCATTTTCAATGGAGACGACCAGTATCTGGGCAGAATCCTTGAAGGACACACCTGCCAGGTTGAGACATTCGGTCTTGGGGAGGGCAATGATCTGCGTGCGGAAAATATTGAGCTGATCCACACGCCCGGTGAACTGGGGATCGCTTTTGATACCAGCGGTGTCCTCTCTCTTCACGCACATGTTCCGGCACCGGGAAGCTTCAGCGTGCACAATGCCCTCTGTGCCATTGCAGTCTGCAGACATTTCGATGTCTCTCAGGACAATATCTGCAAGGCCCTGGGGCAGATCCACGTACGCGGCAGGATCGAGATGGTGAAGGTGAGTGACTCCTTCACGCTGATGATCGACTATGCCCACAATGCGATGGCTCTCGAGAGTCTGCTCAGGACACTGCGCGAATATGATCCCGGCAGACTGGTATGCGTATTCGGATGCGGCGGAAACCGCTCCCGGGACCGCCGTTTTGAGATGGGAGAAGTCAGCGGCCGTCTCGCCGATTTTACGATCATTACTTCCGATAATCCCCGCTTTGAAGAGCCCATGGATATCATCGCGGACATCGTAACCGGCATTGAGCCGACCGGCGGAAAATATATCAAGATCCCGGACCGCAAAGAAGCGATCCGCTATGCCATTGAAAACGGACAGCCCGGCGATATCATTGTCCTTGCCGGCAAAGGGCATGAGGATTACCAGGAGATCAAAGGGAAAAAATATCCCATGGACGAGCGCGTCCTGATCCGAGAAGTCCTCGAGGAAGCCGGACGATCCTGAAGATAATGAATGCACCCTTGCAGGCGCTTTGCTGCTGTGGGAAATCCGGGACTGGAGCGGAAGGAACAGTTTTGCTGTACGGGAGACGGAGGGTTTTTGCTTGGGAAAATATGCACAGGTAATCATCGATATTTCCCGGAGAGGACTGGACAGGCCCTTTAGCTACCGGATTCCTGCCGATCTGCAGGACAGCGTGCACGCGGGCAGTATTGTCATGGTACCCTTCGGGGCGGGCAATACCCTGCGCAGGGGATATGTCGTAGGCTTTGCCGACCGGCCGGATGTGGCGGCGGATAAACTGAAAGACATCGCACTGACGGTGGAGCCTTCGCGAGGCTATTCCATGGAGGATGACAGCGAGTTTTACCTTCGCCTTGCCGCATGGATGAAAAACCGCTATGGTTCCACAATGGCAACGGCGATGCGCACGGTGCTTGCCTCCCGCAGGCCGGGAAAGGTCAAAGAACACAGGCAGATCCGGCTGCTGCTCTCAAGAGCAGAGGGAGAGGAGCAGCTGCAGAAATATGTCAAAAAGCACCAGACTGCCAGGGCCAGGCTCCTCAGGGAACTTCTCGAGGTTCCGGAACTGCCGTGGACCCTTGTGACCTCGAGACTTCATGTGGCTTCTGATACGGTCAATGCCATGAAGTGCGCCGGAGTCATAGAGGTGGTCACTGTGCAGGAACTGCGGAACCCCGTGAATGTCTCGCCCAGCGCCCGGACGGGCATGCAGCTGAGCGCGGAGCAGAAACAGATCGTGGACAGCGTGGTTTCCGACTTCGAATCCCTGCAGCCGGGGCGGACATCTGTCAGTCTGATCCACGGCGTCACGGGAAGCGGGAAGACGGAAGTTTATATTTCCATCATCAGGGAAATCTGTGCCCGCGGCAGACAGGCGATCATGCTGATCCCTGAGATCTCCCTCTCTTTCCAGACCCTCATGCGTTTCTACAGCCATTTCGGAGACCGTGTGAGTGTGGTCAATTCCTCTCTCTCCGATGCGGAGCGGGCGGATCAGTGGGAGAGGGCCCGCCGCGGCGAGATCGATGTGATCATCGGTCCGCGCAGCGCGCTTTTTACACCCTTTTCAAAGCCCGGCGTGATCGTGATCGATGAGGAACATGAGCGCAGCTACAAAAATGAATCCATGCCCAAATACCAGACCAGAGAGGTGGCGGAAGAAATTGCCGGAATGCACGGCGCAGTGCTGGTACTCGGCTCGGCCACCCCTTCCCTGGAGTCATACTGGAGAGCGCAGCACGGTGAGATCCGTCTGTTCCGGCTCAGCAAGAGGCTGACCGGCGGAACTCTTCCTTCTGTGGAAACTGTGGATATGCGGGAAGAACTCAGGCAGGGCAATAAATCCATGCTCTCCAGAAGCCTTCACCGCAAAATAGAGGATCGTCTGCGCAAGGGTCAGCAGAGCATGCTCTTCATCAACCGGCGGGGATTTGCAGGCTTTGTCTCCTGCAGAAGCTGCGGCTATGTGGCCAAATGTCCTCATTGTGACGTGTCTTTGTCTCTTCACGGAAACGGCAGGCTGGTCTGTCATTACTGTGGATATGAGAGACCGTCTTTCCGCAGCTGCCCGGAGTGCGGTTCAAGGTATGTCCTTGCCATGCGGGCAGGAACCGAAAAAATTGAAGAATCCCTTCGGGAGATCTTCCCCCAGGCCCGGATCCTGCGTATGGATGCGGATACGACCCGGCGCAAGGGAAGTTATGAGAAGATTCTCTCCGCATTTTCCTCCGAAGAGGCAGATATCCTTCTGGGGACCCAGATGATCGTCAAGGGACATGATTTTCCTTCTGTCACACTGGTCGGAATCCTTATGGCAGACCTGTCCCTGTACGGAGACGATTACCGCGCCGCAGAGCGGACTTTCCAACTGTTGACCCAGGCTGCGGGACGCGCCGGAAGGGGCAGCGAAGCCGGAGATGTCGTGATCCAGACCTATCAGCCGGAACATTACGCGATCCGCCACGCGGCCGGACAGGACTACGAGGGCTTTTACGAGGAGGAATCAGCTTATCGAAAGCTTCTTCGCTATCCGCCTGCGGCACATATGATGGCCATACAGGTTCAGTCGGAAGAAGAAGAGGCAGCCCTGCGGGCTGCGAATGCCCTGCGCATGCGGCTCATGGAGACAGGAGCTCTGCAGGACGCCGGCCGGATCCAGGTGATCGGGCCTTCCACCGGATCCATGAAGAAGCTCCGGGACCTCTTCCGCTTTGTGATATACATAAAAGCGGAAAAATATGATACACTGATTGTCTGTAAAGATTTTATAGAAGCAATGGAGACCCGGGAGCGGCGGTCGGCATCTATGCTCTTCCGACATGTGGAAATACAGTTTGACTTTGATCCGATCAATCCGTTCTGAGAAAGAGCAGGCTGATCCCGGAAAATACATCTCTTTACCCGGCCTCGCTGATCAAAGAGACCGGCACTGGAAATGCGAATATAGAAAGGAACAATATGGCACTGCGTACGATCAGAGAGATGGGCGACCCTGTCCTCGGTAAAAAAGCAAAAGTAATCAAGGAAGTCACACCCCGCATCAGGACTCTCGCGGAGGATATGCTCGAGACAATGTATGAGACCGGCGGAGTCGGCCTGGCTGCCCCCCAGGTGGGCATTCTGAAAAGGCTCGTCGTCATCGATGTGACTGAGGAACAGGACGAACCTCTGACAATGGTCAATCCCGAGATCGTTGAACAGGACGGAGAGCAGACAGGCTACGAAGGCTGTCTGTCTGTCCCCGGAAAGGTCGGCGAAGTGACCCGCCCCAATCGGGTCGTAGTGCGCTACAACGATCTGGATATGAATGAGTGGGAGCTGGAGGCGGAGGAGTTCCTCGCCCGCGCGATCTGCCACGAACTCGATCATCTGGACGGCCATCTCTATGTTGAGAAGGTCAACGGTGAACTCCTTGATGCTTCTGAACTGCAGTCGGCTGAAGAGGACGAAGAAGGGCAGACTCCTGAGGAAACGCCTGCTGAATAAGGAGAAGGGTAGGGAGGTATCAGATTGAAGATTATTTTTATGGGAACTCCTGATTTTGCCGTCTGTGCACTGGATGCTCTGTGCAGGAGCGGACAGGAGGTCATTCTCGCGGTCACCCAGCCGGACAGGCAGAAAGGACGCGGCCGAAAAGTGATCCAGACACCCGTTAAGATCTGTGCGGAAAAATGGGGTCTTCCTGTTTTTCAGCCTGCCCGGATCAGAGAGAGGGAGGCCGTTGACCGGATCCGCTCTCTTGTCCCGGACTTGATCGTAGTTGCGGCGTTTGGACAGATCCTGCCGCAGGAACTTCTGGATATTCCCCGTTTTGGCTGTGTCAATATCCATGCCTCTCTCCTGCCGAAGCTGCGGGGCGCAGCTCCGATCCAGTGGTCGGTTATTAACGGTGATCCCGAGAGCGGGATCACTTTGATGCAGATGGATGCCGGACTGGATACCGGAGATATTCTCTTCCAGGAGAGTGTCCCGATCGGGCCCGGAGAGACCGGCGAAAGTCTCTATGAGAAACTTGCGAAGCTGGGCGGTGAGATGATCGTGAAGTATCTTCCCGCAATCGAGGCAGGAGAGCTTCATCCTGTACATCAGGATGACAGCCTTTCAAGCTATGCTCCCATGCTCCGCAAAGAAATGGGAGAGATTGACTGGACAATGCCGGCGGCGCAGATCGAACAGCGTATGCGGGGCATGCTTCCGTGGCCGGGTGCCTATACCACTCTCGACGGACACACATTTAAGATCTGGAGCGCCGAAGTCCGCCCTGCAGACAATGTGCCTGCAGACCTTGTCCCGGGGACAGTTTTCTATACAGATAAAAAGTCGATCTGTGTGGCTGCCGGCCAGGGTGCGCTCGCGCTTCTTGAAATCCAGGCGGAGGGCAAAAAACGTATGGCAGCAGATGCTTTTCTGCGCGGAACAAAGATTCCCCGGGGAACCGTCCTGGGCAGATCATAATCCATCCGATCTGTCAATGCATCCTGCAGCAGATCTGTTCCGGCTCACCTTTATAGAATATTTATTTTGCGTCAACAGATTTGTAACAATCTGTCTGCATAATATTTAGAGCAGTGAACAAAACCGGACCGTTTCCGGATCCTGCCGCGGCTTTTTTTAGACCCGGCGGGTTCAGCTGCTGGATTTATGTCATCATATATACAGGAAAAAGGAGGCCTCGTTTATGTATTACGGCGGCTATGGAATGTACAATGGTTTTTACAGCGCATCCTACCTGCTGGTCATTGTCGGCGCAGTTCTGTGCCTTCTGGCCAGTGCGCGCGTCAAGTCCACCTACAGGAAGTACGCGAAGGTCAGGAGCGCCAGCGGTATGACAGGCGCGCAGGCGGCGGAAATGATCCTACGCAGGAACGGAGTACTGGGTGTGACGGTGCAGCATGTGGCAGGTGAACTCACGGATCATTATGATCCCGCCCGCGGTGTCGTCAATCTTTCCGATGCAACCTACAACTCTACATCGGTGGCAGCGATCGGCGTGGCAGCCCATGAGTGCGGCCATGTCATGCAGCATGAGACAGGATATCTTCCCTTAAAGATCAGGACTGCGCTGGTTCCCGTCGCCAATATCGGAAGCAATATCGGCATCTGGATCGTGATGCTCGGAGTGATCCTGGGACTGAATGATACGCTTGCCATGATCGGCGTCTATCTGTTCTCCTTCGGCGTTCTCTTTCAGCTTGTGACGCTTCCCGTTGAGTTTAATGCTTCGAGGCGCGCGCTGGCAATGCTGCAGGATTACGGAATGCTCGGACAGACTGAGCTGCAGGGCAGCAAATCTGTGCTTTCGGCGGCGGCAATGACCTATGTTGCCTCTGCGGCTGCCTCTGTGCTGCAGCTTCTGCGTCTTCTGATGATCGTCAATAACGGACGTCGCCGCAGATGAAGCAGGAGGAAAACGGTATCAGCGACAATAACAGCATAGAAAAAAAACAGGGCGCGAATGCGCAGAAAAGGCGGACAAGTACCGGCGGGCCGGCCCGGAAGAAACCGGGCGTCAGCCGCAGCTCCGCACATACAACCGAAAAAGGAAGGGCATTGAAGGACGAGAGAGAAGCAGTCCTGCTTGCCCTTCTTTCGCATGAGAAAAACGATACATTCAGCAATGTCCTGGTCAGAAAAACGCTCGATGACTGTGCGGATATGAGCACAGCGGAAAAGGCCTTTATCAAACGTCTTCTGGAAGGCGTCATAGAAAGAAAGACTGAGCTGGATGCCAGGATCGCACACTTTACAGGCCGTTCGGTCACAAGGCTCCATCCTGCCGTGCACCAGATCCTCCGGATGGGCATTTATCAGATCTATTACATGGATTCAGTACCGGACAGCGCTGTCTGCAACGAGGCTGTCAGACTGGCAAAGCGTCATGGCCCCGCCAGACTGTCCGGCTTTGTCAACGGCGTCCTCCGAAATGCGGCAAGAGAAGCCGCCTCGGACAAAGAAGGCGTCGATGCCTTCTTTTCCAAGAGGGGCGCAGGTACAAAAAGGGACAGAGAAAACACCGATGTTCAGGTGCAGGCCATGAGCCTCAGGCACTCCATGCCGCAGTGGCTGGTCCGGATGTGGACGGACCAGCTGGGAGCGGAAGAGACGGAGAAGCTCCTGGATGCACTGATGGAGATCCGGCCTGTCTCGATCCGCCTGAGCGGACGCCTTTCCGGGGAAGAGCGGGAGGACCTGCTGGCGCAGCTGCGTGCCGCGGGTGTCGTGATCGAGGAGGGAAGGTGGCTTGCGGACTGCCGGCATCTTCGCAGGACCTCTGATCTGCGCAGGCTTCCGGGTTTTTCCGAAGGTCTGTGGACAGTACAGGACGAAAGCTCCATGCTGGCTGTTGAGGCCGCTGGCCTGACAGGAGGAGAGACTGTCCTTGATCTGTGCGCTGCACCGGGCGGAAAGAGCTTTTTCGCGGCGGAGCGGCTGTATACTTTGAATAAAGACGGCGGCAGGGCAGGAGAAGTATTTTCCTATGACCTCACCTCCCGCAAGACGGATCTGATCCGGCAGGGGGCAGAGCGCCTGGGTCTGGACAACATACATGCTGCCGAGAGGGATGCAAGGATCTTTTTTCCCGAAGATGAAGAAAAGGCGGATGTGGTCCTGTGCGACCTTCCCTGTTCCGGACTGGGCGTCATCGGAAAAAAACGGGACATCAAGTACAGGGCGAGCCTGGAAGGGCTCGAATCCCTTCAGCAGCTGCAGCGCCGGATCCTGGCCAATGCAGTGCGTTATCTGAAAAAAGACGGCATACTCATCTACAGTACCTGTACGATCAATCGTGCAGAGAACGAAGAGAATGCGGACTGGATCGGGCAGGAGCTGGGCCTGCAGCCTGAAGATCTGACGGCTTATCTGCCGGACAAGATCCCGGGGATCCATGGAAACAGGATCCAGTTGCTGCCTCATGTGCACGGCACGGACGGATTTTTCATTTCCAGGTTCAGAAAAACCTGAAGGTCCCGCTGTGCCGATCAGAGCACGGCTTTCCCGCCGGGGAAAAAGAAGTGTGAACGGGAGCGGACAAAGCCCCGCACAGGACAGGAATGATGTAAATGAGTGAAGATATTAAATCCCTGTATCAGGAGGAACTCCGGGATCTTGTATGTGAAAAGGGTCTTCCGGCATTCCGGGCTAAACAGATTTATGAGTGGATCCATGCGCGGCAGGCTGCCGGCTATGAGGAGATGACCAATCTGCCCGCCAGGCTTCGGGCGGAGCTGGCAGAGGACTATCCTCTGGTGACTGCAAAGCTTGTCGACAGGCAGATCTCCGCCATAGACGGCACGCAGAAATATCTCTTTGAAATGCCGGACGGGTGTCTGGTGGAGAGCGTTTTCATGCGCTACCGTTTCGGAAACAGCGTGTGCATCTCCTCCCAGGTCGGCTGCCGGATGGGATGCAGCTTCTGCGCATCCACCCTGCACGGGCTGGTCAGGTCTCTCACCGCATCGGAGATGCTGGAACAGATCTATGCGATTATCCGAAAGACCGGGAAGACCGTCTCCCATGTTGTCGTCATGGGAATGGGGGAGCCCCTGGATAATTATGACAATCTGCTGCGCTTTATCCGCCTTCTGACGGGACCCGGCGGCCTCAATCTCAGCCAGCGGAATGTGACTGTTTCCACCTGCGGGATCGTGCCCAATATTTACCGGCTGGCGGAAGAGGGACTCCATATCACCCTGGCCCTGTCGCTTCATGCGTCGACGGATGAGCAGCGCAGGAAGATCATGCCGGTCGCCAGACGCTATACGATCGAAGAGCTCATGAAAGCATGCGCCGCATATTATCAGAAGACAGGAAGGCAGATTACCTTCGAATACAGCCTGATCCGCGGCGTCAACGACAGCAGTCTGGATGCGCAGGGGCTGACCAGGCTGGCAAGACCGCTCAAAGCCCACATCAACCTGATCCCTGTCAACCCTGTCAGGGAGCGCGGATTTGAGTACCCTGACAACGCACACGTGCAGGCATTTAAAAAGGAACTTGAAAATAATGGTGTAAATGTTAGTATTAGAAGAGCACTTGGTAAAGATATCGAAGGTGCCTGCGGCCAGCTTCGCAACAGGTATGTGAGATCGTGATGCGCCCTGCCAGGGACGTGTCTGCGGAGCTTTTCGGTATCGCGGATCACACCGGGAAAGGAACACCGGGAAAGAATCAGCTGCACATGTGTGCGGCATGAGGGATACATTATGCCATCATCTTTTTCTATAACGGACACCGGGAGACAGAGGACGATGAATCAGGATTACGTATTTGCCTGTGATATTCCCGTCGGACCTCTGCCCAATCTGTATATAGTTGCGGACGGGATGGGAGGACATAACGCCGGCGACTATGCCTCCAGGTATACGGTGGACACAGTGTCGGCGGCTATTGCGGGCGCAGCGGAGAGTAACGCTGATCCCGCTCGTCTGATTGAGAGTGCGCTGCAGACCGCGAACAAGGGACTCAGGAAGATTGCCTCAAAAACCCCTGCCTATTTCGGAATGGGGACCACCTTTGTGGCTGCCTCTGTCAGAGACGGCAGACTTCTTGCAGCCAACGTCGGGGACAGCAGGCTCTATGTGCTCCGCGCTCCGGGAAGGATCCGCCAGGTCACAGTCGACCACTCTCTTGTGGAGGAGATGATCCAGGCCGGCAGGATCGACAGAGAGACTGCCCGCGCACTTCCGGATAAAAATATCATCACCCGCGCTGTGGGAGCTGAGGATAATCTCACCGTGGATTTTTTCCGGGAGACCCTTTTGGAAGGAGATCTTCTTCTTTTATGCTCGGACGGACTTACGAACATGGTAACTGATCAGGAAATCGCCAGAATCGTCTTTTCGATCAGAAGTCTGGAGGAAGCTGCGGACAGGCTGGTCCATGAAGCGAACATGGCGGGCGGCAAGGACAATATTTCAGCAATTCTCATCAATCCTTTTGATACAGGCCGCTGGACGGTCTGACAGGAATCCGGAGGAGAAAAGTTTAAAAAATCGCGCTGATACGCCGGTTTTTTAAGGCCGAGCCGGTGCCCATAGGGCACACGCCTCGCTGATTCCATCGGAGAAACCCGTTCCGGGCTTTCTCCTCGGGCTGCCGCACCGGAGTGCGGCTTGGAGGAATAATGATCAAGATAGGGATGTTGATTGCGGACCGCTATGAGGTACTGGAAAAAGTCGGTACCGGAGGCATGTCCGATGTATATAAAGCGAAAGACCACCGGCTCAACCGCATGGTGGCTGTCAAGGTGCTCAAACAGGAATTTTCGGAGAACGCGACATTTGTCTCCAAATTCCGTGTCGAGGCCCAGGCGGCAGCCGGCCTGATGCATCCCAACATCGTCAATGTATACGATGTCGGGGAGGAAAAGGGCACTTACTTCATTATCATGGAGCTGGTGAACGGCATCACGCTCAAGAGATATATTGAAAAGAGAAAGAGACTGTCGACCCGCGAGGCTGTGACAGTCGCTATTCAGGTCGCCATGGGCCTGGCGGCAGCGCACAGGGGTCATATTATCCACAGGGATATCAAGCCCCAGAACATCATTATTTCCAAAGAAGGCAAAGTAAAGGTGACAGACTTCGGCATCGCGAAGGCTTCCACCAGCAATACGATCACCTCCAACGTCATGGGATCCGTTCATTATACGTCTCCCGAGCAGGCGCGCGGAGGATACAGCGATGAGAAGAGCGATGTTTATTCGCTGGGTGTGACTCTGTATGAAATGCTGACCGGAAAGGTGCCCTATGACGGAGAGACAACGGTCGCCGTTGCCCTCCAGCATATTCAGGATCCTTTTCCTTCCCCGAAAGAGCTGGTACCGGATCTCCCCTTCAGTGTGGAACAGATCGTTCTGAAGTGCTGTGAAAAGAGTCCTGACCGCCGCTATCAGACCATGGATGAACTTGCTGCGGATCTCCGACATTCCCTCAGTGATCCTGAAGGCAGTTTTGTGCACAGGGCGGCAGACGAGAATCTGTCCGAGACCCGTGCAATGAGCCAGAAGGACCGGGAAGAGATCAGGCGCAGGGCTTCTTCTGCAGCAGCGGGAGCTGCGGCAGCAGGTGCGGCTTCGGCAGCAGCCTCAACTGCCGGCAGCGGCAGCCTGTCACAGGCCACACAGGGATTTGTGCCTGTCTCGGCGGCAAGTGCCGCGGGAGGAACCGATACGGCAGGACCGGCTTCCGGAACGAATTACGGGGAAGGGAGTACGGGAGGAAATGAGATCTATCCCCCGGATAATGACGCTGATCAGGACCATTATCCGCAGGAGGATGAGGAAGATGAGGAGCTGGCAGAGGATGAGCGCAGGCTCGACAGGATCATCCAGATCCTCTCTGTAGTCGCGGTTGTTGTCATCGGAATCGTGATCATTCTGGTCGCCGTGAACCGCAGGTCTGCTTCTGCCGGAAAGGACAAGAACCAGTCTGATGCGGACGGAACGCAGACTATAGAGGAGCAGGCTCAGGACAGCACAGAGGGTGAGCCCGCCCAGATGGCCGTGATGCCGAAAGTGATCGGCAAGACCGCGGAGGATGCACAGGAAGCACTCAAACGCGCAAACCTTACCTGGGAGATCACCTACGGCACGTCGGATAAATATGAAGAAGGCATTGTCATGGATGCCAGCGCAAAAGAGGGCGACCGTCTTGAAGAGGGCACAGAAGTGACCCTGACTGTCGCTATGGTCAAGAAGATTGCCGTGACCAATGTCACAGGCAAAAAACAGGCAGACGCAGTCAAGGAACTGGAGCAGCTGGGACTGAAGACTTCCATCGAGGAGGTCTACAGCGAGGAAGTCCAGGAGGGATATGTGGAAAATCAGGATCCCGCTGAGGGCACTGAAGTGGCATCCGGCGCAACTGTCACTCTGTTTGTCAGCCGGGGACCGGACCGGACCGGCATGGCGGAAGTCCCCAACATTCTGGGCCTGACAGAACAGGAGGCCTCTGCGGCGCTTCTGCAGGTAGGCCTGACGCCCGGAGAGACGACGGTCACGGATACCAGCGGACGCTATGATCCCGGAATCGTGATCGGACAGTCCATTGAAAAGGGTGTGTATGTTGAGGAAGGGACCAGAGTGGATATGGAACTGAGCGGAGAGCCCCGCTACAGCTATTCCGCCAGAATTGAAGCCCCCAGATACAGCGAGGATCCCGATTATGAAGAGGGAACGTCTGTCACGCTGATCATCAGGGCAGAGGACGGCAAGGAACTTCTCAACGTGACCACCTCGGAATTCCCCTATCAGGTTTCGTTCACGGGAATCCCCTATTCCGAAGCGACCCTGTACCTGCAGTATACCAATGTGATCATTGAACAGTCAGGTTCAGGAGAGACGGGAGAGGATTCTTCCGGGACGACAGAACACAAAGAGAGCAAAGAGCTGACCCGGAAGCTTGTCTTCACCAAAGACTGAGAAGCCGGGATCCGGACTGCACGGCGGTCCGGGAACGTATAGAAGATGCGCTGACATGCGCAGTCGGCATGGGGAAACTACATGCAAGGGAAAATCATTAAAAGCATTGCCGGTTTTTATGAAGTTGACACCGGCGGCGATCTGTACCGCTGCCGGGCCAAGGGAATATTCCGCGCGCTGGGCAAAAAGCCGCTGGTCGGCGATGATGTGGAGATAGATATTACAGACACAGTCAGTGTCCCCAAAGAAGGGAATGTGCGGGCACTCCTTCCCAGAAAAAACGAACTTGTGCGCCCGAATGTGGCAAATGTAGACCAGGCACTGCTGATCTTTGCGATCACCCATCCCGCTCCCAGCTACAATATGCTGGACAGATTCCTGATCACCATGCAGGAGAAGGAGCTGGACGCGATCCTTTGTTTCAACAAGAGGGACATTGCGACAGAGGAGGAGATCAGGGAACTGAGGGAGACCTATGAAGCCTGCGGATGTACAGTCCTGTTTATCAGCAGCTTCATTCCGGAGAGTCTTGCCGCGGTAAAGGAGATCCTGCGCGGAAAGACCACTGTTCTGACCGGACCCAGCGGAGCAGGAAAATCCACTCTGATCAACACCCTCTGCCCGGATGCGCATATGCAGACAGGTGAGCTGTCACGCAAGATCCGCCGGGGAAAAAATACAACCCGGCATGTGGAGCTGCTGCCGGCCGGTGCCGGGGAGGGCTTCAGGGACACCTACCTGGTCGATACTCCGGGATTTACATCTCTGTGGGTCCAGGATATTGAACCTGATCGTCTGCACTACTATTATCCCGAGTTCGAAAAATGGGAGCCCGACTGCAGGTTTAACGGCTGCATTCACATCAATGAGCCCGACTGCGCTGTGAAGGCCGCACTTGATCGCGGCGAGATCAGCAGGATCCGCTACCGCAATTACTGTGAGATCTACGATGAACTGCGCGGCAGACGTCCCGTCTATATCAAAAAATAGCTTTGCGGGCTGATTTCATCAGTTTCTTTTAAAGAACAGATAATGCCTCTTGAACATTCTGCTTGCCAGAATGTTCAAGAGGCATTATATTTATTAGCACTGTAAGCAATTGCAGAAAAATCGCAAAATAAACAGAAAGATTCGCTGGCTGATTCACAGGAGGTTGATGTGCCATGAACTATGTTAAAACATTTATTTTCGGAATTCTGGCCGGAATTTCGATTTCAATCGGAGGAACAGTATTTTTATCTCTGGACAATAAGGTGCTGGGTGCCGTGTTCTTCACTGTAGGACTGTTCACTGTATGTACTTTTGGATTTGACCTGTTCACCGGCAAGGTATGCTATGTGTTCGACAGAGATCTTCCCTATGCATTGAGCGTGATCGTCATGTGGGCCGGCAACTTTGCCGGCGCCATGCTGACTGCCTTCGCCGAGAGCCTGACCAGAATCGGACCCGCCCTCCAGGAAAAGGCGATCGCCATGTGTACAGTCAAGTCCGACGATTCTTTTCTGAGCCTTTTTATACTCGGTATTTTCTGTGACATTCTGATCTATATCGGTGTTGACGGATACAACAAGAACCCGCACGAAGTCGGAAAGTATCTCTCGCTCCTGTTCGGAGTCACTGTATTTATACTGTGCGGAACAGAGCACTGCGTCGCGGATATGTATTATTTTTCAATTGCCGGCATGTGGAATCCTCACACCCTTCTGTGTCTGCTGGTGATTTCCCTGGGCAATGCTTTCGGCGGTGTTCTGCTGCCGTTGGTGCGCAGGCTCAGATAAAGCCTGCAGGCAAACGCAGATATCGTCCGGTCAGGTACCTGGCGGAAAGCACAGATCTGATGCGGACAGGAGCAGCCGGCGTGCAGGAGGCTGAATATTCATGGAAAAACTGCGCTGCGTTGTAGAGCGCATTACCTATCATAACGAATTGAACGGGTATTCTGTGATCCGCTGCCGGGCCAGGGGCTTTGGGGACCTGGTCACAGTCGTCGGCCTGATGCCCGAGGTACATGTGGGAAGTGTTCTGCAGCTGACCGGCAGCTGGCGGATCGATGCAAAGTACGGCCGTCAGTTCTCTATTGAGAGTTTCGAGGAGACGCTGCCCGCGACGGTCTATGGGATTGAAAAATATCTCGGGAGCGGTCTGATCAGAGGGATCGGGCCGAAATTTGCCCGCAGGATCGTGCAGACCTTCGGAAAAGATACACTGGAAGTGATCGAGAACGATCCGGACAGGCTTTCTGAGGTGCCCGGAATCGGGAAGACCCGTGTTGAACAGGTCAAAAAGAGCTGGACGGAGCAGAAGGAAATCAAAAACATCATGCTCTTTTTGCAGGGTCACGATGTCAGTACCAGCCATGCCACGAAGATTTTCAAGGCCTATGGCGGCGAGAGCATTTCCATCGTTCAGGAAAACCCCTATCGCCTCGCCGATGACATTTGGGGGATCGGTTTCAGGACGGCAGACACCATCGCGGAGAAAATGGGATTCGGGCATGAGCGTAATGCCCGCCTCAGGAGCGGCCTTCTGTATACTTTAAACCGCCTGGCGGATGAAGGCCACTGCTACTCGACCCGGAGCGTGCTGATCAAAAAGGCCGCAGAGCTCCTGGATGTTGAAGACGGCGTACTCTCTATGACACTGGATGAGATGATCCGCGCAAAGGATGTGATTCTTGAACCGGTAAAGGAAGCTGAGAATGAGCTGACAAAACAGACCGGGGCCCCAGTGGAGGATGCCATATACCTTCCTCCTTTTTTCTTTGCGGAGACGGGAGCTGTCCGCCGCCTGGAAAAAATCCGGCGGAACACAGAGGGGATCACGGTTGTTAAGGAGGGACTTGCCGCCCGCATTGCGCAGAAGACCCGGATGCAGTATGACGAAGTCCAGATCCAGGCGATCAGGACGGCTGTCCGCAGTAAAGTCCTGATCCTGACAGGAGGACCGGGCACAGGAAAAACGACCACGACACTTGGGATCATCACGGCATTCCGCAGTGCCGGCGCCAGGATCCTTCTGGCTGCTCCGACAGGACGCGCCGCCAAGCGCCTTTCCGAGGCTGCGGGAATGGAGGCAAAGACAATCCACCGTCTTCTGGAGGTAAAACCGCCGGAAGGATACCAGAAAAACGAGGAGAATCCCCTTGTGGGAGATGTTCTTATCGTGGATGAGTGCTCCATGATCGACCTGCTGCTTTTTTATAATCTCCTGAAAGCAGTTCCTGACGCCATGACGCTTATTTTTGTCGGGGATACTGACCAGCTTCCCAGTGTGGGAGCGGGCAATGTCCTGCGCGATCTCATAGAATCAAACTGTTTTCCGGTTGTGCGCCTGACCCGTATTTTCCGTCAGGCGGCAAAAAGCCGGATCATCACCAATGCCCACCGCATCAATGCAGGCAGAATGCCGGATCTCTCCAATGGAAGGAACAGTGATTTCTTCTTTATGGACATGGAAAATCCCGCCAACAGGCAGAACCTGCCTCAGACTGCGGAAAATGAGCAGAGCGCGCAGGCTGCGCTGCAGACGATCATTGATCTGGTGAGTACAAGGCTTCCCCGCTATTATCACATTCCTCCATCGGAGATCCAGGTCCTCACGCCCATGCAGAGGGGAATTGTGGGTGCCGCAAATCTCAACCAGGAGCTGCAGAAAGCCCTCAATCCTCCGGTTCAGGGAGTATCGGGGTCACAGGGGTTAAGGCGGGGCGGTTTTATTTTCCGTGCCCGGGACAAAGTCATGCAGATCCGCAACAATTACGACAAGGAAGTCTTCAACGGGGATATAGGTGTCGTCCTGTCGGTTGATGCGGAGGACAAAACCCTGCTTGTCCGATTCGATGAACGTGAGGTGGAATACGATGTCTCCGAACTCGATGAGCTGGTCCTTGCCTATGCTGCCACCATCCACAAGGCGCAGGGATCCGAGTACCCGATCGTTGTTATGCCGGTCCTCATGAATCATTTCATCATGCTGCAGCGCAACCTGATCTACACCGGGATCACCCGGGCCAGAAAGGTTCTCGTGATCACCGGGACCAGGAAGGCGCTTTCCTACGCCGTGCACAATGTGACGGTGACAGAACGCAATACCATGCTCTGCCGGCGTCTGCGGGAGAAACTGGATCAGAATCCCCCGGACAGGGCGCAGGTACTCAGAGCCGCGGCCTATGCGGATCTGATCGATTCCCCGCACGCCTGATCCATACATGTATGTGAATATGTTATACATATAAACAAACAGATCAGCATGTACAGAAAATCAAAATACCAAACAGAAGTGATTTTGATTGCGCATCATTAAACCGGGAAATAATCCTGCAGAATATTGTACTAATAAGGGTACGACAGGCAAAAACACTGAGTTTTTCTCTGAGACAGATAGCATAAGAAAAAAAAGTATGGTATGATTCTTGAAAGTGTCTATTATCTGTATGCAAAGGTTGTTCAGACAGGGGGGATAATCCTGCAGGGAGGTTTTTTAGCAGGATAAAAGAGAACCAGGCATAGATCGATAAAGCGGATGCTTCGTATTATCTTACAAGGATAGGAGGGAAAAATAGGTCATGAACAGTCTGGACAACTGCATTAATTATCTGCTAACAGGGGCGCAGCATACAGTTTTTCAGTACATGAAGAAGAACCTGGCACAATTTGATATCACACCCATTCAGTACGGGGTCCTGGGATGTATATGGGAATTTGATATGCATAATCCCAAGGATATCGCGGCACATCTGGGCGTAGAGAATTCCACGATTTCCGGAATACTGGAGCGCATGGAGAACAAGGGCCTTATTCGCCGCATGATCGACAGCTCCGACAGACGTTTCATTCATATTGAACTCACGGATGTTTCCAAAAACATTGAGATGTCAGTGAGAACAGTCGTCACCGAGGTTGACAGGAACGTTCTTGAGCAGTTCAGTGAGGAAGAGATCACAGTGCTCAAAAATATGCTCAGGAAGATCATCACACTTGATCTTTAAAAAGCGGGCAGAATATATTTATCAGAACTATATTCAAAGGCTTTCGGAGAGAACCGGATCTGCGTGATCCGGTTCTTTTTTATCGCATAGACAAAATATATACCCTGTCCTATAATTAGTACACAAATTATTGATTCCGGTGGGGGCCGGAAAAGGGAAAACAGAAAGGGGATGCTGCAATTTATGAATATTATTGTATGTGTCAAACAGACACCGGAGGCGGGCAGGGGAGAACTGGACCCGGGAACAGGTTCAGTCCGCCGCGGCGGTGAGAAGCAGGTGATCAATCCGTTTGATCTGTATGCTATGGAGGCAGCGCTCAGGGTGCAGGAAAAAGAACCTGACACCAGGATCATAGCGCTCAGCATGGGACCTGCGTCTGCGGCCAGCGTTCTGCGGGACTGTATCGGTCTCGGAGCGGAAACGGGGTATCTGGTCTGTGATCCTGCATTTGCCGGATCTGATGTCCGCGGGACTGCACAGGTCCTGGCGCGGGCAGTGCGCGTCATAGAGAAGCGCGAAGGGATACGCGCGGACGCGGTTTTCTGCGGGGCGAAGACTGTAGACGGCGGCACAAGCATGCTGGGACCGGAACTGGCGCAGTATCTGGGACTTCCCCAGGTGACTTATGCCCTCCATTGCAGCCCGCAGCAGCAGAAGGAGGCGGAGGGAACCGTTCTTCGTGTTGAGAAGGAAGACGACAGGGGTAACCGTATTTACATTCTTCCTGCCCCCTGTCTTTTGACCTTCACAAAAGCTTCTTTCCAGGTGCGCTATCCCTTGATCGCGCGCATACTGGAGGCAGAGAGCATGGAGCTTCCTGTACTTTCTGCAGAGGATATCCTTGCGGAAGACCTTCCCGGAGATCGTCTTTCACAGGAGCATTCTGTTAAGGCCGGTCCTGACAAAGCCGCAATGCAGGTCTGTGAGGTACAGCTGCGGAAACTGGACAAGCAGAGTCAGATCATAGAGGATCCCGACCCTGAAAAAGCAGTTGCTGCGCTGGCGCAGAGGCTGTTTTCGGAAGGAATTCTCTGAGCAGGTGCAGGAGGTGTGAGATGAAAAAAGAAATCTGGACATATCTGGAGACAGACAGCAGGGGAGGGCTGGCCTCCACATCAAAAGATCTTCTGGCCAAAGCAAAGATCATAGCGGCTGCAGCGGAGGAAGAGGAGAAATATGTGATCTGTGCACTGTTTGCAGGTGCAGACCGCGATGCCCTTGAAAGTGCAGCACAGAAGGCGCTTGTGACCGGCGCGGATAAGGCAGTTCTCATCGAAGGGGAGGAACTCTCGGTCTACAGCGCCGAGTTCTGCTCGGACGCGATCGCAAGGACAGCAGAGACGGAGAAGCCGGAGATGATTCTCTTTGAGCGCACAACGGACGGTATGGACCTGGCTCCCCGTCTTGCTGCGCGGCTTGGGACTGGTATGATCTCCGATTGTGTCGATCTGGCGAAAGAGGGCGGGAAGCTGCTGTGGATCCGCCACGCCTTCGGAGGGACTGCGGCAGTCTCCGTGTCTTTCCGGGAACAGGAGAAAACGCAGATCATCTCCATCAGGCCCGGCAGCTTTGGCGGGGCAGGCAGAGGGACAAGGGCTGAGGAGCCGGCAGGAACGGAACAGGATGCCCCGGAAAGAGCCGGTGCGATTGCCGTCGTACCCTACAACTCTGCAGACAGCGGCGGACAGGCGGGAGAGAAGATCATCCGGCCGGAGCTTGCGGAGGTTCTCGAGGCGGCAGCGGACCAAGGTGTGGATCTGGGCACCGCCAATGTCATCGTGGCGGGCGGCAACGGTGCCGGGCCGGAGGGCTTTAAGCTCATTGAAGAGCTGGCAGATCTTCTGCACGGCGCTGTGGGTGCATCCCGTGTCGCAGTTGACAAGGGATGGATCTCCCACGCACATCTGATCGGGCAGAGCGGGATCACCGTCACTCCGGATCTCTATATTAACTGCGGGATATCCGGATCTGTACAGCACATTGTCGGCATGCGCGACGCCAAGTGCGTGGTCTCGATCAACAAAGATCCCAAGGCTCTGATCTTCAATGTCTCTGATTACGGGATCGTTGGAGATCTGCACAAGATTCTGCCGGCGCTGATCGGAGAGATCCGCCGCCACCGCGGATAAAAAGATAAAAAACGGAAGCAGAAGAAAAGAAACACTTTTTTTCTGCTTCTTTTTTTATACAATTTTCACAAAATAGATCCCTGCATTTTTGCGGTATTGACAAATCGGGTGCAAGATGATTTGTAAACCTTGTTATTTTCATAGGTTCGTGTTAGTATAAAACAGATAAAAATCCGCAGGCTTATATTTTTTTATACTAATATTTAGTATGCTAAATAATATGCGGATTGGAATAACGGCTGACTGCATGCGTGCTTTGAGTACATTTGATGATATTTTCAGCGTGTTTCCAACAGTTGAAGGCGGTGTCACTTTACTGAGCGGTTTAAAGGACCTGTTCATGCCGGCCGCTTCGGCCTATGTCACCAGTTACTTCCTGGTGTTCTTCGTCGGTGCCTTGTTCGGTGCGGTTTACCAGTTTCGGGAGCCGCGGAATCCATTGCAAAATGGATCGCAGGTATGTGTAAGGGCAGATATGTAGTACTATCGTTTTCATCATCACTTGTATACTCACATACGGAGGCGTTTCCGGCTTCGTTGTATTCTTTGTAATTTATCCGATCGCTCTGAACCTTTTCAAGGAGGCCAACCTGGAACAGGTTCACAGGATTGCGGCCATCGCAGCGGGCACGCTGGATACCCTGCCTCATCAGGGCGCGCAGATCACCCTGCTGGGCATCTGCAAAATGACCCACAAAGAGGCTTATTTTGATATCATGGTAACCCAGATCGTCATTCCCTTTATCGTGTGCTTCCTCTTCATCCTCATCTGCAGTCTGGGACTGTAGGATTCAGAGTGCGGGGCTGCAGGATCAGGGAATCCACAAAGCTGTATACTCCCGCTGCCGTCGGAGCATGAACAGCAGCATAAGGTCATTCGATTACAAGAAAAAGCATTCTTTTCATTTACCGGAATGAAAAAACGTTGTATCATTAATATGTATATTTGCTGTGTCGTCTGAGATGGTTATCTTGATCGGGATGGCAGAACAATATAGTAACCCCATATAAATTCATTTAAGGAATCCACAAAACTCAAAGGAGGAACAAAATGGAATTCAAGAACTTACTGGTTGAAATCGAAGATGGTATTGCGGTCGTAACGATCAATCGTCCCAAGGCTCTGAACGCACTCAACACCGAGACACTTTCCGAGCTCGATGCCTGCTTTGCAGAGATCGAAGCTAATCCCGATGTTAAGGTTCTGATTCTGACCGGTTCCGGCCAGAAGTCCTTCGTTGCCGGCGCTGACATCTCCGAGATGGTCAACGGCACTGCTCCCGAAGGCCGTACTTTCGGTCTCCTTGCACGCGTTGCTTTCAAGCGCCTTGAGGATATGGAAAAGCCCACCATCGCTGCAGTCAACGGCTTCGCTCTGGGCGGCGGCTGCGAGATCTCCATGGCTTGCGACGTTACTCTGGCTTCCGACAATGCTAAGTTCGGTCAGCCTGAAGCTGGCCTGGGCATCATCCCCGGCTTCGGCGGCACACAGAGACTTCCTCGTCTGACCAACAAGAAGATCGCGAAAGAGCTCATCTTCGGCGCTGACATCATGATCGGTGCAGAGGAAGCTATGCGCATCGGCCTTGTAAACCATGTCTATCCTCAGGATCAGCTCATGGCAGAGGCTAAGAAGCTTGCCGGCCACTTCATGAAGAGCTCTCCTTACAGTGTTGCTCTGGCTAAGCAGTGCATCAATGTCGGTCTTGATGTTGACCTCGATGCAGGCCTGAAGCTTGAGGCGAATATGTTCGGTCTGTCCTTCGCAACACATGACAAGAAGGAAGGCATGACTGCATTCCTGGAGAAGAGGAAAGAGAAAAACTTCCTCGGCAAATAATTCCCGGAGACACTTCTTTGTAAAGAAATTTAAGTAAGCATTTTCCATCCATATGGACTGTGTTTCATGCCGCCGCAGGCCATCCTGCAAGCGCCTGCGGCGGCATTTTTGATAATCTGTGCGGCTGCACACGAATTATTGAACAAGTGAATCATATAAATAGGTGATTTTTTCTGTCTTTCAATAATTGCCGGTTTGATTCATGTCTGCGGCTATGAACCGCGTTTACAGATTCAGTTTACAGATTCATATGAATATCATTTGAAGGAGTATAGATCCATGTCAGTTAAACCTATTATCAGTGCAGCGGAAGCCGCAAAATTTGTTCAGGACGGCATGACTTTTACCACATCCGGATTCGTCGCATGCGAGATGCCCGAGTCCCTCAGCAAAGCTCTGGAGAAGAGCTTCCTTGAGACCGGTCATCCCCGTGATCTGACCCTTTTCTATGCTGCAGCGCAGGGCAACCGCGACGGCAGCGGCGCTGACCACTTTGCACACGAAGGCATGCTCAAGAGAGTCATCGGCGGCCACTACAACATGGTCCCCGAGCTCGGCAAGCTGATCTTCGCCAACAAGCTGGAAGCCTACAACCTGCCTCAGGGTACTCTGTCCCAGCTCTGCCGCGATATCGCAGCACACAAGGTCGGAACCATTACCCACGTCGGTATGAATACTTTCTGTGATCCCCGTCTGCAGGGCGGCAAGCTCAACGACATCACCAAAGAGGATATCGTAGAGCTCGTCAACATCGGCGGCGAGGAGAGACTGCTCTACAAGGCATTCCCGATCCAGGTCGGTTTTATCCGCGGTACTTTCGCAGACGAGAACGGCAACGTGACACTTGAGCGCGAGTGCGCTACCTGCGAGGCAACCTCTCTGGCAGCAGCTGTCCACAACAGCGGCGGCAAGGTTGTTGTCCAGGTCGAAAAGGTTGTCGAGTCCGGCAATCTGGATCCCCGTCTTGTCAAGATCCCCGGCATCTATGTCGACGCGATCTGTGTTGCAGAGGCTGAGGAAGATCAGTCCCAGTGCCAGGGCACACCCGGATTCGATCCCAGCATGACCGGCGACATCCGCATCCCTCTGGGCGCGATCCCCGCTCCCAAGCTCAGTGCCAAGAAGATCATGGGACGCCGTGCAGCTATGGAACTCGAGGCAGATAAGGTCGTCAATCTGGGTATCGGCGCACCCGAATTCGTCTCCGCAGTTGCAAACGAAGAAGGCATCGGCGATTACATGACCCTGACCGTTGAGGCAGGCCCCATCGGCGGCGTTCCTCAGGGCGGCAACAAGTTCGGCGGCTCCATCAACGTCGAGGCGATCCTGGATCAGCCTTATCAGTTCGACTTCTACGATGGCGGCGGCGTTGACCTTGCCTTCCTGGGTCTTGCTGAGTGCGACAAGCACGGCAACATCAACGTTTCCAAGTTCGGTC
Organism: Lachnospiraceae bacterium; assembly: GCA_045130475.1. GTDB lineage: Bacteria > Bacillota > Clostridia > Lachnospirales > Lachnospiraceae > CAG-791. The sequence goes on from JBGUPU010000075.1 coordinate 54,287, forward strand.
CCCGTCTTGCAGGCTGCGGCGGCTTCATCAACATCACACAGAACGCCAAGAAGGTCTTCTTCATCGGTACCTTTACAGCCGGCGGCCTCAAGGAGCACTGTGAAGACGGCAAGCTGATCATCGATCAGGAAGGCCGCCAGAAGAAGCTCATCGACACTGTCGAGCAGATCACTTTCTCCGGTGAGTACGCTAACAAGACCGGCCAGCCCGTTATGTACATCACAGAGCGCGCTGTCTTCAAACTTGAGAAGGACGGCGTCCATCTCGTAGAGATCGCACCCGGCATCGACCTGCAGACCCAGGTCCTTGATCTGATGGACTTCGCACCCATCATTCCCGAGGGCGGCCCCAAGCTTATGGACGAGCGCATCTTCCGCGATGAGCCCATGGGCCTGAAGTAATCATTGCAAAAGTTATTGAAAAAATATACCGGCCGGCCTGAGCAAAAAGGGATATATTATCAGACCGGCCGGTGACCGGAAATTTTTCGGCAGCTGTCCGGGAGGGCGGATGTCTGTCTTCAATCGTTTCTGTGTCCTGTGCCTTTTGAGTCTGTGTAGTTTTTGGGGTAGCAAAGCAGCAAAGGAGGCGCGTCGGGACAGGGAATCGGTATGACGGAAACTGCTCATTCGGATTAAAAATAGTTATAAAATGTTTAGGAAAGGAACGTAATATGGATTTCAAGTTAACTGAAGAGCAGGCAAAGATTAAACAGATGGCAGCAGATTTCGCAGCGAACGATCTGGCTCCCACAATTCTTGAGCGCGACGCAGCGGGAGAGTTCCCCACCGAGCTGTTCAAGAAATTCGGTAAGACCGGCGCTTACGGTCTTCCTTATCCCAAGGAAGTCGGCGGTCTCGGCGGCAGCTATATGAGCTATGTTCAGGCTGTCATGGAAATCTCCAAGGTTGATGCTGCTTTCGGTATCATCTACTCTGTTGACACTTCCCTGTATGGCGGCTCCATCATGAATTCTTCTGCTCCCATCGAGATCAAGAAGAAATTCCTCGAGCCCATCACTTACGGTGAGAAGATCGGTTCCTTCGGTCTGACCGAGCCCGGTGCAGGTTCCGATGCTGCAGGCTGCAAGACTGTTGCTGTTCAGGACGGCGACGAGTGGGTGATCAACGGCTCCAAGTGCTTCAACACAAACGGCCCCGTTGCTGATTTCACAGTTATCTATGCTCTGACCGATCCCGCTCTGGGAACCAAGGGCATGGCTGCATTCGTAGTTGAGAAAGGCACACCCGGATTCACTGTAGGCCGTGTCGAGAACAAGATGGGTATCCGCCAGGCACAGGTCTCCGAGATGCATCTGGAGAACGTCCGTGTTCCCGCTGAGCAGATGATCGCCAAGCCCGGCGAAGGCTTCAAGCTTGCTATGAAGACTCTTGACGGCGGCCGTATCGGCGTTGCTGCACAGGGTCTTGGTATCGCCAAGGGCGCTTTCGAGGCAGCTGTTGCATATATGAAACAGCGCGAGCAGTTCGGCAAGCCCATCTGCAAGAACCAGTTCCTTGCATTCAAGATGGCTGAGCTGGCAACCCAGATCAAGTCCGCTGAGCTCCTTCTCTACAATGCAGTGGCAGCACATGACAGCGGCCGCTACACCATCGAAGCTGCAATGGCAAAACTTGCCTGCACAGACGCTGCTATGGAAATGACCACATGGGCAACCCAGTTCATGGGCGGCAACGGCTTCATGAAAGAGTATCATGTTGAGCGCATGATGCGTGATGCCAAGATCACTCAGATCTACGAAGGCACCAACGAGATCCAGAAGCTCATCATCTCCGGTTCTCTGTTCCGCTGATCTAAGCGCATAGAACCGCCCGAAGAGATGATCTGATACAGGCTTAGCTGCTGTATCACTGCTTCAGGGGGCAGGTACAGTCTGCGATTCCTGTGGTACGTCTTAAATGGACGGTCAGATTATCTTGAATATTTATAAAGAATACCCGGTCTGCCCTTATAGGGAAGGCCGGGTATTCTTTATGCTGTATTTTAGTGCATTAATGTCTTGCAGAACGAAAGCAAAAAGGATATCCTAATAAATGGTTTTTTCAAATAAAGAAAAGCATACGCTGCCGGTTTTCTGCGGAAATCGGCAGGGTCTGTAAAAATTAGAAGAGCAGGCGGGGAATCTGCCTGGCGCAAGGAGGTTTATTGCATGATCAAACTGTATGACGGCGGTGTTTATCTGATCAAGGGCACAGAGATCATTCCGGAAGCAGAATCTGCAAGGGTAGAGCAGATGACCGGCCGGAAGGCATGTCCCGCGGAGGATAAGAAGGGCACAATCGCATATTCTATTTTAAAAGCACATAATACAGCGGATGATATGGACAATCTGCGGATCCGTTTTGATTCCATGGCATCCCATGACATCACCTTCGTCGGCATCGTTCAGACAGCACGCGCTTCGGGCATGGAGAAATTCCCGCTTCCCTATGTTCTGACCAACTGCCACAACTCCCTTTGTGCTGTGGGCGGCACCATCAACGAGGATGACCACATGTTTGGTCTGAGCGCCGCAAAGAAGTACGGCGGAATCTATGTTCCTCCTCATATTGCGGTCATCCACCAGTATATGCGCGAAGCAATGGCGGGCTGCGGCAAAATGATCCTGGGGTCGGATTCCCACACCCGATACGGTGCGCTCGGCACCATGGCTATCGGCGAGGGCGGCGGCGAGCTGGGCAAGCAGCTGCTTCGTGACACTTATGATGTCGCCTATCCCGGTGTGGTCGCGGTCTATCTGGAAGGAAAGCCCGCTCCTTATGTCGGTCCTCAGGATATCGCGCTGGCCATCATCGGCGCGGTCTTCAAAAACGGCTATGTAAAGAATAAGGTCATGGAATTTGTCGGCCCCGGTGTAGCCTCCATGGATACAGATTACCGGAACGGTGTCGATGTTATGACGACAGAGACTACCTGCCTGTCCTCCGTCTGGAGGACCGATGAGGATACAAAGGCTTATCTGACGGCCCACGGAAGACCGGAGGATTATACAGAGCTGAACCCTGCGGATGTCACTTACTACGATGGCTGTGTCCGCGTGGATCTCAGTGCTGTCAAGCCCATGATCGCCCTTCCTTTCCACCCCAGCAATGTCTACACCATCGATGAGCTTAACGCAAACCTGGAGGATATCCTCCGCACTGTCGAGGTCGAAGCGGACCGCATCGCCAACGGCAGAGCGAAATTCACGCTCCTGGACAAGATCAAAGACGGGAAGCTGCAGGTCCAGCAGGGCATCATCGCCGGCTGCGCTGGCGGCAACTATACCAATATCGTAGAGGCCGCAAACCTGCTGCGCGGAAAGAGCTGCGGCAACGGCGAGTTCTCTCTGGATGTCTATCCCTCCTCCCAGCCGGTCTTCATCGACCTGGCCAGAAAGGGCTATGTGGCGGACCTCATGGCGGCAGGCGCTATTGTCAAGACTGCCTTCTGCGGCCCCTGCTTCGGCGCAGGCGACACACCTATGCACAACGGTCTGTCTATCCGCCACACCACCAGAAACTTCCCCAACCGCGAGGGTTCCAAGCCCGGCAACGGCCAGATGGCAGCGGCGGCCCTCATGGATGCCCGCTCCATCGCTGCTTCCGCGGCAAACGGCGGTATCCTGACTTCCGCGGCAGAATTCGACACCTGGGGCAATGTGCCCGCTCATGATTACGATGACACTGTCTACAGAGCACGTGTCTATCAGGGATTCGGCAAGGAAGATCCCTCTGTGGAGCTCTTTGACGGTCCAAACATCAAGCCCTGGCCGGAGATGGAGGCCCTGGCGGACAATATCCTGCTCAAGGTCTGCTCCAAGATCCTGGATGATGTCACGACCACCGATGAGCTGATTCCGTCCGGCGAGACATCCTCCTTCCGTTCCAACCCTCTGGGGCTGGCTGAGTTCACTCTCTCCAGGCGCGATCCTGAGTATGTAGGCCGCTCCAAGGCAGTTGACCGGATCGAGCGTTACCGCGTCGCAGGAAAGAGCGCTGCGGAGAAGGATCCTGTCCTCGCGGATGTCTATAAAGTGATCAATACCATTCCGGGCTCCGAGTCTGTCAATGTGCAGGACATCGAGATCGGCTCCATGATCTATGCCAACAAGCCCGGTGACGGCTCTGCGCGTGAGCAGGCGGCTTCCTGCCAGCGTGTCATCGGCGGTCTGGCCAATATTACGCAGGAATACGCGACCAAGAGATATCGCTCCAACGTCATGAACTGGGGTATGATCCCTTTCCATCTCAAAGGTGAGCCCACAGTCTTTGACATCGGCGATTACATCTATGTCCCCGGCATCCGTGCGGCTCTTGACGGAGATCTCTCCGATATCAAAGGTTATGTCATCAGGGACGGCAAAGCCGAGCAGATCGATCTCTATATTCAGGATATGACTGAGAATGAGCGTGAGATCGTCAAGGCCGGCTGCCTGATCAACTTCAACCGCAACCGTACCAGAGGATAAGAGCCGGATATTCAGGAAAGGAACCTGCAGACATTTCCATGTGAAGTGTCTGCAGGTTTTTTATGTGCAGGTTTTTATGTGCAGGTTTTTGCGGGCGGCGGAGACTGTAATTTGACCCGGGCAGCTGTATAATAATAGCAAAAAGTACCGTAAAAAAAGGGAGAGAGTGCGTCATGCAGATCAGGATCAATGTCCGGGGAGCATCCCGGAAAAAGGCTTCGATCATTCAGAAGACTGCTGAGTATCCGGACAAAAAAATGACTGTGGAGGAGTTTCTTGCTCAGACAGTCAGACAGAATGTCAGGGAATACAATGAACGAAAAGACCGGGGGACCATACTGCGCCTTTTTTCGGGAACGCAGGAAGGGGAAAGGGTCGAGGATGTGCTGAAGGGCGGTATGCAGACCGGGAAGGTGTCGTATGGGGATCCCATGGATGACAGAAGAGCGGACGAGAAGAAAGCGGTAGAGAATGCGCTGCAGTGTTTTGATGACGGGATCGTGGCACTGTTTGCGGACGGAGTGCGGTACAGGCAGAGAAAAGAGATGATCCCCCTGAAAGAACAGAGCGAGGTGACCTTTGTCAGGCTGACCTTCCTCGCAGGGCGGATGTGGTGACGGCAGAACAGACAGGAGCGAGTCTTGATAAGCACGGGAGGGCGTGATGGCATTCGATTATAACTCCAGGACAAAATGGGAAAAGGAAAGAATTGAAAGGTGGAAGAGGGAACATGGGGAGCAGATCGAATCAATCTCGGGTCAGGCCTGCTCCGGGAAAAAGGAACTGCTTGACGAAGTGGGCAATTTCAGCAGCTACCCCCACTGCGGCTTTCCTGCCATCCGTAAGTGGGGGCGGGAGAATATAAAGAAAGCGGCCGGCCGGCACAGCCTGAAGGAAGTCCTGTATGAGGAATGTGCGGACCTGATCGAGCTCCTGGTGCCTGCGCAGTACCGGGAGGACTTTGACTATATGCTGGAGCAGTTTGCGGATTTTCAGTACACAAGGTCACTCTTTCGGCCGACGGTGAGGACGGCAGATCCGGCCGCGCATGTGCTCGATGCCTTCGGCCTCATGCAGGGCTATAAGGTTCTGGGAATGTACGGCGTTACGCCCTTGGAGTATCTGACGGAGAGAAGGCCTGCAGACAGTCGTGCGGAAACGGACAGCGGCCTCGATGAGGAATTCCTGGATTTTAAGCATCAGGATACCTACGCCCGGGACCTCCACATGGTACAGTTCGACGATATCCTGGCGGCCAGGATCGACCGGGGCGACGCGGCTGTGATCGAAGCTGTGGAAGAGGCCCTGTTAAGCGACAGAAATACGGTAGTCGTCACGGTCCCGCTCATCAGAGCGATCGTGAAATCGCGCAGCACAGGACTTCATGAACTTCTGGCCAAATTCCTGCTTGCCGCAAGGCTGCAGGAAGGCGTGCGCCAGGCTGTCTGTGAGAATGCGGACTGCGGAAGGGCGGAGGCCTTTCTGACGATCCTGAAGGCGATCGAGGACAATGGTCTGCTCCGTTTTTCAGCCGTAAAGAGAGCCGTTGCCACCTGGACGGGTATCTGCAATCCCGAATCCATGGATCGTATATCGGAGAAACTCCTGGCAGGAATCGGCAGTGCGGTCCGTGACCGTCAGAAGGCAATTTCCATGACGCAGACGGATGACAGTGTGGAGATCGTCACAGGACTTTGGGCATTGGGCTTTTATGAGGCGAAAGATGCTGTGGACCGCATGCTGGAGATCGTGGAGAGCGGCTCGAGGAACCAGCGGCTGACCATATCCTATTACAATCGATATATGCAGTTTTCGGAATACAGCGGACAGGCGGCGGGAAAAATTCTGGAGACCTATCCGGAGGACCCGGAGATGGCAGCCGCCTTCATGCCCACTTATCTGGACGCAGTAGACACAATCGTCCGGAACTGCATCCGCAACGCCAAAAAGCAGCCGGTCTATGCTGTCTCGGAGGATGATCTGACCTATCTGCCCTTGCAGGCGGAGGAATTTTTTGACAGCAGGGAGCAGGCTCTGCGCCACTATCAAATCCTGAAGAATCTTGCCGACGGCATGAAAAAGAGAAAAATAGAATACGCCCCTGTGATCTTCCCCTGGTACAGTGCGGTGCTTGACAAAAGTGATCTGACCCAGAGGATGGTCCTGATCGCCTATGCGCTGCAGGATCAGGCCCTGATCGACCAGGTCTGTGTCCGGCTGACGGATATCATGGATTCCTATTACAACACACGCTTTAATTACCTGCGCATCCTGCTGCATGCCCCGCAGACAAAGATCCAGCGGGAGGCGCTGATCGGCTATGCTGCGGACAAGGAGAGCTTTACCAGGATGGCGGCCTGTCAGATTCTGAAGAAAATGCAGAATTCAGAGGATCCGGACCTGAGGATCACCGACGACGAGTACAGGCAGCTGGAGATGCATCTGCGCCTCAAAAACGAAGAGACCCGCCGCTATGTGATCGATCTGCTGGAAGGCAGAGAGGAAATGAAGACGGACGAAAGCATCCGGAGACTATTGGGCGGCGGACAGGAACAGGCGGATGCGGGAGCTTCCGCCGGCGGTGGACAAAAAAAGACAGATGCGGGATCTTCAATCGGCGGTGGACAAAAAAAGACAGATGCGGGAGCTTCAGCCGGCGGGGGACGGAAAAAGAAGACGATCTCCGCTGCGGACAGGGAACAGATGCGCCTTGCCGGACTGGACATGCTCAAGCGGCGCTGTGAAAAGAGCGAGGAGGACGCGAAGAGAGGGGCAGCCCTTCTGCGCCGGATCCTGCCGGATGACGCCGGCCTGTCCGACAGGGAGAAAGTCCTGTACAGGGAAATCGCCGCAAGCGGGGGCGCCGGCAGTATCCTGAATACGGAAGGCTACGGACTCTATGACCCTCAGGCAGCATATGAACCGGTCCTGCCGGCAGAGAAGGTATCTTTGCAGGAGTATTTTAACCTTTCCGCAGAGGAACTGGACGGGTATTTTGACAGGATCAGGAACTTTATTGAGAAGCACGGCAAGCTGGAATACACCAGCGCCAACGGTGACAGGCAGTTGCTTGAGAACGGTCTCTACATGATCAACTACGAATACAGCGGCGCCATAGAGACACGCTTTCCCTTCCCCGAGCTCTGGGTGGAGGTCTATGAAACCATTATCCGGGATCCCAAGGTATTCTTTAACCTGTACTTTGCTATCCGCAACGGCTTTGACGAGACGGATCTGAAGGATGTCGAGACCTATCGGAAGGCCGAAAAGACGATCTTGGGAGGGGCCTGGTCAGGGTATCACTATGCGGATCCAAAATATATCGGCAGCCGCGGAGGCCACAGTACTTATCAGACCATTCTGGATATCATATCCAGCCAGCAGCATCTGGTCCTGCCTGCGGAGATAGCCCGGGCGGCAGTCATGCAGGCCATCGCTCTGCCGGAAGAGATCCGCTGGATGGAAAAGGCGCCTTCAAAATACCAGACCTATTATACACAGCAGCGTCCCACCCTGTGTTTCCTGCGCTCGGACAAGTTCCGGTCCATACTCTTCCGCGCATGTCATTACGAAAACTACAGGGAATTCAGCGATGTATTTCCTCTGCTATTTGAAGTGGACCGGGTCTATCAGTTTGACGCGCATGAACCGAAGAACTATACCAATAGTTCCCGCAATATTCTTTCCATTTATTCCTATGTCAAGGCCTGCCAGCTGGGACTGATCACAAAGGACTATCTGTATAAGGCGGCTTTTGAGGCAGTGGGTCTGAAGTTTGCGGTCGGTCCGCTGGGAGAATTGTTCCGTCCCTCGATCTCGATCAGCACACTCCGCAATGTAAAGGAGTATATGCCGGTAGATCTGGAGAAGCGGACCATTGATAGAGAGTACCGCTTTTATCAGCTCTGCGCGGAAGTCTACAGCAGGCTGACAGACCTGATCCTGGATGTGGAACTCAAGCGCGGCGACACGCCGACTGTTTTTTCGGAAGCGGTCTCCAGGATCTCCAGGATTGAAGGCATACCGCGTCTGATGGAGATCCTGCGCGCATTGGGTAAAGAACCCCTGGACAGAAATACCTATTATTCCTTCAGCAGCGGAACCAGCAAAAGGGAGTGCCTGAGCCATCTGCTCAAGGTCTGTTATCCGATTGAAGGGAGAGGGCTGGAAAAGGAAATATACGGCAGCGGGTCTTATGGTGCCGCCGCGGTTTCCGCAGGCGGGACAGACAGATCTGCGCCTGAAAAAGAGACGGCAGAGGATCTGAAAAGAGCGGTGAAACAGAACAAGATCACCGCGGACCGCCTGATCGAGGTGGCTATGTATGCGCCGCAGTGGCTGGACCTTGTGGAGGAAGTCCTCGGGATCGATGGATTCAAGAGCGGCTGCTACTATTTTATGGCGCATATGAATGAGCGCTTTGACGACCGGAAAAAGGCTGTCATCGCCAGGTATACGCCCCTGTCCCCCGAAGAACTCAATAACGGCTGTTTTGATACCAACTGGTTTTTCGAAGTGTACGGGAAGCTGGGGGAAAAGAATTTTGCAAAGCTCTACAAGGCGGCGAAATATATAGCAGACGGAAGCAAGCACACACGCGCCAGAAAATACGCGGACGCCGCTTCCGGAAAAGTGGACCGCGACGAGCTGGAAAAAGTGATTGAGGACAAGCGCAACAAGGACCTTTTGATGAGCTACGGCCTGATCCCTGTAAAGGACAGGCAGGATGCCCTGCACAGATACGGATTTTTGCAGAAATTCCTCAAGGAGAGCAGACAGTTCGGTGCCCAGCGCAGGCAGAGCGAGGCCCAGAGTGTGCAGTATGCCCTCAAAAACATGGCGACGACGGCCGGCTATGCCGATGAACTGCGCCTGACACTGGCCATGGAGACGGAGCTGGTCACGTCAAATCAGCAGTATTTTGACGGAATGCTGATTGGCGGCTATTGGGTCCGGATCCTTGTGGACGGGGACGGAAAGGCAGAGCTCAGGCTGTCAAAAGAAGAGGGAGGCAGGACACTCAAGTCCGTACCGGCAGCCATTAAAAAAGAGGAAAATTTCCTTGCCGTCAAAGAGTTTGCGGCAAAACTTAAGGAGCAGTATTCACGGTGCGCAGCCATGTTTGAGCGGGCCATGGAAGAGGAGGAGGTCTACAGCTTCGGAGAACTTCTGGATCTGTGCCGCAATCCTGTGACAGCCGGAATACTCGGAAGGCTGGTGTTTACAAGTGAAGGAGCGGCGCAGGAAGAGGGCAGGATCCGTCTGACCGGAACTTTGGAGGAGCTGAAAAAAGCCCAGCCTGCAGTTTCCCGCCGGGAAGGGCTTCTGGTGGCTCATCCGGTCACCCTCTGCAAGCTGGGAGAGCTTACCAGGTACCAGAGAATGTTTTTTGAAAAACAGAAGGCTGAGGGTACAAAACAGCCCTTCAAGCAGGTGTTCAGAGAGTTTTACCCCAAACTGGAAGAGGAGAAGGAGGCATTGGACTCCAGGCTCTTTGCGGGTTACCAGATCCAGCCGAAAAAAACGCTTGCAGTGCTCCGCGGACGCAGGTGGGTGGCCGACTATGACGAAGACCTGCAGAAAATCTTTTTCCGCCAGGGCATCGCCGCGACCATTTACGCGCTCGCGGACTGGTTCTCTCCGGCGGATACAGAGAGCCCGACCCTTGAATATGTCTCGTTCTATGACAGAAAAACCTATAAACAGAAGAAACTCAGCCAGGTGCCGGATGTTCTCTATTCGGAAGTCATGCGCGACGTGGACCTGGCGGTCAGCACGGCCCATGTGGGAGGCGTTGATCCGGAGACCAGCCATTCGACCATTGAAATGCGCCGCGTGATCTTTGCCTTCAACATGGAACTCTTCGGTCTCACCAATGTGACGTTTGAGGGCACACATGCCTTTATCAAAGGCAGCCTGAATAATTACAATATCCAGCTGGGGAGCGGCGTGATCCACAAAGAAAGCGGCGGCATGGTCAATATCCTTCCCGTGCATTCCCAGCAGAGAGGAAAGATCTTCCTGCCTTTCATCGATGAGGATCCCAAAACCGCCGAGATCCTGTCGAAGATCCTGCTGCTGGCAGAGGATCATAAGATCAAGGATCCTTATATCCTGCAGCAGATCAGATGATTAGATGAGATAAAAAACGAAAGCCCGGCCTTTCTTTCCCAGGGTCAGAAGCTTCTGCCCCTGGGAAAGAAAGGCCGGGCTTGTTTGTGTGAAAAAAATCGGTTCCTGTCCTTCCCCTGCAGGGCCGAAAAGGTGCAGGGCCCGTTTTAGCTATGGGAAGTATTCGTTAATTAAAAGTTTCTTCCGGAGCCGGAGTGGGAGCTGCCGCTGGAACCGGAATATCCTCCGGAATAGGAGGAGTGGCCGCCGGAGGAACCGCCGGATGTGCGGTTTTCTTTGGGGCGGGGAGAATATACTCTGTTGACTGTAGTGTCTACCAGGGTATCGTGCACTTTTCTGATCTTGAGGCTTCCGGAAACCAGGTAGGCATCCGCGTCCTCTCTGATTTCAGGCGTTGCCATGCGGGCTTTGGCGCGCGCAAGGGATGTGCTGCCGAAGAGCAGGCCTGCCAGCATCTCGAGGAGGGTGAAGAAGCCCCAGGAGAAAGAGGATCTGGGCACACGGCCGGTCTTGAGCATGTGGTCGGAGAAGTCGAGCCAGCTGTCAGCTGCGCCGTAGTAATCCTTGCTGAGGACCAGGTCGTTGACGCGGCTCTTGAGGCGGCTCTCATTGACCTCGGTGAATTTTTTGAGTCCCTTGCCGTATGCCGCGACTCTTGTGTCGCCGGAATAAGAAGGGCACTTGAAAATGGTCAGCTGCAGTCCGTCATAGTTGTCTCCAAAGCCGTATCCTTTGACTTTCCAGAATTGATCGCCGTACTTGTCCCGGTCCAGGATTCCCTCGTTGCGTGCAGTGTGGATCACGACGTCGAGACCGTATTTTTCAGAGAGGGCGGCAGCTTTTGCAGTCAGCTGACGGATTTCTTCCTCTGTCAGAAGGAAGGCATCGTCCACTACGCGGGGCGCGTCGTCGTCGTGGAAGCGTTCGATACTGTTCTCAGAGAGCAGGGCCCAGTCTTCGGAGTAGGGGGATCCAGTAGTGTAGAGGCGGCGGAAGTTTTCGATCCAGTCCGCGACGCCTGTGCCGTAATCGCCGGCTCTCATGTAGTCGTAGAGCAGGTCGTCGATCTGGTTTGCGACTGTCTCTGTATACAGGCCCATGGTTTCGGGACCCGTGCAGCAGGCCCACCAGCCCCGGTCATTTGGATCCATGCAGATCATGAGGCACACGCCCTCGCGGTCATCCCCGATGCCGTAGCCGTTGAAATCGTAGAAGTCTGCCGCGTAGACGGAGCGGGAGAGTCCATAGGTCGAGACATCTGTAAATACGACGATGTCCTTTCCGAGCTGCCCGCGCAGTTCAGCCAGACGGGCTTCCATGGAGGACTCTTCCTCATCAGTGAAAATGTCAGCTATATCGACTATGCGGGGAGCCTCTGTGTCGTGATAAAAGGGGAAGGTCTGCGGTTCTTTGGGGTACCAGGCGGGCATGTCGGAGCCATCGCCGACCCTGAGTGATTCGTCGGGCTTCTCCCCGTCGGGAAGCATGCGCTCCTTATCTGACAGGGGATCTCCGGCTGTGATGAGCTGCAGATCATTATTGTCATCGCCAGTGTATGATTTCTCCTGCTGTGCTTCGGATGCTGCCTGGGTTGCGCTCTCTGCGGAGGACTCAGGATCGACGGATGCATTGCCTTCATCGCCGGCAGCTGCAGGCTGAGCGTCTGCAGTTCCCTCCACCGGGGCGGTTTCTTTGCCGCCTCCGCGCAGATAGTTGGACAGGAAGCGGGTACCCGCATACAGCGGGCCGTATACACCGTGTCCTTCCTGATACTTGGGAATTTCACCGGCGGCAAACTGCAGATAATCCTGCGGAATGAGATCCGCTGCATCGCCGTAAGCCTCGATCAGAGCCTGGTCGGTAGATTTGACCCATATCAGCTGAAAGCCGCTTTTGCCGGGACCGTAGCCGAACTCACTGTTTTCGTAATAAGAAGCCGCCAGATCTGAAAGAGTCGTGCCTTCCAGGTAATCGGAGGTGATGGCAAGAAGGGACAGATCCGCCTGATAGGTCTTCATGAATTCCAGGCAGGTTTTATCCAGCGCTTTCTGTTCCTCAGGCGTCAGTTCACCGGAGGTGTCGGTGGCTCTGAAATAGGTTTCACTCCACATTGCCTCCGAGACGTCTCCTCCTGTTTCTGCGGCACAGGCTCCGACAGCTGCTCCGGGCAGAGCTGAGGCGGCCATGGCAGCGGACAGAACCAGGACCAGTGCCATAAGGACGGATGGAATGGTAATCCTGCGCAGGAAGAAGGCACCGCCTTTCCTGGTCCTGCTTTTCCTGCGCCTGGGCCTTCCGGAAAGAGAAGGGGGGAAGGATTGTCTTTTATTCATATCTTTAATCTCCCTATATGGACGGACAGTTATTATTCCGGTTTCAGAAATGCTGCAGGAACTGCAGCCGGCTTCTCAGAATCCGAGCATATACTTTGCGACAGAGGCGGCGAAAAGGCCCCCGCCCACGATCGCGAACCGCTTCAGGAAATAGAGGAAGCTTACTCCGCTGTCTGTCGGTATATCACCCACGACCTTGCCGGTCTGGCCATTGACGGCAAAATGATAGTTTGTTCCATGGAAGGAGATATCAAACATGTAAACCGGGAACAGAATGTATTTGGCCTTTACATCCGTGTTCAGTCTGCCGCTGGTCCGGTTTACGGAACCAAAACCTGCCGCAGCCTGCGAATCAACTATGGAGTAGGTGCTCTTCTTCATGCGGCTGGATGCACGAGCAGAGATATCGTCCTTTTTCTGGTCGAATCGGTCTGCCGTGAAACCTGCCAGATACCGCATATCAAAGGGCTTTGCCTCTGCGATATTGAAAGGTTCGAGGGAATCCATAAGGCGGTCTTCGATCCTGCCGCTTGCGTCGACGGGCAGATTGTCGAAGGCGAGGGCAGCGTCGCGCACCAGCTGGTAGTAATTGGTCTGTGTGATAACATAGTCCCCGCTTCTGGAAGAAGAAGAGGTCTGTGCCTTGTAGCCCAGAGTCCCTTTCACATTTCCGGAAAAGACCCAGAAGGGAACATAGACTCCGGTCACTTTTCCCATCGTGCTCTTCGAGAAGAAATTCCTGGGCAGGAGCTTCTTGTCCTTATAGAAGTTGTTGACAGCTGCCGGCAGGTCTTTTGCCTGGATCCTGAAGGGGATCACACCGTCCGGGCGCAGCTTGCCGGTCACTTTCTGGGTCAGGACAATATTATTGCCGCAGTAGGGGCAGGTGAGCGCCATCTGCTCCGGAGGAGCGATGACCTCGGCGCCGCATGAGACGCAGTTATAGACCGGCAGATTCATGGCATTGGGATCTGTCACCAGGTCATCCAGGCTGTCAAAATCAAAGCCGCCGATCTCGTCGCTTTCGTCTTTGGCAGGTTTTTCCGTGTCCTTACCGGTTTCTTTTGTGCCTTTGGGCTTGTTCGTATCTTTTTTACCTTTGGGCTCTTTGGGAAGTTCCGTTTTTGTGCCGCAGTAGTCGCATACGAGCATTCCCGAAGCAGGGTCAAATCGTAGCGGAGCACCGCAGGCGGGGCATTTCTGTTCTGCAATCTGACTCATTTCTCTCTCCTTGGTATTCTTCGTGTGTGCAGCAAAAAGTGCTTTTTTGATGACAATAGATTTTCAGCAGCAAATCCGATGATTTATCTGCTCTTGTTACTGATATGATATGTTAATTTGATGTGTTACGTAACTCTGCCTCTCCATTATATCATGAAGAAATAAGGGCGTGCACGAAAACGGTGAAAGGTGTGTAATAAAAATATTAACGGAGAGACAGAACCGTCCCATGTCTCCTCTTAAGAGCAAATATGAGTTCATCATAACCTTTGCATCATGTTATAATAGATAGAATTGATTGTAATAATGCTCTGATTGAGAGGATAAAGATGAATTTCCGACGTCTTGTAATAATAATAAATATAGGGGTTGTCCTGTTTCTCGTCATTCTGGCGGGAGGATATATGATCCTGCGTCCGGACGGTTCTGAGAATCAGAAGGAACACTCCATCCTGATCGGCGCAAGCTATATGACCATGAACAATGAGCTCTTTGCCATCATCAACGAGCAGATCTCCCACAGGGCGGAAGCGGAGGGAGACAGGGTGATCCTGCGCGATCCGGCTCTGAATGTGGAGCGGCAGGTGGAGCAGATCAACGATATGCTTGACATGGGAATAGATGTCCTGGTTCTGACGCCGGTGGATTCCGGCGGTCTGGATGAGGTGCTGAAACGAGCCAGGCAGGAAGGCGTGCGGATCATCGTTGTGGATTCCGATCTTTCCGATCCCTCGCTTGCGGACTGTACGATCGTATCTGACAACTACAGGGCGGGTGTTCTGGTGGGAGAGTATCTTCTGTCACAGACGGACCATGCCAAACTCGTGATCCTGACACACGATGCGGCGATCTCGGGAGTGGAGCGCGTGCGGGGATTCCTGGACACAGTCGAAAAAAAGGAAGGGATCCGGGTCGTACAGGAGATTCCCTGTGAGGGCAAGCTTGAACTTGCCATGCCCCGCATGGAAGAATTTATCGAAAAGAATGTCTATTTTGATAATGTTTTCTGTCTCAACGATCCTGCCTGTATCGGAGCAACTGCGGCACTGGATGCTCATGACCTTCTCGATCGTGTCAATCTCTATGGAGTGGATGCTTCTCCGGACGGAAAAGCACTGATCCGGGAAGGAGCCATTCAGGCCTCAGCAGCTCAGTTCCCGACCAGGGTTGGAGAGCAGGCGGCGGACACCCTCTACCGGCTTCTGAATGGAGAAAAAGTCGAGTCAAGGATTCTGGTCCCGGTTGAGCTGGTCACACAGGAGAACGTGGAAGAGTACAGTATTGACCGCTGGCAGTAAGAAGCAGGAAACCTGCAGGAGAGGAATCGGTTATGTCGGATAAGTCTCTGGAATTATATCGGGACAATAAAACGGAGGATTCTATCAGTATTCTTCAGGCTCCGGGCCTGATCTTCCTGGAAATGAAGGTGCTGAATTTATTGATCCTGTTGTATATAACGGTTATTACGGTACACGCACTGCGCGGTTACACTATGGACGGCAGCGCCCTGCATTTTTTGGTCGGGGCCGGTTCGGTTCCCGTCTTTTCCTGGAAACTGCCGGTTTGTGTCGGGATACTGAGTATCTGCCTGCTGCTCCTCTTGTCTATCCCCTGCAACAACCACCCTGAACTGGTGGGAAAGATTATTTTTGAATACGGGACTGCACTGGGGATCTGCGCGCTGACAGGTTTCGGATATACGGGAATCGTCATGCTGCTTTTGGCGGATACCATGCGCTACAGGATCGACTGGAAAAAGAGAATCTTATATGTTGTTGCTATCTGTATCTCTTTCCTGGCTATGAGCAGCAACAGATTGTATGATCTGCTTCAGGTCATTCCCCTCTCCCAGATGTGGGCTTATTATCGTCAGGATGTCCGCAACAGTCTTTTATCGGTCCTGGACATGCTCAGCCTTCTCAATACGCTGGTCTTTATCCTCTATATGGTGGTCCTGACCCTGTCGCAGACCAGTGAGAAGGAGAGGATCATGCGCCTCAACAGCCAGCTGCAGAATGCCAACCGCAAGCTGGAGGAATATGCGCAGGAGCAGGTCCGGATGACAGAGACCAGGGAGAGGAACAGGCTGGCCAGAGAGATCCACGATACGCTGGGTCATTCTCTGACGGGAATCATCACGGGAATCGAAGCATGTATCATGCTTATGGATATAGCGCCGGAAGCTACAAAAGAACAGCTGCGCGCGATCGCGCAAGTGGCCAGGAACGGAATCACGGATGTCAGGCATTCTGTGAACGCGCTCCGGCCGGATGCTCTGGAGACGCTGGATCTGGAGGCCGCCATCCGCAAGCTTGTAGAAGAGTCTGAAAGCTCGACCGGTGTAAAGATCGATCTGGTTTTCCCCGATGATCTTCAGTATCTGGACCAGGATGAAGAGGATGTGCTCTACCGCATCGTACAGGAGAGCATTACCAATGCGATCCGGCACGGTAACGCATCTCATATTGATGTGAGGATCGAGCGGGATGGGAGTGATCTGCGGATAAGGATCGCGGACAATGGAAAAGGGTGTGATGTCATTCAGAGCGGCTTTGGTCTGCATCATATGCAGGAGAGGATCGATATGCTCAAGGGAACCCTATCCTACAGCGGAAAAGACGGATTTGTGATCGAGGCGGTTGTTCCGATCAGAGTTGTGTCAGAGGAGGAGTCATGATAAAAATACTGATTGCAGATGATCAGGAATTGATCAGGCAGAGTCTTATGATCATCCTGGACAATGTTCCCGACTTTGAAGTAGTGGATTGTGTTGCGGACGGGATGGAGGTGATGGCATCAGTAAAAGAGGAAAAGCCTGATGTGATCCTCATGGATATCCGTATGCCCAGAATGGACGGTGTCGTCTGTACGCAGAGGCTCAAGGAACTGTATCCCGACATCAAGATCATCATTCTGACTACTTTTGATGACGATGAATATGTTTTTAATGCTCTCAAATTCGGAGCCAGCGGCTATCTGCTCAAGGGAATCTCCATGAAGGAGCTCTCTGATGCGATCCGCAAGGTCTATAACGGCACTGCCATGATCAATGAAGACATTGCCTCCAAAGTGGTGCGCCTCTTCTCCAGAATGGCACAGTCAAATGTGGCGATCCGGGTGGAAGACAGGCTGACAGAAGACCTCAAGCCGCACGAATGGGATATCATTGTTCTAGTGGGAAGCGGCTTGTCCAACAAAGAAATCGCTTCGCGTCTGAACCTTTCCGAAGGAACTGTTCGAAATTCCCTGAGCAATATTCTGTCCAAGCTCCAGCTCCGCGACCGGACTCAGCTCGCAATCTGGGCGGTGCAGACCGGCGCTGTCAACAGGCCTCTTCGGGGATGATCCCGTTCCGGGCGCCTGTTAATGAACAGTAATAAGACGGCAATCTGGATGATGAAAAAGATATGAAAAGAATATTCATTGAGTTTATGAACAGCAGGTTTAAAAGGCTTGTGGCTGTTGCAATCCTGATCCTTCTGTCGATTATTATATTGAGCGGGATTTATCAGAGATGGATCCCCCGCAAGGAAAAAAAGCTCACGATCGGAGTCTTTGCGGGCAGCTATTGGGAGATTGAGAACGGTCATTATTACCGGATCCTGGATGATGCCATCGCGGAGTTCCAAAAGGAATATCCTGAATATGAAGTGACGTATACCTCCGGGATCCTCAAATCGGACTATTCCGAGTGGCTGGCTGAGAAGATGCTGCAGGGGGATGTGCCCGACCTCTTCTTCGTTCCGGGAGATGACCTCGCTACTTTTGCCGGGATTGGAGCACTCCGGAGTCTGGACAATCTGATCGTTCTGGATCAGGATTTTGACAAGGAAGCTTTTTACCCTTCTGCATATCAGTCAGGCCAGGAGAACGGCGTTCAGTACGCTCTTCCCTATGAATGCGCCCCCAATATGATGTTTGTCAACAAGACCATACTGGACAGGGAGGGGATCCCCCTTCCCGACCCGGACTGGACATGGGAGGACTTTCTGGAGATCTGCGGGAAGGTCACCCACAGCACGGATGGTACGGGTGTCGTCAATCAATACGGCGTCTCGGGATATTCCTGGGTGGATGCCTTCAGTGCCAACGGGGTTGAGCTCTTTGACGAGGACGGAAGCTCCTGTGATTTCACGACCCCGCAGATCGGCGAGGCAATCTCATTCCTGGAGCGCCTCCAGGCCGGCAACAGCGGCTATAATGTCTCGGGACGGGATTTCTCCAACGGAAATGTGGCTTTTCAGCCCTTGATGTTTTCCGAGTACCGCGCCTACAAATCCCGGGAGCTGAGCCTGAAAAAGTATTCCGGCTTTGAGTGGGAATGTATTACCATGCCTGCAGGTCCTTCAGGTGACAATATTTCCCGTCTGGATACCCTGTTTGTTGCCCTCAGTTCCACGACATCACAGGAAAAGGCTGCCTGGGAGCTGATGAAGCTTCTTACCTGTGAAAAAAAGATCCAGAGGGAGATCTTCGACTATTCAGAGGGAATCTCCCCGCTGGAGGAAGTCACGGAATCCAGGGAGACAGCTGACCTGATCTTTAAGGGGACGGGCACGGCCTTTAACATGGACACCCTTCACCGCGTCATGGAAAAGTCGGTCGTATTACCTCGTTTTGCAGGATACGAAGAAGCCCGTGAACAGGTTTCGACTGCTGTGCGGTCTATTCTGGAGAGCAATTCCAACGTCCAGATGGAGCAGATCATCTGGAACCGGACGATCAACAATTATCTCAAGACCCGGAGGTAAATGCCTGCTGTCCCGCCTTTGTATTTCCGTATGCGAAGCAGGCGGTTTTGATATGACAAATGTCATGTTAAAAGAATGACAAATTTCCGACAATATTGGTGACACTTGTTAGATGAACAGGTGTCACTATTTTTTTATACTTTTTTCAGATTCAGGCAGTACGAAATGCCGTCACAGGATTACCCCCTTCCGCATCATTCGCCTCATTTTGCTCCCTTCTTTTCGGCGATGCGGATTGAAAATGGCTTTTAAGTCTGTTTTCAATTTCCCTGGCGCATTTTGTGCTGTCCTGTACTAACCGCTTCAGGCAAACCAGTACAGAAAGCGAGGTATGAGTATGAAGTATGTGGTTTTGGTCA
Organism: Lachnospiraceae bacterium; assembly: GCA_045130475.1. Classification (GTDB taxonomy): domain Bacteria; phylum Bacillota; class Clostridia; order Lachnospirales; family Lachnospiraceae; genus CAG-791. The sequence continues at coordinate 73,554 of JBGUPU010000075.1, forward strand.
GCCACGGGGAGTTCGCACCCGGACTGCACAAGGCCGTCAACATGCTCGCGGGCGAGGAGAGAGAGGATGTCCTCTCCACCAGCCTTGTCAACGGCATGGGGGCGGATGAATTCGCGGAGAACGTCAAGAAGGTTCTCTCCGTAGTAGGCGAAGAAGACGAGATCATTCTTTTTGCCGATATCGTGGGAGGATCACCTCTTGCAACGACAGCGAATGTACTTCTGGAGACAGGCCTTCTGGCAAAGACCAGGATGATCGGCGGCATGAACCTTCCCCTGGTTCTGACCTGCGTACTGTCCAAGGATGATGAGGAAACTTCCGAACTGATCGACGAACTGATTGAGGGAGCCAGGGAGCAGATCAAGGAATTCGTCATCGCAGTGGACGACGAGGATGAGGAAGAGGACCTGTAAGCAGCTTTTTTAACAGCTGTCCGCAGTGCGGACGGCAGGCAATTTAAGGAGGAGTTAGTATGTCTATTTCTTTCGTACGTGTTGATGACAGAATGATCCATGGACAGACCGTTACCAGATGGTCTCTGGAGTATCCCTGCACAGGCCTGATCGCTGTCAATGATGCAGCGGCAAAGAACCCTGTTCTGAAGGGTGCCTACAAGAGCGCTTCCGACAAGAAGACCTTCGTATGGGGTGTCGATGAGTTTATCGCGAAGAGCAAAAAGGTTATCGAGTCCAAAGACAATTATTTCCTGATCACCAAGAATCCCGTGGACATGAAGAAGATCCTGGTCGACGCCGGTTTTGTTCCCAGCAATGTCAAGACCGTCATCATCGGACCCTGCAACGATCGTCCCGGCGCAGTCAAACTCGGCAACAACCAGTCCATTACCCAGGAAGAGGCTGAGGCACTCGAGGCAATCACAAAGGCCGGTTATGAAGTAGAGTTTGCTCTGGTCAAGGAAGCCGCTATCGGCAACTGGAAGAAATTCCGCGGCCAGTTCGGTTTCACAGATTGATCAGGATATTTATAAACATTTATTTATCCGAGATTTCATTTGAAAGAGGAGATTTAAAATGTCAATCAATATAGTTCAGGCAATCATCCTTGGCCTGTTTGCGTCCCTGTCCAGTATGCCCGGACTCGGCGGAACATCCATCGGTAACTACACACTCGGCCGTCCCCTGGTCGGCGGACTCATCTGCGGCATCGTCCTCGGCGACATCCCCACCGGTATCCTGGTCGGCTGCGCCATGCAGGTCGTCTACATCGCTCTGGTCACCCCCGGCGGCACAGTTTCCGCAGACGTTCGTGCGGTCTCCTATATCGGTATTCCGCTGGCAATGATCGCTCTTAAGAGCTATGGTCTTGATCCCGCTTCCGCAGAAGGAACCGCTCTGGCAACTTCCTTCGGCACCATGGTCGGTACTATCGGTACTGTCCTTTTCTACGGTACAGCTACCATGAACCTTGTCTGGCAGCACATGGGCTGGGCATGGGTAGACAAGCGCGAGTATGACAAGCTTCCTCTGGTCGACTATGTATTCCCCTGGATCTCCCACATCTGCTTCTCCCTGATCCCCACAGTAGCGATGTGCATGGCCGGTGAGCCTGTTGTCAACCTGATCAAGGAAAAACTTCCCATGGATGGTATCCCGATGAAGACACTCTTCACTGTCGGTGCTCTCCTTCCCTGCGTAGGTATTGCGATCCTGCTCAAGCAGATCGTCCGCAACGTGCTTGATTTTATTCCCTATCTCTTTGGCTTCACACTGGCAGCTTCCATGGGCATCAACCTGGTCGCTTCCACAGTTGTCGCAGGCCTTTTCGCAATCCTGATCTTCAAGCTGAAAATGCTTGAGCTCAGAAAACCCGCCGCGGCCTCGTCAAGCGCAGCAGCTGATAACGGATGGGATGATGATGAGGAGGATATCTGATCATGGCAGAAAAGAAATTATCTAAAAAAGCGTTAAACAGTGGTTTCCACAGATGGTATTACGGAAACCTGACCTGCTTCTCTCAGGAGCACATGCAGACATTCGGTTACCTTTGCTCCATGCTTCCTCTCTGCAAAGAGCTTTATGCGGATGATCCCGACAAGATGGCCGAATCCATGGATACATACAGAACCTTCTTCAACACAGAGCCTCAGCTGGGTGCCATCATCGTCGGTGTCACAGCAGGTCTGGAAGAAGCCCGCGCAAACGGTGCGGAAGATGTTGACAGCGAGACCATCAACGGCCTGCGCGCAGGTCTGATGGGCCCCATCGCCGGTATCGGTGACTCCCTGGTCGTCGGTACTGTGATCCCGATCCTTCTGGGTATCGCCATGGGTATGTCCGGCGGCGGCTCCCCTATGGGCGCGATCTTCTACATCATCGTATGGAACCTCTTCGCATACTTTGGAATGCGTTTCCTCTACTTCAAGGGCTACGACATGGGTACCAAGGCAGTCGAGTTCCTTGTCGGTGATATCGGCAACGCCATCCGTGAAGCAGTTACCACCCTGGGCGGTATCGTCATCGGTGCGGTCTCCGCGTCCTGGATCAGTGTCAAGACCAGCTTTGCCCTCTACAATGAGGCGGGCGAAGCTTACATGGTCCTGCAGGAGAAGTTCGACAGCGTCTTCCCCGGCCTGCTGACCGCAATCTTCGTTATCTTCTGCTGGTGGCTGATGGCCAAAAAGCAGCTGAGCCCTCTCAAAGTCATGGGCCTGCTGGTCGTCATCGCTTTCGTCGGTGTTCTGATCGGATTCTTCAACCCCGGACTTGCTTATTAATAGCAGCACCAGACGGCGCGAAAAAGAAATAATAAAACCGGATTTATGTGCCGGGAGGATTTAGTCCTTCCGGCACTGTTTTAAAAAGGGCTCAAAAGTGAGGAGACCATGGAGGAACAGATGAAAGATCAGAACCTTTCCGCAAATGATTCCGCAGTAGATTCCGCAGCCGGCGCAGGCCTCTCTGCCGGCCAGCTGATGCAGGAGGCAAAACGCCAGTCAGAGGCGCTGAAAATGATCGGCCGCTGGCGCACGATCGGTTTTGTTGTGGCTGCGGTCGGCGCGGTACTGCTCTATAACGGATTGACAGGTGCGGGAAGGAGCATCCCTCTGATCGTTTTCGGAACGGTTGTTGTGGCGGTCGGAATGGCCGCAGCGATCCTCTGTGATATGGGAATACGAAACGGACGCCGCAATGTGGAAAAGATCCTCGATGCGGCTCAGGGAGAATCTTCACAAAGGGCCCCGAAAGATGCCTGACAGACCAGTCATGCACTATAAGAACAACAGGTTGTACGGGTCTGCATGTGCCTTTATATAGGGTGTAAACAGCATCGGCAACAGCGAGGAACAGAGAAATGAAGAGCATGACTTTTGCAGTTCATAACGAAAACGGACTGGATGCCCGTCTTGCGGGACAGCTCGTCAAAGAGTGTATCGCATGCCAAGGCAGGGTTACGATCCGGAAGGGCAGAAAAACAGGGGACGGCAAGACGATCTTTAATGTGATGAGCCTTCGGGTACGCAAAGGAGATGTCATTGAGATCGAACTGGAAGGCGGTCCGGAAGAAGAAGACTGCCGGCGCCTGACAGAATTCGCCGAGCTTAACCTGTAATAACACCCAGAGTTACAAAGGTACTTGTGAACAGGCCGGAAGGAATCCGCAGGATCCTCCGGTCTGTTTGCGTATGGGAGGCGGGGAGGGAGACAGGAGGAGGGGAGACCGGGGAGGGTTCTGTGTCTCCTTTTCACGAAAAGGAGA
>JBGUPU010000076.1:0-10811 GCA_045130475.1 Lachnospiraceae bacterium
CTGACTGGACAAAGTCGATATAATCGTTTTTTGATCCTTTTAGTCAGGAGCGTTCACTCGTGGAACGAGTTTTGCAACTACCTAAAAGCAAAAAAAATTATGCACTCTACACAAATATAGATACCAAAGGGAGCGCATATTTACGCTATTTTCAGTTTACTACCATGTTAATTTAAAGACAAATTCATATTATTCATCCAATTGATAGATTTTCGCTATCAATTAATGTATAATAGATTTTAGCCATCATAAGTGCAGAATTACCGCCCGATTTCACCCGTTTTGACCTTTTTTCAGCGGACAAACGGGCCCGTTTTCCACGACTCGCGTTTCAGGCGGGTCTGTAATCAGTCAGGTCATCACCTGCCGCTGACCCATGAAAGGAGCAGTTTCCATGAATCTGCATCATCTGAGATATTTTGTTACATTAGCGCATCTGGAGCACTACACCAAGGCAGCCAAACAGCTGTCGATCACTCAGCCTTCCCTAAGCCACGCCATTGCGGCACTGGAGGAAGAGCTGAATGTACGTCTGTTTGAAAAAGACGGCCGGAACGTCGTTCTGACCCGGTGGGGCAATGTATTCCTCAAGGATGTGGAGGAGATCCTTGCACATCTGGACAGCAGTGTGGCCAACCTGAAAATGACAGGAAGCGGAAACGGCACCATCGACATCGGATGTATCCGGGTGCTGGGGGCCAGCTTTGTTCCCGGCCTGATGCAGGAATTCATCAAGGCAAACCCCGACAAGAATATCAGCTACCGCCTGCACAGCGAGGGCGGTCTGTCCGCCGGAATTATCGAAGGCCTGAAAAACCGCCAGTTTGATATCGCTTTCTGCTCCAAGTACAAAGACGATCCGTCCATAGATTTCGTCAAAGTAGCTTCCCAGGATCTGGTGATGGCGGTCCCGCTCGATCACCCGCTGGCCGCGCAGGACACTGTTAAGCTGAAGGATACACTGACCTATCCGCAGATCCTCTTTGACAGACGGAGCGGTCTTCGGGACATCATCGATTCTCTCTTTGCCAGGGCGGGGGGCTATCCCGACTGTATCATGGAAATCGAGGAAGACATGGTGGTTGCCGGCCTGGTCGCCCAGGGTTTCGGGATCGCTGTCGTGCCCCACATGCGCGTCCTGCATGACCTTCCGGTAAAAGCGCTGAAGATCATAGAGCCGGTTCCGGAACGGCATTTTTACATGGCCACCCTGAAAGGCACCTATTTTGCGCCCCTGGTCATGTCTTTCAGAGAATTCGCGACGACTTATCAATATAAGTCAAAATACATTTTCTGAGAAAAAACTTTTATGGTTTTCTCTTGTATATTCCGGTCAAGTACTTTATCATTTCAATTAAAATATCGGAATTTATTGACCTTATCTATCGATACGGTCTATGAACAACCGGTCAAACATCAACCTGATCAGAAAAGGAGACTGCCATGGAACGTCATCAGATTACCGGACACACCGAATTAACCTGTCTTCTGGCCTACCCGATCCGTCACTCAAACTCTCCGGCCATGCACAATGCCGCGTATGAGAAGCTCGGAAAGGACGTAGTCAACCTCGCCTTTGAAGTAGATGCAGAGCATCTTGAAGATGCGATCAAGGGCGTTCGCGCCATGAGGATCCTGGGCGGCAACATTTCCATGCCCAACAAGACCATCGTCCACAAATATCTGGACGAAGTGGATCCTGCAGCGGAGCTTGTCGGCGCCTGCAACACCTTTACAAACCGCGACGGTTACCTCAAGGGTTATGTCACGGACGGCATCGGCTATATGGCCTCCCTCAAGGACAACGACATTGACATCATCGGCAAGAAAATCACCATCGCTGGTTCCGGCGGCGCCGCAACTGCAATCCAGGTCCAGGCAGCTCTGGACGGCGTAGCAGAGATGTCCATCTTTGCACGCGATGACAAATTCTATCAGAACGCAGTGGAAACTGTTGACAAGATCAACTCCAAGACCAACTGCAAGGCAACTCTCTTCCATCTCGAAAACCTGGATGCCCTCAAGGAGGAAATCGCAACTTCCGTTCTCTTCACCAATGCTACCGGCTGCGGCATGAAGCCCCTTGAAGGCTACACCTATATTCCCGACAAGTCCTTCTTCCGTCCCGACCTCATCGTCACGGATGTCGTCTATGCTCCGCCGGAGACAGCCATGCTCAAGATGGCAAAGGAAGCCGGCTGCAAGACCATGAACGGCTCCGGCATGATGCTCTTCCAGGGCCTCGCTGCAATCGAACTCATCATGGGCGAGAAGGTTGACAGCGAATACATGAAGGCAAAACTCGGAATCAAGTACGACTAAAATCAGGTTCGGCTGAAATCAGGTACGCCTGAAATCAGATTCCAGATTCGCCTGAAATCAGGTTCGGCTGAAATCAATAATCAAGGCACTGCAGGATTTTCTTCCCGCAGTGCCTTTTTGCGTGCTCTTTTTTACTCTTCCGCTATGAATTATTCCTCCACAATAGCGGTATATTCGTCAAAGAGCTCAGCGCCGCAGTCCTCGCGGATGGTATCCCAGACCGGCTGGCACATCTGTCTCATGTCCGCATAGTCCTGTTCGGAAGGGGTGACGATCTCCATGCCGGCTTCCTCGAGGTATTTGGTAGCCTCTTCAGCCTTCTGGTCCGAAATATCCTTAGCGTCCGCCTGGGCAAGGCGCGCCGCCTCTTCAATGACAGCCGCCTGTTCTTCCGTAAGACTGTCCATAAATTTGCCGCTGGCGATCAGGGTGACGAGGTCCGGAACGGCATTGGTCCGGATCAGGCGCTTCTGCTGCTCATAGAGCTTGGCTGTCACGATCAGGGGAAGGGCGTTCTCCTGGGCATCGATGGTGCCCTGCTGCAGGCCGATATAGACCTCGGAGAAAGTCATCGGGGTCGGGTTGGCATTGACGCTCTTCCAGAACTGAATGTGGTATTTGTTCTCCATGACACGGATCTTCTGTCCCGCGATGGACGAAAGGTCTTCATACGGTTTTGACATCGTCATCACGCGGAAACCCTGGTCCGTGATTCCCAGGAAGCGATAGCCGTGTTCCCTGTAAATTTTACGGAATTCATCCATCAGCTCTTCATTTTCCATGTTTTTGCGGAAGGTGTTGATATCCGTATAGACGCAGGGCGTATCAAAGACACACAGCTGGGGGATATAACTGACCTGGGGAGAGGGGGAAGCCACGATGAAAGGGATATCCCCGTCCTTCATACTCTCCATCAGCTCAAGGTCTGTTCCCAGTGTGCTGTCGGTGTAGACCTGAATTTTCATTTTGCCGTCACTGAGCTCACTCACATAATCGGCGAAAGTCTGGGCAAATACATTGGTGACCGTCTCGCCCGAACTGCAGGTCGCCAGCGGCCAGGCAAAGTGCTGCTCATTATTTCTGCTGGATATAAAGCCGTAAACGATTGCGGCAGCAATAACCGCCACAACGATCAGCTGTCTGATTCTCTTTCCACTCATACTAATTTTGACCTCCTTCTATTCCCTCGGCGGATCCGAAGCACATTCTGCTTTAAACCAAAAGCAGGCTGATGGCCGGGATAAAAGTGATCATCAGCAGCGCGATGATAAACATGCAGATCAGCGGAATCGCTTTCTTCGAGATCTCCATCACGGGAATCTGCGTCATGGAACTTGCGACAAAAAGGTTGACGCCGATGGGCGGAGTCACATAGCCGATGGCCAAGTTGACGACCATCATGACGCCGAAATGGATTCCTGTCATGCCAAAGCCCTTGACGATGGGCAGCAGGATCGGTGTCAGGATCAGGATGGCCGGAGTCGTATCCATGAACATGCCTACGATGAGAAGGAAAATATTGATCACGAGCAGGACAATGACCTTGCTGGTGAAGTTGGCCAGGATCCAGGTACTGACAGTCTGCGGAACCTGCATGAGGGTCAGGACTCTGGAGAAGGCGATAGCTGCGGCCATGATAAAGAGAATGGGCGTATAGGTGCCCACTGCGTCAAGAAAGAGTCCGTAGAGCTCGGAGAGTTTGATCTCCCTGTAGACAAACAGGCCGATCAGGAGGGCATAGAAAACCGAGATGACAGCCGCCTCTGTGGGAGAGGCGATTCCGCTGTAAATACTGCCCAGGATGATGACCGGGGAAAGCACTGCCAAAAAGCTCTCCTTCATAACTGTGATAAAGCCTCTTCCGCGCAGTTCATCGATATATTCCGAAATCTTCTGCTTGTCCTCGCCATATTTTTTGCAGTGATAAACCGCGTAGACCATCAAAAGCAGGGCGATCAGGATACCGGGGATGATACCTGCGGTAAACAGGTCACTGACAGATTCGCCTGAGGCCAGGCCGTACATGATGAAAGGAATACTGGGCGGAATGATGACGCCCAGACTTCCTGCCACGGCTATGATGGCCACACAGAATTTCTTTTCATATCCAAGGCGCAGCAGAATGGGAAGGGTCATGCTGACGACTGCCGCCACAGTGGCGACGCCGGAACCCGAGATCGCGCCGTAAAACAGGCAGGTGACAATGACAGCGCAGGGAAGACCTGCCGTCCGCTTGCCGATCAGGTATGAAAACAGATCGAAAAGGCGACGGGAGATTCCTCCTCTGGCCATCAGGATACCGGAAAGGATGAACATGGGCACTGCCAGCATGGGAAAGCTGTTCAGCGCATTGAACATAGCACGGACGATATAGGTCGCGCTGGCCGTAAAGGACGCATCAAAGGCACTGGGCAGAATACAGGCTGCCGCAAGCGCCATGGAAATCGGCACTGCCAGAAGCAGCAGGACCGCAAACAGGATCATTACAAATGCAGCTGACATTCAGACTTCCCCCCTTTTGTGTTCTTTCTCTTTTTCACCCCTGCGGATCATACCGATCCTGGAGATAAATTTCTGGAGCAGACGGATCTCACACAGTCCGAAGGAAATCACAGTAATCGACTGCACGATCCACATAGGGATCCCCACGGCAGGACTTGCCGCTTTTCCCGTATAGGAAGCCCGCACAAAGTGATAGGCGAAGGGAAGCAGATATGCAAACAGGATCAGTTCGAACAGATAACTGACGAGCCGGAACAAATGCACCCCCATGCCGCCGAAATCATCCTTGAACCACTCCACGAACTGCTCGATCTTGATGGATTTGCTGTTTTTTACACAGTAGCTGATGCTGAGAAATCCGGTCCAGATAAAACAGAACCTGGTGATCTCCTCCGACCAGGAAAGTGAATTACCCAGTGCATATCTGGCGACGATCTGAATTCCCATGATGATCATCATGATAAACAAAAGCGCTACCAGAAGAACCTCTTCAAAATGCCTGTCCAGCCATTTGACTGCCTTCATGAGTCTCTCCCCTCTTTTTTCATGATAATACCCGCAGGAGCGGTCCCTTCCTGCATCCACAGGGAAGGAGCATCCCTGCAGGTATTCGGCAGACCATTTTTTCTGCGGTTGTGTCAAAAATATAACATTCTATGTACCTCAAGATTATATCCACAACAGCGCCTGTTTGCACATGTAATTTCACAATTTTATCCATGAAATTTTCTGCGCAAAATAATAGAAAAAATCAATACTGCAGCCTTTCAGAAAAAAAATAGCGCAAATATTATAAAATAAAAGACCACCCGGCAGGAAAACCATCCGGGTGGTCCGATTTCATTTTGCGGTGTGCCCTGCAGAAAGCGGGCAGGCCATCAGATCCGCTCTAGCAGTCCAAAGGACTGACCGTCAGGCAGATCACATATTAACATATTTATCAGATGTCTTTTTTCCAGAGGCCGTGCAGGTTGCAGTACTCATAAGCGGTGACAGCCTTGTCATCGATCAGTGTGAAATCTGCAGCGGGAGCTTCGCCGGGCTCAAGGAACTTGCACTGAACGCCCTTCTCGGTCTCAAGAGCGATGAAGGTGATGTAGTGAGCATCAAGCATAGGGTGCTCGACAGAGCCGACTTTAACCTTGACAACGCCGTCCTCGACTGCGACATCGGGAACGTGTTTCTCTTTCGCGCCGTCGGTATCATTTGCGCGGACTTCGCTCATAGGCTCGCCGCAGCAGGAAGGAGTACATCCGCCCCTGTTGATTTTCACGACCATGCTGCCGCACTTTTTGCACTTAAAAACTACGAGTTTTGCCATAATAACCCCTTTCTTCTCCCGGAAACACTCCGGACCGGGTCCCGCAAATCTGTAATCCGGAACCGATGTATAGAGTTTCCTGTGCGGAGACGATAGAACAATTGTTTTCCGAATTCCATTATATCCCATCCACCAATAATTTTGAATAAAAAAAGTGCGATTATTCGATGAATTTTTTGCACAATTAACAAAAAATACACCGGAAGGAAAATCATTTTGTGCATGGGCATGACTCTTCAGGAGGCCCGGGCTTCCCGGACATGTCCATCCGATCCTCCCGCAATGATCCGGGCTGGTTCCTCTCTATTCGTCTGTCCCCATCTCTCGTCTGCTGTTATTCGTCTGTCCCTATTCCGCAGCACAGGTTCATCTGTGTCCTATTCGTCTGTCCCGATCCCGTAGCGCTCCCGCATCTCACGCTCGGTAAAGAGGATCTCCTCGAGCAGCATCTGTGCGGACATGCGATAGGCGCCTGCACCGAAGATGATGATCTGCTCGACCGCATCAGATGTGGCGACCGTGACCCGGTATTTTTTTGCCAGTACGTGGGCGGTCTTCTCAATGTAGAGGTCGGCTGTCTCCGCCTCCTTTGTGAAAACGACGTCTATATTGTGCCAGCGCATTACCTCGCCGGGACCGCCGGCAACCTTGTAGGCGTCGAAGACCAGGATCACCTTTTCCGTCCGGTAACCGGCAAAGTTGGACAGGATATCCATCAGCTTGTCGCGGGCGGATTTGATATCCCGCAGGGCAAGTGCCCGGAGATCATTCCATGCAAAAATAATATTGTAGCCGTCGACCAGCAGGTAATGGTCCTGCGGGGCAGGCCTCTTTTTCCTGACAGAGGCATCCGGCCCCTCTCCGCTCTCCAGCCCCCAGGGATCGCTTGATCCGGTCTTTTTCTTCTTTGGAGCCCCGTCGGGACCGCCGGCGGAATCAAACAGTTCACTCCCGTCGCCGACCCTGGATCTGACCGGTCCGTAGGTGCGCTCAAAGATCTGCATGAGTTCTTTTTCAGCTGCAAATACAGCCTGCTGGCGGCGCTTGAAGGCATCTTCCTGCTTTTTTCCAGCCGCGCCGGAAGCGGTACTGTCCCGGCCGGCTGCGCCGGCATCTTTTCCTCCATTGCCTTTGCTCCCGCCGCTTCCGGCTCCAGTGCCGTCCGCGTCTTCATCCAGGATGCCCTGTTCCAGAAGACGCTTCTTTTTCTCGCGCTCCTCCGCCGCCTTTCTGGCGCGCTCGGCAGCCAGATCCAGGGCTTCGTCCTCGGTCATGGCAGGTGCTTCCTCCGGGAAGCGCCAGCCTGTATCCACATGCATAAAGCTGCGGACTTCATACCAGGGAATAATGGTGCCCGCGCCGTGGGAACAGAACACAGAAGAGGATGGGTTGCGCACATCCAGTTCAGGGTCATAGCCCGAAGCGGCGATGACCGCCTCTGCGTTTTTGCAGGGAACATAGCCCTTGAGGGCGCACTGAAGAGACCCTGCGCCGCGGGTATAGGCGGCGACCTCCTCGACATAGTTTCCCAGAGCTGCGACTGTCACTGTTCCCGTCAGGACCGCAGTGTTGTTTTTAGAAGAAAAATCAGGCTGGCCGAAGGAGGCATCCATCTGCTGCAGGTCTGACATGGCTCTGCCCAGATTCTCCTGCGGCAGTTCCAGACAAAAGTCATAGGCCGGCTCCAAAAGGACAGACTGTGCCATCATCAGACCCTGGCGGACCGCCCGGTAGGTAGCCTTGCGGAAATCGCCGCCCTCCGTGTGTTTGGCATGGGCACGGCCGCCGATGATGCTGATCCTCATATCCGTGATCTCGGCACCTGTGAGCACACCCCTGTGGCGGCGCTCCTCCAGATGGGTCATGATCAGGCGCTGCCAGTTGAGGGCCAGGTCATTGACGGAGCAATGGCTCTCAAATACCAGTCCGCTGCCGGGCTCACCGGGCTCCAGCAGCAGGTGGACCTCCGCGTAGTGCCGCAGGGGCTCGAAATGTCCGACGCCTTCCACCGTGTCCGCAATAGTCTCCTTGTAGATGATCCGCGAAGGGCCGAATTCGATCTGCATGCCGAAGCGCTCTCCGATCAGGCGCTGCAGGATCTCCCTCTGGACCTGGCCCATGACCTGGACAGTGATCTCTTTTTTCTCCTCATCATAGGACAGGCGGAGCATGGGATCCTCTTCTTCCAGCGCCCGCAGCTTTCTGTAGGCGGCGTAGAGGTCCTGTCCGGGCGGCAGGATCAGCCGGCTCTGCATGACGGGCTGGAGAAGACGTTCGGTCTCCTCCTTGTCCGCCTCCGCGCCCAGTCCCATCCCGGCCCGGGTGCCTGTCAGTCCCGGTACGGCAACAATCATGCCGGCGGGAGCCTCCTGCAGAGCTTCGTATTTTTCCCCTCTGTAAAAGCGCAGCTGGGCCGCTTTTTCGGGCTGTCCCTTTTCATCGGGACTCTCCGGAATCTGCTGCCTGGGCAGGAGGGATCCGCCGGTGATCTTCATCCAGGTCAGCCGCGCGCCGCTCCCTGTGCCGCCTGCGGTATTGCCGCCGCCTGCGGATGTACTGCCGCCCTCATGGGTGATCTTGTAGATCCGGGCGCCGAAAGTCTCCCCGCGGGGCGGCTCCTGGGCCAATGTATCCATCATGGCCAGAAGGTCATCAACCCCTTCTTCCCGAAGGGCCGAGCCAAAGCAGACCGGAAAGAGCTTTCGAGCGGCAGCCAGCTCCGCTGCATCCGCGATAGTGATCTCCTCCCCGTCAAAAAAGCGCTCCATCATGGCCTCATCGCAGACTGCGATCTCCTCCTGCAGATCGGGAGAAAAGACCGGCTGAACCTGCAGACCCGCATATTCCGGGGAATCTTTGCCGGAAGAATCACCAGCTTTTCCGGCAAAACCGCCCGATGAGCCTGCAGCGGCTGCAGCATCGGCCAGAAGGGCCGCTGCAAAAGGCTCCTGCAGGTCCACACAGGCCGTTCCGAGTTCATCCCGGATCTGCGCATAGACCGCCGCCCGATCCGCCCCGGACTGATCCATTTTGTTGACAAAAAGAAAGGCCGGAACCTGATAATGCTCCAGAAGCCTCCAGAGTGTGCGCACCTGGCCGGTGACACCGTCCGCCGCGCTGATGATCAATACCGCGTAATCCAGTACCTGCAGGACCCGCTCCATCTCCGTGGAAAAATCCGCGTGTCCGGGTGTGTCCACCAGGGTCCAGACCCGCTCCCTCTGTATTTGATCTCCGGTAATTCTGCTGCCCGGCCCCGCTGTTTTGTCCGCTTTTCCGGCTTTTTCAGCTTTTCCGGTTTTTTCCGCAGACTCCCGACGCAGAGACAGAACAGGCCTTGTCGTAAACGAGGCCTGTTTGGAAAAAATCGTGATGCCGCGGTCCCGCTCCATGGAATCTGTGTCCAGGAAAGCATCCCCGTGGTCCACTCGTCCAGCACTGCGGATCGCGCCGGTACGGTGCAGAAGCGCTTCCGAGAGTGTCGTCTTGCCGGCATCTACGTGGGCCAGCAGGCCGATACAGATATATTCACGCATAATTGTTAATCCTTTTTCGTTTATACTAAAGATCACAATGCTGTATAATGCTGTTTCTTTATAGTTCTGGTGCATTATGATCCAAATGCTTCACAGAAAGTAATTTATTACATTGTCTCAAAAATCGCCTTCGGCAGGTCTTTTTCCGATGAGCTTGACGATTTCCTTTTCAGGGCTGCCGGGATATGCTCCGCGTACATGCTGAAAGATACGGTCCCAAGATTTTGCGGGAGATTCCGTATAGGCTTTTGTCACGGCAGCGCGGCCCCAGACCGCTTCCGGGGGTTGGAGGACAGATACCGACATACCGTATTCCTCCCCCCTCTTGTTCTTTCTTCTGTGAAAATCAGTGATGACAAGGTATGTCTGCATCTGAAGTCCGGTGATGATCCCGGGATAATTTTTCTCTTTTTCCTTTCCGAATCCCGCCCTCTTCTTGAGATCTGTGGACAGGATCTGATCTGTCTTCCAGATCACATCTCCGTCTTCATCTACATTCATCATGAAATCCATGATCATCTTCTCACGTCTGTTGGCGAGGCCGTCCTCCCAGCGGGCATCAAAATCATAGCCCTCCCGCCGGAAGTTGGCAAAATAGGGGAGCCACTCCAGGCTGATAAAGCCTGCCCTGCCGCCGAAAAACTTTCCGTAGGCGACCTGACGGCCGGCAGCAATGATTTCCCGCCACTCCCAGGGATCCTCACTGCGGATGCCCGACCACCAATAGTCGGGCGAGGTATGTTCCTCGGCAGAAAAGCCTGTCACACCGTTGCCGAAAAGGGGAAGAAATCCGATCTCGTTGATCCAGTTGATAAGCTCCTGCCATGTGCGAATCCTGTAAGGGTCGTCCCATGCCATTCCGCGCATGATCCACTCGCCGTTTTCGATCGACATCTCTATTCCTGTCTCCTTTATAATATGTTGTTGAGGTCAAAAGGTGGTTAAGAGAACACCATCTCGTCAAGCTGTACAATCGCCTTGGGCACGCTCTCGCTCTACCCTCGCTGGCAGCGGTACTAAGGCCGCTAAAAATCAGCGGCCAGGTACCTGGCGCGCAACATCTCCTTCGGAGCTGCGCAAGGCCCTTCGGCTGTTTGTGCAGCTTGACGAGACTCAGAGCCATCAGATAC
>JBGUPU010000077.1:0-8638 GCA_045130475.1 Lachnospiraceae bacterium
GGAGCTGCCGGAGCCGCCGCATGCCATCAGGGAGATGGCTACAGCACCTGCGAGCAGAGCTGCAAATAACCTTTTTTTCATGTTACATCCTCCTATCTTGTAAATAACACAACTGTTAACAGTTACCCTTTTCATCTATCTGCGCGCCTGTCTGTACGGATCCCAACTCCGCCCTGCCTGTGCAGATAGTTTATCGGCCGTCAATCCCGTACTGTTTAGAGCAAAAAAAATGGAACCTTACAAAGACTCTCTCCCGGTCTGTGTATCGGCTCCTATTGCCCTGCTTCATCCCCGATTGGATGAAGGATCATATATTATTTTTCTTTTTTCTTCCAGAACAACGATTTTGTCACCTTTTTTTCGGATCACCACGTCGTTGCCCCGTTTCAAGATCGCCTCGATGGCGGCTTTGACTTTTTCGTCTACCCTCACTTCCATATTATACGACATCTCCTGTTGGTATTCCAGCTAAGGATCTCTTTTATCCCGGACAGAACTCAAAAACGGCAGGACAGGATATCGTACCTTCGTGAACTTATTACTGCTGTTCAACCGATCAGACTAATGTCATGATCGCCTTGACTGCCTCAGCGGTTGTGGTTGCCGGGAAGAGCTCATATCCGACATATGCGTCGTAACCGACTTCTTCAAGGGCCTTGTACACCCTGGGATAATAGATCTCACCGGTGCCGGGCTCGTGACGGCCGGGAGCATCCGCAATGTGGACATGGCCGAATGTATCGCCGTAGTTCTTGATGGTGTCGCAGATGCAGCCTTCATTGATCTGCATGTGGTATGCATCATAGAGAACTTTGAGCTTGGGGGAACCGATCAGGCGGATCATCTCAGCAGCGTCCTGTGTAAATTTGAGGAAGTTGCCGACGTGGTCGGTTGTGATGTTCAGGCCTTCCAGGTTCATCTGGATCCCGGTCTTCTCTGCCAGAGCCGCGCACTTCTCAAGGTTGCGGAACATGGTGCAGGTCTTGACTGTATTGGACAGGTTGTCATAGTGGTTGATGACGATGCCGCCGTCACCCAGTCCGTTGGAGTGGATGGTCACACAGGGAGCATTCAGGAACTTGGCTGTCTCGCAGGACTTCTCCAGATATTCCATATAAGCTTCTGTCTGATCGGGATCGATCAGGGAAAGATCCGCATCGCCGTTGAAACCGCAGATCGGAATGCCGGCCTTCTCGGCTGCTTCCTTGACTGCGTTCAGATCCTTCTCGGGCCAGCCCCAGAACTCTACTGCGTCAAAACCGTCATCCTTTGCGGCCTGGAATCTGTCCAGGAAAGGAATCTCACCATAAAGTGCATCAATACAAGCAGATCTCTTCATAACACGTAACCCTCCGTATCACCTTTGTGATTGTACATCTGTGTTTTGCACATTTCTGTGCTATGCACATATAATACACTATTGCCGAGAAAAAATCAAAATGTAATTTCCACCAAAATTCTACCACATTTTTTGTCTGCATTGCATAAGATTCAATATATTAATATTCATCAATTCATTAACGTTATAACACCAAAGCACGCTTAGCCTTTTCGTTTGTGCGTTTCGCACACACCGATCCGCTTTATTATTATGTGCATAGCACACAATATTCCGCGTGCTTTTGCTTTTTTGAGCCATATTTTCCCGCAGTATAATACATTCCGGTATGCGTGCTGCTTCCCGGGGACAAAAAAACAGGAACAGGCGTTTTCCGCTTGTCCCTGTTTTTTCCTGTTTCGGGAGTGGTTCCCGGACGTTTTGTTATTAAAAATCAAATGTTTTCAGAACAGAGGATCTGCAGTCCGGCAAATAAGCCGGCATCCGGCAGGTTCTTTTTCCTCAGATAGTTGGTCAGCCAGATCAGCGGCTCACGCCCCTGCCGCACGAAATCCTGCGGAATCGTATAATCGATCATTCCGGTCCGCATAAGGTGACGGATTCCGTCGTTAATATCGTGGCAGATGACATGAATCTTTCCGCTCAGATTATAAGCGCGGACAACTTCCGTACAGGCAATTACGCTCAGGTTTGCCATGTAAATCCCCCGCAGATTCGGATGCTGGCGGATCGCTTCACTGATCACATGCAGTGTCGTGCTGTAATCGTTGAAGGTCTCTTCGATAAAAATATCCTCTTCCGGAAATCCCAATTCCTTCATTCGTTCGCGAAAGCCCAGCATGCGCAGCCTGTGGCCTTCGAACTTTCTGTTGCCCAGAGCAATGAGAATCTGTTCTCCGGGACGAATGCTCCTGCTCATCATCTGCGCCGCGAGCCGGCCGGATTTTCTGATGTCCTCTCCCACAAAGAGAAGCCTTCCCGAATCGGGCAGATCCGTATTGAATGTGACGCAGGGAATTCCTTTTTCTTTCAGTGCCAGAAGCTCCTTTTCAACCGTCTGATCCTGGAATACACAGACCGAAAGTCCATCAATATCCAGATCTGCCAGTTCTCTCAGAAGCCGGACTGCCTCTTCCGGAAGCTCGGTCCTGCACTGTCTGATCACGATCTCTACCCGGGCATCTTCCAGCTCTGTCTGCGCCTCATTGATCCCCAGCTGGACTTCGTCGAGAAACTGGTGGCCGTAGCCCCAGTTCGGAAGCAGAACACCAAGACGCAGCGGCCTCAGTCCTGTATCCTGTTCCCGCAGATGCATATCCCTGGGAGATTCATATCCTACCTCGCGGGCAATCTGGAGCACACGCTCCCTCACCTCTGCCTTTACATAGGAACGGTTGTTCAGAACGCGGTCAACTGTGCCTCTCGACACACCCGCACGATCTGCAATTGTCTGTATGGTCGGTTTTTTTCCCAATGATTACCGCCTTTCCAAATAGCGATCTGATACGCATCTGCAAAAACAGGAGCATCTTCATCCGGCTCAGTTTCCATGCATGCCCCCTCTTTAAATACCTGCATAGAATCCTGCTCGTATATCTCCCCATCTCTGCGGCGTGCTTATTCGCTATTCTAACATCTCAGCTGTCTATCAGGCGTGCTTATCTCCATTCCACACAAATGATATCACATCTTCAGCGTGCATATTGCATCATTTCTCATTAGCAACGCATTGCACGCATCTTTTCTCTTGAATTATTATACATTTTCATTTTATATGCAAGTATTTTCTAAATACTCCCAGCAAAAAGCCCCTGACATCTGTGCGGTATAATCGTGCAGATGTCAGGGACTGCGCAATCCTCAGCTCATCAGAATGGAGATCACTACAAAAACTGCCAGGATAAAAGGATACATCAGGAACGGAATCAGCGAGACGCTCGCTACACCCGCTATATTGGCCGCCACCAGAAGCTGGGCTCCATAAGGGATGATTCCCTGCATGATGCAGGAACAGGTATCCAGGAGAGATGCGGTTATTTTGGGGTCTACCTTGTACTCACGGCTGATATCCCGCGCAATGGGCGCCGCGATGACGATGGCGACCGTATTGTTGGCAGTGGCAAGGTCCATGAAAGCCGTCAGGAAAGCAATCCCGAACATACCTCCCCGTCTGCTGTCCGCGCTTTTGCGGATCATGGCGAGGATTGCGGCAAATCCGCCGTTCTCCTTCATCAGAGCGGCGATCGATGCCACCAGGATCGTGACGATCATCGTCTCAAACATGCCTGAAATGCCTGTTCCCATGGAGGACAGTGCAGTCGCGTAAGTCAGAGATCCGGTAAACATGCCCACGAGGATGAACAGAATGGTGCCGGTTATCAGAACAAGAAAGACATTGATGCCCAGAACAGACATGACCAGAACAATGAAATACGGCAGCGCCTGCCAGATGTTAAAGGTGAATTCTCCGATCTGCGCGCCGCGGCTCAGGATGGCGTAGATGACCAGAATCACAAAAGTGATCGCAGCAGCCGGCAGCGCCACGCGGATGTTGGTCCGGAACTTGTCTTTCATCTCCACGCCCTGCGTCTTGGTAGCCGCAATCGTCGTATCCGAGATAAAGGAAAGATTATCGCCGAACATCGCGCCGCCAACGACAACGCCCACACACAGGGGCAGAAGAAGATTTCCGTTCTTCGACACCGCACAGGCAATCGGCGCCAGGACACTGATCGTTCCGACACTGGTTCCCATTGCCATCGAGATCAGGCATGCGATCACGAACAGGCCGGGCACCGCGAATCGTCCCGGTATGATACTCAGCAGAAGGTTTGCCGTGCTGGAGGCTCCTCCCGCCTCTCCGGCAATACCGCTGAACGCGCCCGCCATGATGAAGATGAACAGCATGATCACGATGTTATCGTCACCTATTCCCTGGGCGCAGATATGGATCTTTTCATCAAAGGACTGCTTTCGATTCTGTAAAAAAGCAGCGATCAGCGAAATGGAAAACGCCAGAACGACAGACACCACATAGAATCCCATCTGCCCTTCATCCTTTGCGACATATTCAAAAAAGATTCCGTTTCCCAGATACAAGATCAGAAACAACGCAATCGGCAGAAGCGCAGCCGCATTCGGCCGCACCTTTTTTTCTTTCGTACTCATACTCTCTCCCTCTGTTCCGGACACCGGTCTCCTCTCCCGGCCGGTATCCTTATCCTTCATAACAACTTTTGCAACAAAAAGATCTGCGATCTGCCCGGGACTTTTGTTTTTCTCCGGCTTCTTAATACAAGGACAGCTCTCAGCTCTGCCGCGTCCTCTCCGAAGACCCATTGGACAAATCTCACCGCGCGCACAAGCACACAAGCGCGCAAAACTCAGTGTACCACCTTTTGGCCGCGAAAACAAAACATTCTTGCAGTAAATGATAAAAACACCTGCCCCGTGACCACAACTCCGGCCGGGTCATATGCTCCCGGATTTTAATTGGAACTTTTTAGAACTTTATCATTGACAGTTCGCATTTACGGCCGTATCATAAAATACATAAAGTTCCACCCAAAAGTTCCTCTTAACTCTTAAGCATCTCAGGAATCACAGCCTGTGCGTCAGCAATAAACAATGAGCCATGAACGAACAAAGCGGCCCCGGCATCACGGGAGAAAACATCTATATTGCCATCGACATGAAATCCTTTTACGCGTCTGTCGAATGCGTCCACCGCGGATACGACCCACTCAAGGCAAATCTCCTCGTAGCGGATCCATCCCGATCCGATCAGACGATCTGCCTTGCAGTCAGTCCCGCCCTGAAAGCCATCGGGGTTCCCGGCCGCCCCAGGCTCTTTGAGGCAAAACAGGCTATCCGCCGGTATGAGAGACAGCACCGCACAAGAGTCCGCTATGAAATTGCCGTCCCCCGGATGGCGGAATACGAACGTGTCTCCGCCCGGATCTATTCGGTGTATCTGAAATATGTCGCGACAGAGGACATCCATGTCTACTCCATTGACGAAGTATTCATCAACTGCACTCCCTATCTGCATTTTTACAATTACGCCGCTGCCCTGCAGTCCCGGAAAAGCGGAAGCTTCGTCCACCCGGCCCACGTGATGGCCATGACCATCATCCGGGATGTCCTCAGGACAACAGGCATTACCGCAACCGTCGGAATAGGAACAAACCTTTATCTCGCCAAGGTCGCCATGGATATTGTGGCCAAAAAAGCGCCGCCGGATGCGGACGGCGTGCGCATCGCGGAGCTGAATGAAGACTCCTACTGCTTCCTCCTGTGGGACCACCGGCCGCTCACCGACTTCTGGCAGATAGGGCCGGGCAAAATGCGCCGCCTGCATTCCCTCCATCTGTACACCATGGGTGATATCGCGGCCAGGTCTCTGTGGGACGAAGCCCTCTTCTATAAAACCTTCGGCATAGACGGGGAGATCCTGATCGACCATGCATGGGGCATCGAACCAGTGACCATGCAGGATATCAAAAGCTATCACACCGATGACCACAGTATCTCCAACGGTCAGGTCCTGCCCAGGACATATTCCTATGAAGAGGCGAGGATTGCCTTTACGGAGATGATCGAGCTTCTCTGCGCGGATATGTACAAAAAAAATGTGGTCTGCAGGGGCGTGACCTGGTGGGTCAGCTATGACTGGAAGAGCCTGGAACACTGCCCGGAATATGACGGCCCTCTGGCGGTCGACTTCTACGGCAGACTCCATCCCAGGCACAGTAACGGAACCTTCCGCCTGCCTGTTCCCTCCGCCAGTGTCTCTTCCATCCGCAAAGGGCTGCTCGATCAGTTTGACCAAAAAACAGATCACCGCCTTCTCTACAGACGGCTCGGCGTCAGTGCCATCAGGATCAAAGAGGACGCCGGGGTCTACCAGCTCGATCTCTTCACTGATTATGATGCTCTGGAAAAAGAGCGCCGGATTCAGGGTGCAATGCTGGAGATCCGCAGGCGTTTCGGCCCCAATGCCGTGCTCAAGGGCTTCAACCTTCTCGACGGTGCAATGACCAGAGAGCGGAACACACAGATCGGCGGTCACAAGGCATGAGCATGGTTCTATGGGTACATGCCCCATTGGCAGCGCATCGAATCCGGCAGGAAAGGGTTCAGGCACTTACCGGATATTGAAAGGAGCACAGCGATATGTCTGCCTCATTGCAAAATATAAATCCACAATATACAGGCATAGGAAAGATGTCCATGCCGTCAAACTTCCGCTATGCCGAGATCTTCCGCCGGGGCCGTCCCCGCCACGGGAAGCCGGGCGTACTTTCCACCTACGACGCCTTTTACATCAGACACCCTCCCATGAACACTCTGCGCCGGGCCAAGCTCTTCGCCCCCTTTGACGCGCTCGCCGGATTCGGCGGCCGCATCGCCGCAAAAGAAGTCCTCTACAAAGAGCGGCAGATCCTGACAGAGGAAGAAAGAGAGGAACTCGACCGCCGTTTTGCTGTCATCTGCAGCCTCGCTCCCGACACCCGGACAGCACGGGAAAACCAGCTGTGCATTGAGATCACATACTTTTCCCCCTGTGAAGATCCCGAATCGGAATCCTTCGGAAGCGGACGCGGTCAGTACCGGACCGTCACCGGCATCGTCCGCAAGGTCGATATTCAGAAACGCAGGATCCTGGTCGGAGGCGAAAGCATCGGCCTTGATGTCATAACTGCACTCTCCGGGAATCCGCTTCTCGAGCAGACTTCCCCCGATGAAACTACGCAGTCCACATGATCCGCTTCAGGTTATCCTCCCCTCCGCAAACCTCATTTCATTGACAAAAACAGGCCGCACAGGTAATATGAACAAAATAAAGTTCCATCGATAACTTCTCTTTAGTTCATCCGGAAAGCACCCTGTCGAAAGGAGCGTGCAGACTATGGCAACATTTCCCGAAAAAGTGAAGCATGCCAGATCCGAACTCGGCCTGACCCAGGCAGAGCTCGGAGAAGCCACCGGCGTTTCGCTGCGGACCATCCTCGATTATGAGAAAGGAAAAAAAGTCCCCCGTCAGACCACCCTCCTCAAACTGGCCAGAGCCCTGAAGGTCTCCTCCCGTTTCCTGACAGATGACAGCTGCGACAATCCTGTCGAAGAGATTGCGAAAGACAGCTACATCATGGAGGCGCACAAGAATTACGGCGCAAAGGGCGGCCGCGAAATCGACGCCCTGCTCAGTGAAAGCGCAGCCCTTTTCGCCGGGGGCGATATCCCCCAGGAGGAGAAGGACAGATTCTTTGACGCCCTCATGACAGCTTACGTCAAGAGCAAAGAAGCAGCAAAAAAGACTTACGGCCGCAAAAAAGAGTAAACCACGGACAGCTTTGAGCCACCGGGAAGCCAAAACCATCCCCCCATCGTCCATTGTTCTCTATCGACTCGCTGTCCTGTTTTCGGGACAGGTCCGCAGTATATGATTGTACTGCGCACACTGTATCTGTCTGTGCCTGACGGGAGGGCCGGTCCATGAAATATGAATACATCAGCAAGATCGTCCGCAAGCTGAAGAAAAAATATAAGACGGATGATATATGGAATCTCTGCGACGCCATGAAGGTCATCATAAACCCGGTTCCGATGGGGAAAGGAAGCACTGCAGTCAAAGGTTTTTTCATCCGCAGTGCGAGAATGAAAGTCATTACTATAAACAGCGACCTGCCGGAGATTGTTCAGCGCTATATACTGGCCCATGAGCTGGGGCACGCTGTCCTGCACGGCAGCAGCGGATTCAGCACCTTCCACGACACCGCCCTGTATGACGAGAGCTTCGAGGCAGAAAAGGAGGCCAACCTCTTTGCTGCAGAGCTCTTGATGGACGATGAAAAAGTACTTGAAGAGATCAACAACGACGGCACCTTTTTTACAGCTGCTGCCCTGCTCAATGTTCCCATGGAACTCCTGGATTTCAAGTTCCGCATGATGAAGTGGAAGGGATATAAGCTGGTTGAACCGCCGGTCATATCCCGTAATGATTTTCTGAAGGATGTCGCTATTCCTGATAATCACGACGAAGACTACGCCTGAAAAGAACTGCCGATACAATATCAAGAAAAAAGGACCTGTAAAGAAACAGATAAAACGTTTCTTTACAGGTCCTTTTTTCTACTATATCGGTACGCCAGGAAATTACATTAAGCCTTTGCGTTCTTTCTCTTCCTGCTTGCCTTTGGCAATATCATTCCGATTACATCATCAAGCCTTTGCACCAGCTTCTTTGCGGCGTGCCTTTGCTGCCATAGCCTCACGGGTGACGTCGAGGAGGACAGC
>JBGUPU010000078.1:0-30574 GCA_045130475.1 Lachnospiraceae bacterium
TTACCATGAACCAGTGAGGAGTTGTTTTATATTGTAACCAAAAGAATGCCGTATTTATGCGGCTTCTGGCGTTTCGCAAACGCCTAAGCATATATTTGATTGAAAGGAGGAACCCGCATGAAAGTGATCGCTATTAACGGGTCACCGCGGAAAGGCGGAAATATTTCACAATGTCTCGATGTCATGGCGGCGGAATTCGCAAAAGAAGGGATTGAGTTTGAAGTTCTGCAGCCTGGTCCCCGCGTCCATCCCTGCATGGCCTGCTACCACTGCCTGAACGAAGGGGATGTCCACTGCATCCAGAAGGACGACATGGTCAATGAGATCATTGACAAGTGCATCGAAGCAGACGGCATTATCCTGACCTCTCCCGTCTACCACGGAGGAATCGCGGGCGGTATGAAATGTGTCCTGGACCGCATGTTCCTGGCGGCCTGCTGCGGCAGCGAAAACAAGTTCCACCACAAGGTGGGCGCCGCATTCTGCACGCTCCGCCGTTCCGGAGGCATGGCGACCTACCAGCAGCTGCTGGGTTTCATGGACGCCATGGAGATGGTCATCGTCACATCCGATTACTGGGGCGCCGTGCACGGAGCTGATCCCGGCGAGGTACAGCAGGATATCGAGGGTCTCGAAGTCGTGGCCAAGCTTGCCCGCAACATCGCATGGACAGTAAAGGTCATTGATGCGGCGAAAGGGAAGATCGATCCGCCGGAGACGCATCCGAGGACATTTACAAACTTTATCCGCTGACAAAGTGTATGCCGGTACATCTTTTCCGACCAAAATATGTAAAAAGAACCCCCGCCTCCCGGAAAAAAGGAGGCGGGGGTAATTTGATGCTGAGGAATTTTTAATGCCGGTATTTTAAAGATCTACCCAGACATTTCCCAGGCGGTTGCTCTCCACGCAGGCGTGGACGAATTTCATGCCGTTCAGGCCTTCCTGGATGGAAGGGTAGGGGAGTCCATCGTAAGGCTTTCCTTCTTTCAGCGCCAGCAGATTTCGGCAGAAGGGGCGGTAGATATTGCCGAATGCCTCGAAATATCCCTCATGATGGGCGGCAGAGACACGGACCATGCTGTTGCTCTCTTTGCTCATATAATCTCTTCCAGCAGAGAGCAGGCGGGTGGGTTCATTGTTGGGCGTGTATTTGAGGATGGAAGGTGTCTCATGGTTCCATTCCAGGGCGCCCTTTGATCCGACAACATAGATGAAAGGACTGCACTCTTTGCCGATGGCAATCTGGGAGGCCCAGAGCTCACCCGTTATGTTGTCTCCCAGATCCAGGAGGGCAGTGACATTTGTCTCAAGGGGAAGATAAGCCGGCCAGGTGTTGAATTTTGCCAGCAGACGTTTGATGGTAAGGCCGGTGAACTGCTCGAGCAGCTGCTCCGCATGGGTACCCAGGTCGGCGGAACACAGGGATTCGCCTGCCGTCTTGGGGTCAAAGCGCCAGGGGAGTTTTCCTGAAGGTTCCTCGGGAACCGAGGAGATGACCCAGTCCTCAGGGTGTCCCACCCGGACATAGATCATTTTCCCGATGACGCCTTCCTTGATCATCTGCCTTGCCTGCCGGATGACCGGATAGGCTGTGTAGGCATAGGGCACCGCAAAGAGAAGATTTCTCTCATCTGCAATCTTTTTCAGGTCTTCTGCCTGCTCCACGGTCATGGTGACTGGCTTGTCGCACAGGACGTGGATATTTTTTTCCATAAAATATTTTGCGATCTCATAATGGCTGGAGTTGGGTGTCGCGATCGTAACAAAATCGATGCCGTCCCCGCGGGAAGACTCCTTGTCCGCCATTTCCTGATAGTTTCCATAGACCCGGTCTTCCGGGATCTCCCAGGCATCTGCCGTCTCCAGGTTTTTTTCCCGATGCCGGGAAAAACAGCCGGCACAGAGTACTGCCAGATCATCCATCATTGCACCGTGGCGGTGCACGTCACCGATATAGGATCCCAGACCGCCTCCAACCATTCCGTATCTTACTTTTTTCAAGGAAATTGCCTCCTTCCCAAAACATGCAGCACTAGACTCTGCTCACAACAATGCTGCTCCTTCCTGCTTCTGTTTTGATAACAGAATTATAGCATATGTATATAAAAGTGCGTCTTGAATCTTTTATAAGGACAAATCAGTCAGGAAGGAATATCCCGGGATGGTTGAAAAGGCCGCACGCGTTTTTGACGAATGCGGCCTTTATCTATATACGATTTTTTTTGATGCTGCAGCCGTAAGGGGAGAGAGACGGCTGCCGTATTCAATTTATTTTACTTTAATCAGCTGCCGGCAGAGTTCAATCAGTTGTTTCTTGCGGCGAAGGTGCCGGAGATGGTCTTGTAGCTGCCGGCGTCTTTGACGCTGACACCGGAGATCTTGTAGGTGTACTTCCTGCCGGGGGTCAGCTTGCTGACTTTGACTTCGATGCTGTCGCTGTCCTTCTCGATAATGCGGGTCACATAGTTTTTATTGCCGTCTGTGATGGTAACTTTCGCACCCTTCCACTGGACTCCGGCAGTGAATTCGAATTCTACTTCCTTGTCATTCTTGTCATAGTCAACTTTTTTTACTTTGGGGGTAGTGGTCGGTGCAGGGATGGAAACCTTACCGGTAACTTTGCCGTAGCTCTTCTCACCGTTCTTCCTGACGCCGGAAATGGTATAGGTATAGGTGCGGCCTGTCTTGAAGTTGTTGATGGTGAAGGTCAGATCGTCATTGTCCTTCTCATTGATCCTGGTGCTGTAGCCTGCGCCCTTGTCATCCTTGACGGTCACTTTGACGTTTTTATAGCTGACTTTGGAATTGAAGTCGACTTCGACCCGGCCCTTGCCTTCATATTCGGCCTTCCTGATCCTGGGGGCCGCGAAAGCAGGCACTGCAGCCGCGACGGTCCAGATTACAAGCATGAGCGTTACGAGCATTCTCCTGACGATGTTGCTGTTGTTTTTCTTCATAAGCTTTTTCTCCTCTCTTTATTTGCTTTTCGAATTCCCATATACTGATGTATATTCAGTGATGGATGTCAGCATGCTGTGCTTTTGTTTTTTGTTTTCTTTAGTATGAGCACAGTTTACATGTGAATTATTAAGGAATTCTTAGAGAATAAAAAAGTTGATCATTTTCTATATCAGGCATAATCCGTGACGCGACGACTCGAATCTTTTATAAAAGGAGGCCGCAATGTCTGTTCTGACCATTCTCTATGTTATGGCTGTGATTCTGGCCGGTGCCTGTGTCCAGAGTGCGCTGGGCTTCGGAACTACGATGATCACCATGGGGTTTCTGCCGCTGATCATGGAATACAGCAAGGCTATGGGACTCTCCATTTTTATGGTGAGTATCAGTACCGTGTATATCTCGGTGAAATACAGGGATTCGATCCAGTGGGGTGTGATGCTGCCGGTCCTGATTCCCACAATGATCATATGCGGTATCGTAAACATTCTCTCAGCAAAGGTCAGTTCCGACAGGATGTATCTGCTCCTGGGCATCATGTTTGTGGCTGTGTCGATCTTCTTCTTCGTCTTCTCGAACAGGATTCACGTGCGTCCGACGCCCAAGTCGGGAACGATCCTGGGGTTGATCTGCGGCGTCTGCTACGGACTGTTTGCTTCCGGAGGACCGACAGCCGCCCTCTATCTTCTGCCTGTCACAAAAGGGAAAAAAGAATATCTGGCAACGATCCAGGCATTTCTGTGTCTCAATAATCTGATGATTTTGATAATCAGTATTGTACTCGGCAGGCTCGACATGGCGGACCTGCCCATGGTCGGCGCAGGAACTGCTGCTCTGATCGCGGGTACTCTCCTGGGACTTGTAATCCATGACAAAATCCCGTCGGCTGTATTCGGCAAAGTCATCTATGCCTTTGTCGGGATCGGGGGAATCTGGATTATCGTAAGCCATCTGCTGTGATTAAATTGGAATTGATTTTTGAATGTTATTTTGGAATTGCAAAAAGCTGGTGGAAGATTCCGGAGATCTGTGGCAGAATTTATAGCAGGAGGTGACAGATTTGAATATGGAAACGCAGAACAATGCTAATGAAAAGAATATGAATGAAAATATAGAGAATAACAATAATCCCGGCGGTGCCAAGCTTTTCGGCGGCACCAGACGGTTTGGTACGAAAAACGGTCCCGGCAATATACCCGGAAATAATAAGAATTCGGGCAATCTATTGCAGAACGGGATCAATAAGCTCAAGGGAAGCGGCCGATTCTTCGGCTTTATAATCCTTGCGCTGATCGTATTCTTAACGATTTCAGGCGGCTTTTACCGGGTGGACGAGCAGGAGGCCGCGGTCGTGACCATGTTCGGCAATGTCATCCGCACGGACACGGCAGGCCTGTATTTCAAAATTCCCTGGATCCAGCAGGTGACCAAGGTCGACACGACCACTCACGGCACGGGAATCGGGTACGCAGTCAACGACGACGGTCAGACTTTCACGGTCGATACGGAGGGCATCATGATCACGTCGGACTTTAACCTGATCGATATCGACTTCTACATGGAATATCGTGTATCGGATCCGGTCGCCTATCTTTTCAACTCCAAGGAACCCGAGTACATTCTCAAGAATGTTGCTCTCGCAGCCATTCGATCAACTGTCATCGATTTCACTGTTGATGACGCGATGACGACAGGAAAGGCGCAGATCCAGTCTCTTGTAAAGCAGAAGATGCAGGAGCAGCTGACAGAGCAGAATATAGGTCTGCAGGTCGTCAATATTACCGTGCAGGATGCGGAACCGCCCACGGATGAGATCGTCCGCGCATTCAAGGCAGTCGAGACCGCCAAGCAGGGAAAAGATACCGCGATCAACAACGCCAACAAATACCAGAACGAGCAGATTCCTGCCGCAGAAGCAAACGCCGACAAGATCCTGCAGAACGCAGAGGCTCAGAAGGCTGCCCGAATTGCGGAGGCCGAAGGCCAGGTCGCACGTTTCAACGCTATGTATAAGGAGTATGCCAATAACCCCCTGATCACAAAGCAGCGCCTGTTTTATGAGACAATGGAGGATGTTCTTCCGGATCTGAAAGTGATCATCAACGACGGAAACACGCAGACCATGTATCCGCTTGAGAGCTTTTCGACGACCACAGTGACCGGAGAAAGGGGGGACAACTGATCATGAAGAAAAACATATTGAAAACACTGATCGGGATCGTGCTGCTGGTTGTATTGCTCTTTGTCTCCGGCTGCATCTACACAGTACAGCCCAACCAACATGTGGCCGTGCGTCAGTTCGGCAGAATCGTAAAGATTGAATCCAATCCGGGCCTGAAGTTCAAACTTCCTTTTGTGCAGAACATTCAGAGGATTTCCGCGGCGACGACCCTGTATGATGTGCCGCTCTCGGATGTCATTACCCGCGACAAAAAGAGTATGATCGCCGACAACTATGTGCTCTGGAAGGTTGTTGATCCCACAAAGTATATCCGGACCCTGGATGCCATGGACGCGCGGGCGGAAGAGCGCATTGAGGCGGCTGTCTACAACGCGCTGAAGAATGTCATTTCCTCTATGACCCAGGATGAAGTGATCGATGCCAGGGGTGAAAGACTTACCCAGATGCTCACGGAGGAGGCAAATTCCGACATCGGGGACTACGGCCTTGTGATCATCACTGCCGAGATCAAGGCTCTTGACCTGCCCGATGACAACAAGTCCGCTGTCTATGACCGCATGATCTCGGAGCGCCAGAACATCGCCGCTTCCTACACTGCCCAGGGCGAAGCGGAGGCACAGAAGATCCGGAACGAGACAGATAAAAATGTCAAGGTCATGGTGGCCGATGCCAATAAAAACGCAGAGATCAAGATTGCGGAAGGCGAAGCGGAATATATGAAGATCCTCCAGGAGGCATACAACACCTCCGAGAAAGCAGATTTTTATAACTATATCCGCTCCCTCGATGCCCTCAAGGCTTCCCTCAAGGGGGACAACAAAACCATCATCCTCGACAAAGACTCCGAGCTTGCCAAAATCCTCTACGGAGGAAACCTGAGTGTACCCGCAACCGCCGGACAAAATTAAAAAAAGAACCTGCCCGCAGAAGAAAAATCCTGCGGGCAGGTTGTTTTTGTAAATAGGATTGTTTTACCGTCCGGCAGAGTCCGGATTAACCGAGGAAATCTGAATCGACCCATCCGCTCTGCTTCAGTGAAGGGACATAGACCTGCATGTAAGTTGCGGAACGGTTTCCGTTCGAATCGTCGCCTGTGCGGATCCTTCCTCCTGAAGCCTGCACGATGTCACCGTTTTTCAGCTGAGCAAGTTCAGCGCCGCTTTCTCCGGGGGCGCTTTTAAGAGAAAGGGATCCGGAAGTTACTCCTTTGACTCTCAGGACGGGGCCGCCGCCAAGACTGGAGAGACTTCCTTTTCCGCCCGCTGCCTTAATAAGTTCTTCCTCGCTCATTCTATTCTGTTCATTTGACATGAGATTCCTTCTCCTTTCCTGATATTTTCCTGACATTTTTATGGTTTACATAAGTATACCATGAAGGGGTCACAAAAGTGTCACAGTTTTGTGTGACACTACTGTGCTGAAAGGACTGCTATGCTGTACGCATGCAAAGCAGGCAGCCTTGTGTTGAAACAGGAACTGTACGAGCTTAAGATAGTATACAGAAGAGATTTAAGATAGTATTCAGAACAGATGCCGAAAGGCATTCATGAAAAAACAGGAGGATTCAATGATGAAGAAGAAATGGCTTGCTTTAGGCGTTCTTGTAATGAGCGCTATGGTTTTTACTGCATGCGGAAAGAAAAAAGAAGACAGCTTTGAGGAAGTGGATCCTGAAGCGGTCGTAGAAGAGGTTCAGAAAGAAGTTGAAGAAGCCGATGCAAAAACAGAAGAGTTCCTGGCAGATTATACCGGCGAGATGGATCTGACCGGAAGCTGGCAGGACGAGGTCAGCCAGCGCGCGACGATGGATGTCGAGAAAGCTGAGACCGGAACCTATCATATCCTGATCCACTGGGCATCGGGCGCCAAAGAGGCTTCCACCTGGGAAATCAGCGGAACCTATGATGAGACCGCCGGAATGCTGTCCTATGAGAACGGCAACTACACTGTTCACACATGGGATGAAAATGACAATGAGACCATCTCTGAAGAGGAAGTAACAAAAGGTGCGCTGATGAAAGAAGGCGACAAGCTTCGCTGGAGCGATTCTAAAAACGAAGAGGACGGTTTGTTCGTCAAGGTCTCGGAATAACTGCCGACAGCCGGATTTTCCGCAGATAAAACAAATATAATAATTAAGCCCGGAGGGATAATGACTCCGGAAGATAAAAGGCTCCGCCCGGAGAGAATCCGGCCGGAGCTTTTTTGACGGGTAAATATTTATTCTTCATCGTGCAAGACTCGCGAGCGAGTCTTGAATCAAAATGCAGGAGGGCCTGATTCTGCCCATGGAGGAAAGTTCCTATTCTTTTAGTTTTCGGACATTATAGAACAGAATGCTTCCGACGACGATGGCGGCGCCGGCAAGAGAAAGCGGAGCCAGTACCTCTCCGTAGAAGATTGCCACCAGGATCGGATTCAGGATCGGCTCCACGGCGTTGATGATGGAAGCTGTGATCGGATTTGTATACCGGGTTCCGATGGAAAACAGGATATAGGCCAGACCGACCTGAACGCTTCCAAGAACAAAGACTGCGGCCAGAACAGGCAGAGTGAAAACCGTTTCCCGAACTACCATGGGAGACAGGAAGATGCCGCACAGAAGCTGGCCGATCACCATGGAGGAGAGGGCATCTCCTTTTTCGAACTGGTTGAGCATGAACATGCCGGCATAGAATAGGCCGGAAAAAAGCGCGATGAGATCACCGAGGATTCTTCCTGTGGACAGGCTGTCGAAAAAGAAGCACAGGATACCGATGAGAACAAGTGCAATCGTGACAATCTCGAGCCGGGAAGGTTTTTTTCTGAAAAACAGAAACATCAGAAGGATCAGCCAGATCGGCATACTGTACTGCAGAACGATCGCATTTCCGGCGGTGGTCAGTTTGTTCGCAATCGCAAACATTGTCGTCACGCCCGCCATACACACAGCGCCCGTAAAAACAGTGAAGTTGAACTTCATTCTGTGGCGGGTAAAGAGAATATAAAGACCGATCACACAGGCTGCGATCAGGTTTCGGACCCCGTTGATCGCAAAGGGGTTCCAGGGAACGATCTTCATCAAAATACCGCCCAGGGAAAAGCAGACGGATGCGCAGAGCATCATCAGCGTACCCCGGGTGTCCTGCGTCCGGGTATCAGGATTCATGGCAGGGACTCCTTTATGGCAATAGTCCCCCGCATCCGCGATTACGATACGCAGTCATGGCTGCAGGAGCATGTATCACTCTACCATGTTTTTGCGAAGATTGCGATGAAAAACTGGTGAAACCCGCAGACAGGCCCCGGAACCTGCCTGCGAGTCCTGCATAAACAGCCGCTTCTCAGTTTACGGGACCCCCCTCCCCGCCCTAAAAAGATTGTACGCAGCCCCCTTTTGTTGATATAATGAATAAAACAGCGAGGAAAAGCCGATGGAGCTTTGTGCTTGCACAAAAGCTCAAGAGGCCTTGACGAGCGGTTTTATTCAAATACAAAACCTTGAAGCGAAAAACAGTATACCTTTACCATAAATATGAACTTTAAAATACCTGATTTGACAAACACAAAGAGTAAGAAAGAAAAAGACACCAGGAGAGAACAGTCCGTCGTCCAGCCGGCCGATGGAACAGGGTCCGGTGTTTCTGATCTGGATTATGAAGGAACTCCGGGAACCGGGGCTTTTTCCGCGGGCTCTTCTCAGAGGGCATCCGGCAGAGAGCCTTCAGGGAGAGGCTCTCGAGGGAAACGATCTGAAAGTGCACAGTCCCTGGCTGTGCGCTCTGCTGTATGGGCAGCGGTGGTTCTGGCAGTCTGTATTGTGCTGGAACTCTTTGTCTTCAATTACAACCATTGGCATGCACCCAAAGGCCCGGTCCTGACGGCATCTAATTATGTAAAGTCTCCGCTGTCGGCCTCTAGGGCGGGGGACAGCGACGATGCGGGTTCACAGGAAACAAAGGGCAGGGATGCGGCAGATACTTCCGGAGCCCTGCAGGAGACCTTCAAAGTTTCCCTGGGAGCAGGACTTGAGCAGACAGAATACGGCTCTTTTCTGATCACAGATCCGGAGGAATCTTATCTGCAGCTGGAAGGGATCAATGCCCAGGTACATAATCTTTACCTGCATTTTATTGATCCTGCGTCTCCGGCGGTTTATTACGCAATTCAGTTTACAGACAGCGCCAACAACAACCTTCGCGATCTGGATGAGAAGACCATAGTCAGCGGAGTTCCCGAGAGCCGCTATGTGCAGCTGCATCTCTCGGGACTGACCAGGACTCTCCGGATTTACCTCCATGCTGAGCCGGGAGAAGAGATCCACATCCGCCAGATACAGATCAATATGAGGGAGCCGCTCTTTGTTCATGCGGAGAGGATCGCTTTTCTGTGGCTGATCGGGATCCTGCTGGTCATTTTCGGACCCCGGTCCTGGATCTACACGGCAAGGCTTGATCTTCGTGAGGGCCGTCAGCTGACCCTGGTGATTGCGATCCTGCTCATCAATATTGTCGCCACAAACTGGGCCGGAAAGGCGGCGGATCCGGCAGTGTGGCGCGAACTGCGGGATGAACGTGACTATCAGGAAAAGGAATATGAGATGTATGCCGAGGCACTTCTGCAGGGACATACCTATCTCAACATACGGCCGCCCCGCTATCTGACCAGGATGCGCAATCCCTATGACCGCACTTTACGCAATGACCTGGTCAGCCAGTATGACGAAAAAGTCCTCTGGGACGCAGCGTATTACAATGGCAGATATTATGTCTATTTCGGCATTGTACCGGCACTTGTTTCCTTCGTTCCCTACCGGCTGATCACAGGTGCGGCGCTGCCCACCTGGCGCGCGGTGCTTTTCATGGCATCGCTCTTGTGGATCTTTTCTTTCTATATGATCTATATACTGATCCGCAAGTATTTCAGAAAAACGAGCCTGGGGGTCTATCTGCTGCTGGCAGGGACATTCGTGCCGGCGGCGGGTGTCATATATCTTGCAGCATTCCCGGTCGTCTACAGCGTTCCGTTTATTTACGGACTGGTATTTACCATGGCGGGTCTTTCGCTGTGGATGCGCGGCTTTGACAGAAAGGGCCGGGCACACCGGATCCGCATGGCAGTCGGTTCGTTTTTGATCGCGCTTACACTGGGATGCAGGCCGACCATGATCCTCACTTTTGTGCTTGCCTTCCCGATTTTCTGGGAGGAGATCAAAGGAAAGAGATTCTTTTGGCCGAAAAAGGACAGTCTGCTGAATACTGCCGCAGTGATCCTTCCTTTTATTCCTGTGGGACTTCTGCAGATGCAGCTGAACAAGGCCCGCTTCGGGAGTTTCTTTGACTTCGGCGCGGACTACAACCTGACTGTGACGGATCTGACGAAAAAGACTGTGTCTATCGCCAAGAACATTCCGGCGATTTTCCAGGAGCTGGTGCAGCCCCTGCATATTCAGTCCCAGTTTCCCTTTATCACAGGCATAGAAGTGGCAACGGACTATCAGGGATATATGTTCATCGACAAGATGGTCGGCGGCTTTTTTGCCTTGAATTCCCTTGCCCTGTTCTGTTTCTGGATCTTCCGCCTTCGCAAAAAGATGGCATCGAAGAAAACATTCGGACTGGCGGCTTGTTCTTTTGCGGTCGCTGTACTGCTCATAGAGCTTGACATCCAGGTCGGCGGTATCTCACAGCGATACATGATCGACTACGGCTGGCTCCTGATGCTGACGGCAGTGCTTGCGATTCTGACGATACTGGACAATGCGGACTTTCACGGATATTATGCATATTTAAAGGTGCTGATCGTGCTTGCCGCACTGTGTATCTGTGTAAACTATCTCAGCGTTTTCAGTGACGGACAGGCAATTTCGGTGCGCAGTTACAATCCTGCATTATTCTATCGGATTAAATATCTGCTGCTGCCGAGTTGAAAAACGAAAGGAATAACATGAAGAAAAAAGTCATAATCATTGGCGGAGGACCCGCCGGACTGACGGCAGCTTATGAGCTTCTGCGCACACCCGATGAATATGAAGTGGTGGTCTTCGAAGAGGGCAGCCAGGTCGGCGGCATCGCCAAGACTGTCAATTACAAGGGGAACCGTATGGATATGGGCGGCCACAGGTTCTTCTCCAAAATGCCCGAAGTGAACGAATGGTGGAATGAGATGCTCCCTGTACAGGGCGCACCTGCCTATGACGACAAAGTGCTCTTTCGTGACTGTTCTCTCGAAGAGGGCGGACCGGATCCTGAGAAGGAAGACCGTGTCATGCTGCGCAGAAACCGCATCTCCCGCATCTTCTTCAACAACCGCTTTTTCGATTATCCGATTTCCTTAAAGCCCGAGACTTTCACGAATATGGGACTGGGGACGACACTGGAAGCCGGCTTCAGCTATGTGGGAAGCATGGTGCACAAGCGGAAAGAAGTCTCCCTGGAGGACTTTTATATCAACCGTTTCGGGAAAAAGCTCTATTCCATGTTCTTTGAACACTACACCGAAAATGTCTGGGGCCGCCACCCCTCACAGATGACTGCCGAGTGGGGCGCGCAGCGTGTCAAGGGCGTCTCGATCATGGCTGTTCTCAAGGACGCAGTGGGCAAGGCAGTTCACATTAAGGGAAAAAAGAACGGAGAAGTGGAGACTTCTCTGATCGAGGAATTCAGCTATCCCAAGTACGGTCCCGGCCAGCTTTGGGAGATCACGGCTGATGAAATCCTGAAAAAGGGCGGCCGCATTGAACTCAATGCCTGCGTAAAAAAGATCCACAAGGCAAAAGGCCGTGTTCTCACCGGTGTGACCTGGGAGCGCGATGGGCAGTCTTTTGAGGAGACAGGAGATATTTTCATTTCCTCCATGCCCATCAAAGATCTCGTGGGCGGCATGAACAACGTACCTGAAAAGCCGGCGGAGATCGCCGCGGGTCTTCCCTACCGCGACTATATGACCGTCGGAGTTCTGGTACCCCGTCTCAAGCTCCAGAACAAGACAAGGATCCCGACCATAGGCAATATTGTTCCCGATGACTGGGTCTATGTACATGACCGCGGTGTCAAGATGGGACGTTTCCAGATCTTTAACAACTGGTCCCCCTATATGGTCGCCGACATCGAGCACACAGTATGGATCGGTCTTGAGTATTTCTGCAATGAGGGCGACGAGATGTGGTCCATGGCGGATGAGGATTTCGCGAAGCTGGGCGTCTCCGAGATGGTGAAGATCGGAATGATCGACAGTCCGGACGAAGTGATCGACTCCCATGTCGAGCGCGTGAAAAAAGCCTATCCTGCCTACTTCGATACCTATGACCAGATTGACCGTCTGCGCCGCTATCTGGACAAAATTCCAAACCTTTATTGTGTGGGCAGAAACGGCCAGCATCGCTACAACAATCTCGACCACTCCATGATGACTTCCTTCGAGGCGGTCAAAAATATCCGCGAAGGGATTGAAGACCGTTCCAATATCTGGAATGTCAACACGGAGCAGAGCTACCACGAGAAAAAATAAAAGTGACTGACAGTACGGACAAAAGAGCATTGATAAGTTTTAGGAGGTGTCTATGAAACTGGAACTCTATGTTGGTACGATGTGCCCTTATTGTCATCTGGTGCGTAAGGAAATTGATAAACAGGGACGGACAGACGTGGAAATCTGCAATATCGATGAGAGTGAAGAACATCTTCAGAGACTTATAAGGGATGGCGGCAAGGAGCAGATCCCCTGCCTCTTTATTGACGGCCAGCCCCTGTATGAGAGCC
Organism: Lachnospiraceae bacterium; assembly: GCA_045130475.1. Classification (GTDB taxonomy): domain Bacteria; phylum Bacillota; class Clostridia; order Lachnospirales; family Lachnospiraceae; genus CAG-791. The sequence goes on from JBGUPU010000078.1 coordinate 12,883, forward strand.
AGGACATCGTGAAATGGCTCCGCAAGAATCCGCAGGCCTGAACGATCGGTGCCTCATTGGATTCCTATATGCAGTTCAGGACCAAAAGACCGGCGGAAAATACAGACAGCATATGAAAAAACAGGTGAGCTGCAGCGCGGAGCATTCCGCGTGCAGTCCACCTGTTTTCCTTTTTCAGGTATATTCAATTTGATAAATAATTCTTTAAACAGTAAGGTGTATTTATTCTTATTCGGTTTTATTCGGATACTTCAGCTTCTTCGGCTTTCTGCTGCATTCTTGCTTCGAGAATGGCTGCCATGAGCTCATCACAGCGCTTTTCGATATATGTGTCCGGGTCATACGCGCGGGACAGTTCGCGCTCGTGAATCTGAACGAACTGAACGAGATCCAGCTGTCTGTCTCTGATAAAGAACTCCCAGACAACGGGCTTTTTGCCGGGACGAACATCGATCTCTACGTGATTCTTCTCTGCGTATTTCATGATATCAAACATAAGTGATACCTCCGTTAGTTTCAGTTTAACTCTTCTTCTTTCCTTTTTTCTTCAATACATTTACTTCAATACATGCTGTCTTTCGGAGAGTACTGCGGGACCGTGCGGTGAGCTCCTGCGGCACGGCGTTTTGTACCGCTCCGATTACGTGGATTGTAAAACAGGACTTGTTTTTTGAAAATTGGGAAAAGCAACAAAAATTATGCAGATTTCACAAAAAAGAAGGTGAAAATCTGCCAAATATTCGGTCTTGCCGATTATGCAGTGGCAATATTGCATAAAAAAGCAGCCTTGAGCAGATGACTTCACATAATGGACATAAAAGAGGTGCATGATGGTTTTTCGTCCGGCAATATCGTTTCGGGACTGCGCGCGGTCCCGAAAGAGGCTTGCGGGAAACAATTGGGTTTAAAAGGGCAAATAGAGTGGATTTTAATATATACAGTGATATAATATGATACCGGGGTCAAAAGCCCCAAACCCACGGCTATGGAGATTAATATATGAATAAAAAGAATCCTGGCGGATACGCACTGAACGGGGAGGAAAGGGAAAGACTGACCTTGATCCGCTCGTGGCTGATCATCCTGGTCGTGTTCATCCACTCCTATGGGACAGGGACTGAAGTGCGGTTTGAATCCGGCAGCATGCAGCTTGTGATCCCTGCATGGCTGCAGCTCTTTAAATTCACGGTATCCAGGGTGATCGCGGGCTGTGCAATCCCTGCCTATTTTTTTCTGTCTTCTTTTTTCCTGTACAGGAAAGAGTTTTCCTGGCGGCAGAATATGAAAAAAAAGGCACGTACGATCGCGGTTCCCTATTTGATCATGAATACATTCTGGATCGCCGTGTACTTTGTCTGTCAGCACATAAACGCATTGAAAAACTTTTTTGCAAATGCGGACAAGGTGATCGTCCGGTGGGGAGCGGCGGACTGGCTGTTCGCTTACATAGGGGATCCATCCAGAGGATATCCCATGCTCTACCCGCTGTGGTTTCTGCGGGATCTGCTGGTTCTGAACCTTCTGGCCGTTTTTTTCCTCTGCTTTGTCAGGAGATGGAAAAGAATTTCATTGGTGTTTTTTCTGCTGTTCTGGTTCTTCTGTCCCGGCACGCACCTGTTTTTCCTGAGTGTTCAGGCGGTCTGCTTCTGGGGCCTGGGGTGCTGGACCGCCCGGTATCTTCCTGTTTCCGGGGAGAGCAGGATCCCTTCACCAGTACTCTTTTGCGGGTATATCCTGCTTGTCCTATTGAGCGTGCTGACCAGATCGTATGAACCGGTTTTACAAAGGATCATCTTCCGTCTGTGCAGCCTGACGGGCATCCTCTTCCTGTACAGGTTCGGCACTCGTCCTGCGGGTCATGGACAAAAGAAGATCCTGCTTCTTTTATCCCGCTATTCTTTCCCGATCTATCTGTTTCATGAAATGGCCCTGACCATGCTGCGGAAAATCTGTTTCAAGATCTTCCCGGCAACGCCGGCTTTTCAACTGGCAGAGTATGTGGGAATCCCTGCAGTGATCATTACCGGATGTCTGGTCTTCAGTATTTTTCTGGCAAACTATCTTCCGCGGCTTTATGCTTTGCTGACAGGCGGCCGGCGCTGACAGGAACGGGTACTGCCCGGAGCGTTGCGGGAGGCAAAAAAAGCGCGGAGCTTGTATAGCTTTCATCGTACATGTTTGTGATATTGTTTCTATGGTTTTACCTGCCCGAGGCAGGCTTAGGAGAAAAATGAAAAAAGGAATATTAATCGGAATTGCTGTAGCAGCGGTATTGATCGCGGCAATGCTCGGCGGCGGATATGCTTATGTACATTCACTGCAGCAGAACGGCCGCTTTTTGTCGGGAACTACAATCGACGGCGTGGATGTATCGGGGAAAACACCGGAACAGGCCAGGGACTTCTTTACCGAGGAGTTTCTGGACAACCAGGTCATCGTGCAGGAGAACGGCCGGGAAGTCCTGCGCCATTCCCTGACAGAACTCGGTTATTCGGTGGACGAGGATGCTGTTGAGAAAACGCTGGAGCAGTATCTGGATTCGGAAAAGACGGATTTTGACACAGTGCTGAAAGGTCTTAGCAACGGGAATGTCTTCCATATGGAAGTGCCCTACAAGACAGAGGAAGCAGTCTTTACCGGGGCGGTGAATGTACAAGCTCTGTCTGCTCCGCGAAAGGAAAACGAGAACGCCAAGATCCTTTATGATAAAGAGAAAAACAAATGTTACATCCAGCCCGAGGTACAGGGCACAGAGATCAAGGACGAGGACCTTCAGAAGTGGCTCAGGGAAGAGATCAGTGCTTCACTGAAGACGATCGCGGAGGGAGAAAAAGCGGAAGAGGAAACCGGCGAAACCGCCGTTGCCGCATATGCGGCAGAGCAGAGTGCCGCAAGTACACAGGCTTCGGCAGAAACTGCCGATGCAGAAGAACAGGAAAGCAGTCCTGTCCAGGAGACCGACAGCGGGAGCAAAGAGATCGTCTGCGTGATCCCTGCCTCCATCTATATTCCGCCTGAGAAGAAGGCGGACGATGAGAAGCTGGTAAAGAAATGCAAAATCTATAACGAGTACACCGATGAGACAGTCACTTATGTATTCGGAGACAAGACGGAGAAACTTACTTTTGAGACGTTCATGGACTGGCTGAAGATCAAGGACGGAAAAGTGTCTGTCAAAGAAGACAAGGTGGCAAAATATGTCAGAAAACTGGCGGAAAAATATGAGACCCGCTATATGGAACGTGTTTTCCAGACTTCCCTGGGCGGAACGGTCTCCTTCCCGCCGGGCCTGAATGAATACGGCTATACGATCCTTGAAGATCTGGAGGCCGCCCAGCTGGCAGAGGATATCCTCTCGGGTAAATCCGTGGAGCGGGAGCCGGTCTACCAGTATCTGGGTGCCTGGGGAGATCCCCTTTACCTCAAGCGCAGCGGTACAGATGATCTTGCAGGCACATATGTGGAAGTCTGCATCAGCGCCCAGCACATGTGGTACTATATCGACGGCGCGCTCTTTATCGAGAGCGATGTTGTCACCGGAGACGCCACCCTGGGACAGGATACGCAGACTGGAGTATTCCCCCTTGCTTTCAAGGAGAGCCCTGCAACTCTGCGCGGCGGAGAGGGCAAAAACAAATATACGACTAAAGTACAGTACTGGATGCCCTTTTACGAAGGACAGGGCTTGCACGACGCCTGGTGGAAGTCGGTTTTCGGCGGAAGCGAATACCTGGGCAACGGTTCCCACGGCTGTGTAAATCTTCCTCCGTGGGTTGCGGAAGCGGTCTACAACAATATTCAGCCCGGCACAGCGATCATCATCTATTATTGACCGGCGGTCAGGCGGAAGAAAAGGAAACGAAAGTACAGTAAAATAGAAAAACAGTAAAAAGAGTGAAACAGTAAAACAGCTCCTTTCCGGACACGGAAAAGGAGCTGTTTGCTTTCTTATCATCGGCATCCGGCGCGCAAGGCCTGCAGGCGAGTCTTGAACCCAGTCCCAATGGCGGCCGCATGCGGCATCAGGAATCCCTGCGGGACTGAAGGATACGGATGCCGTTTACTTCGATGTCATCCGCCACGGGAATGGTGAGATACTCGATCCCGTCGATGAAGCGGGTCTTGATCATATCGGCCATTTCCGCCTTGACGGAGATGCGGAGACTGGGCGTCCGGATCTCCAGTTTCTTAGTGTCGGCTGCGTTTTCTGCCATGAGCGCGCCGCCCTCGCCGACTGCGCTGTCAAAGGCGGCGTCGAAGGTTTCGAGGGCTTCTTCTGCCGCTCCGTTTTCATAGAGGATGCGGCGCAGCTGGACTTTCTCGATCTGAGTAGGTTCGCCGCTGTCTTTTTCCTGTTCGACCAGCTGGCCGATGGCCTCATGGATATTTTTGACATTTTCAAAATCGCAGTCCCTGCCGAGTGCGGCTTCGACCACGTTTTTGAAGACGCCGCGCTGATCCTCCTCAGGCAGCGGCATAGGGCATCCCAGCAGATCGTCGGACAGTTCCGGGTGCATTTCATCCGGGCGCCGCACAAAGTAGAGGAGCTGGTGGATATCGCTGCCGCGGTCATTAAAGGCAGGGAACAAAAAGCCTGCGTCGGGCCGCTGTACAGCCCAGTCGCTCCGCCGGTCCAGAAAGCACATTTTCTCGGAATCGTAGCAGAGTCCCTCTTTGAGCAGGATCACGGGGCAGATGCTGCAGAGGATGAAGTCATAGACATAGTCGGAGGCATCCTCCATATCGATACCGTCCGAAGTCCTGCCGGGGATATCGTAGATCCCGTGTGCCAGCAGGATCAGGTACTTGTCAGGAAACTGTGCTGTCTCGATCACACGGTCAAAGAAGGCGCGCACCAGCGTGCTGTCTTCGAGACCGGATTTCTGCACGCGGTAGAGCAGATCCTGCTTTCCGCCTGCTTCCTCTTCGGCAAGGGGAAATTCCAGATTAAAGAGATTCCTGCCGAGTTTGCCTCCCAGCGTCTGCCGGAAGATCTCACAATATTTTTCCACGGTCGATTCCTCGAGCGCAAGGAAAGTCTCCCTGAGCTCGGTGACGATCTCGCGGTTCTCATCTACATAGCACCCCCGGATCCGGTCGATTCGGCAGTTGTTCATAGTCATCAGTTTGCGTATTTCTGCTATAGCTTTCTTGTCCAAAAATTTACCTCATGATAATAACGTTAATAATGCATTATTTTTACATACATATATGCGGCCGCTGGAAAACGGCCGCTTCAAGTCTTTGCCGGCATCGGCAACTGCTCCGGATGCCCGGACGTATACGATCTTATTTTTTCAGTCCGCGGATGAAGGAGGACAGTTCCGAACTGCACTTGTCCTTCTGAAGAATCACGCACTGCCCTTTCGCTACTTCGAGATAGAAATCCGTATTTGTTTCGATCACATTGAGCAGTTTTGCGTATTCATAGGTTCCGTGGTTCTTTTCGCTCTTTGTCTCAAAGTGATCATCAAAGAAGAGGACCGTGAAGCGGTCGCCGCCGGCTGCTTTGATCATTTCGTAGTTTTTCCGGACCTGTCTGCTGGTAGTATACAAGGTGATTATGACACATCCGATCACGGCGATAAACATAAAGATGCCGAGCGTTGGTTTGCCGTTTCTATACTGAAAGAATGCGGCATACAGGATCCATACCAGCGCGATCGCGGTGAAAATAAAGCCCTTTTTCTGGTCTCCCTGCAGCATTTTGCCGAGACGTTTGATATCGTTCTGTGTGAGAGTAATGTCTACTGAATATTTCGGTTCCATGTATAAACCTCCTTGCCTGTCCTGAATCTGCATCGATGATAGCAGAATCCCGGAGGAGCCGCAAGACAGCGTTTTTCCGGGAGGAGGAAAAAGGAAGAAAAATGCATCGGCACCCGTTTCATGGTATAGTAGTTGTATGGCCGGACCCCATTGCGGCGTGATCCGGAGTGGGATTTTGGCAGGATACTGAAAAGACTTGTACCGCGGCGGCATAAATTGAAGTGAGGTTGGTCAATGGCAGAAGGCTTTTTGCCCGTGAGCCGGCAGGACATGCTGGAGCAGGGCATCAAACAGCTGGATTTTGTATATATCTGCGGGGACGCGTATGTGGACCACCCGAGTTTCGGGTCGGCCATTATTTCGCGCGTTCTGCAGTCCAGAGGATACACAGTGGGTATGATCTGCCAGCCCGACTGGCGGAACCCTGAGAGCATAGCTGCCCTGGGCGAGCCCAGGCTTGGCTTTCTGGTTTCCTCCGGAAATATGGATTCCATGGTCAACCACTACACGGTCAACAAAAAGCACCGCAGCCGTGATGCTTTCAGCCCGGGCGGAGTCATGGGAAAGCGCCCGGACAATGCCGTGGTGGTGTACGGCAATCTGATCCGCAGGACCTTTAAAAAGACACCTGTCATCCTGGGAGGTCTTGAGGCGAGTCTTCGCCGTATGTCCCACTATGACTACTGGTCGGACCGTGTGCGCCGTTCGATCCTTCTGGAAGCAGGCGCCGACCTGATCTCCTACGGAATGGGGGAGCGCAGCATAGTGGAGATCGCGGATGCTCTGGCCAGCGGAATGGATGTGCGCGATATTACTTACATTGACGGCACCGTGTACAAGACGAGAAAGGAAGAAGACATCTTTGATGCCATCCGCCTGCCGGACCATGAGCTTGTCTGTCAGCCTGACGAAAAGGGGAAACAGGCCTATGCGCAGAGCTTTGCCCTGCAGCATGCCAATACCGATCCTTTTCAGGCAAAGCGGCTCTACGAAACTTACGGCGGGAAGACATTTGTCGTGCAGAATCCTCCCGCAAAACCACTCTCCATGCGGGAAATGGATGATGTATACGGGCTTCCCTATATGCGCACCTGGCATCCAATGTACGACCAGGCGGGCGGTATTCCGGCCCTGGGAGAGATCCGCTTCAGCCTGACATCCAACCGCGGCTGCTACGGGGACTGCAATTTCTGCGCTCTCACCTTCCACGAAGGCCGCATCGTGCAGGTCCGCAGCCACGAATCCATCCTGCAGGAGGCAAGGCAGATGCTGCAGGAAGCAGATTTCAAGGGCAATATCTATGATGTCGGCGGTCCGACAGCGGAGTTCCGCGCGCCGGCCTGCAAAAAGCAGATGACCCACGGCGCCTGCAAGCACCGGCGCTGCCTCTTCCCGCAGCCCTGCCCCAACCTGGAGATCGACCACAGAGATTACCTCTCCCTTCTCAAAAAGCTCCGCAGTCTGCCCGGGGTGAAAAAGGTTTTTATCCGCTCGGGCTTCCGCTTCGATTACCTGCTGGCAGACCGCGACCGGACCTTTCTGCGGGAACTCTGCCAGTATCACATCAGCGGCCAGCTTCGCGTGGCGCCGGAACATGTCTCCGACAATGTTCTGTCAAAAATGGGCAAACCGGGTAACGACGTATACCGCGAGTTCGTCCGTACTTTTGAGGAGATGAACAAGAAGACCGGCAAGGAGCAGTACATAGTCCCTTACCTCATGTCCTCCCATCCCGGAAGTACCTTGAAGGATGCAGTTGCTCTGGCGGAATATATCCGCGAGCTGGGATATATGCCGGAGCAGGTACAGGACTTCTATCCGACGCCCGGTACGGTCTCCACCTGCATGTATTACACCGGCCTTGACCCTCTTACCTGGAAAGAAGCGGGAAAAGTCCATGCGGGCACCGCATCCGGCCCGGCACAGATGGACAGGGTCTATGTTCCCCGGGATCCGCACGAAAAGGCCATGCAGCGGGCCCTGATCCAGTATCGGGATCCGGATAATTACGACCTGGTGAAGGAGGCCCTTCTACGCACCGGCAGAAACGATCTCATCGGATTTGGTGAGAAGTGTCTCATACCGCCCAGGAAAATGAAAAGAGAAGAGCATAGTGACAGGCGTGCGGAGAATACAACCGGAAAAAAGGATCGCAGACGCGCAGATCAAAAGGGAGGAAAAAACGAAAGAAATCATACGGACAGGACCACAGGCAGAACCGAACGCAGGCGCACAGTGAAAACGTCTGACAAGCTTCATGGAAAAGACGGGGAAAGGCATACTGCTGCCTCAGGAAAAAAACGTCAGACCAAACGGTAACAGCATCTTGCATGCTATGTTGAATGTTTTGGAAATGTTTTGAAAATGAAAGGAAAAAACATGAGCAATATCCATGAGAGCGTTTTTCTCGCCCCCGGCAGTGTAGTGCTGAGGGATGTGACCATCGGGGCACAGAGTGCTGTCTGGTTCAATGCCGTCGTACGCGGAGATGAGGCGTCGATCCGGATCGGAGAAGGATCAAATATCCAGGACAATACAGTGGTCCATGGCGCGGCAGGGTTTCCGGTTGAAATCGGAGACGGTGTGACAGTCGGTCATTCCGCGATCATACACGGCTGCAAAGTGGGAAATAATACACTTATCGGCATGGGAACGATCATCATGAACGGAGCGGTGATTGGAAGCAACTGCGTGATCGGAGCCGGTTCCCTTGTGACCGGAGGGACTGTCATTCCGGACGGGAGTGTCGTGGTAGGACGTCCGGCCAAAGTCATCTCCTCCGTGTCGGAAAAGCATCTGGCGATGATCCGTCACAACGCGGAGGAATATATTGCGCTGATGACGGAATATAGAGACGGAGATTTCAAAAACGAATCCCTGCGGTGAAGAAAGCCGCATCCTGGCGCATCCCTGCGGTGCGCACAGCAGAGTGGGTCATCCCGCATCTGATGTACATTTTGATAGGAGCAGAAAGGAAACAGTTATGGAAACAGCACTTCTGAACAATGAACTGGAGCTGAATTATCCCGATGGATTTCACGTGATGGATCAGGCGGAGCTGAGCGGATACAACTTTTACTCGGAGGCACCCGGCTGGTGCATCAATGATCCTGACAGGCATATCATGGCATCCGTCTCCTGGAAACAGGTTCCCGGGATTTTTGCAAGGATGCTGAAGGTCAAAGACGTCGCGAAGAGCATGGAAGGTCAGATGGCGCAGGCTATGAAGGCCTATGACTATCGACTGGATGAACATGTCACCCGGACTCCCGGCGGAAAAGAGGCGGAAGGATTCTGCTATGATTACAAAGTGCAGGAGATCGGGATGAGCGGAATGAGCCTTTCCATAAAGAGCAGGAACACATTTTATTATATCCACATGTATTACAGAAGTGCCCTGAAGGAAGAGAGTCTGCCGGTTCTGGAGTCAATACTGAACTCCGCTGTCTGGACCAAGTAAAGCCGGGGACTGATTCATTGAGAAAAAACACAGCGGAAGCTGCGCAGTGGCCGCAGTCCGCTGTGTTTTTTTCTTTACAGGTACAGCACGTAGGATTCGTAGGGGCGGAGGATGCCGTTTTCCGCACAGGGTGAGCAGTCTTTAATGCCCGGTCCGCTGTGGATCAGGATCTCGGCATTCCGGAATACTTCATCGGGAACATAGATGCGGTTATGCCTGGAGAAATTGCACACGACCAGAAGACGGTGGGACTCCAGATTCCGTGTGTAGACGAAGAGTTCGGGATCCTCAGGCAGAAGGAGCTGATAGTGTCCGTACACAATGACCTTATAATGATGACGCATTGCGATCAGCTTTTTATAGTGGTAAAAAACGGAGTCCGGGCGCAGCAGCTGCTCGCTGACGTTGATCTTTGTGTAGTTGGGGTTGACGGGCATCCAGGGCGTGCCTGTACTGAACCCTGCGTTTTCCGTGTCGTCCCACTGCATGGGAGTACGGGCATTGTCGCGGCTTTTGGCAGCTATTTTCGGGAAGAGGACAGCGGGATCTTCGCCTCTGACCTGCGTCAGTTCCCGGAAGGCATTGATGGACTCGATATCTTTGAAATCCTCGACGCTCTGGAAGGGATAGTTGGTCATGCCAAGCTCCTCTCCCTGATAGATGTAGGGAGTTCCCTGCATCATATGGAGACAGGTGGCTATGCACTTGGCGGAAGCTTCGCGGTACTGGTCGCCGGGATCTCCCAGACGGTTCACAATGCGGGGCTGGTCGTGGTTGCAGAAGTACAGACTGTTCCAGGCAATGCCGTCCAGGCCGACCTGCCACTTTGAAAGATTTTCCTTGAGAGGGACCAACGGAAGCTTGCGGGTGGACCATTTGCCAAGGTCGCTGCCGTCGAGGTTCATGTGCTCAAACTGGAAGACCATGTTGAGTTCTGTCCCTTCCTCATTGGCGTATTGTCCGGCCTCTTCCACTGTGACGTTGGGGGTCTCGCCCACAGTCAGCAGATCATAATGCGAGAGGACCTCTGCGTTCATTTCCTGCAGATATTCATGTATATTGGGGCCGTTGAAGACAAAGCCGGCGTCGCCGTAGAGTCCGTTCACTACCGGTGCGTCGGGAAGGTTTTCCGGTTTGGAGATCAGACTGATCACGTCCATGCGGAAGCCGTCGATTCCCTTTTCGCACCAGCGTGTCATCATCTCGAAAACCTCGCGGCGAACACGGGGATTGTCCCAGTTGAGATCCGGCTGTTTGCGGGAGAACTGGTGCAGGTAATACATGCCTGTCTTTTCATCATATTCCCAGGCGGAGCCGGAGAAAAAAGATCCCCAGTTGTTGGGCGGGCTTCCGTTCTTACCCTCGCGCCAGAAATAGAAATCCCTTTTATCATTGCTGCGGGAGCTCCGGCTCTCTATGAACCAGGGGTGCTCGTCGGAAGTGTGGTTGACGACCAGGTCCATGACGATGCGGATGCCGCGCTCATGCGCCGCATCCAGCATGCGGTCAAAATCCGCCATGGTGCCGAATTCGTCCATGATTGCTTCATAATCACTGATGTCATATCCGTTGTCATCGTTGGGAGAACGATAGACAGGAGAGAGCCAGATCACATCAATGCCCAGCTCTTTCAGATAATCGAGCTTCTCAGTGATTCCGTTAAGGTCGCCGATTCCGTCCCCGTTGCTGTCCATGAAACTGCGGGGATAAATCTGATAGACAACACTCTCTTTCCACCAGGCTTTATTCATAAACTGTTCCTTTCTGACTGACTATGGCAGGATATCGCTGCTGCCTTATGAGAATGGAGAAGCAGGTCTTCTGTACATAAAGGCGCGGGCAAAATGAATGCCGATCTTATAAGGAAGCGGGCGGAGTGCCTTGTCGGCCTCTGCGAGTTTTTCGCGGATCGGGATGTTCTGGGGACAGTGCTGCTCGCACTTGCCGCAGCGTATGCACTGGGAGGCAAAAGCCGGTTCCTTGGTGAGACCGACGGTCTGGGCGAACTGGAAACGCCCCTGGCTTTTGGATTCCGTGAACATGGCATTGTAACAGCGGAAGATGCCGGGAATGTCAACGCCTTTGGGACAGGGCATACAGTAGCGGCAGCCGGTACAGCCGACCTTTTCCTTTTCACGGATCTTTTTTTTCACTTCTTCGAGAACTTCGAAATCTTTGCCGGTCAGGTGCCCTGGTACGGCCTCGGAAGCGATCCTGCAGTTTTCCTCTACCATTTCAAGGGAGTTCATTCCGGAGAGGACGACGGTCACTTCAGGCTGGTTGTAGAGCCAGCGGAAAGCCCACTCTGCGGGTGTCCATCCGCGGCCGCTCTCCTGCATGATCTTTTTGGCACCGGCGGGAAGCATGTTCACGAGCTTGCCGCCCCGGAGAGGTTCCATGATGATGACGGGAATGCCTTTTGCGGCGGCGGCTTTCACACCGTCCACGCCTGCCTGCGAGACTTCATCGAGATAGTTGTACTGCACCTGGCAGAAATCCCAGTCGTAATCGTTGAGGATCTTCTGGAAATTGTCTGTATTTCCGTGATAAGAAAAACCGATATTCCGAATAGCTCCAGACTCTTTTTTCTCTTTGATCCAGTCCACGATACCGACTGCTTTCAGCTTTTCCCACATGGCCAGGTCGGTCAGATGATGCATCAGATAGTAGTCGATCCAGGTGGTGCGAAGACGGGAGAGTTCCTCATTGAAATATTTGTCCAGACCTTTCCGGTCTTTGATCATATATTGCGGGAGCTTAGTGGCAATATTGATCTTTTCACGGATGTGATTCCGTTCAAAAATCTCACCGATTGCAGCTTCGCTTCCGGTGTATATATAGGCGGAGTCAAAGTAATTGACGCCGGCCCGGTAGGCGGCCATTATCTCCTTTTCTGCTTTTTTTATATCGATGTTGTTTCCTTTTCGAGAAAAGCGCATGCAGCCGAAACCCAGCATCGAAAGCTCGTTTCCGTTTCGATCTTTTCTGTAGAGCATTCGGTTTCCTCCTGTGAGCTTTGCTGTTTACTTTTCATTGGATTTGAAAAAACGCTGTCAAAGATTCTATCGGGTTGTGTGCCGGTGTTCCGAGGTGGTGATGTTAATGTCGGGAGCATCCTTTTTGGAAAGGTCAAGGGAGCCGTCGCTGCGCAGCGGCCACACAACGTCTCCGATCCGGATATTTCCTGTCATCATGGCGCCGCTTTTCGTGGAAAAATAGTAGAACTTTCCATCGATCATCTGCCACCCGGTCTGCCGGACGCCCAGCCTGTTCATAAAATACTTTCTGCCGTTGACCGTAATCCATCCCTCGACCCGGTAGCCGTTCGTTCTGAAATAATAGATGTTTTTATCGAGGGTTTTCCACCCGCCTGCCAGCCATTGTCCGGTTTGTGTTCTGAAGCGCCATCCCTTCTTGTCTTTGACCCAGCCGCTGGGGGCAGGAGTTCTGTCCTGGGCGGTGCCCGTCACAAGTTTTGTACCCGAATACAGCATGCGCTTGTCCAGGAAGAGAGACTGCGCATCGTTGTATACAAGCTGCTGCGTGCGGATCTTTCCGTTTGAGAGGCTTTGTACCCGGATGTTTTTCTTTCTGATATGCCTCTTTGCACTGACACGGATCGTGTTGTTCTGCACCGTGTAAGTGATCGTTCCGTTGTAGCGGCATCCGAGGATATTATACTGCTTTGCGAGCCGTCTCAAAGTGGAAGATGTATCTCTGCAGTTCGCAAATCTCCTGAATTCTGAATCGGACTTGTTCTTGTAGGAATAGAAGCAATAGCAAGGATTTACTGCCTTCACAAAGGAAGCCAGATTGGAGGTCCATACACCGTGGTGGTTGAGCTTCAGGATATCCGCGGAGAGATCTGTTCCCGAGGCGAGAAGGTCTCTCTCAGTGGAAAACTCAATATCTCCGCAGGTGAGAAAACTCCTCTTGCCAAGGGTAAATTTGGTGACCAGGGAGCTGTTATTCTGGAAACCGACACCGTCCTTGTCATAGGGGTCAAAGCTTGCAAACCCCCTTGTGTTGTGATCCCACAGGACCTTTGCCTTGACAGAACCGACGGTGAAAGTTTTGCCCCTGCGAAGATTTGTGACGTGGATTTTCTTCTTGCGGGCAGCAGAAATGATCCCGTTGTAACGGCTGATATATTGTTTGCAGCTCAGGTAGAGTTTACGCCGGCGTGACTTGTTCTGTGAATTGATATATTTTCTGGCAGGATCGGGGTTGGCCAGGTATACACGCTTTACATGAAACCAGGAATCTTTGATGATTGCAGCGGCATAATCACAGTGATCTTCATGAAAGTGCGAAATATAGAGGCTCAGATTTTTGACCCCTTTACTCTTGAGATACTTGATCACAGACTTATTCGGATCTTTTGATCCGGTATCCATCAGAAGATATTGTCCGCCGGACTCTAACAGCACGGATTCGCCGTAAACGGAGCGGGCACTTCCGAGATCGATGCAGGTGATCTTCATATAGGGGGCCGAGGCGGCCTGCGCTGTTACTGTGAAAGGGATGCTTTCATTATTATAGGGAAGGGAGATCAATGACATGGATGCTGTTACAGCCAGTAAAAGGCAGACGATATTTCTTCCGATCTCTGCTTTTAAGGATTGTTGAATTCTGATTTCCTGCTTACTCATAAATGTCCTTTCTCGGCATAGGCCTGTCCTGTTTTGCCAATCTTAACATATTTTTAATCCTTTGAATACACAACCGAAGCATTCTCGCTTCTCCATCTGCTCTGCCCGGACTTGTATAATGGCATTGAAAATAGTAAAATCGGTATTGTATTGAAAGAAATCCCTGTAATTCGAAAGCAGGGAAGGTCTGGCGCAGATAGGGTGTGATATCTGCCGTTCTGTGTGACGCTTTTGTGACCCGGACTCTGGTATAGTTGCATCATCAAAAGAAAACAGCGGGACAAAAAAGATCCGCAGTCCCATTCAAATGAAGTTCAATTATTATAATACTAAAGGAGGAAAGAATCATGAGTGAACTCGAGAACAAGAAATTAAACGAAGACGCACTGGCCGAGGTAGCAGGCGGAAATGACGGCAGGGGAGAAGGCACATACAGTGTTTACGACATCACCCCCAAGTGGGTAATGGTAACAGCAGACAGCCTGAACTGCAGATACTGGCCCAATGGAGAGATTGCCAAGACCTATGAGTATGGTCATAAGCTGAAAGTAAACGGCATCACCACAGATGGTCTCTGGTACAAACTGTGGATCTACGATCCCAAGGGCGGCGAGTGCAACGGATATATTTACAGGGCATACACCAAGGATATCTGATCAGAGGAGAAGAATTCCGGCAGAGAGATGCTCTCTCAATGAACCGGAAATCTCGATAAAACGGAAATAAGATAAAAAAGAACAGCTGTTTCGAAGTAATGTGCGAAGCGGCTGTTTTTTTCTTCATTAATGGTATAATTGGAGAAAGGAGGAAAAAGAAAATGAAACTGTGTATTGATGACGCAAACGTAGCAAAGATCCGCAAAATCTACGAATATTATCCTGTGGACGGCGTATCCACCAACCCCTCCATTCTGGCAAAGACCGGACGCCCTCCTTATGAAGTCCTCAAAGAGATCCGTTCCATCGTGGGCGACGGCGAGCTGTTCATTCAGGCGGTTTCTCCTGATGCCGAGGGCATCGTGCGGGAAGCACACCGCATCCTGAAGGAGACGGGAGACCGGACCCTGGTAAAGATTCCATGTGTGCCGGAGGGATTCAAAGCCATGAAAGTGCTCAAGGCCGAGGGCATCCGCTTTATCGGTACCGCCATCTATACGCCTATGCAGGGTGTTCTGGCGGCCAAGTGCGGCGCGGAATATGTGGCCCCCTATGTCAACCGCATCGACAACATGGGCTTTGACGGCATTAAGGTTTCCAAAGAGATCCACGACGCCATTACCGCGAACGGCCTGGACCACAGCGGTCTGCTGGCAGCAAGCTTCAAGAACAGCCAGCAGGTGCTCGATCTGGTCAAGTACGGCGTAAAAGCAGTCACCGTTGCGCCGGATGTGATCGAAAGCCTGGTAAAAAATGTTGCCATCGATGCTGCCATCGCCCAGTTTAACAGCGACTTTGCGGGGCTTGTGGGAGAAGGCAGGACCATGGAGGACTGTTGAGAGGAGACAGGGCTGTATCACAAGAAAAACAGGTCTCTCTGCACGGAATGATATGCTACCCCCAAGTAGGTTTTACATTTCAATGTCCTACTTGGGGGTAGCATATCAGAAAGTGCAGAGGGACCTGTTTTGATTTCATAGACATTTATATACATTTAGAGACCTCTGAGGATTTTCAGATAATCCTGACGCTGATCTGTGATTGCATAAATTGTGACGGTTTTTTCCGCTTCATTGATTTTGTAAAAGACCAGATTTTTTTCCAATATAAGTACTTTAAAGCCCTGCCGGCGCAGGACCATGTAGCGTGGATCTATTCCGGCATAAGGATTTTCCGCTAGTATGGAAATTTCCCTCTCTATTCTGTCCAGTCTGTCCAATGCTGTTTCATTTCCGAATTTTTCCGCAATGAAGAGAACGATTTTCCGCAGGCAGGAATCGGCTGTTTCCGTTCTGAGCAAAGTATACAAGTTCCTCATCCCTCCTTTAACATTGCGCGCAGATCGTCAAAGGAGGTCTGCAGGGGAGCGACTCTTCCGCTTCTGACATCTTCTTCAGCCTCTGCGAGGAGCTCAAGCAGTTCCAGGCGGGACTTCATCTGTAAATATTCTTCATAACCAATGGAAACGGTGTCACCTCTCCCGTTTACAGTGATGATGACTACCTCTCTCTCTTCCCGGCATTTTCTGGAGATCTCGCTGTAATGATTACGAAGATCTGCAGAAGGGCGGATCGTCTCTTTGATTGAGATCATAGAATACCCTCCATTAAATAGGTGATGTGACTGGCATAGTCATATTATATCATCATAATGATATGAGCGTCAACAAAAGTGCTTTCATCGCTTCAGGCTCTTGTGGTTCTTGCGGTACTGACCGGGCGAGGAGCCGACTTTTTTGACAAAAAGGTTGATGAGGCTTCCGCTGGAGGAATAACCGACTTCCTCTGCAATCTCGGAAATTGACATGCCCGTCGTGAGCAGGAGAGTCTTGGCGTGCTCGATGCGGGTGTTGATCACATACTCCATGGGGGCGAAGCCGGTCTCCCGCTTGAACATATGGGAAAAATAGAAGGGGCTGAGTTTGGCAATCTCTGCCAGTTCCTCCAGGGTGATGGGCTTGCCGACATTGGCACGGATATATTCCACGGCTGCGGTGATGGGCAGCTCCTCCTTCTGCTCCTGGATAGAGGGAGAGAGAAGGATTTCGAACAGTTTATAGATACGGGCGGAACTTTCAAACATGGTCTCCGCATGGTTGTGCTCATACAGATAGACCATGTCCTGCAGCAGGATGTTGACACGCTCGTTGCGGCTGTCCCTGACAAAGCGCCCCTCTTCGTCCCGGTCCTCCCGGCGAAAGAGCCATCCATGGAGATTGATGATATGCTGCGTGATCTCATGCGCGTTGGATCCCTCGTAATGCATATAGAGAAATTCCAGATTGTTCTCCGCGTGGTAGTAGTGAGGCTCTGTGCAGTCCAGAAGAACGACGTCGCCCTCCCGGGCCTGCCGTTTCTCCCCGCGGTACTCCACATTGAGGATGCCTCTGCGCACATAGATGACCAGGAGAGGCGGGTAGGAATTCCTTTTCATATAGTAGCGCGAGGAACAGAAATAGTGCCCGCACCAGGTGGGGTAGAAATAGAGCTGCCTGGCAATATCCGGGGGTGTAAATGAAAAACAGATCGAATTTGGCAGAACGCCGATGTCTACACTTTTCACAAAAAACCACCTTTCTTTTTGGGGACAATCGACAAAAAACTCCTTTTAAAGCACTGATTCCTGAGAAAAACACGACGGGATTGATGAATTTTAAAGCAAGATTAATGACGAGCAGGATTGATGAATTTTTTAGCAAGTCCATCTATTTTTCATCCCTGATTTCAAGTATATACTAAGCGTAGCAAAAAAACAAATCGGCAAGTAAAAAAACAGGAAAAAACTATAAAAATAGATTCCTGAAAGGCCGGTCTTGTACATTTTTGCAACGATAAAGCTCCACTTTCCGGAAAAAAGAGCAGAGTTTTCTTATGAGCAAGAACTGACAGTTTTTTATCAAGCCAAAAATGAATGCCGGGTCTTTCGGGACCGATGACAAGACAGAAACAAGATCAGAAGATCAGTGATTCAAAAGTAAGACCGGAACAGGCGGTCCGGCACAAAAAAGCACATTATTCGATTAAAAAAGGAGATCAGATATGTATATCGGACAGAAAATCATCAAAAGAGCACCTTTCCGCTGGGGTATCGTAGGCGGCGGCTCCACCAGTAACGTAGGCTACAAGCATCGCCTGGGCGCTATGCGCGACAACACA
>JBGUPU010000079.1:0-30192 GCA_045130475.1 Lachnospiraceae bacterium
CTTAGGAGGCGCGCGCTCTATCCAGCTGAGCTACGAGGACTTGTATAAAATTGATGATTTCGGCTCTATTTTCGAACTCACAGCCGATATGAGTTTTCCGCCAGGCGGATGGTCCGCAATCACCTTAGGAGGCGGTCGCTCTATCCAACTGAGCTACGCAGACATAGTATAATAAAGCTCTGCAAACACAGAACATAGATATTATACACGATTTAAGTTGTTTTGCAAGCCTTTTTGTCAGGCATCATCCTGCGTATCATCCACCTTGCAGGGACCCATGTAGTGCAGGCAGAGCATGGTCAGATCGTCGAACTGCTCTGCGTCATTTACAAATTCGTTGACGGCATTTGTCATGGTATGAAGGATCTGTTCCGGATCCTTGCCGGGGTTTTTGTTCAGCACTTCCAGAATGCGGTCAGTGCCGAACATATTCTTATCGGCATCGGTCGCCTCAGGCAGGCCGTCGGTATAGAGGAAGAGCGTCGAACCGGGATCGATCTGGATTTCGTAGCTGTGGTATTTCAGGCCTTCCATGCCGCCGATGACAAAGCTGTGGCGGTCTTTGAGCATTTCATATTTTCCACCCGGCACTTTCAGGATCGGATACTCGTGGCCTGCGTTGGACGCAGTCAGCAGTCCGGTGGAAAGATCCAGGATACCCATCCATACT
Organism: Lachnospiraceae bacterium; assembly: GCA_045130475.1. Classification (GTDB taxonomy): domain Bacteria; phylum Bacillota; class Clostridia; order Lachnospirales; family Lachnospiraceae; genus CAG-791. The sequence goes on from JBGUPU010000079.1 coordinate 671, forward strand.
GTCACAAACATCTCTTCCGAGTTATTGAGGCAGATAGCAGTATTGGCAGTTTCCAGGGTTTCCTCGGGCGATCTTCCCAGCATCGCAGTGTTTGACAGGATGATCTTGGAGATCGTCATAAACATGGCGGCAGGAACGCCCTTTCCGGACACATCCGCTATAACCAGACACAAGTGGTCATCATCAATGAAGAAAAAGTCGTAGAAGTCTCCGCCGACCTCTTTGGCCGGATCCATGCTGGCATAGATTTCAAATTCCTCACGATCCGGGAAGGGAGGGAAGGTCATGGGAAGCATGGATTCCTGGATGCGGGCGGCCAGCGCCAGCTCCGTACCGATTCTTTCCTCCTCTGCAGAGATTGCCGCGATCTTTTTCGTGTAGCTGTCGATTTCCCGGGTCAGATCGATGACATCCTCTGCCAGCTGGCCGATCTCGTTGCGGGACTGTATTTTTGAGAGGCTCTCGATGACATCTTTACTCCTCTTGGTGTTTTTGTAAAAACGGATATCCTCCTGTACTTCCTTGAGCGGCCGGATGATAAAATGCGCAATCAAAGCCATACAGATGACAGACAGGAAGAATTGATAAAAGACTGCAGAGATTGTCCCGTTCATCGTCTGGGAATGAATGATCTTCTTTAAGGCCGTCAGGTCGTAGGTCAGGCCGATGAACAGGATCCGCTTATCCAGGGTTGTCAGATAAGAATAATAGTCGACATATTTCCCGGCATCTGCCAGATAGTCATAATCCTGTTTTGCGTTGCGCATGGCATCTTCCTGGCTTTTAGTTACCTTGACCTGTGTGCCAAGCGTATAGGTCTCCTCATAATTAGTTCCCCGTACAGCCCCTTCGTCCGCAGCGCTGAAAAGGAAGAACTGTTCCCTGTAGGTATTGTCCGTCGATACGCAGAACAGATAGTCAACGTCATAGGATCTTTTGATCTGGTTGATCCGCGTGATCAGCCAGGAATAGGTGATCTCGGCATAGAGTTTTTGATCTTCCGGAGAAAGAGCCTCGATCTGATCCTGTGTTGCGTATTTAAGGAGCAGTGTAGGACAATGCCGGCTCAGCAGTTCACTTTTTTCCCTGGTCAGGGTGCTGTTTACATAGTCGGTATCGTATTCTATTTCCAGCTCATCTGAATGATCATGCCAATAGCGCAGAAGCCAGCTGTACGCCGGATATTCCATGACTGATGCGCGCACTTCATCCCCGGCTTCGTCAGCGAGTACCTCCATCTGTCTTTTGACATTGGCTTCAGAGATAATATGTTGTGTGTAGAAGGTGAAACCGCCGCTCGCCAGGATACTGATCACAAACAAAATTGCAACCTGTCCAAGAATGCCGATTTTTTTCTTTTTCTTTATCATAAGGGATCCGTCTCCTCCCGACATCAACCCGACAATGCTTTTACAGATACACCTATTATAGCATTACACCTGACTCTGTGTCGAAAAGTCTTGCGGTGAGAACCTCTGCGAGAATCTCTGAAGGGAATCCTTAAAATAGCTCTGGAAACAAAAAAAAGAGCCTCGTTGATATGCAGCTCCTTTCCCGGACAACCAGGGAGGAATTTACAGATCAATGAGGCTTTTTTCTATCTGCGGCGGAGTTATATCTTTATTCTGCCTGTTTCTTACCTTTTCCCACTGAGCCCTTATTAAAGAGTGCCATGATCAAAAGCACCACGGCGGGAGCCAGAAGAACCCGCATGCTGACGCGGATCCCGGTGTATTCCGCAATCGTTCCGATGATAGAAGGGGTGATGATAGATCCGAATCCGGACAGGGTGACAAAAATTCCCATAGCCAGAGGGTAACGTCCGAAGACATCCCCCGCGTTTGATACGGTCGTTCCGTACATGCCGGACAGGGAGAGGCCGAGTCCAATGGTTCCCAGCAGCATCATGGGCAGACGGCCAGCCATCAGTACTAGGCAAAGGAAAAGAAGGATGCCGGTAGACAAAACTCGGATAATCTTCACAGAAGAGGTCCTGCCTCCGATCGCGCTGCACCCGAAGCGGCCGATCAGGATGGTGACCCAGAGAAGGGAAGTCAGGAGCTGGGAAGCGCCGGACTGCAGGATTCCGCTCTCCTCATAATAGGTGACCATCCAGCCCATGACAGAAGCCTCGATGCACTGGTAGAGGAACATGATACCGATGGAATACCAGTAGGGACCTTCCTTCAGGAATCCGAACGCGTTCCGCTGAGATTCGGAGCGGCTGTAGGTAACGCTGTCCATCTTCATGAAGGAGGAGGTGACGATCGAAATGACCCCCAGTCCGAGAATGATGTAAACAGTTGTCCTCCATCCCGCATTTCCGTTTCGTGTACAGGCCAGGGCAATCAGGGGCGCTGTGACTGCACCGATGGCAAAAAAGCCGTGCAGGGCATTGAGGGGGGAGGAATTTCCGCCGGATAAAGTGCTGACTGCCTGGTTGTTGTAATTGCTGATCGACCCCCTGCCCAGGCCGGTCAGAAGGAAGGCGAAAATCAGAAGAAGGGGATTTCCGGTCACAAGGGCAATGATAAAGCCGATGTAGGGAAGCAGGTTCAGGATCATCAGGGAATTTTTGATACCGATCATCAAAGGGATCAGGCCTGCAAAAAGACCCGCCACGATATTTCCGGTGGAGTGCGCCGAAATCAGGTATCCCCCGATCTGATAGCTCAGTCCATACTCCTCCTTGACCATGGGCAGAATGGATCCGATGAGGATGACATAGACGCCCTGGATCAGGTACAGAAAAAACAGATTTCCGATCATATAGCGGTCGTTGCGATTCAGTGATTGGAAGAAGGATTTCTTTTCCATGCTTGATTTCCCCTCTTAAGCAGACAGCATTCTTTTCCCGATATGCACATCCCGCATATCGTTTTTATATCTCTTTCTAACCGTAATCATAGCATAGACCTTAATGGTATTTAATTGCTAAAACAGACACATTCTATAAAGATAAAGACACGAAAAAAGGGAGAGAAGACACGGCAATGTTATTAAAACAGCCGCTGTACCGCACTGAAAAATGCGGTACAGCGGCATAAGTCTGTCATGATTTCAGTTTATTAAAATCTCACCGTAGAACATAGAACATCACCAGAGAACCGCTGCAGCCTCAAAAGGCCTGAGAGCAGCAATCTCAACACCCTTTTCCGCACCGGTATTATCATAGTTGCCGATGAGAATCTTTCCGCCGGGAGCTTTAAAGGCTTCTCCCAGGGGCTGGTCTGTTCCGCGCAGGTTGCAGAATACGCTGAGGGTCTGTCCGTTCAGGGTGCGCTCATAGGAAATAATGTTGTCATTTCCGGCATCGGTGAAACGGATCCGGCCGTCTGCGATGATCTCATTCTCTTTGCGGAGGGCGACAAGCTTTTTGTAAAAGGCAAGGACGGAATCGGGATCCTTCAATTCATCCTCCACATTGATGTAGCTGTGGTTGGCGGGGATGCCCAGCCAGGGGGTCCCTGTGGTGAAGCCGGCGTTTTCGCTGCCGTCCCACTGCATGGGAGTGCGGCCGTTGTCGCGGCTGCGGGCACCGATGATCTCCAGGGCTTCTTCCCTGGTCTTTCCTTCCTCTTCCATGAGGATGCGGTAATAGTTGGTGCTCTCGACGTCCTGATACTGAGAGATATCCGTGTAGCCCGGGTTGGTGAGGCCCAGTTCCTCGCCCTCATAGATGTAGGGTGTGCCGCGCATGAGATGGATGAGGGCACCCAGCATCTTGGCGGATTCCTTCCAGTACTTCTTGTCGTCGCCGAAACGGGAGACGGCGCGGGGCTGGTCGTGATTGCACCAGAACACGGCGTTCCAGGCGCTTCCGTCCTGCATGCCCTCCTGCCACTTGATGAAGAGGCGGCGCAGCTCATTGAAATCGGGATCCATCAGAGCCCACTTCTGGCCGTCTTTGTAGTCCACCTTGAGGTGGTGGAAGCTGAAGACCATCTTGAGCTCTTTCTCGTCCGGATTGGCGTAGCGCAGGCAGTTGTCGAGGGAGGTGGAGGACATCTCGCCGACTGTCATATAGTCCGCGATGCCTGTGTCTCCCACAAGTTCCTTGAGATACAGGTGGATGCGGGGTCCGTCGGTATAGAAGCGCCTGCCGTCACCCTGGAAATCATCCTCCAGGACATCCGGTTTGGAGATCAGGTTGACCACATCAAAGCGGAATCCGGAGACACCCTTTGCCTTCCAGAAGCGGATGACGTTTTTGAGTTCCTCGCGTACTTCCGGATTTTCCCAGTTGAGATCCGCCTGGGACACATCGAAGAGATGCAGGTAATATTTTCCCAGAGAGGGCACATACTCCCAGGCATTTCCTCCGAATTTGGAAACCCAGTTTGTAGGTGCATGGCCGTCCACGGGATCCCGGAAAATATAGTAATCCATATATTTCGGATCTCCGGTCAGGGCCTTCTGAAACCATTCATGGTCGGTGGAAGTGTGGTTGAACACCATGTCGAACATGAGCTGGATGTTGTGTTCATCCGCTTCTTTGATCAGGGCGTCTACATCCTCCATTGTGCCGAACATGGGATTGATGGAGAGATAATCCGCGATGTCATATCCGTTGTCGTTCATCGGAGATTTGAAAAAGGGTGTGATCCATATGTAATCAATTCCCAGATCCTGCAGATAATCCAGCTTCTGCCGGATTCCGTTGATATCTCCGATTCCGTCCCCGTTAGAATCACAGAAGGATTTGATATATATCTGATAGACGGTACTGTTTCTGAAACCACTCATTTTTTTCCCCTTTTTTTATTCAACATTCACTTTTGTTTAACGGGTTGGCCTGCGTAAACAGTTTTAAAAAAACGGTGCCTGCCTGTAAGGGAAAACTTCAGGCCGGCACCGCCCGTGTTGGCTTTTACTGGTATCCTTTGACAAACTGCCTGCGGATTCTTTTTATAAAGAATCACCCGGCATTTACATGTAGCATTTACACGTAGTATTTACCACAGGGATCAGCCGATCGTTGCGATCTTTGTATCGCCCGCCTTCACGTCTTTGCCGTTTTCGAAGGCAAGATTCTCGTTTCCGTTATCTTCCGTGACGACCATCATGGTGACCAGGGGATGACCGGCTGCTTTGATCTTGTCAACATCAAAAGTGATGAGCTTATCACCCTTGCGGACAAGCTGTCCCTCCTTTACATGGCAGGTGAAGCCGTCGCCGTTCATGCCGACTGTGTCGAGGCCGATGTGGAGCAGGATTTCTGCGCCGTTTGCAATTCTCATGCCGACTGCGTGGTTGGAACCGGGCATGGTGGTTGTGATGATGGCATCTGCAGGAGCGACCAGAATATTGTCAGTGGGCTCAATGGCAATTCCTTCGCCGAGAGCGCCGGAAGCAAAGACCTGATCGGGAACTTCGTGGATATCTACTGTTTTGCCGGAGAGGAATGCACCCATCTCTACGGGACCGCTGACAGTCTCAAGAGCTGCATCGGCAAACTCTTCCGCTGCTGCTGCCTCTGCAGCCAGAGCAGCTGCTTCTTTGTCAATGCCGCGTGCCTTGCCCAGGACAGTGGTCAGGATGAAAGGAACACCTATGGCGATCAGCATGGCGATCGCGTAGAATCCCCAGAACTGAGGCTTGATGGACAGGATGCCGGGCAGACCGCCGACACCGATACTGGAGGACATGCAGCCGGTCAGTACGGAGAACATACCCGCGATCGCGGAGCCTGTCATACCGCAGACGAAGGGGAACATGTACTTGAGGTTGATACCGAAGATGGCGGGCTCTGTGACACCCAGGTAACAGGAAATGCAGGAGGGAACGTTGACTTCCTGCATCTCTGCGTTCTTCTTCTGCAGGAAGATCATGCCGAGAACAGCACTGCCCTGTGCGATGTTGGAAAGGGCGATCATGGGCCACAGCATGGTGCCGCCGAAGTCAGCGATCAGCTGCAGGTCGATGGCGTTGGTCATGTGATGGAGCCCGGTGATTACCAGCGGCGCATAGACGAAACCGAAGATTGCTGCAAAGAGAACCTTGGCAGGTCCTGTGATTCCTGCGTAAACAACAGAGGAGATGACGGAGCCGATCTTCCAGCCGATGGGGCCCAGGATGAAGTGTGCCGCCATGACGGAGAGCGTCAGGCTGAAGAAGGGCACAAAGATCATCGAGACCACCGAAGGTATGATCTTACGGAAGAACTTCTCCAGATAGACCAGGGTGAAGGCTGCCAGCATGGCGGGGATGACCTGTGCCTGGTAACCGATCATGTTGACCTGTGCGAAACCGAAGTTCCACTTGGGGATATCCGCTGCTGCAGTGGTCGCCACTGCGTAAGCATTCAGGAGCTGGCCGGAGACGAGGGTGAGACCCAGGATCAAGCCCAGCATTTCGGTTGTACCCATCTTCTTGGTGATGGACCAGCAGATACCGACCGGAATACCGACGTGGAAAACGGCCTCACCGATCAGCCACAGGAAGTGGTCAACGCCTGCCCAGAACTGGGAGAGCTCGACCAGAGTGTGTCCGCCCTGGAAAACATAGAGACTGTCGATACAGTTTCTGAAACCGAGGATCAGACCGCCGGTGATGATGGCCGGCAGGAGCGGTGTGAAGATTTCCGCCAGCACCGTAGCCAGACGCTGCAGCGGATTCTGGTTCTGTTTGGAAGCCTGCTTGACCGCGTCCTTGGACACGCCGGAAATACCGGAGACCTCTGTGAAATCATTATAAAACTCATTGACCGTATTTCCAATGATGACCTGGAACTGTCCGGACTGTGTGAACGTTCCCTTGACCACCTTCATGGCTTCGATCTTTTTGATGTCCGCTTTGCCCGGATCGTTCAGAACAAAGCGCATTCTGGTCATACAGTGGGCTACGGCCGCGACATTCGACTTGCCGCCCACGTATTCCAGAAGTTCTTTACAATCATTAGTATACTTTCCCATTACAACCTCCGCACTAAATTAGTCCGTCAATCCGCCTCGAAAGGGTGCCGTATCCATGATGAATCCGGATTGAATTTCCATACACTATGCCCTTTACAAACTGTTCCGTTTTTTCGATGCATCGATTTGTTTGAACAACTTTGTATGCTTGTATTGTATCTTGTTTAAACAACTTTGTCAATAGGTGTTTGAATATTATTTGACAATTCAGGACTCTTCTGCTGATCCTGCACACGTATTTTATGAATGAAGATGTGGGTATTGGGAAATAAAAGATAATGAGAAAAAAAACAGCAGGAGGCAGTAAAATGATCATCTGCGCTTCCTGCTGTTCCAATCTTGAGTTTTAACTTGCGCAAGTATCGCGGGTCAATTCCTGGAGGTGTCACGATCTTGTCTTATTATAATATTTTGTAATGTCGCAATACTCGCGGGCGGGTCTTGGAGTAATCACCGCAAATAAGGCTATCCTCTCAGCTTTTGCGGCGTGTTGCCATAGTGGAGAAAGCAAAACGGTCCGGCCTGTGCCGGGATTCCGTAAACTCAAACATAATCCCCTTTGCGTTGAATGTATGGGATGAGACAACTGCAAGGCAGTCATAGTCTCCCAGATCGAGGTATTTACAGTCCATCTCCGTCGCCTTTTCCACTGTCATGACCCGCTTGGCAGTCACGATGGATTCTCCCAGGACATTTTCCATATAGGCGTAGACAGAATCCGCGGCGATTTCCTCTGTGAGGCCGGGGACAACTGATTTGAGGAACCAGTTGTTATCCATGATCACCGGTGTGTTGTCAAAATAGCGTACACGCTGAATATAATAGACTTCCTCTCCTATGTCGAAACCCAATCTCTCCTGCAGCCTTTCGTCAACCACAAACTCCGTAAATACCAGGACACGGGTGTGATATTCCTTTTTGTTCCGCGCAGCCGCTTCCTTGAGACTTTCGATCACACCAATGGAAAAATCGGACCACCCGACCGGCCGGTAGATCACGACAACCCCTTTGCCGTGTATGCTCTGCACATATCCGATCTCGGAGAGCTCCTTAACCGCCCTGCGTATTGTATTCCTGGAGCATCCGTACTTCTCTACCATCGCAAACTCTGTCGGCAGACAGGACTGGGGCTTATAGACACCTTTTTCGATTTTTCTCTTCAAGTCTTCATAAATAGTGCTGTACTTCTTTGCCGGCACGGCGTCCTCCTAAATATGCAGCCAGGGTCAGACCTGCATCTTTCATCTTCTGTCCTGCAGCCGAATCCCTTTATCTGCTGTTGTATCGGCAGCTTGATCATTTACGATCAATATTATTATACCGTTACATAACGATAAAGGGAACTGAAAAAACAATATAAATAGGGAGGGAGCGCCGTTACTGTACAGACTTATCAGAAATACGATGGTTTTGTGCGTCTTTTTGGTTCAAAACCCTGCTTATGCTGCGCCGGGATCTTTTACCACGGAATATCCTTTTAAAGTATAGGACGTGTCCTGCAAAGCACTGGCAAAGCTCTCTTCGCTGACTGCCTGCTTGGAAAGAACATCCGCCTCTTTTTTTCCCAGATTCACCTTTCCCCAGACTCCGTTCATATTGTTCAGTGTGTTCTCAACATTTTTCGCACAGTTGCTGCACATCATACCGTCTATCGCTAAGCGGTATTGATATGGATAGTGCGAAACATCCGTATCCTCCACCTTTTTTGCAGATACAGCCTCGGCGGTCCCGCAGCAGGAATTCCTGGCCTTGCCGCGTGCCTTCTGGACTGTCTGCCAGAGTGCATATACAATCAGCAGCAGTCCGACAACAATGATGAGTTTATCCATTTTAAAATCCCTTCCTTATCTTTTTGATCAGGACACTCTGCAGGATATAAGAAAGAATGATAAATGCTTTTTTCTTTCCCTTTCACCCTGGTCCTGTTTCTTCATAAAATCAACAGAAGAGGCGGAAACCCGCCTCTTCCGAATAAATAGTTAATGATTGCAGCTATGTGAAGCACTTTGTTTTTTGCCGTACTTCTGGCAGGATCCGGCATTGGGGCAGCCGATGCAGACAGCACCGCGCTTCTTTTCCCGCACAATATACCGGATAGCAAGAGAGACAATGAGTACCAGAACTACAACAGAAATGACCGTAGCCAGATTCACTATAATTCTCTCCTTTCAAAATTCATTCCATAAAACATTACTGATAATTATGCTTTTGCACCCTGCCTGATTGCCTGATGGAGAGCATACTCCTCATCGAAGTGAGATCTGACTCTCCTGCCGATCAGAACGACTGCGGCAGCCATGCACAGGACCGCGATCAGTCCGGGAATAAATCCTACTCCCAGGTGACCTTCCGTGATCAGAGTTCCAAACTGATAGATGATAAAGGCAACCGTATAACCGGTTCCCAGCTGCAGACCGATCGCGCCCCACAGCCATGCCCTGCTCTTCATCTCGGAGTTCATGGCACCGATTGCCGCAAAGCAGGGAGGTGTGTAAAGGTTGAAGAACAGATAGGCAAGAGCAGTAACAGAGGTAAGGCCCATGGTAAGAGCTACCTGATTGGCACCGCCGGTAAGTGCAAGCTCATCCACATCGATGAATGCAGTAAGGCCGTAAACGACTGCCAGTGTACCGACGACGTTCTCTTTTGCGATGAAGCCTGTGATCGCTGCAGCTGCCAGCTGCCATACACCGAATCCCAGCGGGATCAGGAGAATGGCAAAAGGATTTGCAATGGTGGCGAGGATGGATGTATTCTCCATTCCTTCTTCCACTACCTGGAACTGCCAGTTGAATGTCTGCATAACCTGAACGACTGTGTTGCAGATCAGGATGATGGTAGCTGCCTTGATGATGTACGCTTTCGCGCGCTCCATCATGGATTTGAAAGCGAACTTGAGGCTGGGCACCTTGAACTTGGGAAGCTCCATGATAAAGAAGGATCTTCTGTACTTATAGCCGGTGATGCCCTTGATCAGCAGAGCGCCCAGGAAGATCAGGAGCAGTCCGAAGAAATAACTGAGCGTGCTGACCCAGCCTGCACCGTTGAAAAATGCGCCTGCAAAGAGTGCGATGACCGGAATCTTGGCTCCGCAGGGGATGAAGGTGGCAAGCATGGAAGTTGCTCTTCTCTCTCTCTCATCACGGATGGTACGGCAGGCCATGATGGCGGGAATACCGCAGCCGGTTCCGATGACGACCGGGATGACGGACTTTCCGGACAGACCGACTCTCTTGAAGATGGGATCCATAACAGCACTGACACGTGCCATGTAACCGCAGTCCTCAAGCAGGGCAATCAGGAAGTACATGACCATGACAAGGGGCAGGAAGCCGACTACGGCGCCCACACCGCCGACGATACCGTCAGCGAGCAGTGCGGACAGGATCGCGGGACTGTTCTCGAGCTGACCTGCGACCCATTCCTGGAACATCTCGATATAACCGACCAGCCAGTCTGCGACCAGAGGTCCGAGCCAGGCCTGAGATACCCAGAAAACAAACCACATGACCACTGCAAAAATAACAATACCGGCGATGGGGTTCAGCAGAACCTTATCCATAGCGTCCTGTTTGTTGATCTCTGCGGATTTGACTTCCCTCTTCTCTACTTTGGCAACAACGTCGTTTACAAATTTATAACGCTTGCGGTCTTCAGCGTCAACGGCATTTTTGTCATGAAGGTCGATGTCAGCCTGCACATAGGGTGCCTTCTGTGTCTGACCGTTCAGAGCAACTGCCTTCTCAACGACTTCAGCAAGTCCTTTGCCCTCGGTTGCAGTCGTATTGACGACCGGGCAGCCCAGCATTTTCTCAAGAGCTGCGACATCAATCGTGGTCTTTTCCTTTTCGTTGATATCCGCCTTGTTCAGAGCAACAACAACAGGAATGCCAAGTTCCAGCAGCTGTGTCGTAAAGAAGAGGCTGCGGCTCAGGTTTGTCGCGTCGACAATATTGATAATGGCATCCGGATGCTCATCGCGGACAAACTTGCTGGTGATACTTTCCTCCGGTGTAAACGGAGACATAGAGTAAGCGCCGGGCAGGTCAACGGCGATTGCCTCGACACCCTTTGTATACTCATTCTTAATAGGATATTCCTTGCGGCCGACTGTAACACCGCCCCAGTTACCTACTTTTTCACTTCTGCCCGTCAGATCATTATACATGGTAGTCTTGCCGCTGTTCGGGTTGCCGGCAAAAGCTATTCTCATACTGCTTCCTCCTTTATGAATAATTTATATATTTTGAAATTCCGGTTCCTGAAACTCTTAAAAGATCATCTTCCGGAATCAAATGATGACTGCTTCGGAAAGAAGCTGATCCAGATTGTACCGGCCGTCCTTAATGACAGCTACACAGCTTTTTTTCTTCTTGGAAACAACAGTGATCGGTTCTCCGCTGTAACATCCAAGACGGAAAAGGAAGGAATTCATCTCATCATCGTCAGTATTGATTTCCTTGATTATATAAGTCTTTCCAACTTCAGCTTCCAATAAAGTCATTATGATTTCCCCTTTCTACAGACAGCCGCAGCAGCGGGCATAAAGCAAAGCATCTGCGAACCTGTCAGCATGGATCGCCGCATCCAGCCCAAGACCGGAATTGCCGTGACAACGGAAGAACGGGCATGAAAGCCGGTCTCTCCAACATGCCCTTGTTCTCCCATCCCATGTATTTATAAATAACACTCCTAATTAGAAAAAACTAACTATCTAATCACGTGGATTGTAGCACAAGTAGTTAGGCACGTCAACCTAAATTTGTTAATACTAACTTACCTTCTACTGGAAGCTTTTTTATTGTTTAAATTGTGCTCTGTAACATGATTTTCAGACTCGATCGGGCACTCCAAGAAGCTTTTTGTCTGTGGATTTACATTTGTCTTATGGATAAATTGCAATGATCTGTTTGACAAAAAAAGATCAGAATAAATGACTTTTGCCGTCATAAATTCCGATCTTTTTCCATATGAAATGTTACTTATTAAATATTACTTAATGAATTACTTAATGAAATGATATTTTAAGAAATGGTATTTCCGTTTTCATTATGATCGAGGAAAAATACCGGCTTATTATACGGTTCCCGGAAAACGGATGATCCCCTGCAGCCAGATGACTCCCTTGAAGCGTCTGCCGGGTTCAGGGTGTCCATAGAGATCCTTATCATTGATTGCAATCGGGAATTCGATCCCGCTGCACTGCACTGTCAGTACATGGATCCTGTCGAGTGTGTAGGGATTGCGGACCTGCCTGCAGGCCAGGATTTCTCCCATAATATAATAGACATCGCATTCCGCACCCGTTGGCATAAAGAAGGAATCCACCAGTGTGAGGATATCATTGTCCTGAATCTTGCCGAGCAGGTCACCATAGGTATCCATGTCTTCCATGGTAATGGTATGCATGGCCTGTTCATCGCCGTCCCGGGCCGCTTCCATCAGCTTTCTTCGCCGGCTGTCCCGCTGGCGGATCACCTGTTTTTCATAAGGGGTTTTTTCCAGAGGAAGCACCACTGTTCCCTCAATGGAAAGGGCGGACAGACAGACACATGCTCCCGGACAGGGAAGTTCCTGATAAGCAGAGAACCTGAGGTAATCGATAGGATTCAAAAGGCGGAAAATCAGAGTGGTTCCGATCCTCATATCATCACAGATCCCTGCAAAAGACCTGTTGTCGATCTTCTCTTCCACGAAGACTTCTTCCATGGTAGTGATCGTTTCCGGCGCCAGATAAGGTTCAATCTGCCCGGCCAGAAAATCATTCTCATCCTCAAAAGTACCCGCCATGGTCAGACCGCAGCCGCCGGCCAGCTCCATCTTGTACTCTGTCAGCATTTCCTCGGGGTGATCGAGAATCGCAGCCTGCATATGGTATGAAGATTTGGTTTTGATGTCATCGATCAGGTTCAGCCGGTCATAGGAGTCCATCAGATCGGAAAACCCTACCGCTCTCAAATATTTATGCAATGACAGAATCTCCTGTACAGAATGTGTCAGGGAGCGAAAAGCCCTCTGACACATCTGATTCATTCATACGTATTGTTTTCTATATTCTATCTCCGGATTCCATCTCCGGTATCAGCATTCCGGAACAAGCTCGGTCATGCCGCCCATGTAGGGACGAAGGACTTCGGGGATGGCGACAGAGCCGTCGGCGCGAAGATTGTTCTCAAGGAAGGCGATCAGCATGCGGGGCGGAGCCACGACCGTGTTGTTAAGGGTATGGGCAAGATATTTTCTGCCCTTCTCGCCGCTGACGCGGATCTGAAGACGGCGTGCCTGTGCGTCGCCGAGGTTGGAGCAGCTGCCCACCTCAAAGTATTTTTTCTGGCGGGGAGACCATGCTTCGACATCACAGGATTTGACCTTGAGGTCAGCCAGGTCGCCGGAGCAGCACTCAAGTGTACGGACAGGGATATCCAGGCTGCGGAAAAGCTCCACAGTGTAGGACCACATCTTGTTGTACCAGTCCATGGACTCTTCGGGTTTGCAGACGACGATCATTTCCTGCTTCTCGAACTGGTGGATCCTGTAGACACCGCGCTCCTCGATACCGTGCGCGCCCTTCTCCTTGCGGAAGCAGGGAGAATAGCTGGTCAGAGTCTGGGGAAGCTTCTCCTCGGGAATGATCTGGTCGATGAATTTACCGATCATGGAGTGCTCGGAAGTACCGATCAGATACAGATCCTCGCCCTCGATCTTGTACATCATGGCGTCCATCTCTGCAAAACTCATAACGCCTGTGACGACGCGGCTGCGGATCATGAAAGGAGGCACACAGTAGGTGAAGCCCTTGTTGATCATGAAGTCTCTCGCATAGGAGATCACTGCGGAGTGAAGTCTTGCGATGTTGCCCATCAGATAATAGAAACCGTTGCCGGCGACATCGCCCGCGGCGTCGAGGTCGATGCCGTTGAAGCGCTTCATGATATCTGTGTGATAGGGAACTTCAAAATCCGGAACGACCGGCTCGCCGAACTTCTCGATCTCCACGTTGCAGCTGTCATCGGGACCGAGCGGAACAGAAGGATCGATGATCTGCGGGATCAGCATCATATCTTTTCTGACGATCTCATCCGCTTCTCTCTTGATCTTGTCCAGCTCATCGAGACGGCTGTTGTCCGCGACCTGCTCCTTGATGGCCTGTGCTTCTTCCTTCTTACCCTGTTTCATCAGAGCGCCGATCTGCTTGGAGATTTTCTTCTTGTCAGCACGGATCTGATCCGCTTCCTGCTGGGCAGCCCGGCTCTTGGCGTCGTACTCAATTACCTCATCCACGAGCGGAAGCTTGGCGTCCTGGAATTTCTTCTTAATATTCTCTCTGACTGCGTCGGGGTTTTCTCTCAGAAATTTAATGTCGATCATTTTTGTTCTCCCTGTTTTTTCTTAGTGCCTTCTTTAATCTGCGGCTGTGATTCCATCTGTTTTTAATCTACAGGTGAATCATTTCCGGACACCGGCGCCTTTTATGCCCGTCCGTCCTGCACCGCATCAATTACAATCTAATGCAGTTTTACATCCTGGTTTTGCATCTTATCTGAAAACAGCGGTAAATCCTGCAAGCTGTTATTATAACATGCTTTTGCCGGTTACGTCAGCAAATCTACAATCTTTTCCAGATCTTCGTGACTGTAAAATTCGATCTCCAGCTTTCCGCTGCCGTCTCCGCTGTGCCGGATCACCGTCTTTGTACCCAGCGACTGCTTCAGGCGCTCCTCAATTTCTTTATAAGCAAGTTCCAGGGCAGGATCCATTTCAGGCGCTTTATTCTTTTCGCTTCCTTTCTTTTTCTTCTTCCCGGAAAGCCTTGCCTTGATCAGCTTTTCCACATCGCGGACACTCAGATGCTTCTCCGCGACCTGCTGTGCGATCAGGTACTGCTCCTCAGCTATCTCCACCGGAATCAGCGCCCTGGCGTGTCCCATGGAAATCTGACCCTGGATGATCATATCCTGCACACGCTCGTCCAGTTTGAGCAGGCGCATGGAATTGGTGATGGCAGTTCTGGACTTGGAGACTCTGGCAGCCAGATCCTCCTGGCGCAGATTGAATTCCTCCAGGAGTCTGCGGAAAGCCTTTGCCTCCTCAATCGGATTCAGATCCTCCCTCTGGATATTCTCGATCAGGGAGAGTTCCAGTGTCTCCTGATCCGTGTATTCACGGACAATGGCGGGAATTTCTGTCAGGCCTGCTTTCCTGGATGCCCGCCAGCGGCGTTCACCGGCAATGATCTCATAGCGGTTTCCTTTTTTCTGCACCAGGATGGGCTGCAGAACACCGAATTGTCTGATGGAATCCGCCAGCTCCTCCAGGGATTCATCTTCAAAATTCTGACGGGGCTGGCTGCGGTTCGGATCGATCTGCGAAAGCCTGAGTGTCCTGACTGCACCTTCCTGATCAGCTGCGGTTTCCTTTGCCGCAGATTTTGTGCCGGGCTCCGATCCTAAGCCGGATTCCGATCCGTCTGTCCCGGCTCCGGATAAATTTGCAGCTTCCGGCTCTCCCCCTGCATTTTCTGCCTCCGGGGAAACATTTTTTACAGAGCTTTCATTTGTTCCTGCCCCGTCTGCCTTATTTTCCGATAAAGCGGTTGATCCTGCATCGGATCCTTTTACGGATTCTTCCTGCAGCTCTTCCTTCTTTGTATTTTCCTTTTCAGGCTCCTTCCAGGGTTTCTGCGGAATCAGTGCATCCAGCCCTCTTCCCAGACCGCCATGTCTTCTCTTAGCCAATTTTATTCCCTCTATCTTTATCTCTTAATATCCAAGACCCTCCCGATGGTCTTGCTCCCATGAACAGCATCCCTTGGCAAATATCACAATTATCTCTGAAGGTTTCTCTGAATCTTTCTATAGAAGGATCTCATCCATACGGTCTGTCATTGACCCGGCATTTATTGACCCAGCATTTCCTTCGCAAGTTTCTTGTAAGCTTCCGCACCTGCTGATTTCGGTTCATATATTGTAATCGGCTCTCCATAGCTGGGCGCTTCCGCCAGACGGATATTGCGGGGGATCAAGGTATTGTAAATACGCTGCTCCACATTTGCGCGTACATTTTCCACAACTTGTGCGGACAGATTTGTCCTGGCATCATACATAGTGAAAACAATTCCTTCGATGTCCAGAACGGGATTGAGACGTTCCCTCACAAGATTGATGGTATGGATCAGCTGGCTGAGTCCCTCCAGCGCATAATACTCGCACTGAATCGGTACCAGCACAGTGTCGGACGCTGTCATTGCGTTCACTGTCAGGACACTTAAAGAAGGCGGACAGTCCAGAAAAATATAATCATAATCGTCCCTTATAAAGTCCAGTGCATCCCGAAGAATATATTCTTTTCTCGGTATTCCGATCAACTCAATTTCTGCGGCTGCAAGATTGACATTGGAAGCGATCAGATCAAGATTCGGGACTACACCCGGGATGATTGTCTCATTCACCGAACAGTCATCCAGCAGCAATTCATAGATCGTATTCTCCTGACTGTTCTTATCTACACCAAAGCCGCTCGTCGTATTTCCCTGCGGATCTACATCAATGACCAGGATCTTCTGATCCAGTTCCGCAAGAGAAGCTGCAAGATTGATCGTCGTCGTAGTTTTGCCGACGCCGCCTTTCTGATTGGCAACTGCTATTATCTTTCCCATTCAAATCTCTTTCCTCAGAGCAATAAACTCTGAAAACACAAAGAACAATGATTGATTTCCAAAGAACCGCAAAAAAACTGTCACAACAGTTTACATCGGTTTACTGCATTCTCTTATTTAAGAGGATCCTTTGAGGGTGTCCCGGCCTTTCTGGGATACTTTCCGGAAGTATGCTTTTCTTTGATCACCTGCACTAATGTCCGGTTATAATCCGTACCCGGAAGCTGGAAGGAAATCACCTGATCCATTCTTCCTCCCAGGATCGCGACCGCCCTTTTTCCTTCCTCCATTTCCTCTTTCAGCCGGTCAGCCTTATAGGCAATAAAGTAACCGCCTTTTTTCACGAAGGGGAGACAGTACTCGGCGAGGATATTCAGCCTGGCAACTGCCCTGGAACAGGCAATATCATATTTTTCCCTCTCGGATTGGTTTCTGGCAAATTCCTCTGCCCTTGCATGATAGACACTGACATTTTTCAGACCCAGGAGCCGGATCGTATCCTCCAGGAATTTCACTCTTTTCTGGAGAGAATCCACCAGAGTCACCTTCGCTTCCGGGAAGACAATTGCAATCGGAAGACCCGGAAAACCGGCTCCGGTCCCGATATCGATCACAGAAACATTTTTAAAGCTCTGCGCCTCTAACAGGCCTACGATTGAGAGGCTGTCCAGAAAATGTTTACTGTAAACATCCGACTCCTCTGTGATCGTCGTCAGATTCATTACTTCATTCCATTTGATCAGATTCTGGTAAAACAGCCTGAATTGTTTCAGCTGTTCCTCCGTGAGCTGCAGCTGAAACATCGACAGCTGTTCGAGAAATTTTTGTTCTGTATTTTCTGCCATTTCATTCATAATGATGCTGCCGCAGACAAAGCATCATATTCCTTTCTCATAATTCAATACTCAATCACTAAAAGTAATCTTTATTTTAATGTTTCACGTGAAACATTAAATAGATCATTTCTTGTGGAACATCCGGAGCATTTTCAATGTTTCACGTGAAACATTAAATCCTGGCATTGTCATTTGATATGTCAATAACACCTCTACATCCTAACACAACCATTTTTTGGCGTAAACACCAAATAATAAAGCTGCCTCCCTTCTTCAACAGTACAAATCATTCATGTTAAGATATGTATGAATAAACATCGAGCCAAATTGTCCTCAAATGCTGAGCTCGCTTGAGCGATTCCGCTTTCAGATCTTCCAGGGGGATAATAAAAATGAAAAAAAATATAATGAATGGAAGCATACCGCTTGGAGATACAGAAATGTACTATGTTTCTTTCGGAACCGGCAAGAGGCAGCTTGTCGTCCTGCCGGGTCTTTCAGACGGTCTGTCTACAGTAAAGGGCAAGGCGTGGATCCTGCATTTTCCCTATAGAAGATTCTTTAAGGATTACAGGGTATTTATGTTCAGCAGAAAAAACAGGATGCCTGAGGGATATACGATCAGACAGATGGCAGAGGACCAGGTCCGGGCAATGAGGATTCTTGGAATCAAAAGATCATGCCTGCTTGGAGTTTCACAAGGAGGCATGATCGCGCAGTATATTGCGGTCGACTATCCGGAGATTGTGGACAGGCTGATCCTGGCTGTCACTGCGCCCTGTGCAAACAAAACCATAAAGAAAGCTGTCAGAAGGTGGATCAGGATGGCAGAGCGAAATGATTACAAAGCGCTTCTGATCGACAGCGCTGAAAAGATGTATTCCCGCAAATATCTTGCAAAAAACAGGATCTTCTTTCCCTTGCTTGCTGTAATAACGAGGCCTGCAGACTATGAACGTTTCCTGAGAAACGCATATGCGATATTGGGATTTGACGCACGCAAAGAGCTGTCCGGAATCAAAAGTCCGACACTGATCATAGCCGGCGATGATGATCACACCATCGGAAACAGAGCACCCTATGAGCTCAGAAGCATGATTCCTGACTGTGAAATATTTATTTACAAGGGACTCGGGCATGGAGCCTTCGAAGAGGCAGGAGATTTTTATGACAGGGCTTATGATTTCTGCAGTCAATAATCATCAGACAGATGAATATTCCTGAGGCTGTACGACTAGAAAAATCTTCAGACACTGAGTTTTTGAGGCTGTACGGCTGGTAAAATCTTCAGGCACATGAGCTTCTGAAGATGTACGGCTGGTAAAATCTTCAGACACATGAGTTCCTGCAGCAGCACAGCTGTTAATATCAGGAGGCAGATCAGCTTCTGTGAAAGTCCTGCAGTTACAATCAGGAGGCAGATGTTTCACGTGAAACATCTGCCTCCTGATTTTCTATTTCTATGCAAATCATACGAATCATACGATATAAATAAAATCAGAATTTCTATTACGTCGTGCAGTCCTTTGATATCTTTACCTGAAGGGCGCGGTTGAGGGACGCTCCGTAAAACAGGAATGTAATGATGAAGCGCAGCCACATAGATGCCAGAAAGACGGCTGCCAGAGTTCCGTAGACGGAGGAAAGTTTCCAGAACCGGGTGATAAAAAATCCGAAAGCCTTTGTAAAAAATATCCACGTGATACAGGAAAAAACACTGCCCGGAAGCTGCTTTTTGATCACTCTCTTTCCGGATGGCAGATAGGTAAATGTAAGAACAATGATTAATATCATTGCAGCAAAGGTGACCAATCCGCTGTATTCCAGAACATTGTTGATCCTCTCGGCAATTTCAGGGACCTGTAGAATCACAAAGAGCTGTGTGATTACTTCTTCAATAGATGACCGGAGCATCTGGAAGAGAAGCATGGACGGAATCAGCAGTGAAAACAGTATCGCGTATAAGATCGCTTTCGGTTTTGAGTGGAAATATTTTCTCTGTGTGTGGTTGATTTTTTCAAGTCCCGCCATCAGCGCGGAAATGCCGTGCGACCCTGTCCACAGGCAGGTAAAGGCGAAGGCATAAACGACCATCGTTCCTGAATAGCGGTCCAGATTGACAATGATCGAAACAATTGCCATCCGTACCTGAGGAATATCAGGAACAACATGGGTGAGAAAATTTTCCACATCCGCGACCGTAAACCAGGGAAGCATATTGATGATGTAAATGATCATCATTAACAAGGGAACGACGGAAATCATGAAATAATAGGTGGCATTTCCGGAATACACATTCATTTCATGCTTTGAATACACTTCCATTGTTCTCTTTATGGTCCAGATTATTTCATCTCTTATACTTTTTAACAGTGCATATAAGCCTTCTTTATCCATAAAAGCATCCTGACCTGCACATAATAGGGAACTATTCCATTTAGACTCTGAACGCATTCTTTTAAAGTTTTTTGTGATACCACTATTATTGAACAGTTTTCTTTTTTTGTCACTTCTTTTATATGTTTCTAAACCGATTATTCTTTCTCTGTCCTGCCGGACTGGTAAACTGAGAAAATCGTGAAGTCGATTCTTAATATAAGTCATGTATATCAATTCCTTATTTATGTTTCCACAATAACCGCTTTGCTGATATTGCCGCCCCTGGATCTGTTCTTTTCCAGGTAAATGAGAAGAACAGTGATGTCAGCAGGTGTCACGCCGGAAATACGAGAAGCCTGTCCGATGGACGAAGGCAGGAAGGCTTTGAGCTTCTGGCGCGCTTCATTCCGGAGACTTCCGACGTCGTCGTAATCGATCCAGTCCGGGATTCTCCTGTGCTCAAGTTTTTCAAACTGCTGAACCTGTTTTTTCTGACGGTCTATGTATCCTTCATAGCGGATATTGATCTCCACCTGTTCTGTGATATCTTTGGACAGCTGTGGTCTGTCAGGATCCAGGTCCGCTATTTTTTCATAGGATAGTTCCGGTCTGCAGATCAGTTCCGCCAGGGTACAGGCGGTTTTCAATTCTGCGGAGCCGAGGGAGCGGAGAATATTCTGATTGGATGCGGCGGCGCCTATTCTCACTTTTTTCAGGCGGGCTGTTTCCTCATCAATCTTTTGTTCCTTGCAGTAGACATAATCATACTGCTTTTGTGTGATCAGCCCTTGTTCATAACCGTACTTGCGAAGGCGCAGATCTGCATTGTCCTGCCGCAGCAGGAGTCTGTATTCCGCACGGGAAGTCATCATTCTATAGGGTTCTCTGTTGTCTTTGGTCACAAGGTCATCGATCAGAACGCCTATATAAGCTTCGGAACGTTCGAGGATCAGAGGCTCCCGGCCGCGGATCATATTGACGGCGTTAATACCTGCAATCAGTCCCTGTGCCGCCGCTTCCTCATAACCACTGCTCCCATTGAACTGACCTGCGCAGAAAAGACCATCCACAGCCTTTGTCTCCAATGAGAGTTTGAGCTGATTGGCATTGATGCAGTCATATTCAATTGCATACGCGTTCTTTACAATCACACAGTTTTCAAGACCGGGAACGGTGCGGTACATGCGCTGCTGCACATCATCAGGCATAGAAGAAGACATACCGTCGACATAGACTTCGTTAGTAAAACGGCCTTCCGGTTCTATAAATACGTGATGACGACTCTTTTCACTGAATTTTACTACTTTGTCCTCAATGGAAGGGCAGTAGCGGGGACCTGTTCCTTCGATTATTCCTGCATAAATAGGAGAACGGTCAAGATTCTGCCTGATAATATCATGTGTTTCTTCATTTGTATAGGTCAGCCAGCAGGGAACCTGTTCGATCTGTACGTCTGCAGGATCTGTGGAATAAGAAAAAGGAACTACAACGGGATCACCAGGCTGAATTTTCATTTTTGAATAATCCAGAGTCCTTCCGTCCATACGTGCAGGTGTACCGGTTTTAAAGCGTCGAAGAGAAATTCCAAGGTGATCCATGGAATCTTTGAGCCAAGTTGAGCGCTGCATACCGCCGGGTCCTGTCTCGGTGATGGACTCACCGACCAGACACCTTGCATTCAGATATGTGCCTGTACAGATGATTGCCGCCTTACAGGTATAGATAGTTCCTGTGTGGATCCTGACGCCGGCCACACGAAGCTTGTCCCCACATTCTTTTTCCTGTTCGTTTTTCCCCTCTTTTTCCTGCAGTTTTTCCAGATCATACTGTGTCAGAATATCGGTGACTTCCACCTGACGGATTGTCAGATTTTCCTGATTTTCCAGGATCTTCCGCATGGATTTGGAATATTCAGCTTTGTCTGCCTGTGTGCGCAGAGAATGGACTGCCGGACCTTTGGAAATATTGAGCATTTTAGACTGGATAAAAGTCTTGTCAATATTCTTGCCCATCTCACCGCCAAGGGCGTCAATTTCCCTAACCAGATGCCCCTTGGAAGATCCTCCTATATGGGGATTGCAGGGCATCATGGCAATGCTGTCCACATTCATTGTGAAAATGACCGTGCGATATCCGAGGCGGGCGCAGGCAAGCGCCGCTTCACAACCGGCATGTCCGGCACCGATCACACATATGTCAGTATCTATAAAGTAATTCATCAAATCATTCTCCACACAATTATATGCGTTTTTATATGTTACTTTTCACATCAAGTCGAAGACATGACAGTAACTTATTTTCCCATGCAGAATTTTGAGAAAATCTCTTCTACGAGATCGTCTTCCACAGCTTCACCAGTGATCCTTCCCAGACTGGCATAGGCATTCATCAGATCGATTGCATAAAAGTCTTCGCTCATATCCATTCGGATGCTCTGACGAACCATGGAAAGTGCTTCATAGGCCTCCCGAACAGCTTCTCTATGACGGGCATTGGTGAGCATGGCCTCACTCTGATGGCTCAGTTCACCCATATGATACATCTTTTCAATAGCCGTACCCAGCTCCTGAGCGCCTTCACCTGTCTTCAGAGAGCAGGAGAGTACCTGGTCCGCCTCCGTAAAAAAGCTGCAGACCTCACTGGAATCAGTAACAGGAGGAAGATCACTCTTATTTAAAAGTATAATACATTTACGTATAGAAGGCAGTTCCTGTTTCCATTTCTGTAAAATATCCGCGATCGATTGGTCTTCCAGTGTGATTCCCTCTGAGCTGTCGATCAGATAGAGGACAAGTTCAGACTGCTCAATGGCTTCTTTAGCACGTTCAATACCTATTTTTTCAACCCTGTCGTCTGTATCCCGGATTCCGGCAGTATCTGTCAGCCGAAGCTGAATACCTCTCACGCGTACACTCTCTTCAAGGGTATCCCGGGTCGTTCCTGCGATTTCGGTCACAATAGCCCGTTCTGTTCCTGAGAGGTAGTTGAGAAGCGAAGATTTTCCGGCGTTTGGTCTTCCAATGATTGCCGTTCGGATTCCTTCTTTCAGGACAGCGCCTTTTTCTCCGATTTCCAGAAGACTATCCATCCTGGACTGGAGTTCTTCACAGATTCCATTCAGACGTTCAGAATACCCTTCCAGATCCGAAGCATAACTGTCGGGATCATCAATCGCAGATTCTATAAAGGCCATTTCATAGAGAATAGCTGCTCTCAGTTCTTTTACACTTTCTGAAACACTTCCTCCCAGCTGAGCCAGAGCAGTCTTTCTGGCGAATTCATTCTGTGACGCGATTAGATCCATGACAGCTTCCGCTCTTGAAAGATCAATTCTGCCTCCCAGAAAAGCGCGCTTTGTAAATTCTCCGGGCTCAGCGAGACGGGCACCGCCCCTGAGTACCAGATCAAGGATCCTGTTCAGAAGATAAGTTCCTCCATGAGAATTGATTTCCACAGTATCTTCCGTCGTATAGCTGTGCGGCGCCTTAAAGACACTGACCATGACCTCATCGATCCGGTTTCCTTCCCTGTCTTCAATAAAGCCGAATACAATCGTATTTGCAGCATGATTTTGAAGATCATGCTGCCCTTTTGCGTTTGTATAGAGATCCGCACAGATTCTGACAGCATCGGGGCCGCTGACACGAATGATTCCGATTCCTGCTGTGGACATAGCTGTCGCTGCAGCCGCAATCGTATCATTTCTGCTCTTATCGATATATGTTTCATTCATAAATATGCCGTTCTGAGATGTCATATCCATTCTTTTCCTGTTGTAAAAAAGACTGCCGCTTCAGGATTGCTGAGGCGGCAGTCTGATCAAAGGATCATCAGCGATCCTCTTTCATTGTCACGATAACTTTTCTGTAGGGCTCTTCACCTTCGCTGTATGTGGTCACGTAACGGTCACCCTGAAGAGCAGAGTGAATGATCCTTCTCTCATAAGGATTCATAGGTTCAAGAGCAACACTGCTGCGGTTGCGCTTGACCTTGACTGCAATGTTCTTTGCAAGATTTTCCAGTGTTTTTTTGCGGCGCTCGCGATAATTCTCAGTATCGGCTTTGACATGAATATATCCGTCAAATCCCTTATTGACAACAAGAGATACCAGATACTGGAGAGAATCAAGAGTCTGACCGCGTTTGCCGATAAGGACGCCCATGTTTTCACCCTTCATATCGATCGTGAGCATACCTGTCTCACGATCATAAGAGCTGCTTACATTTGCGTCGAGATCCATTGCCTGAAAAACATCTGCCAGGAAAGTTTCTGCGCGCTGTTTAACTTCCTCGACCTGTTCATCGGTCAGTACGGGAACAGCACTTTTCTTTTTCGGAGCTGAATGCATTTCTGCAGAGGAAGTATTTCTTCCCTGCTCATGATCGCGGGAAACTGCCGGATTCTCATCCCTGTCAGAACGGCGCTGTCTGCGGCGTCCTCTGTTTCTGCTTCCTTTCTCGGAACCTCTTTCGGAAGAATCTTTTCTGCCGGAGCCTTTTCTTCCGGAAAAACTGCTTTCTGAAGTCTCTGCTTTTTCTTTTGCATTCACAGTCTGATCCGCACCTGCATTCATCTCTGCAGAGACAGGAGTTTCCTTCGAAGCCTTTTCGGAGGATTCCTCTTTAACGGCGGGCTGCTCAGAAGCCTGCTCAGGCTTTTTAGCAGCTGACTTGTCGGAATTTTTGGAGAAATCTTTCTTCTTCGATTCCTTTCTGTCGTCTTTTCTCTTTTCTTTTGCGCGCTGATCAGACGATTTCTTTCTGTCATCTTTTCCTTTCAGGACATCGCTGATAATTGCGCTCGTATCGAATTCCGCGCTGTCCTGCATACCCTGTTTGACGCGCGCACGGATCTTCGCCGCTCTGGAACCGATTCCCAGAAAACCGGTTTTTCCCGGATCGATTACTTCGTATTCGAGGCGTTCACTGGGAACCGCCAGCTTCTGGCAAGCAGCCGTGATTGCTTCGGATACGGTCCTTTCCGTGATTTCAATATATTCCTGAGACATATTTATCCTCTTGTTTTTTATATTTGATTTTTAAAAATGTTTATTCTCTGGATGAAGATCAATTTTATTCCTCGGAAGAATCTTTTCCGAATTCATTAAATCTTCTGACCATATCCGCCTGATAAGAAAGGCTGTCTTTCTTATATTTTTTCTGCTTCCTGGACTGGTTCATCTCATCAATCCTGGATTCTTCAGACGGTGTAAGCCTTGTGACCAGTTTGCTGTTCCTGTTGGCTGTAGTCCTTCTGGTTCTGCCGGAATTCTCAGGTAAAGATTCACCTTTTTCTGCGCTCTTGGTTTTTCTCTTTTCCGCCTTGGCTTTCGCCTTTTCACTGTTCTTTTCGATCATTGCATCAACATCCATCTTGTCGATATGTTTGTTGATGAAAATCTGCTGTACAATACGGACGATCGCACCGACGATCCAGTAAAGTCCCATACCGCTGGGCAGAGAGAAGCAGAAGACTGCAGACATTGCAGGCATCATGAGATTCATGCTCTTCATGGTATTTGCTGTCTGGTCATTGGGGTCTGAAGAAGGCTGCGGCATAAGCTTGATATTGAGCCACTGTGTAAAAGCCGCGAGAATCGGGATGATCAGAGCGACAGCGATCATGATCCCGCCCTTTTTCATGATATTAGAAGGAGATTCCGCAATATTCAGTCCAAGGAAATTGTTGTACTGATTGAGCTTGGCAGTTGTAGTGGTAATATCTCCTGCCAGAGAGGATGCCTTCTCGGAAAGCGTAGTCCAGTCGGCGGACTGGAACTTATTGAGGATATCGATCATGGAATTCTTGATCGTAGTCACATCTCCGCCTTCAATATTATTTGCAAAGGTTTTTGCAAAAGCGGATACCCCTGAGAAAACATACTTTTCATCTGCATTCTGGGCCAGAAGGATCGCGCCCTTTGGATCCAGCTGGTAGAGTTCGTCCACGAGAGGGAAGAACGCAGCTTTGACGCTGGAAAGATATGCAGGGATATTATAGAAAACTCTGTACAGAGCAAAAAGGATCGGCATCTGGATGAGGAGCTGAACACAGCTGCCTGTCGCGGAAACGCCGTATTTATCATAAACCTGCTTCATTTCCTCCTGCTGGGCGGCGACAGATGCACTGTCTTTCCTTCCCTGATATTTCTTCTGGATTTTCTGAAGTTCAGGCTGCATTTTCCTCTGGAGCTTTGAAAACTTCTGCTGACGGACCGTCAGGGGCAGCATGAGCATATAGATCAGGATCGTCATGATAATGATAGAGATTCCAAGATTCGGAATTCCGATCTTGGCAAGAATATCAAAAATCACGTTCATGATGATACCGATCAGCTCAGCAACCGGACCAATGATAAAAGTCGTACTTTTGGTCAATAACATGGGAGCCTGTATTCCTCCTTAGACATGTTTTTTGTAATGTCGCACCTGCACCCTTTTCCGGGTGCGGATTATTATCGTTTTCTGTTTTCAATCAAAAATGAATCTGTTTTGTCACATCCGTGACATTCTGGTTTGTCTGTCTATCAGGGCACAGGATCATACCCACCGCTGGATAAGGGATTGCACCGAAGGATTCTCCAGGCAGCCATTGCTCCTCCCTTCACAGCGCCGTATTTTTCCACTGCCTCCAGTCCATACTGGGAACAGGTAGGGATATAAGGACATCTTGTGCTCTTGAGCGGCGACAGATATTTCTGATACATTCTGATTGATCGGATCATTGCCTTTTTCATCATTTTCATATCATTTACCGCACTTGTTCTTTGTATATACCTGCTTTTTTAACAAGCTGGATCAGTGCATGTTCCATTCTGAAATAATCGATCCCCTTTGCGCGCACACGTGCAACAAAAACGATATCATATCCACTTTTAAACTCATTTTCGTGTAAACGGCAGACTTCTCTGATCAGTCTTACAGTGCGGTGTCTCACGACACTGTTTCCTACTTTTTTACTCACGGAGATCCCATACCTGTTTTTCTCCTGTCCGTTGCCGCACAAATATATGACAAGGTAGCGGTTTACAAAGGATCTTCCTTTCTGATAGCAGTTTTTAAAATCTGCGTTCTTTTTCAGAGATTCCATATGCTGAATTTTTTAAATGATAATCATTATTCATAATCCCGGGTCCGTCATACTCGGCATATTTCCCGGGGTAGTGAATAAGTACAAATGATAAAAATGAAGGTGACCGTCCGGATGAAGGGACATTCACACATACATTGCAATTTCTTCCTTGTTACACAAAGAGCCATGCTGAAATCAGCATGACTCTCACAGAAATCTACTGTCAGACTGCAATCTGCTTTCTGCCTTTGCGCCTGCGAGCGGAAAGAACCTTTCTTCCGCCGGCGGTGCTCATTCTGGATCTGAATCCATGTACCTTAGCGCGCTGTCTTTTCTTGGGCTGATATGTCATTTTAGCCATTGTCATTTCCTCCTTTTAATAATGAATTTGCAGCTTCCCTTGTCAGGAACAGCTGCAGGAATCTTTCATAGCAAACTGCCTCCGCCATGAATATGAAACTGCACTTTGAACTGTCTGCTCCATGCCGGGGCTTTTGTCTCTACATGGCCGCGTGCGGCTGCGGCGTCAAGGCGCATATCCCTTTCTGCACCGGAAAATGCTGTGCCGGCTGCTCCGGCACTTCCCGAATGCGGGTATGGTTGCTGTTTCGGGCATAGTATCCCCTTGTAAAGACGCTAACATCGAAATTATATATAAAAGCACTATTGACGTCAAGAAAAACTTATCCACAAGATATCCACCCTAAAATGTGGATAACGTGGATAATGAGGCTTATTTCGCACAAATATTCGATACAATATCTGGAAAAATAAAATTTTTTTACTCCAAATATTGTATCCTCAAAGTTATCCACATTTCCACAAAAAATGTATTCAACATTTTCACTTATCCACAAATTGTGCATAACATGTGGATAACTCAGTTTATATTTTAGCTTTTTTTCAATTTTTCCCCATTTTATGCGTGTTTAAAATGTGAATAACATTTATCCATGAAAATGTGAATTCATTGCAATTTTTCCCGAAATTATTTTATCAACATATTTATCCACAATTTGTGGAAATCTCCGCCGGTTTGAAGTTTAAGAAAATTTATTATATATTTACTAAACGATAAATCAATAAATTAAGAATGGGTTTTTTTCGGTTATTAATAAGAAAAATACTTTAAAACCGGGGGATAGAATGAACGACGAAATTATCAGACAAAGGTGGTTGTGGATCAAGGAACATATTCGAAACGAATACCGCCTTTCCAATATATCTTATACAACATGGATCGAGAATCTGGAGATTGCCGATATACACGACAATATCGTCTATATCCGTATTCCTTCCGATAAACCGATCATGCTTGACTACATTGTCAATAATTACAAGGTCTTCTTTGAAATCACGATCACAGAACTTCTGGATGAACACTACAGTGTCGAGTTTCTGCTGACGGATCAGGAACAGAAAGAAGAACCTGCAGAGGAACACAGATCTGTTGTCAGCAGCCAGCAGATTGAGAACGCAAATCTCAATCCAAAGTACCGCTTTGATACTTTTATTGTCGGCAGCAACAACAAATTTGCACAGTCTGCCTGTGTTGCAGTAGCTGAATCTCCCGGAAATACCTATAATCCTCTCTTCCTATATGGAGGTGCGGGACTGGGCAAGACTCACCTGATGCATTCGATCGGCCATTATATCCTGGAGATGAGTCCCTCCAAACGTGTACTGTATGTCACCAGCGAACAGTTCACAAACGAAGTCATCGAGTCTATCCGAAGCGGTAATGCAACTTCCATGGCCAGACTCCGTGACAAATACAGAACTGTTGATGTTCTGCTCATCGACGATATACAGTTTATAATAGGAAAAGAGTCCACTCAGGAAGAGTTTTTCCACACTTTCAATGAGCTCCATCAGGCAGGAAAACAGATTGTTCTTTCCTCCGACCGTCCTCCCCGTGAGATGGAAACACTGGACGAGCGCTTCCGTTCCCGTTTTGAATGGGGACTGATCGCGGATATCCAGCCACCGGATTATGAGACAAGGATGGCGATCCTGCGCAAAAATGCGGAAATCACAGGAAGACATCTGGACGATGAGATCCTGGAATACGTGGCTACAAATATCAAGTCCAATATCCGTGAGCTGGAAGGTGCTTTCAACAAGATCATTGCCTACTCCAGGCTAAACAATGTGGATGCCAACCTGACCAATGCCCGGGAAGCCCTCAAGGACATTATCGATCCCGACAGACAGAATGTCATTACACCGGAAATGATCCTCCGCGTTGTCTGTGAACACTACGATGTTCGCGTCAACAATATCGTTTCCCGTAAAAAGAACGCTTCTCTGGTAATTCCCCGTCAGATCATCATGTATATCTGCAGAGAATATACCGATGCCACACTGGAGAATATAGCAAAGCTCCTGGGTAAAAAGGACCATTCCACCGTCATGTACGGTGTGGATAAAATAAGAAATGAAATGACTGTCAACGGAGAGCTGCGCGGCAACGTGGAAGTGATCCTGAAAAAGCTGAACGTCAGTCAGAATTAAAAAATATGCATGTGGATAAAAATCAATTTGTCCACGGTCAATTCCCTCTGTTTTCAACAGCCGCAGATTGTAATTTTTGGCGTAAAACGGTATAATTATGGAGGTTATGCACATTTCCACATCCTCTATTATGTATTACTACGATCTAACAC
>JBGUPU010000080.1:0-21834 GCA_045130475.1 Lachnospiraceae bacterium
CCTTTTTTCTGCGAAAAGGAGACACAGAACCGTCCCCTGTCTCCCCCCTGTCTCCCTCACCTTCATCAAGCGTTGCAGTTTTCATGCAAATATGAGATGATAAACGGGACCTGAGACTTGCATGAACCGCAAATTTCTTTGAATCCATCGGAGGTAAGCATGGTAAAACTGCAGATCGAAATACCCGAGGACTTCCTGAAAGAAGAAGTACGCTGCGGCTATACGATTTCCGCAGAGATGAAAAAAGTCTGGGCAGTGGAGCTTGATATGCTTCACCTGCTTGATACAGTGTGTAAAAAATACGGCCTCCGCTATTTTGCGGACAGCGGTACACTTCTGGGCGCTGTGCGCCATCACGGCTTCATTCCCTGGGATGATGACATCGATGTCGTCATGTTCCGCGACGATTATGAAAAACTCAAGGAGGTCGCTGAGAAGGAGTTTCAATATCCATATTTCTTCCAGACCTTATACAATGACAACAAGCTGATCCGCGAGCATGCCCAGATCCGCAACAGCGAGACAACAGGATACCTTCCCAACGAAGAGAACCGCCCCTACAACAAGGGCCTCTTCCTGGACATTTTCCCGCTGGACGTCCTGCCGGACGACGGCCTCAAATACAAGATCCACATGGCCAGGATCAGGCTGCTCTGGCGGACCATTGAATACGGCGGCTATGTCAAGGACGCGCCCCACGAGCTCAAGGGAAAGATCTTTCTGCAGGGCACGAAGCTTTTATATAAATTCACGGATTACAAGAAGCTTTTCAAAAAATACGAAGAACTCTGTGCCAAGTATAACGACAGCGATTACGAGAGGATCAGCTATGTCTGCTTCTCCCGCGGAAAAGAAAAGAACATGTTCCGCAAGGAGTGGTGGGACGAGACCATCGACATGCCCTTTGAATTTACGACCATTCCCTGTCCGGCGGGCTACGACGGCCGCCTGAAACAGGAATACAAGGACTATATGACGATCAAAAACGTCCCGTCGACCCACATCAATGCCTTCGGCGGAACCATCCAGAGCGCAGAAAAGCCCTACGGAGAATTTATCCGCGAAAAGCAGATTGCGGAGGGAAAGAACCCTGATACCGCTGATCAGGCAAAGGCAGAAGATAAAATTACTTCAAAAGAGGAGAAAGCAGAGAAGAAAAGCCGCAAAGCAGGACTGAAGCGTCGGAAAAAGGACGCAAAGGCGCTGTGGAAGGCCCAAAAGGGAAAGGAATAAGGTATCGGCATGAAAGACAATTTTGTAATCGGTGTTCTCGGAGGAATGGGAACCTACGCGACGATCCATCTTTTCCGTCAGTATGCGGATGTTTTTCCGGCGGAAAAGGAATGGGACCGTCCCCGGATCATCATAGATAACCGATGCACTATGCCCAGCCGCGTGCTGGCATTTCTGCGCCACATCAAGGAAGAGGAGCTCGTGGAGCAGATGAGCGATTCCATGCGTCATCTTGTAGATGCGGGCGCGACCAGGATCATCCTCGCCTGCAACACTTCCCACCTCTTCCTGCCGAAGATCTACCGGAATGTCCCCGAGGCGGAGGACAAGGTCATCCATATCATCCGCGCCTGTGTGGACAGGATCAAGGCGGACGGCCGCAGGAGCGTCTACCTGCTCGGCTCCGAGGGAACCATCGACTCCCATATCTATCAGGACGCCCTGCAGGCGGAAGGAATCGAGTGCCTGGTTCCCGCTCCGGAAGAATACGCGGACCTGCGCGAGTGTATCGAGGCAGTCAAACAGGACAAATACACTGAGGAAGCCAAAAGCCTTTTCCTCGGTCTCGTCAACCGCTACGACGCCTGTATCCTGGGCTGTACGGAGCTGCCTATTCTCTATGAAAAATACGCCGATGAGGTGACCTGCGGCAAGATTTATGATCCCCTTATGGCCGCTCTGGAAAAGCTCAAGACAGAGTACGACCAGGCGGACTGAGCAGGATCCCGGGTCCGGCTGTGCAGACGGAGAACAGGCGGCGGGTTCTGAGAATGGTCCGATCAGGCGGAAGGAACAGTTCTGCGCGGACATAGAGCGCGGTTATAAAATTCTATAAGGAGTTATATTTATATGAAAAAAATACTCACTTTCGGTGTATATGATTACTTCCATATCGGCCATCTGCGTCTGTTTATGCAGTGCAGAGAATACGCGGATTATCTGATCGTGGCTGTGCAGGACGGCGACTATATCCTGAAGTTTAAACCGGACGCGCATATTCTTTATTCTACAGAGGAGCGCGTGGAGATCCTCAAGGCCCTGCGTCCCGTCGACGAAGTTGTGGTCTACCAGACCGTCGGCGTGGAAGCACTGGAAAAAATTGATTTTGATATTCTTGCTCTCGGAGAGGATCACCGGGGCGGCCGCTTCGATGAGTGCGTCAAGTGGTGCGAAGAGCAGGGAAAATCAGTCGTCCGTCTCAAGAGGACTCCCAATATCTGTTCCTCCGATATAAAGAAGGAATTGTCCAGGTCATAATACCGAAAATTGATCGTGAATTGTTTCGTGATTTGTTTTCATAATTTTGCTTGCACTGCAGATTTTTTTATGCTAAGATATTCATCCGTGGGATTTATCCCGGATTCAATTTTCCTTGCTCCTGTGATGCGTGAAACCGGATCACTGTTTTTGCAGAGCAGATCGTCCTGATCGATGCAGGGCACAGATCTGTTTTCCGGAAACAGAGGCTGTTTTACGGCGGAAGCGGGGGCCAGAGACCAAAAGGAGGTAAACAGAATGGGTAAATACGAGTTAGCCGTTGTTGTGAATGCGCAGATCGATGATGAAGCGAGGACAGCGGTTGTCGACAGATGCAAAGAGCTGATCACCCGTTTCGGCGGTACAGTCGGCGAAGTCGATGACTGGGGCAAGAAGAAACTTGCTTATGAGATCCAGAAGATGAACGAAGGTTACTACTACTTCATCCAGTTCGAAGCTGAAGGTTCTGCGATCGCCGAGATCGAGAGCTTCATGCGCATCATGGATAACGTCCTCAGATATCTGTGCGTAAAACAGGAAGCGGCCTGATTAACAGAAAGAAGAGGTCATCATGAATAAAGTCATACTTATGGGTCGCCTGACCAGGGATCCTGAAGTCAGATATACACAGGGAGAGAACTCTCTCTGCATCGCAAATTTCTCTATTGCGGTGGACCGGCGTTACAACCGTAATAACCAGGACGGCGCCACAGCGGATTTCATCAACTGTGTGGCCTTCGGCAAGCTTGCGGAACATGTCGAGAAGTACTATCGCAAAGGACTGAAGACGGCACTTACCGGCCGGATTCAGACACGCAACTACACAAACCGCGAAGGCCAGAAGGTCTATGTGACCGAGGTCGTTGTGGAAGAGCTTGAGTTCGCGGAGAGTAAGAATGCATCTGTTGCAGGTAACGGCGGCAATGCTTACGGCGGCAGCTACGGCGGTTCCGGAAACGGAAATTACAGCGGCGGCAGCTATGGCGGAAACAGCGGCGGGAACTACGGCAACGCCGGCGGCTACAGC
Organism: Lachnospiraceae bacterium; assembly: GCA_045130475.1. Taxonomy (GTDB): domain Bacteria; phylum Bacillota; class Clostridia; order Lachnospirales; family Lachnospiraceae; genus CAG-791. The sequence continues at coordinate 3,518 of JBGUPU010000080.1, forward strand.
GCACCTGCACAGAACACCGCGCCTGCATCTGACGCACTGGATGGATTTATGAACATCCCTGACGGCATCGACGAGGAGCTTCCTTTCAGCTGATCGATGCGCACCCATAGGGAGTATACAGGAGGTTAGAAATGGCTTTTAACAGAGAGAATCGTTCGGATGCACCTTTCAGAAAGAGAGGCGGCTTCCACAGAAAGAGAAAAGTTTGCGTCTTCTGCGGCAAGGACAATGCCATTGATTACAAGGACGTCGCTAAGCTTCGCAAGTATGTCTCCGAGAGCGGCAAGATTCTTCCCAGAAGGATCACCGGCACATGCGCTACTCACCAGAGAGCACTCACCAGTGCGATCAAGAGAGCACGCCATCTCGCTCTGATGCCTTACACCGAGCGCTGATCGCCTTCGGAAGAGGACAGATAGAAATAGAGACAATACGAGTTGATCTATTGATCCCCCTGCAGGCATGATTGTCTGCAGGGGCGATTTAAATCAATATCAAAATTTGAAATTTCGCCGGCGTGTCGGAATGGCAGACGAGGCAGACTCAAAATCTGCTGTCCGAGAGGGCGTGTGGGTTCGAGTCCCACCGCCGGCACGATTTGTGGGTCCGCGTAGATACTGGAGCGATTAAAAGCCCGGTATTTATGCGGATTTTTTGTATTCGATCCATTTTCGGATCGGACCGATTTATCTCTTTTTTCCTTTCTGTGCGAAATGTTTTGCGAAACAGGGAACCGGAAAATGCAGAAAAGGAAAAAGAGCAAAAGAGAATGTCTGATCTGCTGTTCGGAAAGAGGAAAAAATATGCAGCTTTACTTTGCACCGCTCGAAGGCATCACGGGATTTGCCTACCGCAATGTACACAGACAGTATTTCGGAAATGAAATTGACAAATACTTTTCTCCTTTTGCCGCGCCGAATTATACCCATCATTTCAAGACACGGGAGAGGGAAGACATAGAGCCTTCCAATAATGACGGAGTGCTCCTTGTACCGCAGATCCTGACTAACCGGGCGGAGGATTTTCTGTGGGCGGCGGAAGAGATGTACGCTATGGGCTATCGGGAGATCAATCTCAATCTCGGCTGTCCCATGCCCACTGTTGTCAGGAAGAGACGCGGCTCGGGACAGCTCGGCGATCTCGATGCCCTGGATCTTTTTCTGGAAGAAATCTGTGCGGGAATGGAAAAGATTTCCGGACAGAGCCTTGAAGAAAAGATTTCCGGACAGGGTCTTGAAGAAAAGATCTCCGGACAGGGTTCCGGGGATCCTCATCCGGTTTTCCGACAGGATTTCCCGGGAAGCACGGAAGAGAAACTCAGGTTTACAGTGAAAACGAGGATCGGCTTTGAAAACTCCTCCAATGCGGCAGCCCTTGTGGAAATCTATAACCGCTACCCGATCGCGGAGCTTACGGTTCATCCGCGGACACAGCGAGACCTGTACGGGGGCAGGCCTGACCTCGGGATATTTTCCCTGTTTCTGGAGGGCAGTACCCATCCGGTTGTCTACAACGGCGATATTTTTTCCCTGTCGGATTATGAGGCAATATGCGCACGCTTTCCCGGGTGCGGTGCTGTCATGATAGGCAGGGGACTGATCGCAAATCCTGCGCTTGCAAGAGAACTGAAAGGCGGAGCGCCGCTGCACAAATCGGAGCTTCGGCAGTTCCATGATGCCGTCTATGAATCCCTTAAAAAAAGTCTTCCGGGACAGGCACCTCTTCTTGGAAAGATGAAGGAACTCTGGTTTTATATGGGACAAAATTTCACTGGTGCGGACCGCTCTCTGAAGGAGATCAGGAAGGCAAAAAATGAAATCCAGTACCAGTCCGCCGTGCGCACTTTGTTTGTCTGCGGCAGTCTGAAGTGACGGTTATTCCTTCCTGGTCTCGCAAGCCAGGCGAGTGAGTCTTGAATCCTGATCGCAGAAGGCTCGCGTTCGGGGCTTCGCGCTGATCCTTGAGACCGCTTTTGGGAATTGACAGATATAGTTTGTTGCATTAAACTTAAGGTGCTGCGTCATATGCAGCACCTTTTTTTAAACAGTGGTTAGTAAATGCTAATACTTTGCGTGGAAACTCTTTGGTGATTGGAAGCAGCTCTCATTTTTTAAGAAATGAAAGAAACGGATGGGGCGGATGAATAGATTATATGCCTGTTCTGCGGCGGAGGATGTAGAAAATACAGTGACCATTCTTTGTCCGGAGAAGATCGGAATCCCGGAAGCTGAGGAGAAGGCCGGAAGGGGGAAGGACAGGAAAAATACAGAGTATACGGATGCCCAGAGAGAGGTGGCCGAGCGGGCGCATGACATGATCATGACTAATCTTGAGCGGCACATTACGATTGCGGAGCTTTCACAGGCACTGCATGCTTCCGCTACCCAGGTCAAGTCCTGTTTTCACAAGGTGTACGGAATGCCGGTCTATGCTTATGCGCGCTCGCAGCGGATGGAAGCGGCGGCCGGGCTTCTCTCTGAGACAGAAGAATCTGTTTTAGAGATTGCAGGGAAATTCGGTTATGAGAACGGAAGCAAGTTTGCACGGGCTTTCCGGGCAGTCATGGGAGTTTCTCCGAGCGAATACCGCAGGAGACTGCAGTGGGAGAAAGAAAACCGGGCGCTCTACATTGAGGAGCTTTGACGAAAAGGCAGGGTTCTGCTTTTGCACAGCTGTACACAAGGCGTTGGATTTGTCTGATTGGAGCCAAAAGAGTTTCAACTAACTTGATTATTGTGCCTTTTTGGAGTTGATTGAGAGAAAACTAACTCACTATCATAATTACATAAGGTATGAAAAACCTGACACGCGTGCAGTACAGATTAATACAGGTTATAGAAGATGACAGCTGTCAGAATATAATCTGTTTTCTAAAGAAAGATTGGAGGTACATCATGGATTGGCATTGGAAATCTCTCAGAGTTCTCGGAGCAGGAGTGCTTCTCGGATCCTACGGTATCCGTCTCCTGACAAGCAGAGACGCGAAGAAAGCATATACCTGCGGGACAGCTGCTGTTCTGCGTATGAAGGACGAGGTCCTCAAGGACGTATCTCTTATTCGTGAAAACTGCAATGATATCGCAGCAGACGCCAGAGAGATCAATGAGCAGCGCCAGGCAGAGCTTGATGCACAGCAGATTGAGGATGCAAAGGCTGTTCTCGCAGCTGCAGGAGAGTGTGAGCAGGCGACAGAGGCCTGATGAATGACGGGCGGCCGTATAAAGCTGCAAATCTGAATATCGGTGCCCCGCCCTGATGTGGCGGGGCTTTTTTATCTCTTTTAATAGAAGGAAGAGTAGTTATGAAATGCAGAATATTACACGAATCCAGAGGCCGGATGCGCGTGCGGATGCTGCAGAGGCGGATGACTCTTGCGCAGGCGGATAAGCTGCACTATTATCTGCAGTCCCTGAGCGGGATCAGGAAGGTGACCGTATCCGAGCGGACAATGGACGTTACTATTCTATATGAAGAAAGAGAAGGGATCCGCGAGTCGGTCATCCGCTCGCTGTCTGATTTCGGATATGAGCGCACAGAAGTATCTGTGCCTGAACACACAGGACGCGAACTGAGCCGTATCTATGAGGATAAGCTGTTTTTCATGGTGGCCGGGCGGGCAGTGAGGACAATGCTCCTGCCGATACCTTTCCGTCGTTTATACAGCCTGGGGAAAGTAGCGCGGTACATCCTGGAAGGACTGCGCTGCCTGCGGCAGGGGCGCATGGAGGTTCCTGTCCTTGATGCGACAACGATTGCGGTATCTCTTCTGAGAGGAGAGTATTCCACGGCGGATTCGGTCATGTTCCTTCTGGATGTCGGCGGCCTTCTCGAAGAGTGGACACATAAGAAATCTGTCGACGACCTGGCGCGCCGCATGTATCTGAACGTGGACAAGGCATGGGTGAAAACACGGGACAACGGCGAAGTGCTCATGGCGGTCAATGAGATCCGGCCCGGGGACTGCATCGTGGTCCGCACCGGAAATGTCATACCGCTTGACGGACATGTCCTGGGCGGTGAAGGCGCTGTGAACCAGGCTTCCATGACCGGCGAATCTCTTCCCGTGGCCAAAAGCCAGGGAGCCTATGTCTACGCTGGAACAGTCCTGGAAGAAGGCGAACTGGAGATCCGCGTCGAGAAGGCTCTCGGCAGCGGCCGCTACGACAAGATCGTAAATATGATCGAGGAGTCCGAGAAGCTCAAGTCCGCAACAGAAAGCCGCGCGGCACACCTGGCTGATTCCCTGGTTCCCTGGTCGCTGGGCGGAACTGCGGCCGCATGGCTTCTGACCCGAAATGCTATGAGGGCCCTTTCCTTCCTGATGGTCGATTTCTCCTGCGCGCTGAAGCTGGCCATGCCTATTTCGGTCCTCTCCGCTATGCGTGAGTGCAGCGATCACCACATCAATGTCAAGGGAGGAAAATTCCTTGAGGCCGTAGCACAGGCAGACACCATAGTATTTGACAAGACCGGAACTCTGACCAACGCGACACCCAGTGTCCGTGAGGTGATCACTTTCGGCAGCGGGGACGAGCGGGAAATGCTGCGGCTCGCAGCCTGTCTGGAGGAACATTTCCCCCACTCTATCTCGAATGCCGTCGTGCGCGAAGCGGAAAAGAGAGGTCTCAAGCACGAAGAGCGCCACGCTAAGGTGGAATATGTCGTTGCCCATGGAATAGCAAGCTCGATCGATGGTGTGCGTGCGCTGATCGGCAGTTATCATTTTATTTTTGAAGACGAAAAGTGCCGGCTGCCGGAAGGGAAAGAGGAGATTGCAAGATTTGAGAATCTTCCGGATGACTGTTCTCTCCTTTATCTGGCACTCGGCGGACGGCTTGCCGCCGTGATCTGCATTGAGGATCCGATCCGCACGGAGGCGTTCAGTGTCGTGGAAGATCTCCATCGCGCAGGCTTTACCCGCGTCGTCATGATGACAGGTGACAGCAGGAGGACTGCTGCCTCGGTCGCTGCCCGCCTGGGAATGGATGAATTCTTCTCCGAGGTTCTTCCCGAAGACAAAGCGGCCTTTATCCGCCGTGAACACGAGGCAGGACGCAAGGTTGTCATGATCGGGGACGGCATCAACGACTCACCGGCCCTTTCCGAGGCCGATGCCGGTGTTGCCATCGCAGCCGGCGCAGCAATAGCCCGCGAGATCGCGGATATCACCATCTCCGCAGATGATCTTCATGAACTTATCGTTCTCCGCAGGCTCAGTACCGCCCTGATGGCGCGTATCGACGGAAATTACCGGCGGATCATGACTTTTAACGGCGGACTCATTGCCCTGGGTCTTCTGGGCATGATGCCCCCGGCACGCGCGGCGCTTCTGCACAATGTATCGACACTTTACTTCAGCGTAGACAGCATGAAGAATCTGCTGTAAAAAGCCAAAAGAATATTCTCCGGTTGTTCATTGACCGGGAGTCCGCATGCGGCAGGGAGGATCTCTGCCGCATTTTTTAACTCATAGGAAATTGCGATTTCCTATAAGTTAAAAACCCTCCGACACACCGAAGGTGTGTTGGATGCAGCACTCGCGCGCGAGGAACTATGCCGCTGAGGCGACCGCGCTCGGCGCGAGCGTCCCGCAAGCGGGACTCTTTCTTGTACATGCAAACACCTCGCCCGCACAGAAATCCAGGGACATAAATTCTTTGTAAAGTGTCTGTTTGGAGTTGTTTTACAGATATGAGTTAGCTATAATTAACCCACAATGAAGTTAGTTGTTTATAACTTATATAGGGTATTAAGCAGCACATGTATTTATCAAACGCTTTTCAGAGCGTTTATCTTTTCAGATGCAGGTTAGTTACTTATAACTGAACTGCCGCGGAGGTGGCTATGAGTGTGATCATATTGGGCGGCAATGAATGCATGGAACGCCAGTACAAGGATTTGTGTAAAGAATACAAATGCCGCGCGAAGGTCTTTATAAAACCATCCGGAAGCCTGAAGAATAAGCTGGGCAATCCGGATCTGATGATCTGTTTCACAGGCGCCCTCTCACACAAAGTTCTCAAATGCGCGCAGAACGAGATCAAAGGTCTGGATACAAAGGTTGAACATTCCCGGACAGCTTCCGTGGCAGCGCTGCGGAGCATTCTGGAGAAACACACCATGGCGCAGAGTGCATGATCTGCCCTCTCAAATGATGTGTGATGAGTCGGAAGGTGCGCGAATATGTCGGATGAAATCATCGTTCAATACGCCTCCCCCACACTGGCGGGGATCAAGACAGGCAGCCTCTTTACCTGTCCTTATACAGACAGGAAACAGACGATGCTGGAGATAAGAAATCTGAACAGGAAGCTTGTTCCCAAGGGACTGCGGATCCTGCCCCTGCGGTATTCGGCAGAGAGGGTTCTGGTCTATCTTTATCGTCCCGCCCGTCTGGAGAAGGATCTTTCCAACAAGGAGGCTCTTGACCTTCTGGAAAAAGCCGGATACAGGCACGAGAACACAAATCAGTGCGTGGTGGAACTGATCCACAGGCTCAACGATCTCGAGAGTGAGTTTCCTCATGAGATCGGTCTGTTTCTCAGCTATCCTCCTGAGGATGTCAGGGGCTTTATCGCACACGGCTCAAACAGGTCAGTCGGATGCAAACTGGTCGGTACCTGGCGTGTCTACGGTGATGCCGAAGCCGCCAGGGAAACCTTCGAAAAGTACCGCAAGTGTACGGAAACTTATTGTAAACAGTGGTCTGACGGGGTTCCGCTAATGCGCCTCGCCGTGGCTGTTTAGCATACAATCAGCAGGTTAAGCCCTTTCTTTTATCGCAAGACCCTGTGATAAAAGACTCACCCAAAAAGACAAAAAAAGAAAGGAAGAACATCAGATGAGCAAAGTAGCAGTAGTATTCTGGAGCGGCACCGGCAACACAGAGGCAATGGCAAATGCAGTGGCAGCAGGCGCAGAGGAGAAGGGCGCGGAAGTCACCACCATGGGTCCCTCCGATTTCGGCGCAGCAGCGGTCGCGGACTATGACGGTATTGCGTTCGGATGCCCCGCAATGGGTGCCGAGCAGCTTGAGGAAGCTGAGTACCAGCCTATGTGGGATGAGGTCAAGGGCGAGCTCTCCGGAAAGAAAGTTGCTCTGTTTGGTTCCTACGGATGGGGCGACGGCGAATGGATGCGCATGTGGGAAGATGAGGCCAAAGAGGCCGGTGCAGTGCTCGCTGCAGACAGCCTTATGATCAACGGCGCACCGGATGACGAAGGTGAGGCAGACTGCAAGGCACTTGGTGCTGCACTTGCATAATCTTTTTTTAAAACCCTCTCGAGGGTCTACATGGTATCACATTGACATGGATCAAAACTGAATCAGGGATGTTTTGGAGTTGACCGGACGGGGAGCATACTGCAGATTCTGCGGAGAGCTCCCCGTTTGCTTGTGTATATCGTAATGCGTGTCTGCTTGTGTATATTGTTGTTAGTTGTATATAACGAAAAATGCGGTATAATAGTTTGGAAAGCCTAACTGTTTGCTTTCCCACAGGTTATCCGAGCAGTCAGGAGAAGAGACGCAGGAGAGCCCGCCACTGATAGTCGGAGGATAAAGAATTGCTGCTGGAATTGAGAGACATCAGAAAATCTTTCGGAAAAGGAGACAGCCGCGTAGAAGTTCTGCGGGGAATCAGCCTCAGCGTGGAAAAAGGGGAATTCTGTGTCCTTCTGGGACCTTCGGGATCCGGGAAATCCACTCTTCTCAATATCATCGGAGGGATCGATACAGCGGACAGCGGCGATCTCTTCATCGGCGGAGAGAGGATGAATACCATGAAAGAAAAGCAGCTCACCCGTTACCGGCGGGAACACCTGGGCTATATTTTTCAGATGTATAACCTCATCCCCAACCTGACCGTGCGCGAAAACATAGAGGTGGGTGCTTATCTGGGCAGAAATCCTCTCAATGTTGAAGAAATCCTGCACACACTGGGGCTCTATGAGCACCGTGACAAACTGCCCAACCAGCTCTCCGGAGGGCAGCAGCAGAGGACCAGTATAGGGCGCGCCATTGTCAAAAATCCGGATATCCTGCTCTGCGATGAACCGACAGGCGCGTTGGACTATAACACTTCCCGCGAGATCCTGCGGCTCATCGAGAAGATCAGCCTCCAATACCGCACAACCATTATCATGGTGACGCATAACGAAGCCATCGGCGCGATGGCGGATACGGTGATCCGCCTGCGCGACGGAAGGATCCGCGGCCGCCTGGAGAATGCGGTCCGCATGCCGGCGGAAGAGCTGGAATGGTAAGAAGGTGTCAGAGGGCAGCGGAGGTGTAAGGGGATGGTTTTTCTTTCACCATCAGATAACAGAAGAAGTGTCACCCTGACAACCTCTCCCGGGAGGGAATTCATGAATGCTAAGACACGCAATCCCCTGCGCAGACGCTATCTGCGGGAACTTTGGGGTCAGTTCGGAAAATATGCAGTCATCTTTGTGCTTTTGGTCTTTACGATCGGTCTGATCTCGGGATTTCTGGTCGCGGACGGAAGCATGATCATCGCCTATAACGACAGCTTTGAAAAATACAATATAGAGGACGGCAATTTCCGCACGGACGAGGAGATCTCCAGATCCAACCGGCGTGATATAGAGGGATACGGCATCAAGCTGTATGACAATTTTTATATAGAAAAAGGAACGGGAGAGGAGAATACCATGCGGATCTTTCAGGACAGAGACCAGGTAAATCTTCTGTGTCTGATGGAGGGACAGGCCCCGCAGAATCCCGGGGACATGGTACTGGACCGCATGTACGCGGACAACAATGGTATCTCTGTCGGTGACAGTGTCCGGTTTGGCAGCAGAGAATTCAAAGTGACCGGACTGGCGGCCTTTCCCGATTACAGCGCCCTGTTCCAGGACAACAACGACGCCATGTTTGACGCTGTAAGATTCGGGATTGCTGCTGTTGGTAAGGAGGATTTCTCTCAGTTTGCTTCCGATGAACTGGTCTATAACTACAGCTGGAAGTACAATGTGCCTCCTGCCTCGACCGAGGAGGAGAAAGAACTCTCGGATCAGCTGATGGAGGATATCGCGGAGGAGATCTATCTGGAAGATTTTCTGCCCCGCTATATCAACCAGGCGATACAGTTCACGGGCGAGGACATGGGCGGAGACCGGGCCATGATGCTGATCCTGCTCTATATCATGATCGTGATCATCGCTTTTGTCTTTGTCGTCACGATCAACGATACGATCGCCCGGGAATCCGCGGTCATCGGCACTTTACGCGCCTCCGGGTACACGAAGGCGGAGCTGGTGCGGCATTATATGGTGCTGCCGCTTTTTGTCACACTGGCAGCTGCTCTGGTCGGGAACATTCTCGGCTATACCTATATGAAACAGGTCTGTGCCGATATGTACTACGGAAGCTACAGTCTGCCGACCTATGTCACAGTCTGGAACGCCGAGGCCTTTGTCCTGACCACAGTCGTGCCGCTTCTGATCATGCTGGCGGCAACCTTGCTCACTCTGTGGAGACGACTGTCTCTCTCCCCTCTGCAGTTTCTGCGCAGAGAACTGCGCCGGAGAGGAAAGAGCCGCGCCTTCCGTCTCTCACCTCATATTCCCTTCGCCGCGCGATTCCGGATGAGGATTTTTTTCCAGAATGCGGGAAGCTATGTGATCCTGTTCATCGGGGTCTTATTTGCAAACCTCCTGCTTCTGTTCGGCCTGGCCCTGCCGGCGGTCCTTGACCGCTATCAGGAATCCATGCAGGACAATATGCTATGCAAATATCAGTATTTTCTGAAGATTCCCGCCTACCGGATGGATAAAGATTACGAACTGGATAAGATCCTGAGCTCCACATTCCTGCGCCTGTCGACAAGGACCTCCAACCCCGACGCGGAAGCCTTTTCCTCTTATACCCTGCGGATCCCGGAAGGGGAGGCACTGCGCACCGAAAATATTCAGGTGTACGGGATCAAAAGGAACAGCCGCTATATTCACGCATCAATCGGGCGGGGAGAGATCTATATTTCGTCGGCCTATGCGGATAAATGCCGGATCAAGGCCGGGGATACCATCCGTCTCAAAGAACCTTATGAAAATAAGTATTATGAGTTCGAAGTGGACGGCATCTATGATTACATGGGCGGACTCTGCATGTTTATGCGCAGCGAAGACCTGTGTGAAACCTTCGGCCTGTTTGAGGATTACAGTTCCGGATATTTTTCTGACAGTGAGATCACGGATATCAGCCGCGATATGGTGGCCGGCATCATCGACTATGACGCGCTGATCAAGATCAGCCGCCAGCTGGATGTCTCCATGGGCGGAATGATGGTCATTGTGGACGGATTCGCGGTAATCCTGTTCATGGTCCTGCTCTATCTTCTTTCCAGGATGATCATTGAAAAAAATGCTCAGCCGATCTCCATGACAAAGATCCTGGGCTATTCCGATGCAGAGATTGCCCGCCTTTATATCGTGACTACGACCCTTGTCACCCTGCTCATACTGGCGGTGACCGTTCCTCTGGAAAATGTCATCATGAAATTTATTTTTATGAACTATCTGGCTGCCAGAATGTCCGGATGGATCACCTATGATATTCCGCAATCCATCTTTATCAAAATGTTTCTCATCGGTGCGGCGACTTATTTCGTCGTGGCGGTCTTTGAGATGCACAAGATCCGCTCGATTCCCATGAGCGACGCGCTCAAGGACGTTGTGTAGAATGATCGAAACCATCCCGGAACTCCCGGCGGGACATCTCGTGGATTCCCCCGGGAGCTCCGGGATGCTCTGACTCAAACAGCCGTACACACTCCAGGCATGATGTGTACGGCTGTTTATTCTTCATTGCGTAATACCCTTGACTTCAGAAGTGATCCCTGCTGCGCATGGGTCCAAGACTCGCGAGCGAATCTTGAACTTGATAAATATTCATCGAAAAACGCAAAATAAAGGTTGACAAAATAAATTGCACACAATATAATTATATAAAATTGAATAGCGGAAAACAAAACACCAGGCAAAGCAGCGTGCCTGTCCGGCAGGAAGACACAGCGCTGCAGACAAGCAAGGACTCATTTCAATATTTTATTCATTTTAGAATTTTATTAGTGTAAAGATTTTAGCGTAAAGATTTAAGAAAGGAAGGAAGAGTAATGGGTTTTTATGATCAGAGTGTTATGGATGCAAAGGGCAATGAGATTTCCATGCGCGAGTTTGAGGGCAAAGTCGTTCTCATCGTCAACACAGCCACAGGCTGCGGCTTCACACCCCAGTACAAGGAAATTGAAGAGATGTATGAGAAGTTCCATGACCAGGGTCTGGAGATCGTCGATGTTCCCTGCAACCAGTTCAAGGGACAGGCTCCCGGAACAGATGAAGAGATCCATCAGTTCTGCCAGCTGCACTACAACACACAGTTCCCTCAGATGAAGAAATCCGACGTCAACGGCGAGAACGCCATTGAGCTCTACAAATACCTCAAGAGCCAGAAGGGCTTTGAAGGCTTCGGAAAAGGCAAGGCTGCACTCATGATGTCCGCCCTTCTGATGACCATTGACAGACATTACAAGGAGAACCCCGAGATCAAGTGGAATTTCACAAAGTTCCTGGTGGACCGTCAGGGCAATGTCGTCGCCCGCTTCGAGCCCACTGCAGATATGGCGGATGTCTCCAAGGCTGTCGAGGCACTGCTGTGATCATTTTCGGCCTTATAGAAAAAACGCTGTAGTCACCCCTGTGACATGGAGTGAACTGTAAAAAATGAGGCGCCCCGCGCCTGTCAGCATGTGCGGAGCGCCGCTGAAAAGGGCGGTAAGACCCGTCCTTTATTTTTTTAAATATTTCTCCGACTTTTTTTGAAAAAGTGCTTGCATTTTTTGCGAATCGGGGGTAATATATCACTTGCGTGTTGCGAAAGACACGCGCCTGAAATATCAGATCGGGGTGTAGCGCAGCTGGCTAGCGCACTTCGTTAGGGACGAAGGGGTCGTGGGTTCGAATCCCGTCACTCCGATGAAAAAAGCCGTGAACATTTTGTTCACGGCTTTCTTTTTGCGCGAAGCAATGAGTCCATGCACAGACAAATAAAACAGCCTCGTCGAGCTTGCTCGAAAGAGACTGTTTTTCTGCAGACTGTCGGCATGGACTCATTGCAAAGAAGGTTTGTTCACTGTCGGCATGGACTCATTCGAAAAGGTTTGCTGCCTGTCGCCGCAGACACCTTATTTTTTCCATCCTGCCAGGATTTCCTGCACTTCGCGTTCAGTATCGAAGACCTCGTCGAGGGAAGGATTTTCAATAAAGCGGCAGGTCTCCATGCTGCAGCGGATCATCTCCCAGATCTCCGGGAAGGAGATTTTACGCTCGAGGAATTTCTGCACGGCGAATTCATCCGCGGCATTGAAGGCTGTGGGGAGGTTTCCGCCCCTCTTGATCGCGTCATAGGCCAGGCGCAGGGCCGGGAATGTCTCCATATCGGGACGCTCGAAGGTGATCTGCCCCAGAGCATAGAAGTCGAGTCTTTCTCCCGGCATGGGCCGGCGCTCCGGATAATAGAGAGCATACTGGATCGGCAGGCGCATGTCCGGAACACCCATCTGGGCGATGATGGCGCCGTCTTCATACTCCACCGCCGAGTGAATGATGCTCTGAGGGTGGACCAGAACCTGGATCTGGTCCGGGTCGACATCGAACAGCCAGCGGGCTTCGATCACCTCCAGACCCTTGTTGACCAGGGTGGAGGAATCGATGGTGATCTTCTGTCCCATCTCCCAGGTGGGATGTTTGAGAGCGTCTTCCGGGCGCATGTTCCGGATTTCCTCCGCTGTCCGCCCGCGGAAAGGGCCGCCCGAGGCAGTGAGCCAGATCTTTGCGATCCTGTTCCCGGACTCGCCGTTGAGGGACTGGAAGATGGCGCTGTGCTCGCTGTCTACAGGCAGGATGGGCACGCCTTTTTCTGCGGCCAGCGGCATGATGATATGCCCGGCTGTGACCAGTGTCTCTTTATTTGCCAGAGCGATCTTTTTTCCGCTTTCAATGGCGGCGACAGTCGGTCTGACACCCACCATGCCCATAATGGCTGTGACAAAATATTCATATCCGTCCATGGAAGCTGTGTTCAGTATACCATCCATTCCGGACAGGACCTCAACGTCCAGGTCACGCACGCGGATCCTGAGGTCCGCTGCAGCGTCCTCATCCCACATGACTGCCCTCTTCGGGCGGAATTCGCGGATCTGTGCTTCCATAAGATCGACACTCCGTCTTGCGCAGAGCGCGACTACCTCTATATCTTTCTGTTCCCTTGCCACATCCAGTGTCTGCCGCCCTATAGAACCTGTAGAACCTAAAATCGCTATTTTTTTCATGGAATAGTCTCCCTGTCAATGATCGTGCGGTCTGCGGGAAGAGACCGAAATCGAATGTTCATGCTGTAAAAGTGCAGATGCATTTGCATAAAAATGCTTATGCACATAGTATATCACAGCGGAGAGGGAATACAAAACAGGGACTCCCGCAAGCGCCGCCTGAGCGCCGTGACCGCGTTGTGATCGATGTTTCCTGATGCCGCTTCCGCCGGCCTGCATACAATTTCGTCCGGATAAGGCAGCAGAAAAGCAGAGGCAGGGAGAACTCAGACCAGTTCAGTTGTTTATTTGTATACATTTCTGTGCATATTGGTTAGAAAAAACCGGGAAAAAGTCAGGACAGTTTAAAAAGTTCATGTTACAATATCTGTTAAGGGTAATATAGAAATGGGCGAACCTGTCAACCTGTTAATCTGATTATGATTAATGATTACTTATTATTTTTACACAGTTTTTAGGGAGGTTTCATTATGTATGGTTTTGGTGCAATGATTAAGCAGCTGAAGAAAGATCCCAAGACAATCGTCTTCACTGAGGGATCGGATCCCCGTATCCTTGAGGCGGCTTCCCGTCTTCTGGCAAGCAGCTTTCTGACCCCCATCCTTCTGGGCAAGGAAGATGAGGTTCAGGATGCAGCAGAAGAGGCCGGCTACAATATCCGCGGCGCGCAGATCATTGATCCCGAGAATTATGATAAAATGGACGAGATGGTTGCATGCTTCTGCGAACTCAGAAAGAGCAAAGGCATGACTCCCGAGAAGGCTCTCCCGATCCTTCAGCAGGGCAACTATTTCGGAACAATGCTGGTCAAGATGGGTATTGCTGACTGCCTGCTCGGCGGCGCAACCTATTCTACAGCTGATACAGTCCGTCCTGCTCTGCAGATCATCAAGACAAAACCCGGCAACAGCGTCGTATCTTCCTGCTTCATTCTGGTCCGTCCTTCCGCGACCGGTGAAAATGAAGTCGTGGCAATGGCTGACTGCGCCATCAATATTCATCCCTCTGAGGATGAGCTGGTTGAGATCTGCGGCGAGACCGTAGAGTGCGCGAAGGTATTCGGCGTGGATCCCAAGGTCGCGTTCCTTTCCTTCTCCACCAACGGCTCCGCAAAGGATCCCGATGTCACCAAGATGCACAATGCCGCACAGAAGGCAAAAGAGAAATATCCGGATGTCCCGATCTGCGGCGAGATCCAGTTCGACGCAGCTGTTTCTCCTCGTGTAGCACAGACCAAGGTTCCCGGCTGGACGGCTGCAGGTCATGCAAACACCTTCATCTTCCCCGACATCAACGCAGGCAACATCGGCTACAAGATTGCACAGCGCTTCGGTAACTTTGATGCTTACGGCCCCATCCTTCTCGGCCTGAACGCTCAGATCAACGACCTCTCCAGAGGCTGCAACGCTCTGGAAGTCTACTCCATGTCCATCATCACAGCTGCACTGTCCTGATGACAACAGCAGCTGCTGCATAGACAATCAAGAAAACGCCTCTGCATCCCGAACGGATGCAGAGGCGTTTTTTACAGGATTTACAGGATTTCGCAGGAAAGCACAGCCGGCATATTATTCCGGGGATTCTGATGTCTGCCCGGCTTCCCCGTTCTCTGCAGAGTCTTCGGATCCGGAACTGTCACTGGAAGCGGCAGCTGCATAGGGAATCTTCCTGAACCGCATAGCGACATTGCCGGAGCTGTCTGAGACGCGGTAGCGGACGAAGTCCCCGTTGACCGAGACCTGGACTTCTTTGGTCAGATCGCCGTCTGTATCGTCATATGCGGCATATCCTTCTTCTTCATAGCGGCCTCCGGGCTGTACAAAATAGCGGTTGTCCCGGGTGAGCATGATAGAGGGAGGCGTGGTGTCGGTCTTAATGGTGACCGGCTTTGCAAATCTTCCCGAAAGTGCACTGTAGAGCAGAACTGCCAGAAACAGTGCTGGAAGGAAAACGAGGAGAATATTCCGGATCCGGTCATACATTTTGCTGTCTTCTTTCATTATAATATAAATGTCCTTTCAAGAAAAACGGGAGCCCTCAACGGTGTGTCCGGCTTGAACCCTGCCAAAAGCTGTAAACGGCTCAAAACTTCGCGCACTTTCCTATTGACTGGGTTCTGCTTCTGTGCTATTGTATTTCAAAGGTTGCAAAAGCTCTTTTTTTTTTGCGCGAAAAGTCCGGGTGCAGGGCCTGTTACAGGCAGGTTTTGGCCGGAGGCGAGGCAACGGCGCCCGTCCGGACAGGACGGAACTCGCGCGGGATTCAAACAAACAGCGCATATTGTTGGAGGTTCGGCATGCGTACAAGGATTACATTATCATGCACTGAGTGCAAACAGAGAAATTATAACACAACAAAGGACAAGAAGACACACCCTGAGCGTCTTGAAATGAAGAAGTATTGCAGATTCTGCAGAAAGCACACTGTTCATAAAGAGACCAAATAAGTAAGGAGTCATTCATGGCAGCGAAAGAGAAGGGAAAAGCGAAACAGTCAAAACTGGGAGCCTTTTTCAAGGGTGTCAGGACTGAGTTCGGTAAGATTATCTGGCCCAGCCGTGAAACGATAGTCAAGCAGCTGATCGCGGTTGTCTGCGTGACGGTTGTCGTTGGTCTGCTGATTACGGTCATTGACTTCGGCGCTCAGAACCTGATCGATGTTCTGGTGAAGATCAACGCGGCATGATCGGTTTGGTGAGGTAGATGAATGGCAGAGAATAACTTCGATGCAAAGCCTGTGAAAGCAAAACTGAAACCGGGAATTCTCCCCGGTGTCCGCGAGATCAGACGGCCTGATTTCTCCAGGCGTGCCGAGGACATCGAAAAGGCAGAGGAAGCCAGGATGCAGGCACTTGTTCTTGAGGCGGGTGCGGAAGCCGGCTCGGATGTCCTGAGCGATGCGAAGGCGGCGGAAAGCTTTTCGGATGCAGAGGAAGCTGCTGCAGTTGCGGCTTCGCTTTCTGCACAGGAAGGCGCTTCCGATGAAGATCAGCTGGATGAGAGCGCGATCACAGATGAGCCGAAGTGGTATGTTGCACATACTTATTCCGGCTATGAAAACAAAGTCAAGATCAATATCGAGAAGACAATCGAAAACCGGCATCTGGAGAACCAGATTTTTGAAGTGAGCGTGCCCATGCACGACACGACAGAAGTCAAGGACGGCAAGAAGAAAAACGTCTCCAGAAAGATGTTCCCCGGCTATGTACTGGTTCGCATGATCATGAATGACGACACCTGGTACGTGGTTCGCAATACGAGGGGCGTCACCGGATTTGTCGGCCCGGGCAGCAAGCCTGTTCCGCTCACAGAGGCGGAGATGAAGTCTCTGGGCATCCGGGTCAAAAATATTTCTGTCGATTTCGAAGTCGGCGACAGCGTATCTGTCGTGGCAGGCATCTGGAAGGATACCATCGGAATCGTTCAGAAAATGGATTACAGCAAGCAGTCCGCCACAATCAATGTGGAACTCTTCGGGCGTGAGACGCCTGTCGAGATCGGATTTGCGGAAATCCGCAAGTACTCCTGATGCTGTACGCTGCGGCTGCGCATATGCGTGTGTGCGGCGGGCGGCCTGTATACAGCACAAGAGAACTTCGGGTAACATAGGATTCGTGGGAGCAGCAGCCATGCTGCGAATACCACAAAGGAGGAAAAATGGCTAAGAAAGTAACTGGGTACATCAAATTGCAGATTCCCGCCGGCAAAGCAACTCCCGCTCCGCCGGTAGGTCCCGCTCTTGGTCAGCACGGCGTCAACATCGTGCAGTTTACCAAGGAATTCAATGCGAGAACTGCAGACAAGGGCGATCTGATCATCCCCGTCGTCATTACTGTTTACGCTGACAGAAGCTTCAGCTTCATCACCAAGACTCCCCCCGCAGCTGTTCTGCTCAAGAAGGCAGCAGGTCTTGCGAAGGCTTCCGGCGTTCCGAACAAGGAAAAAGTCGGTTCCGTAACCAAGGACCAGATCAAAGAGATCGCTGAGCTGAAGATGCCCGACCTCAATGCAGCAAGCCTTGAGGCAGCCATGAGCATGATCGCAGGCACAGCCAGAAGCATGGGAATCACTGTAGCGGAATAAGTAATCGCCGATAGGAGGAAACAGATATGAAACATGGTAAAAAGTATGCTGAAGCGGCGAAACTGATCGACCGCACAGCCGTTTATGAAGCGGAAGAAGCCATCGCACTGGTCAAGAAAACCGCAACTGCTAAATTTGATGAGACTATTGAGATCAACATCCGTACAAGCTGCGACGGACGTCACGCTGATCAGCAGATCCGCGGCGCCGTAGTCCTTCCCGCCGGCACCGGCAAGAAGGTCCGCGTGCTCGTATTCGCAAAGGGTGCGAAGCTGGATGAGGCACAGGCAGCAGGCGCTGATTTCGTCGGCGGCCAGGAGCTCCTTCCCCGTATCCAGAACGAAGGATGGCTTGATTTCGATGTGGTCGTTGCCACACCTGATATGATGAGCGTTGTCGGCCGTCTCGGCCGTATCCTCGGACCTAAAGGCCTGATGCCGAACCCCAAGGCCGGTACAGTCACGATGGATGTCACCAAGGCGATCAACGATATCAAAGCAGGTAAGATCGAGTACAGACTGGACAAGTCCAACATCATCCACTGCCCCATCGGCAAGGCTTCCTTTACAAAGGAACAGCTCATGGAGAACTATGACGCTCTGATGGCAGCGATCGTAAAAGCGAAACCCGCTGCAGTCAAGGGCCAGTACCTCAAGAGCATCTCCATCGCGACCAGCATGGGCCCCGGCGTGAAGGTGATCGCAAACCGTTATTAAGTCATGAATCGGAAAGGAGTTCCTCTGGGAACTCCTTTTCTTTCCTGTGAGAGATCCAGAACCTATTTGATCGGGAGGAGAACAGTGTTCGGAAAGAGTAGGATTAAGGCGTATGTGATGGCGGCTGTGATCGCGGCTGCGGTTCCGGCCTTTGGCATATCCCTGCCGGT
>JBGUPU010000081.1:0-27774 GCA_045130475.1 Lachnospiraceae bacterium
GGCGGTATATTTCTGTTGCACTGGCCTGGGAGTCACCTCCACCGGACGTTATCCGGCATCCTGCCCTGTGAAGCCCGGACTTTCCTCAGTCCGGTAAAACCGGACCGCGATCACCCGCTCTGCTTATCCATAAGAATATAGTATTGCTGCTTTAATTTGTCAAATCATGCGTGGAAAATACCGCCGCCGACAAACTCTCTGCAGAGGGAGTTGCCGGGAACGGGGGTGGGATCGATCCCCACAAAGTAATCCAGGAACTTGATCAGCCGCTTGGCCTCGTAATACTCAGGTTCATTGGTGCGGACGCCAAGAAGAAGAGGTTCCGCAAACTGTTTGATCACGGCAAGCTCATAGATCAGGCAGGAATTGAATACCGCATCCGCACTTTCCTGGAAGGGGTAGATGTTCATCTCCTCTCCCTCGCGGACCTTCTTCCAGGAACGAATAGTTTCCTGGGCAGTGTAGGAGCGGACGCGGGCATCTCGCACCATGCGGCGCAGCAGGCGGGCATCGGTGGAAGGGATGCGGTTGTGCTCGTCGATATTCAGGCTGGTGAGAGCACTGACATATATCTTGAACTTGTTCTCATCGGGCAGCTGTTCCGTGCTGACCGGATTAAGGCCGTGGATTCCCTCGATGATGAGGATATCATTCTCCTCGAATTTGAGGAAATCGCCCTTGTAGACGCGGCGGCCGGATTTAAAGTCAAAGTGCGGCATCTCGATGGTCTCGCCGTTCAGAAGATCCACCATGTCGTTGTTGAAGAGCTCAAGGTCAAGGGCTTCGATAACGTCAAAATTGAAGTTTCCGTCAATGTCCACCGGTGTGCGGTCCCTGTTGACAAAATAGTCATCCATACCGATGATATGGGGTTTAAGTCCAAAGGACTTGAGCTGAATGGCCAGGCGGTGTGAGAAGGTCGTCTTACCGGAAGAACTGGGACCGGCGACCAGAACAAAACGGACAGTCCCCCTGTCATATATGGTCTGCGCGATCTCGCCGATCCTGCGCTCCTGCAGAGCTTCCTGGACCAGGATCATATCACTGATGCATCCATTGCAGATCTGCTCATTGAGGTCACCCACTGTGCTGATATTGACCAGATCTCCCCACTTGGTTGACAGCATCAGCTGCTCAAAGAGACTGGGCTGATCCTCAAATTCCTCAAGCACACCGGGATTGTCGATCGTAGGCAGGATCAGAAGAAGGCCGCCTCGATAGGCCTGTACTTTGAAATTCCTGCAGTATCCGGTGGAAGGGAGCATATATCCGTAGAAATAATCCGAAAAGCCTTCCATACGGTAGACGTTAACTGTGGAGCTTCTGCGGAAGTGAAAAAGCTTCTCCTTGTCTTTCATCCCCTGATGCCGGAAAAGCTCGATCGCGTCGTCGATGGGATAAGTCTTCTTGATGATCGGAATATTCCGTTCCACATAAGACTTCATCCTTTCCTCCAGCTTTGCCGCAAGGTCGGGCGTCGAACGAATCCCCCCGAGGATACTGCAGAAGCAGGCATTTCCGAGAGAGAATTCGATCTTGATATGAGACTCTTTATTGATGTCCCCGAGGATCTCCGAAGCCGCTTTGACAAGCATCATCTGCGCAGTACGCACATAAGCATTATAGCCGGAACTGTCGGATGTTGTGATAAAAGACAGAGCCCCGTCTCTCTCCAGCCTTTTCGAAAGCTCCTTCATCTTTCCGTTGAAATAGACGAGTGCTATCGAATAATCATATTTGGGCTGATATTCTCTGACGATGTTTTCAAAGGTAGTACCTTTATCATACTGACGGATTGCCCCGTTGATCATTACTGTCGGCATTCAGTTTCCTCCTGTTAATAGTGAAATGAAACCCCTTACTATTTTATATCGGAAATATTATTTATAATATTACATTTTTCTAAAATATGATCATATCACGCGGCCGGGTTCCCCTTCGGGAGCTGTCAGAACCTTAAGGCCGGGAATTTCTCTGCGCAGATAGTCCTTCATATACGGCACAAAGAGCTTTTCCACACCGTAATGACCGGCATCTATCACAGCAATCCCCTTTTCGACCGCATCGATCCCCGCGTGGTGGTTCATATCACCGGTCACATATACATCCGCTCCGGCGGCCACGGCCAGATCGATCTCATCCCTGCCGGAACCCGGCAGGATCGCACAGGTGATCACGGCATCATTGCCGTCTCCGTAGACACGAACCTGGTCGAGTCCGAATGCCTCGCGGACTGCAGCAGCAAAATCATCGAGCTTCATAAACTCCGGAAGCTTTCCGATACGTCCGATGCCTTCTTTGGAGACATCGTCTTCATAGGTAACTTCAAGGACTTCCCGGTCTCTCAGCTTTAAAAGATCAGCTGCCGCATCCGCCATTCCCATGACATCAAAATTTGTATGCATGGCATAGCAGGCAATGTCATTGCGGATGAGCTCGATGACCCTTCTGCCGGTAAAGTCCCGGTCATGGATCGCCTTAAGACCTGAAAAAAGCAGAGGGTGATGTGTGATCAGAAGATCCGCCCCCTTCTGGACCGCATACTCGATCACAGGAGTTGTGGCATCCACTGCAAGGCATACCGTTTCGATCTCCTGGTTGTATCTGCCGACCTGAAGTCCCGAGTTATCCCAGGACACTGCAAACTGAGGCGGACAGAATTGCTCCAGCTGTGCGATCACTTCTTTCAGTCTCATGATTTCCTCCATGGATAAAGGATACGGACAGTTTTACCTGCTGTACAGAGATAAAGCAGCTATAAAAACTGTCAGGTCGTGTTCAATTTCACGCTGCCTTGCAGAATGTTTTTCCAGCAGCGCAGGATCGCTGTCTGTGTTTTCCACAGCCTGGCCGATCGAACGCAGGATTTTTTCCAGAACCGCCTTGCGGCGTTTCAGGAATTCCAACAGCACCGGATCACGGCGTCCTAAAAGAACCGGTCCGAATCTATCCTCGGCCTCCTGCAGGGTTTCAGGAGAAATCTCCGGTCCTCCGGGAGGATAGGCCGCCTCTGCGGAAACTCTTTCCTGCTCGCCGCACTGTCGGGACATGTCCCGGGATTCGGCCCTTATGACAGGATAATATTTCCCGTCCTCAAAGATGAGCTTTTCTTTTTTGATCGTAAACCCGAGTGTGCGCAGTGCTGCACGGACTTTTTCGGGATCTGACTGGGGACCCAGGACCAGAACGGAAAAGGATCCTGTCACGGAAGGACTTCTAAGGAGAATTTCCTCCATCAGTGTTCCGCCCATCCCGGTGATGACCAGGGTCTCCGCTTCGCCCGGGGAAAAGGAATCCAGCCCGTCGGAAAGACGGAGCTCCACCTTGTCCTCCATGCCGTATAAGGCAAGGTTTCCTGCTGCTTTGCCCAGAGGACCGGCAATCACATCCATCCCGATGGCGCGGCGATAGCACCCGGTCTGCAATAGGCGGATCGGCACATGGGCATGGTCACAGCCCACATCACAGACGGTGTCTCCCTTTTCCGCCAGTTCCACGATCGCTTCCAGGCGTGCTGACATGGGTACCAGTCCTGTAAGTATCTGTTCAGAATCTCTCATAGTTTCTCCGGGTACCATGTTTTCACCAGAACCCCTTTGCCAAAACGGATGATCTGCCGATCATCAGTCCAGGTAATCCTTGAGCTTGCGGCTGCGGCTGGGGTGACGGAGCTTGCGCAGTGCCTTTGCCTCGATCTGGCGGATGCGCTCACGTGTGACATTGAATTCCTTGCCGACCTCCTCAAGGGTTCTGGCGCGGCCGTCCTTGAGGCCGAAACGAAGACGAAGGACCTTCTGCTCACGCTCTGTCAGAGTACCGAGAACCTCGTCCAGCTGTTCCTTGAGAAGTGTGAATGCAGCGGCCTCGGCGGGAACCGGCACGTTGTCATCCTGGATGAAATCACCGAGGTGGCTGTCCTCTTCCTCACCGATCGGAGTCTCGAGAGAAACGGGTTCCTGGGAGATCTTGATGATCTCACGCACACGTTCCACAGGGATATCCATTTTTTCAGCGATCTCTTCGGGAGTAGGTTCGCGGCCGAGCTCCTGAAGAAGCTGTCTGCTTACACGCACAAGCTTGTTGATGGTCTCAACCATGTGCACGGGAATACGGATCGTTCTCGCCTGATCTGCAATGGCTCTCGTGATGGCCTGGCGGATCCACCATGTCGCATAAGTGGAGAACTTGAATCCCTTGCGGTAGTCAAACTTTTCCACAGCTTTGATCAGACCCAGATTGCCTTCCTGGATCAGGTCAAGGAAGAGCATTCCTCTTCCGACATAGCGCTTTGCGATACTGACAACCAGTCGGAGGTTGGCCTCTGCCAGACGCTTTTTCGCCTCTTCGTCGCCTTCCTCCATTCGGATGGCCAGATCTTTTTCCTCTTCTGCGCTCAGGAGAGGCACTTTGCCGATCTCTTTGAGGTACATACGTACAGGATCTTCGATATTGACACTGTCAGGGATGGAAAGATCGATGTTCTCAAGATCTGTGTCCTCCCCGTTCTCTCCCTCGATGTTGACAAGGTCGCTCTCCGGTGCTTCATCCTCCTGGACGCGAAGTACATCAATATGACTCTTCTCAAGAATCCCCATGACTACTTCGAGGTGCTCCTCGTCCAGCTTCATATCCTGGAAGGCATCCGTGATCTCCTGATAATCAAGGACATTTTTCTTGCTCTTGCCTCTCTCGATCAGTTCATCGAGCCTCTTCTTGTAATCTTCACTGGTCTTTTCATCGAACTGCTGCATATTCTGCATATCCATGTAATGCATTTCCTCCGGTTCTAATTAATGATTATATCTATTTCAATCCCGTCAGGGATCCTGTACTAATACCTGCAGGGATCTTTAACGAAAATAAAAATGAAGCGGTCCCGCCTCCTTACAGCTGGAACCTGGCAGACCTCAGCGCCTGGAGTTCCTGTTTGGCCGCCAGAAGGGCTTGCAGAGAGCCTGCTCCGCCGGCCTGTGTCATCCGGTCCAGAGATGCCTGCTTTATGAAAAAAACGAGCTCACGCAGAGTCTTCGCTCTGTCATTTTTGTCCTCAATGCCCTGCAGATGGGCGTTGAACATATAGGCAGCAGCTTCCTGCTCTTCCCTGGTCTCGAAGGAGGAGATCACGGATGCGGCATTGGCTGCCCCGGATCCTCCTTGCAGCTGCTCCCACAAAAGACGCGCAGTCTGCACATATAAAGGTCCGTCAAAATCCTCCGGTTTCAGATATTGTCTTACTTGCGGGAAGGCTGCAGGCTCATCAGCGAGCCATGTCAGAAGCAGACACTGCTTTTCCCACAGGGCTTTCCTTGTCCGCGCCGCCCCGGCATTATTGACCTTTGCCGCACTGCTTTGTTTTCCGCCGTTCTGTCCGGGTCCGTTTCTGCCGCCCCCGGAATCGTCCTTTCGCCCGGAGACGCTTTCCGGAAGTTGGCCCGAAGGAGCCCCTTTTGGACCGGCCTTCACACTGCTTTTGGCCTGACTGCTGCCTGATAGGGCTCTGGTCTGATTCGAAACACCCGGTCCGGCAGGTCTTCCCAGCTGGGCCTGAGCACCGTAACCGTTCGCATTTCCATACATGGCGACCAGACGCCGCAGGCTGTCCGTCTTAACAAAATATTTTTCCGCGGCAGCCGCAATGTAATTTTCTCTTTCAATTTCGTCAGAGAAAGCGCAGAGTTTTCTGGCAATCTCGCGGTGAAATGCCGTGCGGCTTGCAGGATCATCCATCTTATAGGACTGCGAGAGTATCCGCAGTTCATAGAAGAAACTGTTCTCCGCGCTATCGATCCGTGCCTGAAATGCCTCTTTGCCCTCCGCCTTGATGAATTCGTCCGGATCCTTATAGGGCCTCAGGTCGATCACAGAAGACTCTAGCCCGCCGTTCCGCAGGATCCCTATATTGCGCAGGGCTGCGCGCACACCGGCGGCGTCGCTGTCATAGGCGAGAAGAACTCTCCCGGTGTAACGGTGAAGGAGCGCCGCCTGTCCGGGCGTGAAGGCCGTCCCCAGCGATGCGACCGCCTGGTTGAACCCCGCCTGGTGCATGGCTATGACGTCCATGTAACCCTCACAGAGGATCAGATGGTCGGCTTTGCTGCGCCGCGCCAGATTCAATGCGTACAGGTTCCTGCCCTTGTCAAAGACCTGCGTATCGGACGAATTGATGTATTTGGGTTTTGCGTCTCCGAGGACTCTTCCCCCAAAGCCGATCACACGTCCGCGCACATCCTGGATGGGAAACATGACACGATTGAAAAAGCGATCGTGAAGTCCCTGTTTTTCATTGAAGACAGCGACATCCGATTCGAGGATCAGTTCATCGGAAAACCCCATTTTTCGAAGATGTTCCACCAGATCACTGCGGGCGCCGTCTGCAAATCCCAGGCCAAACATTTTCATGGTTTCTGCCGAGAGTTCCCTGTCCGTGAAATATCTCATCCCGCGGGCTCCCTTTCCAGAGCGGAGCAGCTTGTAATAATAGGTGGCTGTCTCTTTGTTTACGGCCAGAAGGTCCTGTCTGTGTTTCTCGCGCTTTTTGGTCTCTTCACTGTAATTCGGAGCCGGAAGCGTGATCCGCGCCCGGTCCGCCAGATCCTGCAGGGCCTCGCGGAAAGTGCAGTTATTATATTTCATGAGAAAGGTGATCGCGCTCCCGCCTGCTCCGCATCCGAAACAGTAGAACATGTTCTTGGCGGGGATCACATTAAAGGAAGGCGTCTTCTCATTGTGAAAAGGGCAAAGTCCGATATAATCCTTTCCCCGCTTCTTCAGATGTACATGGGCAGAGACTATGTCCACGATATCTGTATTCGCGAGGACTTCGTCCACAACCTCCTGAGGATAATACATCTGCGACACTTTTCCTTTCTGAAAAACATCTGAAACACTGCTGAGATGATACCGGGTTTATATCTAAAGTACAGGCCAGGACTTGGGCACGAACAATTCCTCATACTTCGCAATGCAGAAGTGATCGGACATGGCACTGATATAATCACAGACCGCCCTCATCCTGGATGTCTCGTCACTGATCCTGGTCTGGAAGAAAACCGGCATCTTTTCATAGTGAATAGAGAAATATTCGTAGAGGACTTCCACCAGCTTCTCCGCGCGGGACTCTTCCGCCTTTGCAATCTGATCGGAATAGACTCGCTGAAACATAAAGGACCGCATATCCATCATGGCTTTTGCTGCGGGTTCCGACATGGCGATGGCCGCCTTTCCCTGGCTGGTGCGGATCATATCGTGGATAAAATAATCCAGCCGCTGTCCTGTCGTCCTGCCGGCTACATCTGTAATCTCCCGCGGTACTTCCTCCTCTGTCAGTATCCCCGCCCGGATCGCGTCATCCATATCGTGGTGAATATAAGCGATCTTGTCCGAAATCCGAACGATCTGCCCCTCCAGGGTTGCAGGTTTGCCGCTCGTCTGGTGATTGAGGATACCGTCACGGACCTCCCAGGAGAGATTGAGTCCGCGGCCGTCCCGCTCCAGTACATCCACAAGCCTGAGGCTCTGTTCATTATGCCTGAAACCAAGCGGGCAGATCCGGTTCAGTGCTCTCTCGCCTGCATGTCCGAACGGTGTATGGCCCAGATCATGTCCAAGGGCAATAGCTTCGACCAGGTCTTCATTTAAACACAGGGCTTTTGCGATCGTCCTCGCGTTCTGGGAAACCTCCAGGGTATGTGTCAGGCGTGTCCGGTAGTGGTCCCCGGCAGGAGCCAGGAAGACCTGCGTTTTGTCCTTGAGTCTGCGGAAAGACTTGCTGTGCAGGATCCTGTCCCGGTCACGTTGAAAAGCCGGCCGGATGTCGCAGGGAACTTCGTCCCGCATCCGCCCTTTGCTCTCCCTGGACAGGCTGGCCCACGGAGCAAGGATTTCCTGCTCCCTCATTTCCAGTTCTTCCCGGATCGTCATAGGCACCTCCTGCAGCCTGCAGCGGACCGGTCTCCGCTATGCATACCCACATCTCCAGTAAAACAAAACCTTCTTTTAATGACCCGACCAGAAAAAAGTCGGAACATTAATATTATTCTGCAAAAAAATCCGTAATCCTTTTTTCATTTTCGAAAAAAATCATAAAAACAAACAGCACCTGAAGGTGCTGTTCACATAGTGGAACGGATGGGGTTCGAACCCATGACCTCTCGCGTGTGAGGCGAACGCTCATCCCGGCTGAGCTACCGTTCCGGATATATTGAGGAAAGAAAAAAGGGAATCTTGCGATTCCCTTTTTTCGTGCGGAAGATGGGACTTGAACCCACACGCTGTAGCCAGCACAAGATCCTTAGTCTTGCTCGTCTGCCAATTCCGACACTTCCGCATGCGCTTCCAAAAAGGAAGATGCAGGAGATGGGACTTGAACCCACACTATGTTGCCATAACAGGCACCTGAAGCCTGCGCGTCTGCCATTCCGCCACTCCTGCGCACAAATTAAATTGTAAGATCCGGTCTTTAAGAAGAAGCTTCATAAACAACCTGGAAGTGGAACCGACGGGGATCGAACCCATGACCTCCCGCACGTCAAGCGGACGCTCATCCCAGCTGAGCTACGGTTCCATCTGCTGACTTTTAGCTTTTTGCTTGCCGCCAACAAAAGCCATTATATAGGACAATGTCCCTTAATGCAAGTGTTTTTTTTAATTTTTTTCCGCTTTTTCACAGCTTTTTTTAGGAAGCCGCTAAATCATCAAATTACGGTTTTCCCCTCACCGTCGGGCACGAGGCGCCGCAATGATGATTTGCCTGTGCAGGGACTTTAGGCCGGACACTGTGAGCCGGGCCGACAGATTCACAGCCTTACAGACCCAGCAGTTCTTTTTTCTTGCGGGCAAACTCCTCCGGTGTAATAATGTCCAGATCCAGTAGTTCCTTGAGTTTTTTCATCTCCTCATAGGGGTCCAGCTTCACAACATTTGTGTAAGCTGGCTCCCGTCCTGCCCCCGCGTCTGTCTGAACACCGCCATCACAAGAGCCGCCTGATCGATTGCCCGGGTCAGCACGCAGCACCTGTACAGAATCGGCAGCCTGTCCTCCCGGTCCTTGGGCCGGCATTCTTCCCTTCTCTGAACCGGTCTCTGCTTCTTTCGCTTTTTTCAGAGTATCGATGATGTGCTTTGTCTCCTGTACCGCTGTGCGCAGCCTGTTCAGATCCCCTTTTGCGAAAGGAACCGGAACCTTTCTGCCTTCCATTCTCAGCTCCATAATCCCGTAGGTAGCTATAAACGGCGCTTTGGTAATCTCAATATCGTTAAGATCCGTATAGTAGTATTCTTTTCCCGCCACAACGATTCTGTCGTCATCGAACAGGATCGCCGGCATATTGAGCCTGCTGTCAAACTGGTAATACATGCTGTTGTCCTTTCTCATGCAAGAATATTTACTGTATTATAATACTACAAAATACATGAGAATGCGTATTTCTATCATGTATTTGAGTATGCAGGATCATTGCACAGCATTAAGCAAAGCGCTACGCATATCAACTGCCGGGCTTTTTCCCTGCATATCAGATAAAGAATCTGTTATGTCACGTTTCTTGACACCATTTAAACGTTTTGAGATAATTTATATAAATTAATCCTTACTATTAACGTCTTTAAATGCCGATCCTGCATTCGTATTTGAAAACATTTGGGAATTTCCCATGCATTTCAGAAAGAGGTGATTGAAAACATAATGAAAAAATTATTCGATTCAAGTGCTTTTGCCAGCTTGTTCTTCATGAGCGCCATTAGTTTTTTTCTTGCCCTGGCAGTAGATTACTATCTGGTCAGCTTACTTACTCCGTAAATCAAGGCAATATTAAAAGAACTATTTTCCGGTATGTCCGGTTGGAGTTTCAGTTTCTAAAGATTCTGTTATAATCAGGGGGGAACTTTCCCCCCTGATTCATTTTGTATTAATTCACTGCGAACACGGTGTTACGAGGACAGTATTCATGAACCTTTCTCTGCGAAAAGCGGATTTTTTGCTCTTTTTTATATTCATAGCCGCTGCCCTGATCTCAGCAGTTTCTTATCCGCGCCCTGCAGGGGGCAGAGAAATGGTCAGGATCGTTTCTTACGGCGAGGAATACGGCACCTATCCTCTTGAGAAAGATGCTGAAATAGAGATCACACACGATGGCCATAAAAATATCGTGATCATCCGGGACGGCATTGTACATATGGATTACTCCAATTGTAAAAACCAAATCTGCGTCCATACCGGAGAAATTTCAAAAAAGGGAGATACGATTGTCTGTCTGCCCAACTATGTGATCGTAGAGATCATAGGAACCGGGGAAGGAGGTGAGGAAGATGAAGCAGTCGATGCCGTCGTCAAATAAGAAAAAGCCGGAACAAAGACTCAATCCTCCCCTTCCCTCGGGATCATCTTCAGGTTTTTCTTCCGGGTCGGCCCACGCCGACGGCTCACGGGTCAGCGCCCGAAGAGTGGCTCTGACAGGCCTTCTGGCAGCCCTGGCCCTCATTTTTTCCTATGTGGAGGCCCTTGTTCCCTTTAATGCAGGTGTTCCGGGAATCAAGCTGGGGCTGGCGAATCTGGTCCCGCTGATCATTCTTTATCGCATGGATGCCCGCTATGCCTTTGCCGCAAACCTGCTCCGTGTTTTCCTGGCCGGACTCCTCTTCAGCGGAATGTTCGCCGCCATCTACTCTCTCGCCGGCAGCGTGACAAGCTTTCTTGTCATGTATCTCCTGAAGAAGACCGGCTTGTTTTCAGTCATAGGTGTCAGTACAGCGGGAGGTGTGTTCCACAACATCGGTCAGCTCTGCGTTGCGATTCTCGCGATCTCCGGCCCGCAGTTGCTTCATTACCTGCCTGTTCTCATCATTTCGGGAATGGCCGCGGGAATCATTGTGGGGATTGGTGCTGCAATCCTCCTGGACAGGATCCCGGCAAAACTCTTCCGGGAATGAGCCTTTATCAAATAACCGCAAAAAACACCTGTATTCACTCAAATGATCTAAATGGTGAATACAGGTGTTTTTATTTGTTCTAATCAGATTTCGAAGCAGGGGACAGGATTATGCCTTTGCTGCTGCTTTCTTTGCTTCTGCAGCTTCAAGGGCAGCTTTCTTTTTCTTCTCTGCTTCCTTGGCTTCCATCGCCGCAAGGCTCTTCTTGACCTTCTCAAGCTGCTCGGGCGTATGGATGAGATCCTGGATTGCGCCGGTAGGGCACTTGACAACGCACATGCCGCACTTCTTGCACTTGTCGTGATCGACACAGGCAAGGTTGTTCTCGACATGGATCGCGTCGAATTTGCAGGTTCTCTGGCACATGCCGCAGCCGATGCAGGCGACAGTGCAGTTCTTGCGGGCATCCGCACCCTTCTGGGTGTTGTGGCAGCGGACAAGGACTTTTGCCTTATTGTCGGGGACGATCTTGATCAGGCTGTTAGGGCAGGCCTTGACGCAGGCGCTGCAGCTGGTGCACTTGTCGCGGTTGACGACGGCAACACCCTTGATGACGTGGATGGCATCAAAATCGCAGGCAGCTTCACAGTCGCCCAGTCCCAGACATCCGTTGGGGCAGGCTTTGGAACCGCCGAAGAGCTGCTTGGCAGCCTTACAGGTCGGGATATCCGCATATTCATACAGTTTCTGCGCATTGTTGGTCGTGCCGTTGCACATGACGTAGGCAACTTCTTTTTCCATGCCGTCCGCGCTCTTGCCCAGGATTGCGGCAAGTTTCTCGGCACAGGCAGGGCCGCCGACTGCACACTTGGTGCAGGGGACACCGTCGGGATCTTCGACAAGTGCGTGTGCATAGTCATCACAGCCCGCGTATCCGCAGCCGCCGCAGTTAGCGCCCGGGAGTTCCGCGCGCATCAGGATGAACTTTTCATCTTCCTGAACGTGGAAAACTCTGGAGGCGAAAGCAAGTCCGAGAGAAGCAATCAGGCCGACAACAAATACGAGTGCGACCGGAATAATGATCTGGCTCATCAATTACCTCCTTCCTTACGAGAACATTCCGCCGAATCCCATAAAGCTCAGGGACATGATGGCCGCAGTCAGAAGGACGATCGGAACGCCCTGGAAAGACTTGGGAATGCGGCTCTGGTCAACGAGCTTGCCGCGGACGCCTGCCATAAGGATCATGGCAAAAAGGAAACCGAGGCCGGCGCCGAAAGCATTGAAGAGGGACTGGGGATAGTTGTAACCGCTGTCGATGTTGCTGATGCAGACACCGAGGACAGCGCAGTTGGTAGTGATCAGGGGAAGGAAGACACCGAGAGACTTATAGAGGCCGACCATGTTTTTCTTCATGAACATCTCGATCAGCTGAACGAGCGCAGCGATAACGAGGATGAAAACGACCGTCTGGAGGTAGCCGATGCCCTTGCTGTTCAGGAACTGCTGGATCGGCCATGTAACGGCAGTCGCCAGTACCATAACGAAGGTAACGGCGATGCCCATGCCCCTGGCACTGTCCATATCCTTGGAGACGCCCAGGAAGGGGCAGATGCCCAGGAACTGCGCCAGAGGGTAGTTATTGACGAGGACCATACTGATAATGATGATCACATATTTAGCCATATATTATGCCACCTCCTCTTTTGCACAGCCGGAACCGTCAACGCAGTCATCAGCGATGGCGCATCCGTCGCAACCGAAGCTGTCTCTGATCTTGCTCTTGTCTTCTGTGATGTAATGAACAAATGCCATGACGATCGCATAGACGAAGAAGCCGCCGGGAACCAGTGTCATGATGCTCATGCCGGGCATAACTCTGGAGAGAACCGGAATACCGCACCATGTGCCTGCACCGATGAGCTCACGAAGAGAACCCATGATGACAAGAGTAAAGGTGAAACCGATACCCATGCCGATGCCGTCCAGAGCGGAATCAATGACAGAGTTCTTGTTTGCGAACATTTCCGCACGGCCGAGGATGATGCAGTTAACGACGATCAGGGGCAGATACAGACCCAGGGACTTGTCCAGTGCGGGCGCAAATGCCTTGACAACCAGCTGAACGATCGTGACGAAGCCTGCGATAACAGTGATATAGCAGGGAATACGCACACTGTCGGGAATGATCTTGCGAAGGATCGAAATAACGATATTGGAGCAGATCAGAACCGCTGTAGCGGAAAGGCCCATGCCGAAACCGTTGACAACGGACGTGGATGTTGCGAGGGTCGGGCAGGTGCCGAGAACCAGCACGAGCACGGGATTCTCTTTGATCAGGCCATTGGCCAGAATCGCAAGTTTATTCTTTTTTTCCATTACTGAGCACCTCCCATCGCTGCATATTGACTCAGGGCTGCCTGCACGCCGGAGTGGATAGCCTGTCCGGAAACAGACGCGCCGGAAATATATTCGAAGGTTCCGCCGGCAGCAAGCTGTGCAGCTTCCTTCTTAACATTACCTGCGCTGGTAAGGGCTGTCAGACCGGAGTACTGTCCCAGATAGCCGGGCTCCATATCCTTTGTGCCGACGCCGGGAGTATCCGCATGTTCAGTGACTTTGACGCCGGTGAGTGCTCCTTCGGCATCGATTCCGACCATCATGGTCAGCGCGCCGCCAAAGGAAGTCGTATTGACGGTCATAACATAACCTGTGCCGTTGTCAGCAGTATAGATTTCGGCGACAGCAGCCTTGCCGTCCTCAGAGCCCTGCAGCTCTGCGTCTTCCACGAGGCTGAAATTGTCTGCTGCGGGAAGGAGCTGCTGTCTTGCTGCTTTAGCGGCAGCTTCTGTATTTCGTACAATGATCGGGTTGGCGACTTTGTAGGTAAACGCCAGAGCAAGCGAGACGACAAGACAGATGGCGCTGAGCACCACGACGGGTGCTGCAAAACTTTCTTTTGACTTGTTCATTTCACACCCTCCTTATGCTTTCTTTGCTTCTGCTGCAGCCGCCTTTGCCGCTTCCTTTTTGCGTTTGCTGATACCGTAGAAACGGTCCTCTGCGAAATTATTGATAATAGGTGTCATGATGTTCATGAACAGGATCGCAAAGGAGACGCCTTCGGGATAGGAGCAGAACAGACGGATGATCATGGTCACAAGACCGCAGCCGATACCGAACAGTACTTTGCCCAAGGGCATGATCGGTGAGGTTACATAGTCCGTTGCGCAGAACACTGCACCGAACATAACACCGCCCGCACAGACATGGAAGCATGCCATGTAGAGAGCGGACATGCCTTCGGGAGTATTTCCGCTGATTGCGTAGTACAGGAAGGCAAAGATAAAGACAGTCGCGACAAAGAAGACCGGGATGATCGGGGAAATGATCTTCATGGCGATCAGGAAGATCGCGCCGATCAGGATCGCGATAACGCAGGTCTCACCCATGGCGCCGCCGATATTGCCCAGGAACATATCCTTCAGGGAAGGGCAGGCGGTCAGGTCTCCGTCTGCCAGATATCCCAGGGGTGTGGCGCCGGTCACGGCATCAATGCCCGCCTTCTGGAATCTGGTCAGAGGCCATGTGGACATATAGGAAGTAAAGGACAGGAACAGAGTGATACGGCCGACGATCGCCGGGTTCGCGAAGTTCCTTCCCATGCCGCCGAAGAGCTGTTTGACAACAACGATCGCGACAAAGCTGCCGATGATGCAGATCAGGATCGGCATGAAAATGGGATACTCAATGCCGTCCAGATGCGTGAGGTTTGCAGGCAGGTTCAGGGCCAGGATCAGGCCTGTGACCAGAGCGCTGCCGTCGCGCACGGTATTGGGCTTGTTGAGAAGCTTTTCATAAGCCCACTCAAAGAACGCGCTGCAGACCATGCACACCGCAATCATGATGAGTGCGGGA
This sequence comes from Lachnospiraceae bacterium, assembly GCA_045130475.1. GTDB lineage: Bacteria > Bacillota > Clostridia > Lachnospirales > Lachnospiraceae > CAG-791. The sequence goes on from JBGUPU010000081.1 coordinate 14,785, forward strand.
ATGCCGAAATACAGGATACTCATTGCTGCAGCGGGTATGAGAGCCGCCACAACATACAGCATGGTCCTGGTTGTATCCAGGCTCGTCACCAGATGGGGCGAGGAGGATACAGTAAGATTATCATAATATTTCGTATTACTTGCCATTGCTTGCCGCCTCCTTCACCATTGCCTTGCCCAGCTTGTTCATAAAGGCCAGAGGACGATGTGCAGGGCAGACGAACGAGCAGCTGCCGCACTCCATGCACTGCATGACCTTGAGGTCGTTGAGACGCTCCACATCGCCGGCTTCGTAAGCATCTGCGAAACCTGTGGGCAGAAGGCCAAACGGACATGCCTTGTGGCATCTTCCGCAGTTGATGCAGGCTGTCTCCTCGGGGATCCAGGCCTGTTCCCTGGAAAACGCGAGGATCGCATTGTTGTTCTTGACGATCGGCATCCTGTCGGAGAAGACCGCACGTCCCATCATAGGGCCGCCCATGAGGATCTTCTTCGGAGGCTTGCGGTAACCGCCGCAGAACTCGATCACATCGTGAATCTCTGTACCGATAGGTGCCACAATGTTCTTGGGCTCGGAGACAGCGTCGCCGTCGACGGTCATGCGCTTTTTAATAAGCGGGATACCGTCCTTCAGATACTGTCCGAGAAATGCGATCGATGTGACGTTGGACACGATACATCCCAGATCTGCGGGAAGGACGCCCGCATCGCAGGTCTTGCCGGTCACTTCATAGATCAGCACACGCTCTGCTCCCTTGGGATAGCTTGCCTTAAGCGGGAAAGTGTACATATTGTCAATTTCCTGTTTGGCAAACAGCATATCAAAGTTGTCGATGGCATCCTGCTTGTTGTCCTCGATACCGATATAGCATTCATCGAGCTCGAGGTACTTCATGACGGCAAGAGCGCCGTCGATCACGTTCTGGGCATCCTCCAGCATCGTCCTGTGGTCGGACGTGATAAAAGGTTCGCACTCTGCGCCGTTGATGATCAGAGTCTTGACGCCGTCTTTGTCCTTGGGATTGAATTTCAGCCACGTCGGGAAAGACGCGCCGCCAAGGCCTACCAGGCCGCTCTCTTTCACAGCATCTACGAATTCCTTGTGATTTGTGACAACCGGAGGCTTGAGCTCCGGATCCATTGTCTGCTGTCCGTCAGAAGCGATCACGACGAGGGTATCCATACCGCCCATCGCGTTCCTCTGCGTCTCAATCCCTGTTACCTTGCCGGAAACGCTGGCATGTACGGGAACGTGCAGGAATGCATCCGTGTCACCGATCTTCTGGCCCACAAGGACCGTGTCCCCTTTTTTGACAAGAGGCTTGCAGGGCGCACCAATGTTTTGCGACATGGAGATCCTGACGGTAGCAGGAACCGGCATAATCTCTGTCGCACAACCGGCCGTGTGCTTGTGGTGGCCGGCGTTAATGCTGTTCAAATGCCTTGATTTGAAAAACATATGTTAGCTCCTCCCTTTCCTGATAAGGCACCGGCGTAACCGGCCAAAGCCGGATCCGGCACCGTGTTTCTATGAACACTGTCCCAGGCACACACCCCCACAGTGCAGCTGTCGGGACAGGATGTTCCGAAAACAAGAAAAACACCGTAAGCTTCCTCCTTCATAGACCGACAGGCTGTCTTTGAGGAGAAAACAACAGTTTAATTAAAGCAGTATACAAAAATATTATAATCCAGTTTTTGATTTCCTGCCTGACAGATTTGACAGTAAAACCATAAAAATTGTTTCTTTTCTCATACAACCTGCTCAAAAAACCCAAGTGGAGTCTGCCGTGCGTCCTGCGCAGGCAAAAAAGCCAGCACTCACGGTACCGGTCCTCTGCATGGGCTCGAAAAATGGATTATTTTGTAGTCCATCCAAAATAGCCATCAAGATATGCGAATCTGGCTCGGATCCACTCTTCCATCTCGCGCAGGGCGTCCCCGGAGTTTTTCTCCTGCGGCCAGCATTCTGTTTCCCTGTCCAGAGCGCCGCTTTCCTTTAACAGGGAAAAGTGCCGTTCCGCATCTTCACAGACGCTTTCCGCGTCGATTCCGCCCTCTCTCCACTCTGCCCATTTCTGCCGCAGCAGGTCCTCCGCGGAGGGATCCGCCGCCAGACAGGCTTCAAAATCATAAGTACTGTCTTCGAGAGGTTTATAGGAGACGGCCGAGCCTCTATCAAAGACCGTATATCCATCCTCGGGCGCATAGATAAAGACGTCCCCGAAGACGAAATTCAGATCCCAGATTGTCCTGTGGAGCGTATAGCCGCCCTCCGGATCCTTTCGTGCGATCAGGAAGCTGTTTTTCCAGGTGCTGTCCATGGCATGGGTCATGGCACAGTAAAGGCTCATGGACACATGGCTGTCCATATCCAGCTTCACCCCGGCGCTGCTGAGCGTCTTATAATCCTGTGTTCTGATGGCAAAGGTATGAAAAGCCTGCATGGGCATCCAGGACGCTGTGCGGTCCCAGTCTTTGGGATAGCGGATCTCCACACACGGAAAGCCTCCGTCATTATAGATTGCCGTTCTGCCCTCATTTTTCTCATACTCGTCGAGATAGGGATATTCTCTGTCCCAGCGGTCAATCTTATAGAGGAGATCTCCTTCTTTCAAAGCGAGCTGTTTTCCGTCCACCGGCTCCATCAGTCCGTAGAGTCCCTGATAAGCGTTGTCAAAAAAGACTTCCGCATAGCGCATACGGGACGAAGCCTGAGGCGCCTCTGAAAAAACGCTGATCCTATCCCAGAGGGTATAGGCAGTCATCTCACGGACCCGGGTGCTGTCCGTAAAGAGAGGATTGAGGATCCAGTCATCATCCTCCCGCAGATCAGCCAGACTGCCCTTAATCTTATTGCCGGCCCGGTCAGTCAGGGTGACTTTGTAGGGCTTTTTTTCCAGGGTGGAGGACACATTTCCCCGCACATGAAAGCGGCAGAAGTATTCCTCTCCTCTTTCGCCCTCATCGGAAAGCGAAGCAGGAATATAGCGGATCCGGCCTGTATGCTCCTCTTTTCCGGTGATCTCCTCCGTATCTGTTTTTTCAATGCAGAGTACAGGAAGACCTGTCAGCACAATGCGGAAAGCACCGGCGCCGTCTCCATCTGCCAGCAGAGCTTCAAAAGAATGACCGGCTGCAGCAGCTCCTGCGGGATCATCCATCCACTTATCGGAACAGACCATAATTGTGCCGCCTTCTTCGGCAGGCTCAAGCCCGGAGAGGATCTTCTGTGAAAAAAACTCCGTTCCGGACTCCGTCTGAGTAAGTTCCTGCAGATCACAGGGAATGTATACCGTCGCAGACCTCTCATCGCATGCGGCTGAAGAACCCTTCCAGGCCAGAGACGATGCCCGGAAAGCCTCTGTCCGGTATCGCGTTCCGGCTGCCTCAAACTCTTCCCGGGGGAGGATCTTCACGCTTCGGGCGCGGTTATGATCCAAATCTGTGTCCTGTTCTGCGCGGGCCTGTCCCTCCTTTTCCCGGGCTTCTTTTTCCCGGTTCAGGCCTGCGGCCATGGAAGTCAGCAGAATCCCTGCGGCAATCAGCAGGATAATATAACGTTTAAAATTTCTCATCGCCCTCACATGAAGAAACGTCTGCCCTGTAAAGGGCAGACGCCGGCATGTCTGCCGAATTTGCAAAAACCGCAGACAAAAGATTCATCAGAGATAAACAGTGCCAAGGATCGGTTTGTCGGCCGCGAAGAGAAGTTCAATGATCTCCGCCGCATCCTTGTAGACAGTCTCTCCTACTTCTTCAACGACGATACAGCCGTCAGCATCGCGGATGCTGCGCACAGAATCTGCGTTCTTATCCAGATTGGGCGATGCCGTAAACGTAAGGGGACTCTTGGCCTGTTCGGCACATTTATTGAGTCTGTTTGTATAGGATTCCAGACGTGTCTCACCGATCGAGCCGACAAGAGCGATCTTCCGGATGCCGGAATTGTATGCAAGGTTCTCCACCTTGGCGATCAGAAGATCGTTGGCTGCCGAAACACTCATATCAGGAGCATCGCTGACAAGTTTCTCCACCAGTCTGTCAACAGGTGAACGGGATTCTTTTCTCGCAGCCCCGGCAGGAAGAGTGATGATGCTGCGCAGGCCGTAAGCTGTATTGAGTTCGTCGTCTGTCAGGATCTTGCCTTTCATGAGAATGCGGACGGCATAGAACAGGATCATCAGGAAGATGCCCCCTGCAAATCCGACCACACCGTATTTGATCCCGCTCTTGATCAGGGACTTCATTGATGCTGCGCCGACCTCTGCGGGCTTAATGAGCTCTTTCAGAGAAGTCTGGGCAGTCTGAAGGTTTTTCTGCATCTGGGCAATAAAGTTCTGCTGGTCTGTCTGCAGCTGCATAAGAAGAGGATCAACCTCCACCTCTTCGCTGCGGCTGACGATCTCAGCCTTGTACTCACCCAGTGCATTGCTGAAGACATCTTTGTTCTCTTCAATCTGCTGCAGGATATAATCCATGATCCTGGTGGACAGTTCCAGATCCATACTGCGGACCTGGATCTTGAAAACACTGCTGAAATGGAACTGGTCAGTCACAATCTGCACCAGCTCACGCACACTCTGCTCGGGAACTCCGAGTTCTTCGGCAAACTGCGCATAGGAAATCCCGTTCATGATGAAATCCGTATAGGCATGAACAACGTTGCTGGCGTTCACGATGGCAGCGCTCTCTGTCTTTGCGGCATCTGATGCTGCTTCCCCCGCCTTTTCCATACCGGGGGTCGTTGCCACCATGGAAACGGTTGACACACATACATTGTGAGGATCGACCTGCATCAGCAGAGACTGGTTAAAATAAGTCTGCCTGGCATCGATCTTGGCCTGGAAACTTTCGATCGCTTCGGTATATGCCAGCACAGAAGCGTCATAGACAGCCATCTGCTCCAGGTACTGCTGGTGTGCTTCATTGGAAGCACCTCTGTTGCGGTACTCGCGCAAAACTTTCATGCCTGCCAGCAGAATTGCAAGAACCAGACCTGCCGCCAGCATACTCCGCCAGCACCTCAATGTCAGGAGCAGAAGCCTGGGAAGGCTCACCTCCCGCATTTTCGCGCCCGGATGATTACGGTTTGCATAATTCTGATTACTCAAATCTATTCCTCCCGATCATTCTCTGTGAACGGTACTGCGGCTTTCTCCGGTACGATGCCGGAATTCTGACTAGCGGTACTTTTTTCACGTTAAATCATTATAGCATAGCATAGTAAAGGGTGCAAAGCGGGATCAATCCATGCCTGCGCCGCGGACACGGCTGGAGCCTGCATTTATCTGCGCCTTTTTACGACCCTGCGCACTGTATCCATACAGAACCCTGTCATAAAACTGTCGCGCAGGATGAACTGAACAGCGATAAATACAGCGCCTCCCAGGCATATCTCACACACAAGGGCGGGGAAATTGCCTTTGAAAAAAGGATCGATCAGACGCACCGCGGCAAACATCAGAGCTGCCGCGATCAGCTTTTTCCATCCGTCCCGTATCAGGACGACCGGATGGAAGGATTTTCCGGCGAATGTGATATACAAAATCGTGATCGTCAGCTCCGCAATAATGGATGCTGCGATCGCGCCGTAACCCCAGAAGCGCGGGATCAGGATCAGGTTCAGGATCAGGTTTACGATAGAACCGACTATGATAAAACGCGCGCTCTGCGCCCTTTTTCCGGAGGGAGTATAATACTGGGATCCCAGGCAATTGCTGACACCGATGATCACTACGATCGGGCTCATCATGATCAGCATCATGACCGCGCGGTCATAACCGGGTCCGAGGAACCAGGGGATAAAGCGCGGGGCTACGCCTGCAAGGCCGAATCCGATTGCCAGTCCCATGAACAGGATATAGTTGATGGAAGTCTCGATCCTTCTGCGTATCTCGTCGTATTTTTTCTCGGCGAACAGGAAGGAGATCCGGGCTCCCAGAACGCTGTTGAGGGCGGTGAAGGTCAAGGCCTTCATGATATTGATGATCTGGACAACCTTGTCGTAGCAGCCGTTCTCCGCCTCGTTCCGGGTAATCTCGCCGATCAGAGTCTTATCCAGAACGGTATAGACGGAAGTCGCGATCGAAGGGATGAAGTAGACCATAGTCTCCCTCAGGTGCCGCCGGATCCTCAGGGTAGAGAAACTGACCGGATCAAGGAAGCGGGGCATATGGATCCACATGGACAGATTTCCCAGCATCGTCGTAGCCGACAGGATAATGATATATAAGAGCAGATCTTCCGGTTTATGTACCAGAGTAAAGATCAGGACCGCGCCCAGCAGCTTAAAAACTGCATTTTTCGTGACAATATAGCGAAATTCCTCGATGCCGGTGAAAAACCAGGAGATATCAAACATCACGGCGAGGATGGACATGACCTGTGGTATATAATAGATCCGGTAGCGGTCTCTTGTATAAATAAAAAGAATAAAAGCAAGGATGGACAGGGTCGATGTAAGGACCGTCATCAGCTCGATTTCCCAGAACAGCTTTGACCGCACCTGCCTGTTTTTGCGGTTCCGGGCAATCTCGCGTGATCCGTAGGAAACCGTTCCGAGCGCGGCAAACATGGAAAAATAGGTCTGATAGGAAGCTGTAAAGCTGTAGATACCGTTCTTATCAGCTCCGAGAACTCGGGCAACATAGGGCGCCGTGATCAAGGGCAGGATAACGACCAGTACCTGATAGGCCATACTCAGAACAAAATTTTTGCGCACACTCGGCTCATTATTTTTATTGTCTTTGCCGCCTCCCCCGGAAGGATCACTGCCGGATTCGGGAACTTCTTCCGGTCCGCCTGCGGGATCACTGCCGGATTCGGAGACTTCTTCCGGTCCCCCCACGGGATTGCTGTCGGATGCAGGGACCCCTTCTGGTCCCCCCGCGGGATTGCTGCCGGATTCCGGAATTTCTTCCGGCCTGTCGGCGATACCCTCGGTTCGCCCGGCTCCGGGTTCTGCAGCTGTCTCACTTACTGCCTCACTCAGCGCGGCTCTTAACGGGCTGACTGAGCCGGCTAAAGCAAAACCGGCGTCTCCGCCGGCTTCCGGAGGCCGATCCGGTGAAGCAGGATAATACCCGTTCGAGCGGCGTCTCTTCCATACATCCAGAGCGTACCAGAAAGCAAAGAGAGAACAGCACTGTTCCGTATCCATCAGAACATTGTTCATCAGGCTGTAACCGGCAATGCATACCATCCAGATACACAGCACGGTATCCTGGTTCTTCACTGCCGCCACGGAGATCATCGCATAGATTCCAAAGAGAATGATCGCGAAGACCAGACCGTAATTGATCAGTACCTTCATATAGGCACTGTCGATATAAAAATAATTGGGAGACTGCAGATCGCCGTTTTGATAGACAACCTGTCCGAAGGGATGAATTCCGTAGGTCTTCAAGCCGGTTGCCGAATGACGGATCCTGAAGTGCGTCAGCTTGTCATCGATTTTCAGCCATCTCTGGCTGTTGGGATTATAATGGGCGACAACCTCATAGGCAAATAATGCCAGCGCCGGATAACACAGCCCTGCCAGGACCCGCATCAGCAGGGTATTCGGAAACAGGTTCCACCCCAGGTAGATACAGACCACATACAGCAGAATGAACAGTGAAGTGATCAGGAAGGGAATGTTGGTATTTGTTCTCTTATATACCAGAAAGTTGAGCCCCTCCAGAAAAACGAATCCCCACCAGGGAAAAGTATTCACATGTTCACCGCGGCCGGCTTTCTGCTCCGCCAGAGCAGGGGAATCCGTATAGGCATAGGCTCCGCAGAAAAGCAGATTGAAAAAATAAATGGACGGGAAGGAGACAAAGCGGAATCCCATGTAGTCGCGCACACGGTCGCCGTCCACAAGCGGCGGGCGCCAGATCAGTCCGACTGCGTCAAAAAAGAGGACTGAAATATAACAGAGCAGACAGGTCCAGAACATGACCTTGCACAGCCGCTTAAAGTCTATATCCTTTACCGCCATCATCATCACAAACAGCTGGAGGAATGTGATGCCAGACCCCGCCATCTTCTGTATCATCATCAGATAACAGAAAAACACGGCAGCGGCAGATACTGCACGCACTGCAAGATGCATGTCCGACAAAAGAATCCGCACCAGGAAAAGAAACAGACAGAAATACCTGATCAGCTTTCCCAGTTCTGAACCGAAAAATGTTCCGAATCCGCTGTCATCGATATAGGCCTGCAGGACCCATAATATGAGTCCCGCAAAAGTCATGAGCTCATCAAGACGGATCCGCGGCGTTTCCTGCGGAATCCGTACCCTGTAAGCCCTGCTGTCAAAAACCATATATTCAACTCCATCAATTTAAACAATAGTGATCAGGCATGTTTTACAAACCTGCAACCCCCTGTCTTTTTCCGGCAGAGAATACGATCACCTCTCGATATCGTCCTTTGTCTCGCCCGGCTCCAGAAGCCATGCATCCATTCCGTGCATAATTCTTTTTTCCTCTGGCGGAAGCTGCATATAATCATGATACAGGCCGCGCAGATAATGATCGTAATTGGACGGCGCATTCATCATCCTTCCCTCGAAGGGAACCTTGATCGGGATCATAAACTTCCTGCGAGACATGCGCTCCCTCGGCCCGTACCCCCACATAATGCAGCCGACATAGGGTGTGCTGTCATAGGGAATGGACATTGAGAGCTTGTCGATCTTTTCCAGGAGCTTAGGCATGGGCATGGCAACCTTCAGCACGCTTATGACAGCGGGCTTGAGAAGCTTCTTGAGAAAAGTCTTTCCTTCTCCTTTTTTCGCCAGCTTGATAAAGATCAGCTTGCGCAGACGGAGGGACTTCTCATAAATCCGGCGGTTCTCATTCCTGTCTACAGGGTTTCCGTCAATCGGGAAGATATCCATCCAGATCTGATTGATATTGGTGTCGCTGTCATAGTAAGGAAAGTCGACAAAGGTGCGCGTGTCAACCAGTTTGATAAAGGGATAATTCAGACTCCCGTCACGATAGGTCCTGAACTCCATGTAGTCCGGGAATCCGGTCAGATCCAGTTCCTCCGGATGATACAGTCTTTCAAAATCTGGGCGCGGCATCATTACGTCGATATCATCATCCCAGGGTATAAAGCCCTGATGCCGGATCGCGCCCAGAAGAGTGCCTCCGCCAAGTGTAAAATAAATATCGTTCTGTTCACAGAGTTTTGTGAAGGCGTCCATGAGCTCCAGCTCCAGCCCGCGGATTTCATCAAGCGTCAGTTTTTTCATGTTCTTCTATTTTTCTCCATTTGTACAGAATCAGTTCCCCATCAGCAGTTCTTCCAGGCGTTTCACTTCCGCCGCGCTGTTGTATCCTTTTCGGGTGAAATCGTCCAGAATACGGTCAAAAGCGGGGTCATCCTCTGTAACAGGCCGCTCATCCATGCTGTTGCGCATCAGAATGATCTCATTCGCCCACTCCGAAGGCCCTTTCTCAAGGGGATAAAAATGCAGAAGGTCTGTGACCGCAATATCCTTCGGGATCACATCCGCCGAAGCGAGCGTAGGAAGTCCTGCTGCCTGCGCTTCGAGGCCGGCGATCCCCAGTCCCTCAAATACTGAAGGGAAAATAAAGAAGTCCGCCGCGCCAAGCCATCCGGGGATGTCCGTCACAACACCTGTAAAGTACACTTCCTGCTCCAGTCCTTTTTCACGGACATGTTCTCTGAGCATCTCATCATCCTCGCCCTGTCCGACCAGGACAAGCCTTGCATCCGGCATCTCGGGTACGAGTTCTGCCATCACATCGATCGCAAATTTCTGGTTTTTCTGAAAATGAAGACGTCCGATGCTGATGATGATAAACTGATCCGACCAGTCGGCATCCCCGCCTGCCAGCCGGCGATACTCTTCTCTTCGGTTGATCCCGTCCCGTATCTTCTCCACGTCGATCGCATTCCGTATCACGACTGCGGGATGCCGAAGCTCTCCCCGGCCGCCCTTTCCGGCATAAAACCATTTAGCGGCATAGTCGGAACATGCCCAGTAGTCGGTGGCATATCTGCCGAGCACCCCCCGGTTTGCCTCGTGGAGCATTCCGCGGAGCTTTGTATCCATGTTCTGCGCATTGTGGCTGTGGATAATCCTTTTCGGGATACCGTACTTTTTGGCCATTTTCAGGTAATCAATATTGGCAAGGCTGTTGATATTGACCCAGATGGCCTGATATTCCCGGGCGTGTTTGATGAAAAAGGATTCCAGCTCCTTCCTGAAGCGGATCGGGTTCCTGCGCCTGGACGTAAAGTGAATGGTGCGTCCGCCCATGGCATGAATCTCATCTTCAAAGGCGACAGGATCATAAGAATTGCACAGAAAATCAAAGTGGAACCGGCTCAGATCCATCCGCCGGTAATAGTTCATGAGAAAACTCTCCACTCCGCCCGGGTTCTCTGTCATACCGAAAACAAGAACGTTATACATATCAGTGATGACCTCCGTTACCAGACTTTCAAAGCATGAAACCACGGCTGCCGTCCTGCTTTTCATCCCGCAGGACTCATCAGCAGCCCTCTTATTCTCCTTCGCGGCGCGCATTCTGGACAGCCCTCGCAGCATAAATGGCAGCCGCTGCGGCTGTCTGCCTGTATCTTAACATTCGGAAAGGCAGATACCTTGCGCCCTTGTGGCAGTCCGGATCAAACCGGTCAATTGCGGAAGCAAAAGGTTCCTCTGCGGCAATCCTCTTCATCGTACGGATCTTTTCAGAAATCGACAGCGGGCTGGAGAGAGAAAACACCTCCCGAACCATCAGCAGATTGAACTGCATCATGGCATACCCCGCTCCCGCATCCCGGATTCGCTGCGGCTGTGTCTGCAGATACTTGAGCACAGCTCCAAGAGACTGTTTATAGCCCTCTTCCTTGGAGCCGTCCCAGGTGCGCACAACCGATCCGCCGTCCGTTGAATAGTGGTAAAAAAACCTGTCCAGCAGCCTGATCCTCCGGCATCCCGCAAGGTATTGAATGATAAAGAAGCTGTCTTCGGACAGACGGAGGGAAGGATCGAATCGCAGATGTAAGCGCTCGATGCAGTCCCTGCGGAAAATCTTGGACCATACGCTGGTGTACCTGGTCGGATTCTCGATCATACAGACAGAAATATCTTCCAGAGCCGGGCCGGTAAAGCGTTCTCCCTGCGGCGGACAGATATGCATCTGACGGCCGCCTGCCTCGTAGCTGCAGATGATCAGGTCCGTACCCGTAAAATGCAGCGAATCCCGCAGTACTTCGCCTGCGTCTTCGGTAAAAAAATCATCCGCATCCAGAAACAGAATCCTCTGCCCTCCGGCATTCTCCAGGCCCATGTTGCGGGCGTTGGAGACACCTTTGTCGGATTTCAGCAGCCTGACAAAGCCTTCGTGCTCAGCCTGAAGGCTCCTGCCGATAAATTCCGTCGCATCCTCCGAGCCGTTCTCAATGATCAGTACCTCAAAGAGAGGCGCATTTTTACCGGACTGTTCCTCCCCTTCAGACACTCTTCCTTCCTCTGCAGCAGCAGACCTTGAAGCGATCACTGCATCTGCCGACACAGTCTCCATGGCAGCCAGAACACTCTCCACTGCCCTGCGGAGTGTCTTCTCCGCATTATGAGCAGGGATGATCACAGAAAACTGTATGCCTTTATGTAATTTATTTTCCAAACGGTTTAAGACTAAAGTATTCATGTACACTATTCTACCACAGAATATATTCAGGGGAAATCAGCAGATGAACATGGCATCGCCGAAGCTGAAAAATCTGTAACGAAGATCTACCGCCTCTTTATAGGCCTCCAGCACATTCTCCCTCCCCGCAAAGGCGGATACCAGCATGATCAGAGTGGATTCCGGCAGGTGGAAATTGGTGATCAGCGCGTCCATGGCGCGGAATCGATAGCCGGGATAAATGAAAATGGAGGTATCGTCACTTCCGGCATGGACAATTCCCTTCTCGTCTGCTGCACTCTCGATCGTACGGCAGCTGGTGGTACCCACACAGATCACGCGGCGGCCCGCTTCATGCGTCCGATTGATCAGCTCTGCAGTCCGGGGCGGGACATTATACCACTCCGTATGCATCGTGTGTTCCTCCACATCGTCCACTTTGACGGGACGAAAGGTACCGAGGCCTACATGAAGCGTGACAAAACCGATCTGTACGCCCTTTGCGCGGACCTCATCGAGCAGCTGCGGTGTGAAATGCAGACCCGCAGTGGGTGCAGCAGCAGATCCCTCGTATTTGGCGTAGACTGTCTGGTAACGGTTTCTGTCCTGCAGTTTATGTGTGATGTAGGGAGGCAGAGGCATCTCGCCCAGCCGGTCCAGGACCTCCTCGAAAATCCCCTCATATTCGAAACGGACAAGCCTGTTGCCGCCCTCCGCAATTTCCAGGATTTCCGCCTTCAGGCTCCCGTCCCCGAATACTGCTCTGGCGCCGGGACGGAGTTTTTTGCCGGGGCGCACAAGGCATTCCCAGACGTCAGCCTCCAGACGTTTGAGGAGCAGGATCTCTATAGAAGCGCCTGTCCCTTCCCGCGTCCCGAGAAGTCTGGCGGGAATGACTTTGGTATCATTTAAGATCATGGCATCGCCGGGTTCCAGATATTGGAGAATATCGCGGAATGTCCCGTGGCGGCGTGCCCCCGTCTCTCTGTCCAGCACAAGAAGCCTTGAGGACGAACGGTCCTCAAGAGGATCCTGCGCGATCAGTTCCTGGGGAAGATCAAAGTAATAATCCGCAGTGCGGTGCCCGACAGGAACTTCCCTGCCGGAAGAAGCCTTGTTTTCAAGTGCTGCGGGGTCGGATGTGTTTGCGGTAGTTGTCATACATTTTTCCATCTTTTATATGTATTATTGTTATGATGCAGGGTCAAAGGCGGTCAAGTGAACTCCGTCCCGTCAGGCTGCACAAACGGCTTGGGCACGCTCTCGCTCTACCCTCGCTGGCAGCGGTACTAAGGCCGCTAAAAATCAGCGGCCAAGTACCGGCCGCT
>JBGUPU010000082.1:0-25584 GCA_045130475.1 Lachnospiraceae bacterium
CAAACAGATTCTGTTCCGACGTTTTGAACAAATAGATTACGCACAGGCAAAAGGTGATGTTCTTCCTTTTATTCGAAATCCGGCTTCATTGGATATGTGGAGCAAAGAGTTCTTCCAATCCATAACGGAAACTCTTGCCGGCCAATGATATCCTGCTCACTTAAAAGAGTCTGTTGAATGCTCTAAGGCTTTATACATTATCGGACATTTAAAAACCACCGATGCATTCTCCCCAATCAGGAGTTGCACCGGTGGTTTTGAGCTATATCACAACCATCAGCTATCCCAAAAGTATCCCAACTTCCCGCCCATATTCCCTTTAGCGGAAGCTGTATTTATAAAAATATGATCATCAGCAAATCTGAAATCAAATGAGCAGCTCCATGGGCTATCATTGCATAGCCAATTCCGTATTTCCGGTACAGCCAGCCAAAGCACAGACCAAGTCCGCCGTTGAACAAAAAGCATCTGAACAACAATAATGGAGTCAATGTTGTCATGGCCATTGTGCCGGGAAGATGCCATATTGGACCGCACCGCTGAGTGCTAACTTTTCAGCGGTCATACCCTGTTCCTGCAATTGCTGCGTCATCTCAGGTGAAAAAGATGCGGGCAGATACAATCCTGTGCAGTATCCTCCGACTAATCCGCTGAGCAAAACAACCAGCAGGAACTTTCCGTTACTTTTTACATATTCTTTCATACCGCTCATCACTCACTTATGGGAGACAGAGAACCGTCCCCTGTCTCCCTAAACTCAATTACCAGATCGCCACCCGGTCTTCGGGAACGAGGTACATGTTATCGCCCTCAGTGATTCCGTAGCAGGTGAGGAATTCATCGAATTGCTGCAGTGTGGCGTTGATTCTTAGATAACACATGGGATGCGCATCGTTGATACGGGCATATGCGCGCTGAAGTGTATCTTTGGTCAGCCAGTTGTTGGCAAATGTGCGGAAGAACTTATCATAGTCAAAATCCGGATGATCCGCGGCAATCTGAAGCATTACTTTTACACCTGCCATATCCGCACAGGCCTCGCCCGTCATGATGCTGCCCTTGAAGTCCTGTCCCTCCCATGGGTGCATTGCATTGAAGTAAGCGACCATTTTTTTATTCCGTTCAAGGAACTTCGCATAATCCTCCTCAGTCCACCAGTTGCTCATATCGCCGTTCTTGTCAAACTGCGCGCCGCTGGAATCGAAGGCATGGGAGATCTCATGGCCGATCACAGTGCCGAGGGTGCCGTACAGTTCTTCCTCACTCATCTCACTGTTGTAAAAACCGCCGCGTGCAAAGGCTCCCATGATATAAATGCCGTTAGCCTGCGGGCTATAGAAGCAGTTGACAATGTGCGGCGCCTCCCCCCATTTTTCCTTGTCGACAGGCTTACTGTAGTCTTTGATGCTCTTGGCAAGATTAAATCTTGTAATCGCTTCCTTGGCGTCCCAGTAGCTGCCGCCTTCCTCTTTTGCAGAGAAATTCAGCTCCTCGCTGCTGTATTTTGACCACTCGTCCGGATAGAGGATGAATTTGCCGATGGCTTCGAGTTTCTCCACCGCTTTGGCCCGGGTCTCGTCTGAGAGGAAATCCGCGTTCTCAATGATACCGTGATAGGCATCCAGGATCTCATCTACCATGGCGGTGATGCGGTCTTTGTCTTCCTGCTTCAGATATGTTTCCGTGTAGAGGCGTGCCACCGGCCAGACAAGCTTTTCTGCAGCAGTGCCGGAAAAGGCGGTTTCATCATCCAGAATTCCCGTGGAACCGCTGATCGTATTGTCGCATTCTACGCTCCATTCATAGCATTCCCGGTCCAGATCCGAGGCACATGCGATTACACCATGTACGATGAACATGTCCCGAATCAGGGGGAGATTCTCCTCGACGCATACCTCGTTAAGTTTCTCAAAGGTTGCAGGATTCATCACCAGATATTCTTCTGCAGCCGGATATCCGCTCCCCTCTTCCAGAGATGCGAGGATCGGCAGTTTTCCCTGCAGCTGTTCCAGATCATCCCGGGAATAGACATTGTTGATGCGGGAAAGGTAGTCCGGTCTTTGCTGTTCTTCGCGGGTATAGATGCTGCCCGCCAGCATAGTTTCGACGGCAAAACAGTTGTCAATTTTCTGATCGGCATCCTCCTCGGAATAGCCGAGTTTTGCGAGCATTTTCCTGGCAAGCGTAGTGTAGGCCTCTTTTCTGACCTGCCCGTAAGGCGTGAGTGTCTTGTATTCCGAACTGTCTTTCAGAAGCAATCCGTTATTTGAAAGAAAAATGATATTTCGGCTGGAATCGTTCAGATCCGGGTCCACTTCGCTGCTCCAGAGTGTGTAGAGCTGCTTTTCTGCAGGAGTATCAACATGGTAAGCCATTAATTCGTCGATCGTGGAAATCGCCTCCATCTTGTCCGTCATCTCTTTGAGCGGCGCGACGCCAAGCGCATTCCGGCTGTCCCAATCCATCATCAGCCAAAACAGATCATAGGCCAGTTTGGCATCATGCTCCTCAGGCGCGTCTCCAAGGAACATATTCTTCACATCCTCCGCCTGCTGCAGTATCAGATCCATGACCGTGCCGCCATAAGAATATCCCTCGGGAATCTCCACAGCCAATAACTTGTCCTTGTTCACAGCCAGTGCATAATTGTCCTTGATATCTGAGGCCATATCAGGGGTGACGACCCCTTCCAGATCGATATTCGGCCAGGGCGTACCGGTGGTGTAGTCCAGTGCATTCCCCTCTGCAGCTTCTGCTCCCGTGGCGGCGGCTGCGGGATCTTCAGCAGATCCTGTTTCCGACGCGGCTGCTGCAGGGTCTTCTGCTGTTTTTTCATCTGTGTTCTCAGCCGGCTGTGCCGACTGATCATCTGCGCTCACGGCGGCTTCAGCAGTTGTGCTCTCAGCCGGTTTACTGCCCGCGCTTCCGGCAGTTCCCGCACCTGAGCCGGCGCAGGCAGTCAGACAGCTTAGTGTCAATGCCAGTGCAATCAGCTTCGCAAATTTCATTGGTCTCCTCCCCTGCAAAACATCCGGTGCAGACTCTTTCTGAGTTTCTCCATTTTTACATTACATCCGAAAAATGTGAAAGCTCGTTCTCCATTACTCATTTCCATTCCCTTATTCGATGTGCTTTAATATCCAGGGAAAGAGAAATGCCACGTAAAGCATCTGCAAATAACATGATACAAAGGTGCCGGGCGCACCGGAAATCCAGCCTTTAATTAGCGGTACGAATATCAGGCTGACAACATAATAACTCAAGAGTCCGTATGTAAGACGCGTTGTCCTTTTCATCATGGAAATGTCGGTAGAAAACTGAACAAACCGTCTTTCCAGAATCCACCCGGTCAAAAATCCGACGCTCCAGCCGACACCCTTGAAGGTGTCATTTGCCATCTTTGCCCCTTCCACCAATACTTTTCCGGCCGCGTCTGTGTCTGTAGGATAGGGTTTGACTGCGGCGTAGATTGCCACCAGGACTGCGAGCCCGACACCGATACAGACCACCAGAATATCCTTTTCGGGATGGACCTTTACCCATCGCATCAGCTTCACGGTCAGGAACATGACCAGGGTTCCGGCCACGACACCGACCAGAACGTCCTGCGGCGTATGCACGCCCAGATAATTACGGCTGAACGCCACGAGCAGGACGAGGAGACCCAGCACGGCGCGCTGCGCCCGGGGAATGTTCCTGCGGACTGCCCCGCCTCCGAATATGGTCGCCGCGTTCATCGTATGCCCGCTGGGAAACGAATAACCTGTCGCCGTGGTGATGGAATCGCCGTAGGGCAGAACACGCGTGTCCCTGATCCATGGTCGATAGGCGCAGACCGTCACCTTCAGCATACCGTTGACCAGCCTGTTGCCGCTCCAGCCCATCAGAAAATAAGTGCCAAAATCCTTGCTGACACACCAATAGATCAGCGCCATGATGGCAAGTGCTGTGTTCAATTCACCCAGCCATGTCATCTTTGAAAAAAAGCCGGCCAAAAACGCACCTGGGCCGTTTCTAAAATCCTGTAAAGCTAAAAGGATTTCGATGTCCATATTCTACCTCCTCAAGGCTTTCTTTATTTCCGACAGTTCTTTTGATTTTACCACAAACGATAAAAGCCCTTCACCCGCTGAGGTGAAGGGCTCTGCTCTTTCGTTTATACCACTTTTAAAAACGATCCCGGCTGTATTTTGCTCACAGCCTCTTTTTCTTTCTCCGGAACTGCATCTCGTTCCTTAATCCTATAAGGGTGGTCTTCTTACTTTGCCAACGAGTGCGGCAGGTGCTCCATCCTCCATCGGATACAGGTTTCAAGATACTGGATGTACCTTTCATCCTTGCACATGCCTTTTCCTGGTGTATCCGACAATTTTGCAACTGCCTGCCCGTTGCAGGCAGTGGTCTTCATGACGATGTTCAGTGCCGGAACTTCTGTGTCATTGGACAGGTATGTTCCGATTCCGAACGCAACCTTAGCCCTGCCGTGGAAATGCCTGTTTATAGCATCAGCTTTTTCAAAATTCAGGCTGTCGGAAAACAGCAGGGTCTTGGTCTTTGCATCGATTCCCAGAGACTCATAGTGGGAAATCATCTTCTCTCCCCATTCGTACGGGTCGCCGGAATCATGCCGTGTACCGGAGAACAGGGTGGCAAAAGTGAGGTCAAAATCACGCAGGAAGCAGTCCGTTGTGATCGTGTCCGTAAGAGCGATTCCGTTCAGGACGCCGTATTCCTTCACCCATGCATCCAGTGCATGACGGTTGGAATATGCGGGATTTTGACTGTGGTCTCCCTGTCCGACGCACATGATCCACTCGTGTGCCATCGTTCCGACCGGAACAAGGCCATATTTCTTTGCCAGGAATACATTGGATGTTCCGATAAAATCAGAACTGCCGAGATCCGCCTCTTTCAGGCGCCTGACCACAAGGTCCTGTGCTTCCGCAGAAAGCCTGCGGCGGAGTCCGAATTCACTGAAGGTTCCGATGCACAGTTCATCTCTTTGCAGCCATCCGATCTTCTCTTCAAGCCTTTCCTTGAAGCCTGCAAACAGACTGTCGTAACCATGTGCCATGCGGAAGTATACTTCGTTCACAATGGCAAGAACCGGGATCTCATACATGGACGTATTGAGCCAGGTTCCTCTGGTTTCAATGGCAAGCCCGCATTCCGCATCGTCTGTGATCTCGAAATCTTCGAACCTGGGCTTCCAGAGACGGAGAAAATCGACATAGGAGCCTTTGATCCAGCGGATCTTGTCAATATAGGCCAGCTCGTCCTCTGTAAACCGCAAATTGCAGTAAACCTGTATCTGCTGACGGATCTCATGTACCATCTCAGGTGTAAAATGTACGTCTTTATTTCTGCACTTAAATGACCATGTCGTCTTGTATCTGCTGAAATAATGATATATTGCCTGCCCCATCGACAGCTTGTAGGCATCTGTTTCCAGCAGCGACGTGATGATCTGATGAAGTATCATTAGTTTCTTCTCCTTTCTATTACCCCATAAACGTTTTCAAAAAGCTGTAATCGAATATTCTCATATGTCCTCCGTTTACTCACTATATATTAACAAATTTTTGTAAGTAAATCGAGTTCGGACTTGCGGATTATACAAACATGGAAGCAGTCCCATTGTTTACCTATAGGGGGTCTCAGTGAGGAAACTCGCGAAGAGGGCATTGCTGATGAAAGCGTACTCGTCTCTCTGATGGCCGCTTTCGGTCATGGAGTTAGCAAAGAGTGTTATATTCACGTCGTTTCCGTCTTTGTCTTTACCCTCATAAGAGAATCCCATGATACCGTTCAGGAAAGCATCCATGCTCTCATCATCACCGTAAAATACGCCTTCCAAAGGAGCGCGGCTGCCGTCACGCTGCACAAGGATCCTCGCGCCTTCGGGCAGAGCCGTAAAGTAGTCGGTGCCGGCGGCATAGAATGCGTCGTCCCCCTCCATGATATAACTTGCGTTGACAAGAGTTTCCTCGGGATAGGTAACATAGCCCAGGCAGTCAACTCCGTCAGCGGAGCCGGTTTGAAGACCCGGAAGGAGGGATTCCTGGACGATCTCCACGGCATTTTGGGTGAAGCCCACATAGGGAACTCCGGTTTGCACAGCGGCAAGGCTCTCCTCGTCCAGACCGCAGCCGCCCACCACCGCGTCCGCCGCGGTGACGTTCTCAGTGGTGCCAAACCCCATCAGTTCCATTGCGATCCGCTCATTGTTGTAATCAGAGGAAGTGGTTACGAGGGTGTTGTACACGTAGCCTTCAGGAGCAGGTATAAGTGCTTCCTTTGTACCGCTGATGTAGACCGTGGGCGTCTTTTCGATGACATAGGCGGTAAAATCCGGATCCTTCACGCCGGTGCCTGCCAGGATGTGATCGGCAGACACAGACTGCCAGTCCTCAAAGGAGCAGATAAAGTCGCCCTTGTACGTGCCCTCAGTGATCATACCGACCTGTTTGCCGGCATCCAGGAGCGCGTTCACAGCTGCGGTGGAACTTTCAGAGGCATTGGAGATGATGACATCCCCTCCCTCCTCACCGGAAAACTGAGATACAGCGTTCTCCTCAAGGAAAGGCTGCAGCGTATCATAGGTCAGGGTCCGGTCCAAAGCGTCTGCGATCGCACTGTATTCCGCGGGCTTCACACAGGTGACCATATCAAAGCCGCGGATGTAATTGAAGGATCCGCTGGCTCCATTAGACATAGTCTCCCAGCTTGTGATCAAAGGCTCTCTGTAAAGTGCAATGTTGCCCACAGACCGCTTGGCCTGGAACATGGAAACCACGGCGGTACCGGCGGGCAGAGTCTTCCCGTCCGCGGTTACAGGGGAGCCGGCAATGCTGACCTTTACGTCGTTGCGGGTCAGGTATTCGATCATTTCAAAGGCCGCCTGAAGATTGGTCTGGTTCTCCGCATCCAGAGGAATCAGATAACACTCGGGGAAGAACTGTCCGTTCTCTCCTTCCCCTGTATGGGCAGGACGGAAGATCTCTGCTTCGGCACCGACCTTGTCATGCGCATCTACAAGCCAGGGACCGACCTCAGCATCGGAGTTCCGGTTCTCTATGCCGCGGTCGTAGATCTCCGCAAGATTCGCGAAATAGCTCTCTTTGTTGGCGGCCACGTAATCAGCCAGCCCCCAAAGCCCGTAGGTAGCCGCCACGCGAGTGGTCTCGGAGTATGCGGGCAGCTCAGCGGTGTATCCGACACAGCCATGGAGCATGGCATAGGTCGGGGTAAAAATAGTATGATAATCATTTCCTCCAATTGACCAGAACGGCGTACCGTTCTCGTCACTGCACATGTAGTCGCGCATCTCTATCGCATAGCTCTGGTAAACCGGATTATTGGCCACAGCCGCCGCACCGAATGCTTCCCCGCCGGCCATTTGATTTCTGGCGATCACGTCGTACTCAAAGTTGGGCTGATGGGGCGGAATTGCGGGCTCTATCTGAAACGTCTCTAACAGTCCGTGAAGCTCCAGGAAAGTGACAGGATCATAGGTGCCGATCAGATGCTGCATGTTCTGTGTCTCCGGCATGACCTGGAAACTGTTGTCCCTGTTGAGGTTATGTCCATTGGCGGAATTGCGGGTGTAGAGCATGCGCGCATCTACATTTTCTTCCGGCACAAGGATGAAAAAAACTTCGTCCAGAAGATCTGCCACATTAACGGTGGTCTTTTCGGATGTGTAATAACTGTCAAATCCGTCCACCACGCCGGAATCCATCATTGCATTGGACCAAATGGAACCCAGATAATTGCACTGATCCGCAATCAGCTTCGGCGTGTACAATCCCATTTCCTTCCGCTGCTGCTCGAGTTTAGCCTGTCCTTTCTCGGTGAAGCCGGTAAGCTTCGTGTATTCAATGGAGGGCTCCTCGATCAGCTGCCGGGCAAATTCCAGCACTGCGTCCGCCGCAGCAATCTCGTTGGCGTGGACGTTGGAATACAGGACAGGCACCTGATAGTCATCATCCCCGGAGTTTTGGAGCTCCCCGATTACCGCAGTTCCGGTTTCTTCAGCCTTTTCCGAGAGATCCAGCCATTTTTTTACGGCTGCGCTGTCGCGGGCAACGATGAGGTAGGGCATGTCATAGCCAAGGCAGGACTTGCCCATCACGCCGTATTCCACGTATGGTTTGGGTGTAGCACCGTTGTCGTCTCCTTCGCCGGCCAGCCGCAGCAGCTCATCAAACATCTCCCACATGGTATGGAAGGAAGCATAGGGTTTGATGGTGACGTGTTCAAGCGAAGCCAGGGAAACTCCGTCCAGTTCGGCGGTAAGGGTAAAGTCACCGCAGATGTCCAAAAACCTGCCGCCGCTTTCATGGGGTATACTGTCATTGAAGCCGGTCTTGACAGGAGTGGTGGCGAAATCGAGTTTCAGTGTGGAACCGTCCAGCGCAGTCTCAAAGCGCTCCATGGAAAAAGCCTGACCATATTCGTTCGCATCATTGAATCTGATCGTCGCGAAATCGATCGTTTCCTTTTCGTTGGGGTACATCTTTTCTTCGCCGTGGAGGGAGATGAAATTCCCGTCCGCAGGGTTTGCATAGGGTGCAAGCCGGTGGAGGGTCCAAGTCACCTTGTCCGCACCGGCCTTCTCAACCAGGGCGGCCTGTTCTTCGGTTAGAGAGAAGGACAGCGATTTGCTGGTCTTTTCAGTTAGAGACAGAAAGAGCTCAGTTGTGCTGTCCATTTCAACGGAGAGCTCCTCTCCGGTCCCTTCCTGCCCGGCTTTTTCCTCTCCGGCTGCTGTCCCTGTCCCGGAAGCACAGGCGCTGCAGCTGAGGATCAGCGCGAGCATGAAGAACAAAGATAGAAATCTGAATGATGCTTTCATAGTGTCAGGCTCCTTTCCCGGAATGTATTTCCGCCTCTATCATTTACGGGCAGTATCTCGTATCAGTTGATCTCAGCAGAAAATAGAAGTAATTCAGACTCTGGTCGATGCGCGAGTACAGGGAAGGGTTCTCCACATCCAAAATATTCCAAGGCATACAGGCCGCAGACCAATCCAGAAAATCATAGTAGGACTCCAGAGATTGTACCGGATTTGTATTTTTATCCGGGTTATGGACCGATGCAAGAGCAATGGATTCTTCCATCAGCGCTTTCAGCTCCGGGTCCTTATCCAGCATCGAAATCATCTCCTGTTTTCATCATGTTATCGTACAATCATTTATCTTACAACGGGATTTTCTTTGATTAACATCCTGTAAATATTCCATGGCTTTTCGAACATATCCTACTGTCTTTTCCTATTAGGAAAACACACTGCAAATAAGTGGGCATCGCCTGCGAAAAAGAATATAATATTTGACGTTTATTTATACATGTTCGCGGGCACTCGCCCATGGAAATGAAGAATAAAAGCAATGATCAAGACTGCTGCAAAGGAGATTATGTTTATGATAATCGGCAAATATATAAAAAGGCTGATGGACAGATATAAGTATAATGAGGATATCGGATACTTTACACTCAGGACATCGAAGACAAGTAAGGTGGCGGAAAAGTTTATGATCAAACCCAATGAGCATGAGGAAAACCAGGAATAATTGGTTTGTCCTGCAGCCTTTAGAAAAAACATCGGGGGAATTCCCATTGCCGATGCCCTATAAGCAGAGAAAAAACGGTATAGACGCAACCGCGTCTATGCCGTTTTTTTTGGGGAACCAGAATCTTTATGCTGCTTCAGATCCGGTAATCACAATCGCATAAACTGCTTCTGCAGCTAACAGCACAGCAAACAGGATCAGATGAATGATCGAGGAGATCGAGGCCTGTTCCACAAAGATATGGCTGGTGTAGTCTATAAGGAAATGCACGATCACCACCTGTAAAAGACTGTTGTTTTTTAGATAAATGGCTGCCAGAACCAGGCCTACGACAAAGGAATAACCAAACTGCACTAAAACACTGATCGGACTCATTCCGACAATGTTTGTTAGATGAAGCAAAGCAAACACAGCTGCTGTCACTAACAGACAGAACATGCTGCTCTTGTTGTTCCTTCTGAGATTGTAGATAAAAATCCCCCTGAAGAGTACTTCCTCAAAAAGAGCCGGAGCTATTGCCGTAATAAAGCCCTCAACAAAGAAAATGATGCCTCCGATCGTCATTCCGGAACTGAGGTTATAAAAGATATTCCACGCAGGAAACAGCAATGCCGGAAGCACGATCAGCGGGTTTGTAAAAACGCTGCCGCCCCTGAAAGCTCTTCTATAGATAAAAAGCAAAGCCGCTCCCACAATAATGCGCCCTGCTGAAGTACTGAAATCAGGATGCAGATTAAACATATTGCCTGCAATAGAAAACAGAGCTGCTGCAGCAAAGGAAAATACAATTAAAATAAATTCAAAGGCAATGGGATGTTTTTCTCCAAATTCAAACACTATCATTCTCCACTTTCACTACTCTCATGAATTTGATTTCTGCCTGGCCGCACCGGTTGTGTTTTCAAAGTTCTCCATTTAGAGCAGCCTCGATCACAATGTCTGCAGTATCAAACAAGTTGTGCATAGCAGGTTCAAATATATCCAGAGTCTCAGAATTGTCATCTTCTATCTTTTCGTTGAAACTCTTGTGTTCTCCCCAGGTGCTCTCCGGTGTCTCATCATTCAGGAACACATCCATGTTCACGATGACGCGCAGTGAAATGAGTCGGTCCAGCAGATGAAAACACTCTGCAGTATTTGCGATCGCGATTTCTTCCATCTCCGTCACCGAATAGGGATCAGGGCATCCATAGTAATCCGCGATGAAGTTTGCTGTCACATGGCCGTAAATTCCTTTCCAGAAATTATCCCCGGTAAGGGCAGTACCCATTTTAACTGCCGGCAGAATATCTTCTTCCTCATAAGCTCCAAAGTTTTCTCTCATGACTGCCTTTGCTTCTTCAGTGGTCCGCAGCGGACAGTCTTTGATCATCTCATAAGTTTTTTGGCAAAGATCATTATTAAGAAATTTGTAACTATAGTCCGCATAGGATTTATCCGGGAACCACATGACTTGCGTGCTGCTTCTCTTTCTCTCATGAGCATCCACATGATGTCCCAGATCATAATCACAGACAGCAGTTACAAGAATCACATCGCCAAGTGTACAGCTCCCTGCGCTTCCGCCGCCGCATCCGACAGAAACGATGGTTGTGTCAGAGTAATCATAGAATCCTGAGGAAAGAACTGCCATCAGCGAGAGCCCAGCCGCGGTTTTTCCCGAATCGGTAACAAGCACTCCAACGCCGTCCTTATCGTTGAGATAAAAATGAGCAGTCGGCGGCATATTCGGTATCTCGATTTCTTCGCAGCCCGGACAGTACTTTTCGTAGAAAAGCTGTGCTTCCCCCGGGAAATCCCCGCTCATCTCCCCAACCTCAAATTTTGGTATTATGAGCACACGAAGCGCTTTTTTCTTCGGTGAAAAGGAACAGGCAGAAAGAATCTGAACACATATAGCTAAAACAAGTATAAACATAAGGCCGGTTCTGATCCTGCCTTTTTTAATCCGGTTGAACAGCTTCATTATGCTCCCTCTTTCCAGTATCTCTCTTTATCCTGCAGTAATGGAAATACTTACGGATGTCCGTACGGTCCCTGCTTTCCATCAATCGGCGGATAGGTCTGATGGGGAAGGTGGCGCAGGTGTCTTTCTGCCAGCGCAAAGCGTGTCTTCCTGACAATGTCTGCCGTCTTGCAGACCATCTCATCTGCCTTCCCGAAAGGAGATTCCAGTTCAAAATACTCCGTCTCGGTAAATTCTCCCTGTACCATGCCGCTGATATGATGTGCAGTCACATGAAGCTCCCAGCGCAGTATACCGTCCTCGCCAAGGGATCCTTCCCCGGCTTCTACTTCCACTGTGAGCTGCGCCGGCCACAAATAATCAAAAAGCACAACATCCTCTTCCGTTTTATTCAGGGAATGTCTGATTATGCAGGCATGTGACTGACCGTTCTGCGTTTTCGTATACAGAACAAATCCATACTCCTCATTCTGGTAAATCGTTATCATAGGTATTCCTCCCGGCTTATTGTATACTATCACCCACTGCATGATCTGTTTCCTTTTTGCAGTAATCACCATCGCATAGGCAGCTTCCGCTCTTACTTATACTATCATCTGCACATGACAAAATAAAGCCGGTGCAGCCCCCTCTCTGAGGAGTCGGCACCGACTTTTTTTGTAAGCGGTATAACCACATTCACTTCCCGGCAAGCGCCATGAAGGGATAATTCTTTTTTATCTGCGCCTTGTCGTGAGCATAACAGATGTACAGAGCAATGCTGCTTACTGCATCCCCCATCTTTCAAAAATGATCGGGAGGAAATAGTGCATCTGCTTGAACCACCAGGGCCAGTCATGATTGACATCATAGCCCCAGAAATCACACCATGCATTGATGCCTTTCTGGCGGAAGACGCTCTCAAGATATCTGAGTGAACGGATGCCGTCCTCTTCCCATGCGCCCTGGCCGACGCAGATGATGATCTGCTTCTTGTTGTACTCCTCAATATAGGGGTGGTCGGGAGACATGTTGGTCAGGAAGCACTCGGGAGAGTTGTCGTACAGGGTCTCGTTCATCCAGCCCTTGAAGAATACACTGCTGTCATACAGGCCGGACAGTGCCAGGCACCCGGAGAACAGATCCGGTCTCCTGAGCACGGTGAGCACAGCGTGGTTTGCCCCCAGGCTGCAGCCTGTCGTCATGGGGAGCTTTCCGCCGGTTCTCTCCAGGATGATCGGCATGGCTTCGTCGACGATATAGCGGAAATACAGCTCCTGCTTCCAGGCCCTGCGGCCATAATCAGGGTCGCCTTCCGACCAGCTCTCCTTGTCGATCGTATCCACGACAAAATACTGGATCTTGCCGGCTTCCAGGTAGCCGCTCAGCTCATTGATCATTCCGAAATCTTCATAGTTGTGGCAGAGAGAGTCCTGTGTGGGAAAAGCCAGGAAGGGAACTCCGTCGTGGCCATAAATCATAATATGCATGTCTCTGTTCAGGTTCTGGCTGTAATGTGTAATCTCTTCCTTGTACATATATAAATCTCCTTTCAGAAAAGACATTATTTTTAACACAGACTTGTCGATTATAAAGGATTCTATATCCGATGACAACTCTTCTATGACATATTCATCGACATATTTATCTATGATTGCGTCATGTATTTATCGGACTGCCGTATCTCCATCTGCACAGGAGTCTCTCCGCGATCTCCAGAAAAGCGTACATCAGCGCACTCATGCCCATGAGCAGCAGTATTCCGCTGTACATCTCCGGGTATTTTCTGGCATCCATGGAATTCATGATAAAATAGCCCAGCCCCGATGTTGAGGCAAAAAGCTCCGTGATCATGAGCAGAGCAACGGAAGTTCCCAAAGAAGCTTTCAGGGCAGTCAGAATTCCGGGGGTAATGCCCGGCAGGATCAGATGTCGGAGGGTGTCTGCCGGCCCGGCCTTCATGCTTCTCATCACATCCGACAAAGCCGGATCGATCGCCGCAGTGCTGTCGCGGATGATGATCGTGATCTGAAAAAATATTGCCAGGAAGATCAGGCAGATTTTGGAGCTGTCTCCTATTCCCAGCATTACGACTATGATCGGCATAAAGACGACCTTGGGCACCGGATAGACCAGACGGAAAAAGGCCCCCAGCACTGCGTCTGCTGCAGGGGACCTTCCCATGAGGATGCCCAGCGGGACAGCACAGGCAAGCCCCAGGAGGGTTCCCAGGGTGATGCGCCGAAAGCTGGCTGCCATATGCGTCCAGATCTTCCCTTCTCTGAGCAGTCCCCCAAGGGTAACCATCGTTTCAAAAGGTGACGGAAGGAAATACCGGTCAAGCCCTGTTGAAGCAATCTGCCACAAAAGCAAGAGAGCTGCAATGCTCAGGAAAGTTCCTGCCATCGTTCTTTTTGTCATCATTATTCTCCATTATCAGTTGTCCGGCACATGCCGCTCATCAGGGCGGCAGCCATCGGAGAAATTCACATTTCAAAGTCTTTCGTGTATGGGCTTAGAAATTGGCGATTTCTCAGATACTATCAGCGAAGGTTTGAGACTACTCACGGCACAACCTCTGAAAGCAGGGATTCCCGGATCCGGCGGCTGCGTTCATCCAGTACAGCGGAGTCGGGGGCAGTTTCCTGCCGGCAGCCCTCCCAGATTTTCCGGATCGTTCCCTTCTCCGGATCAAAAACTGCGACACGGTCGCCCATGCACAGTGCCTCCTCGATACTGTGGGTGACGATCACGGAAGTCATCCCCGTATCCTCCAGAAAGGTCTTCATAAAGCTCTGCAGGCGGGCGCGATTGCGCAGATCCAGGGCAGAGAAAGGTTCATCCATCAGGAGGAGGGAAGCCCCGCTCATGACCGCCCGTCCCAGAGCAGTCCTCTGCAGCTGACCGCCGGACAATTCCGCCGGGAATCTGTGCGCAAACTCACGAAGACCCAGATAATCCAGCAGCTTTGCCAGCTCGTTCTCATTCGCCTTTTTTCTGCCGAGCCGTGCGGGAAGGAGGATATTCTCCCTCACTGTCTTCCAGGGAAAGAGGCCGTAATTCTGAAAAATGAGCGCAATATCGTTTCGGGGACCCTGAAGGGGCTTTCCCTCAAACAGGATCTGACCCTGTGCAGGCTGCAAAAGCCCGCACAGCAGTTTTAAAAGGGTGGTCTTTCCCGCACCGGACTCGCCCAGGATTGCAACACATTCGCCCCTGCAGACCTGGAGGTTCAGGTTGTTCAGGACATACCGGTCTGGCTCCTCCGGGTAAGAAAAGGAGACATCCCTTGCCTCTACAATGATGTTTTCCGGCTGATTTGTCATTGTGCTACCATTTCCTCATAGGAAAAAGGATTGTCTAAAAGCCCCTTCTTCACCATAAAATCTTCGATGTTGGCTACATCCTCCTCCGTCGGCACGCAGTCCGGCGTATAGGAGGGCACTCCATATCTGCCCTGCAGAGGTTCCGCGACATTTGCCTTTTCGTAGAACAGATCCAGAAATGCATCCGGGTCGGCATTGATCATCCCGATGGCTTCGTTATAGGCATCCCGGAAGGCATCGAGGGTGCCTGTTCCATCCTCAATCAGGGCTTTTCTGAGCGTGACGACACTCTGCGAATAGTTTTTTCCGAGTTTCGTATCGTCTATTACGGTGCCGCATCCGCGGGACTCGGCTTCGATCGCCAGAGGATCCGGCAGGATCGCCGCCTGAATATCACTGCCTTCCATGAGCAGATCCAGACGCAGGGTCAGCTTGGGAATATTGACCAGCTCCACGGAGGAAAGGTCCACACCCAGATCCTCCAGATAGCGCCCCACCAGATATTCCATCATGGTGTTTTCGGAGATGCCGATCTTACTGCCGGCAAGCTGTTCAGGGACGGAGATCCCGGAATCCGGTGAGGACGCCACGATAAACCTGCCCTCTGAGGCATCGCCGCCGAAGGCCATCGCCACCGTCTTCATCCCGTCCTCCGCCGAGGATTTGTTGATCAGGCTCTGGACGATCATGTCGGTCATCATTCCGTCAAGTTCCCCCGCCTCATAGGCAACAGACTGATCAGAGGCGCTCTGAAACTCAATAATCTCTACATCCAGACCGTGTTTCTCGAAAAGCCCCTCTTCTACAGCCACATAGAGAGGAAAGCTGTCCGCGATCTGCAGGACACCGATCCTGACAGGACCGCGGGTCTTTGTCTGACCATCCTGCTCCTGTGCACTTCCGGACTTGTCTTCCGCAGTCTGCTGCTGTGTGCCGCCGGACTGGTCTTCCCCTGTCTCCTGCTGTGCGTCGCCGGACTGGTCTTCCGCAGTCTGCTGCTGCGCACCACCGGACTGACTTCCGCAGCCGGCAGTCAGCAGACAGAGCAGCAGAAAAACAGCCCATACGGCTGCCCTTCGTTTTTGTATGGTTTTCCTGATGGTACAGATCATCTCATCCCTCCTCAGTTTATATTCTTCCGGGTGAGTTACTCCGGAATGCTGATCCTGCTTTATCCGTAAAGACCGGCATATTCTTCACCGATTACTCCGCCTGGGGGGTATCCCTGACTTGCTTTAAGTCCTCACATAGGCCTGCATTACTTTGACCGGTCCTCCGACTGCTCTCAGGCAGTATTTCCCCACACATTCCGGCACGATAAAAGTCTCCGCATAGTGCACTTCAAAAGGATCAAAACCTCCGTCCGCACTCTCGACAAGACAGGCTGTCCCTTCGACAAGATTCAGAACATTGACGCTTTCATGGCAGTCGATCTCTACCCGGTCCCGAATAATAAAGCGCCTGGTCTCGATAAACTCCAGTTCATGAAGACCCGTGTGTTCTTCCGTGTAATGCTCATCATCAGTCAGGGTACCAACAGGATTCACCAGGTTCTCCATGACCCAGTTCGTCCGCCTCTCCTGGATGACCTCCGCTCCGCGGCCGATGTTGATCGGCCTGGGCCTGCCGTCCAATCCCAGACGTCCCCAGTCCCAGAGCTTAAAGGTAAAGATATAGGGGGTCGCGCTGATCTCGAGTACCACTGCGCCTTTGCCCGAACAGTGGATGGTCCCCGCGGGGATCAGGAAATGGTCATGCTTTTTTGCGGGAATTCTGTTGATATATTTTTCCGCGTCAAAAGGCGGGCCGCCCTGCTGCGCGGCCTCGAGTTCCGCAATCATATCTTTGACCCGAACGCCTTCCTTCAGCCCCAGATAGACACAGGCATCCTCGTCCGCATCCAATATATAATAACTCTCATCCTGGGTATATGCCATGCCGAAGTTCCGGTGTATGTAATCGGTCGTCGGATGCACCTGCAGAGACAGGTTCTGCCCGCCCATGGTGTCCAGGAGATCGAATCGGATCGGGAACTCCGCGCCGAACCTGGCGTACACTTTTCTTCCCAGAAGTTCCTTGGGATGGCGGAGAATCAGGTTCATGGCCGGCATCTCCAGGTGCCTTCCGTCAAAGTCGAAATAAAGGCTGTTCTCCTCGGGCACTCCGTCGAAGCTCCATGCATAATTGTCCATCTCCGGGTCCAGCCCGCAGACCTTTTTCATCCATTTGCCGCCCCATACACCCGGATCAAAATAGGGGACGACCCGAAAAGGTCCCGAGACCGCCTTCTGCAGTGCCTCCTCAAAGAGGTCTCTGCGGATCATGACCGGATCATCGTCCCGGTTAGCATCAATAAAATACTGCATTTTATCCAGGAAGGCCATCTTGAGCTTATCCGCAATGCGCCACTCCAGAAAGTATCCCTGTTTGAACTTTCTGAGAATATCTTCTCCCGGATTGTCCGTCAGGTAATTGGACATACCGGCGCGATAGCGCAGCTGAATCTCCCAGCGGCTCACATCGGCATAGACACAGAGCCCCTGATCAGCAAGAAGGGAGGCGCCGAATCCAAAGACGGCGGTCTTCCCTCCGCTGCCTGCGATCTGACTTCTGAGCCTGTCCGCTTTTTCGGGATCTGCAAAATCCGTGAGCTCACCGCTGTACATGCGGCCGAAGACGCGGTCCTGCGTGAGAATGCAGTCCAGCCGGACTTTCAGATCCTCCGGCTCCCTGAGAATATCCCGGGCTGATATGATCAGATCCGGACGCAGTTCTTCCAGCATCCGGCAGATCCGCTCCTCACTAATACCGGGATAAGTCTCCACGATCAGCGTCCACCGGTCACCGGAAAGCTCTGCCTGCAGGCAGCGGAGTATCTCATCATCTCCTCTGAATACCTTTCCATCACTGTTCTCAATATGTATTGACGGATGCTTGTTATAAGCTGACATAAGGGGTCCTTTCAAAGAGACAACTGTTTTTCTTACAACTCGTTCTACTCTGTCACAGGATTTCCAATCTGAGATTCCTGTCCTGTTTCCAGACAGTACTTCCGGAATTCCCGGACACTCCGCTTCTCATAGAGTCCCTTCTTTGATGCCAGACAGATTCCATAGGAATAGTCCAGCGGAATAACATGGAGGGCTGCAAATCGGTCCTGGTAGAACCGGACATACAGGTCGGGACAGATATAGGCTCCCAGTCCGTCAAGGCACATCTGCAGACAGGTTTCCGCACTGTCAGATACAGCTGCAATCCTGGGAATCAAGCTGAAGGCTTCCATAATGGAAGAACCATAGAGGCCGGCAATATCCTTCTGCGTGTTCATAACAAAAGGAATCCCTGTCAGGAGACGAAGATCCTTGGAACGGGTCAATTCAGCCACTTGTTTTTCCGGGATCAGCTTTTCGGAAACAGTCAATACCATGGATTCCCGGTACATCTCTTCCTTTTGAATATCTGGATGATCCGGAACATGGCCGATCATCAGGTCGAGCTCACCCTTCAGAAGTTTTTTAATCAGGACTTCATTTGTCTGCTCTGTCAGACGGACCTGGACCCGGGGGAACTCCCTGTGCATGCGGAGCAGAATCGATGGCATGAGAATCCTGCTCCGTGTCTGTGATATGCCGACATGCAGGATATCGCTGATCTCTCCTGACAAATCCCGAAATTCACTGACCATGGCATCATTCAGATTTCGAAAGCGGATACAGTAGCGGTAAAAGATTTCTCCCGCCTGCGTCAGGCGGAATTTCGGTCTCCTGTCAAAAAGGCTGGTCCCCAGTTCCTTTTCCATGGCGGCCACATGGGAGCTCAGGGTCTGCTGCGTGATAAACAGGGACTGTGCCGCCCCTGAGATGCTCTCATGTTCCACGACTGCAATAAAATAAGTCATGTGTAAAAAATTCATGCGAAATCCTCAATGCAGATATTTATTTAACACAGATATTTATCTGTATTTTACACATGCTAAATACAGTTTTCAATCTGTTGCACGGCATGCTATCGTATGACTGAGAAAAAATACAGTTCAGGCTGCTTTTAGGTTTTGAGTCACGAGGGAGGATCTGCACATGGAAAAACTTGGATATTATAACGGGACCTATGGTCCTCTGGATGAGATGACGATCCCGATGAACGACCGCGCTTCCTGGTTCGGGGACGGGGTGTATGATGCAGGTCCCTGCAGGAATTATCATATTTTTGCGCTGGATGAACACGTGGACCGCTTTTTTAGAAATGCTAATACTATGAAAATCATCATGCCCGTCAGTAAAGACGAACTGAAAGGTCTGCTCAACCATCTTGTAAAAGAGATGGATACCGGAAACCTGTTTGTCTATTACCAGGTGACGCGGGGAACCGGGACCCGGAAACATGCTTTCACGGAGGGCCCGGGTAATCTCTGGATCACGCTCACTCCCGCTGAGATTTCTGATGGACATACGCCAATTCAGCTAGTGACAGCAGAAGATACGCGTTTTTTCCACTGTGATATCAAGACGCTCAATCTGATTCCCTCTGTGATGGCATCACAGAAAGCAAAAGAAGCCGGCTGCGCCGAGGCAGTCTTCTACCGACCCGGAGGACGCGTGACCGAATGCGCCCACAGCAACATACATATCCTGAAAAACGGGACACTGTACACTGCTCCGACAGACCACCTGATCCTGCCCGGAATCGCCCGGGCACACCTGCTGCGTGCCTGCAGGACTCTGGGCATTCCTTTCCGGGAACAGGCATTCAGTCTTAAGGATCTCTTCGAGGCAGATGAGATCATTGTCACCAGTTCCAGCAATCTCTGCCTGCGCGCGGATCAGATTGACGGGATCAAAGCCGGAGGCAGGGATTTTCCCCTCTACAACCAGCTCAGGGAGTATCTTCTGAATGAGTTTTATCTGAAGACCTCGTAATTTTAGACCCGCTTATCGACTATAACCCGTCAGCTTCAGATAGTAGTCTGCCACCTCTTCCGGCGGCATCTGCATTTTCTGTCCGATCCACCACTTCACTGCTTCCGCAAAGCTTCCCACCAGGTGATTCATGGCAAAATCCCACGGGACATCCTGCCGGATGCTTTCGGGATACTGTTCAAACATGGTAACCAGATATTCCTTGAAAAACCGCATGAAGAGTTCTCCGCTGTCACCAGACAGAACGCCCAGGACATTACTCTGATTATCTTTCAGATGGTAGAGCAGATGCGTGATCTTTTCCTGCAGACCGTGGTCGGATGCAGAGAAATCATGGGATGTCTCCGAATGAAGCTCATGTGAAAAAATATGGTCAAAAATATCGGTACACATTGCCTTCAGCAGGGCGTCCTTGGTCTCGAAGTGTGAATAAAAAGTACTTCTGCCGACATCTGCCTCGTCCAGTATCTCCTGCACAGTAATATTATTGAAATGCTTTTCTTCCAGCAGCCTGTTAAAGGCCTGAAAAATCGCTCTCCGTGTCTTCTGCTGTCTCCGATCCATTGTCCAGATCCTCCAAACAAATCCAACCTGTACGGCTGCAAACATATATAAAAGAATACAAAAGAAATCCGGCCGCGTATATCGAACAAATAGCCGGAATTGTTCAGTAAAGGACATCCGCTCATATCTGCTTCTTGTCCCGCGTTTTTTATTTAATTATGATAATATCAAACACTTTGTTCGTTATCAAATATTTTGTTCGGAGAAATCTTAAAAATGAAATCAAACATGAGACATGGCATATTTCTGGCGATTCTCGCTGCCGGACTGTATGCCCTGAGCACACCCTTTTCCAAATTGCTGCTGGATGCTCTGCCTTCCACCCTGATGGCAGGATTTCTTTATGTCGGCGCAGGCCTTGGTATGGTCCTGATCTCACTTATCAGAAAGGTATCCGGAAAGCAGGGAACAGAATCCCGCCTTACCCGGCAGGAGCTGCCCTATACAATCGCCATGGTCGTTCTTGATATAGCGGCACCAATCTGTCTGCTGTTGGGACTTACCATGACCACAGCCGCCAATGTATCCCTACTCAACAACTTCGAGATCGTCGCCACAGCCGTCATTGCCCTGTTGGTTTTCAGTGAGGCGATTACCCCCCGACTCTGGCTGGGGATCCTCTTTGTCACTGCCTCCTGTGCTCTCCTGTCCTTTGAAGATCTCTCGAGTCTTCAGTTTAATTCAGGTTCTCTGTTTGCTCTGCTCGCCTGCATCTGCTGGGGCATTGAAAACAACTGCACCAGAAGACTGTCATCGAAGGATCCTCTGCAGATCGTCATGGTCAAGGGGATCTGTTCCGGAACCGGTTCCATTATCATCGGTTTCCTCTGCGGAGAACGCATCCTTCACCTGTGGACAATCCCTGTGGTTCTTCTGCTCGGCTTTGTTGCCTACGGACTCAGCATCTATTTCTATGTCTACGCCCAGAGAATTCTCGGCGCAGCCCGGACAAGTGCCTACTATGCTGTTGCTCCTTTCATAGGGGTTTTCCTGTCCCTTCTGATCTTCCGCGAAGTTCCGGGAGCACTTTTTATCGCCGCCCTGTTCCTGATGATCATCGGTGCCTGGCTTTCTTCACAGGACAAGCCCCTCAAAATCACTCTTCCCACAGGTCTGAAACGGGTAAAAACATTGTGA
This sequence comes from Lachnospiraceae bacterium, assembly GCA_045130475.1. Taxonomy (GTDB): domain Bacteria; phylum Bacillota; class Clostridia; order Lachnospirales; family Lachnospiraceae; genus CAG-791. Next base: position 21,464 of record JBGUPU010000082.1, read on the forward strand.
AGAATTATCCTGTTCGTTTTCCCGCCCTTAAATCATGAAAAACACCGGTGCCTCCTCCCTGACTGCTCTGTCAGGAGGCTGCACCGGTGCTTTTTATCCTTGGTCTGATTCTTCACGCAATGCCCGTAACTTAGATCATGGGATACGCATAAAAACGCATAAAAAAGGAAACTTCCTTCATCACGCATTAACCGCGTGTAAGTCTTGAAGCTGTGCCGCGCCTGCCACGGCAGTCCTGCCGCCTATTGCACGACCGTAGTAAACTTCTCCCAGGGAATATTGACTTCGGCACCCCGGTTGATGATCTCGTCCACATGCATGAGGAGGGGATAGTCGTCCAGACTGACTACGCCGCGTTCGGCCAGCTTTCTGACTGCCCTTGCGGTCCTGGTCGCAATGACAATGGATTCCAGAGTGACGCCCTTCAGTTCTTCCATAGCCTGGTCAAAGGTCAGGCCCCTGCCCAGCAGGGTTCCGATCCTGCGGGTGCGTCCGCCGAAGATCGTGACATACAGATCCCCCGCGCCGTGAATGATATTCTCGGGACCGCCGCCGATCAAGGCCAGCAGCTGCATCATCTCCTTGACGCCCTGTCCGAAGAGGGCAGCCTGGGAATTGTAGTGGACAGCGCCGATCTTTCCGTCGCGCTTCTCTGCCAGGCCTACTGCCAGAGAGACGCCTAGTGCATAGGCATTTTTCATGGCCACGGCACACTCTACACCGACGACATCGGTGGAGAGGCTGATGTGATAATAGTCAGTTGCAAGCAGGGCTTTGATTTTCTTTAAAGTCTCCATGTCTTTGCCGCAGAAAGCTACATGGCTGTCATCGTGGTCCGCCAGCTCATAGCTGGTGCAGGGGCCGCCGATGGCGTTGAAATTGATATGCTTTCCTGCAGGCTGACGCTGTTCGAAAACAGTGGGATAGGGTACCAGAGTGCCGTCCTCCAGGTCGACCATGCCTTTCGTGACCGTCAGAAGAGGAACCTCCTCCGGGAGAACCGGAAGAATCTCGTCACAGAACCAGTCGAGCCCGAAACTGCTGACGCCGCCCAGGATCAGATCCGCGCCCTGCAGTGCCTCTTGCAGCTCTTCAATCTGATAATATTTGATCCCGTCATGCAGGGTTCTTTTCAGAGTGATATGAAAATTGTCCCTGCGGAGTCCGTCGATGATATCCCTGTCCAGGGGAGATCCGACCAGTCTGACCTCGTGGCCGTTTTCAAAGGCAGGGAATGTGATGGCTGAGTTCATCTGCCCTGCGCATACGAATGTGATAACGCTCATGGGTTCCTCCTTGTATAGCTTATAACTCGATTTGCCGGGGATTTTCCCATGTTAATCTTTCCGCTCATGCCGTAGCATCTCAGTGCGCAGACATCAACAATGGGGATTCCGAATAATAATCAATCCGGCTGCTGTCCGTCGTGTGCCTTCCAGGCGCACTCTGTAATCTCCAGATTGGTAAATACCGCTTTAAAACTGGAATCTTCCGGGCTGCAGGCATAGATTCCGAAGCGGATCTTGCCGGCGCCTTCCCATATATGGCAGACACGCATCTGCGTAAAATGCTCTCCGTCCTGAGAGCATTCGATGCAATAGTCATCCTCGCGCCTGCTGAAGCGATACCACATGGTTTTCACATCCGCAGGAATTGCCGTCGTCGCCCAGTCGGAATAGCCGTGGTTGGTGACCACGGACCCCAGATGTTGAAACTCTTCGTTTTCATATTCGACAGAGCCTTTGAGCCAGTTCTCCGAATCCAGATACATGACAATTCCGCACTGATCAAAGCGGTGTCCGCTTTCTGAAAAATCGGTTTTCACAATGAAAGAGAAAAACTTTTCCTCTGTTTCCATCTGAAGCACCGGCGCATTATCGTTGCGGAAATGGTAATAGGTTCTCTGCCAGAGATCGGTATGGGGCATAGTCGTGATTTCAATCCGGTCCGATTGAATGCTGTATTTTTCCGGCTCTCTGGTCCACTGCAGCTTCGAAATATCCCACATTAATTTTTCTCCCCAAATATATCATACAGATTTCGACTAAGCTCTTTTTTTCAACACACACTAACAAATACATCATTTCAGTCCTGCGATGTGCCGATCAGATCCGATGGACTGCACCAGAGGGCTGCGGACAATGACTGAACCTTCTCAGCAGCCGCCTGACGCAGGTTCTTCCTTCCAGCCTCATACTCCTGTAAGGTCCGCAGATTGACACCCGATCGCACAGCAAGTTCCTGCTGCGTCATACCCAGTCTTTTCCGATACAAACGCAGTCGTGAGATGCTGTCTCTTCGCAGCAGCAGTGCCTCGAGTTCATCTGCCGTCTTTTCCTCCGAAGCAGTGTGATAAGCGGTATACATGCGTTGAAGATCTTTCCGTCCAATAAACATAAGGATTTCCGAAAACGTTCTGCCGCTCCGCCACTGATAATAGGCCAGCACAAATCCTCTCCAATATGCCTCCCCTGTGTCATACCGGACAATTGGAGCAGGCCTGGTCTCCCTGCCTGTAAAAGAGCCATCAATCAGACGGCGGCACAGTTCAGTGCCGGAAAGGCCGCAGATGACCCTTGGATCCCCTTTCTCCCATCGGCTTGCATACCCGCTGCGAATAAACATCCTCAGCAGGAAATCCTGATTCACGCCGCAGGCTTCTTCCCCATATTCAATCATTTCACCCATATTTCTTATGGCATCATCCAGATAGATCTCAGAATATGTTCCCCTCATTGAGCTATCTCCCGGTCTTCTATCTTCCCCTCATCAAATCACTGAGATGCCTGCCTCTCTCTGCATCTTCCTCCAGCATCCTGCGGAACTTTTGTCTGGCAGCCTGGTCCCTCTGCATCCTCCTCGGGAAATAAACACATCCATCTACAGGAACTGCCTCAAGGAAGCGGATTCTGTCAAACATACGTTGACTCCTTATCACATATTGAAGCCCGAGATCTCCCAGGCGCATCGCTGCAGACAGCTGTCCGATTGTCAATGTATTGCTCAAAAACGCGCGTGCATATGAAAAATATGAGTCATCCGCCCTGTATCCTATCAGGAAATCATACTTCGAGATATCCGGAAGAAAAAATGAGAGCAGGTATTCCATCCCTCTTCTCTCGACCGGACTTCCCAGCCTGATTGCCCTGTTGTCCAGAAGAATGGCCATCCATCGCAGGACTATAAGCTCTTCAGCAGAAAATATTCCATTTTCCTTCAAACGCTGCAAAGACTGTACCTCATTGGAGTGCTCCCTGCTTTTCGGAGCAGACTGAAGAATCCGATTCTCCTCAAGAGCGGCATTTCTCTCTGCTATTTGTTGAAGATTCAGAAAAAACATTCCGTCCTCTTCCACTTCGTAGCAATTTACAAAACCGCCGCGCTCATCCGAAGCCGCCCATTCTTTCGCAAGTTCTATGTCTTCTGTGCAGTAAAACCCTAAGCCATAATCATTGTCCTTCCTGCCGGCACCGTACTGTGGCTTCTCTATGATTTGCGCAGAACCATGATAGATCTTTCTCACCTGTATCAGCCTTTTCTGAAACAAAAGCCATCGCCCGAACTACGTCCACAGACGTAGTTTATTGGATTATACATCTTCCGCGATCTGCTTGCAAGAAGATCTGTTTTTCTTATAATTGATTCTCTTTTAAATACTCCTCCAGTGACTTGATCAGCTCTTCGTTATCCAGATCATAAAAAAGTTTACTGAAGCACCCGGTGATCATGGGATTGATGTCCATATCAAGTTCAACCGATCTGGCGTCGCGCTGAGGCAGGAATACTTCGTACCCATAGTTCTCAAGAATTGTAACCAGTTTCAGATTATATTCTCGTTCTGCTTCGTTAAAAAGAGGTCCGGCAAAATAGACTCTTTTTCCTGTGGCCTTCTCTTCTGATGCTGTATTTTCAGCACGGACACTGGTGCCTGAATAATAAGCGGACATGCCGACGATCATGACAGCCATCAAAACAAAAGCGACTATTTTTACCAGGTTCTTTTTCATAACTCCGCTCCTTTCATTAACTTAAACATTAGGCGTTTGCGAAACGCCAGAAGCCGCATAAATACGGCATTCTTTTGGTTACAATATAAAACAACTCCTCACTGGTTCATGGTA
>JBGUPU010000083.1:0-7465 GCA_045130475.1 Lachnospiraceae bacterium
TACCATGAACCAGTGAGGAGTTGTTTTATATTGTAACCAAAAGAATGCCGTATTTATGCGGCTTCTGGCGTTTCGCAAACGCCTAAAAATTCTTTTTTCAGAAAGGAGATCAATAATGGGACTTTTTGACAGTCTGAAGAAACTTGGAGAAGCAGTTGAGGTTTTAAATGAAGCAGCCAACACCGCGAGCAAAACCACTATTGAAGATTTTGGCGAGCCTGTTTATTCTCTCTATACTGCATTGGAACTGGGAGATCTTCACAGACGGATCGACATCACGGATGAAGAGGGAAATGTAAAATATTATACAAAGTCGAGCGTAATCGCTCTGACCGGAAAAACCGAGATTCTGGATGCGGCAGGTAATAATATTGCACATCTTGAAAAAAGGCCTGTCAGCCTCCACGAAAAGCACTTTATTACCATGGCAGACGGCAGGAATTTCACACTGTCCAATGAAATATTCCATATCGTAAAAGACGTCACGAATATTGAAGGTCTGGACTGGCAGATCCGCGGCAATCTCATCGGGCTGAATTTCAATCTTGTGGATGCAGACGGAAGACCTGTTGCCACCATAGCCAGGAAACTGGTCTCCGTACACGACAAGTACTGCATAGGTTTATACCAGCCTGAGCAGGAGCAGGTAGTAGTTGCGATCTTCATTCAGCTGGAGAAAATGCTGGAAGCGCGCAGAGAGGATAATGAATGAATAAAGAAATCGGGCAGACGGATGATTCCGCCTGCCCGATTTCTTGTTTCAGCCAGTTTCCAATATCAGTCTTATAACGCTATTGCCGTGCACCTTCGCATAGCTCTCGTGCCTGATCAGATCTTTGTCATGCCGTAAAGCAGTTCTTCGGGAGGGCAGTCAGTCTTCAGGCTCTCCAGGCAGGCTTCTGTGTCGAAGCTGTTGTCGGCCCTGACATCCGCGTAAAGATTCATCTCATTCGTCTCGGTGTTGTACTTCATATAGACCTGTGCCTCATGAATGCCCTCGATGGAGGTGAGCTTGTGCTCGATGGCGGGCAGGTCAAAGAATCTGCGGCCGTTCACGCCGTCAGTCATGACTTCTCTGCCGGAGGTCTCCAGGAAGTCCACGGTTCCGTCGGGCAGGATCCTGGCCTTCATGCCGGTCTCATAGAGAGTGCCGGGGCCATAGGGATTCTCAATGACATCGCCGATCCTGGCGGGCTGGTAGTCCATGACATAGAGGGGACCCCATGCGCCGAAAGGTTTCTTTCTGTATCCTTCGTCCAGGATGTAAACTTTGACACGGCTGCCTCTGCGGACACCGGGGATCAGGTTACAGCCGGCCTCTTCGTTGAGGCGGGCGCCGTCGATGTAGAAGTGCTTGGGGAACATTTCGTCCGGAATATAGCGTTTCAGACGGCGGACAGAAGTCTCCTCCATCATGGCGCGGACGATTTCCTCATAGCAGGTCAGGAAGACTTCCAGAAGCTTTCTGTCAAAGCGGTTCTCCCAATAGCGGAGCTCGGTGTAGAAGCCCTCTTCGTCATACATGATCTGCATGTGGAAGGGCAGGGAATCCAGCTGGATGCAGTGCATTCTCTCACCGGGTTTGTCTCCGGGTGTCGGGACGGACAGGATATCGCCCTGGTACTGCAGGAAGAGGTCGCCCATCCTGGACACCGGTGTATAGTTCTTCATGGTGTTCATGATCTGGGAACCGGTGCGGGTGATCAGCTCATCGACTTTCTCATGAGGGATCCTGTCATATCTGCACAGGTAAGTTTTGAACAGGCAGCCGGCAAGGCCGGTCCAGCGTCCGTCTGTGCGGCCGCTGTGGATACTGTTGACGAAGCTTCCGTCCTCATCGGCAAACAGGGCAGCTGTGTAGTTGAAGGCAGACAGGAACAACGCGTTTTCGGAGACATTGTGTTTCTTGCAATAATAGAGGATCTCCTTGCGGACGATGCGGTCCAGCCTTCTGCGGATCACGCCGTAGACACCCTTTTTGCAGTCCTTGCGGTCATGCCTTGTCAGGATGGTCTGGCGCATGCGGTATCCCTTCATGAGTTCATCCACAGCTGCGCAGTCCTTTGCGCGTACGCCGCTCTCCTCTTTGGCCTTTGCGTCCAGGATATACTCGTAGAAAGTATAGGTTTCCTTCGGAACTTCCACGCCGTCGTAGATCTTTTTCAGATCCTCCATCAGGATATTCATGGTGATGCCGTCGCCGATCAGGTGGGCGACATCAAAGAACATATATTTGCCGGACTCTGTCTGTGCAAGATAGACATGCGTCAGGTTGTCGTCCTCGCGGTAACGGAAGGGCTTGAGCATGGCGGCCATTCTGCCCTCGATCTCCGCTTCCGTGCACTGCAGCACAGGAATATCGATGACTCTGCTGTCGTCGCGGAAAACTGCGTAGTATTTCTGCTCGGTGGGCTTGATGATGGCCTTGAGGATGGGGTGCACGTCCATAAGGGTATGGAAGGCATTCTGCAGCCTCTCCAGATCGACCGAGTTGTCCAGACGATAGACAAAGGGCAGGTTGCCGGTGGTATTGCCGGGAATAATGTAGGCAAAATACATCATCATACTGGTCAGCGGATAAGCGGGACGCACGGAGTAATCGATCTTCTCTTCGCCCAGTTTCTCCTGAATGAGTTCCTCCAGGCCAAGGATGGTGTTGTGGTCCATAAGCTCAGTCAGGGTCACGCTGACATTGAGCTGTGTCTGCAGCTCCTCGATGAGCATGACACTGGTGAGGGAATCCATGCCGCTCTTGTAGAGATTTGCGTCGGTACCGATCTCCTCTTCTCCCAGGACAGTCGTTACGACCTCGAAAATCTTCTGCTGAAGCTCTGTGGCGGGACGCAGCAGCTTCTTCTTCTCTGCGCTCTCCTCTTCCCTGTTTTCAAAATAGGCCTGGCGGATGATCTTCTTGGAGGAAGTCTTTTTGAAGGGCTGCTTACGGACAGTACAGTTGGAGATCTTTGCATAAGTGGGAAGTTCTTCATTGTGCATTGCGACGATTTCGTTGATGGCAGCCGGAATATCCTGGATGTTGTGGGCCTGGGCATATTCGTAGTTGGGATAGACCTCGACCTCGATGGCGTCGCCCTCGCCGAAGGCGATGATATCCTGGACCAGACGGTCCGAATCAAATTTGTTTTCAATCAGCTCGGGAGAGACATTTTCGCCGTTGCTGAGGATGATCAGGTTCTTCTTGCGGCCGTTGAGATAGAGGTAACCGTCCTCATCCATATAGCCCAGGTCGCCGGTGCAAAGCCACCCGTCCTCGGTCAGGGCTTCCGCAGTCAGTTCGGGGTCGTTGATGTAACCCATCATGACAGAGGGGCTCTTGACCTGAATCTCGCCGTCCACAAAACGAACCTGACAGCCGCGGACAGGCCTGCCGACAGAGGCAATCTTTTCCATGTTGCCGTAATCAGGTGCGGAGATCTTGGGCGCGCACTCACTCATTCCATAGCCCTGGCCGGTCACAACGCCGAGCTGGTCCAGATTTCTGGCCAGAGTCTCGGAGAGGTAACCGCCGCCGCTGACGATCTTGTGCAGACGGGAACCCATGATCTGAGACTTCAGATATTCAAGGTCCTGCTCGGGGTGTTTCTTGGCGGCAATGGCCACACGGTTGATCAGCATCTTGGCCATCATGGGCACGATGCGCAGCATGGTGGGCTGGAACAGATCGATGTAGTAGAGGAACTTAGTGACATCGTCACACAGGCAGAGGGTGCTGCCGTAGCGCAGGGTCAGCAGCAGGTCGCCGCTGATGCAGAACACGTGATGAATGGGAAGGACGCTCAGGCAGGTCTCCCTTGCGTCATCGGAACTGAAGAGGTTGTCAAGCAGGTTGTTGTGGGAGAGCATGACACCCTTGCCGTGGCCTGTCGTACCGGATGTAAAAATGACCAGAGCACATTCCGCGGGATCAGCTGTGTACTCGATCGCCGGCACCCTGTATTCTCTGTGGATCTGGGGAGTCGAAAAATGCTGCTTGCGCTGCTGCAGGCAGATGATCTCCTTCACGCCCTCGCAGGCATCCATCAGATACTCGACATCGCTCAGATATTCATAATCAAAAAAGATAATGTCCGCTTCCGCCTTGTTGAGGTTTTCAATAAAGCCCTCTTTGCTCAGCTGCACGTCCATGGGAATCGCAACACTGCCCGCGGCAGCAACACCCATCAGCACTGTGAGATATTCATAGCTGCACTTGCCGATGATGGCAACATGGAGCTTTTTGCCCAGCTCGCCGCACTTGTTCATGGTCCAATGGGCTACTGCGCGTGTGTCCATGGCAAAGGTGCGATAGCCTTTCTCATAGACAATGCCGTCCTTCTCATAGCGGACAAATACCTGGTTCTCATAATCGACAGCCGCTGTCTCCAGCAGGTCGCCAAGTGTGTGGATGTTTTCTCTTGTGATCATATTTGTATTTCAATCCTTTCTGATTTTTCGTATTGCGAAATATATGGGTAAAAAAATAATCTTCCCTGATGCAGGATCGCCGGTTGAATGTTCTTCTGCAGCATTCTCAGTCAGACCTGCTTTGTTTTTTCGCATTACGAAATAATCGGACAAAAAATTTTTCCCTATGCCCTGAAATGCAGTATTTATACGGAGATCGCAGGCATTCGGGAAAGACTTCTTCAAAGACGGCAGTTGTGAACAGCCGTCTTTCAAATTCTGCGTGGTTGGTGTTTTGTTTGTACGTATAAAGTATACATGGAATATTTTATTTCGCAATACGAATTGTATACAGACTTTACCGGCTGAATAACGTTTATTTTTGCAGATATGCACAAAAGCAGGCTTATCCTTTTGCGGATTCGCCTGCTTTGACAGTTCGTTTTTATCTCGTTTTTATTGATAATCGGGCAATACCCGCCTTTACATTTCATCAATATAGCGGTTCAGTTTTTTCAGAAGTTCAATCAGTTTGACCGTGTCGTACAGACCCAGCGCCTGATAGAGGCCGCTGTACTGGGTACGCACTTTCTCTCTGCGTTCGGTCACATCCCGGATTCCCTTGGGCGTAATCTTCACCAGCACCCTGCGTCTGTCATCGGGATCAGGTTCGCGGCGGATCATGCCTTTTTTCTCGAGCGTCTTCAGAATATCTGTCATGCGGCCGGGCACCAGCGAGAGTTTTTCCGCCAGTTCGCTGGGATGGAGTTCCTCCTCGTTGCGAAGAAGACAGGTCAGCACTGCGTTCTCTCCGCGGAGGCTCTCCAGGATGATCGCATTTTTTTTATTCCCTATGATCTGAAAAAGAACATTATACAGCTGTTCTCCGTAATTGGTCTCTTCCTTATTCCCCATCTGCGCCAACCTCTGATCCCCTTGTACAGCGTTTCCTGTCCTGCTGCTCTGTTATTCTCACATCACCGCGTCTGCCGTGCAAATTTCTGCCTATTTTATACAGAATTTCCGCAATTTGCAACTGTTCTGTTCTCAGCCAATATAGTTACTGACACGCCCTCTCAAAGGGCGTGTCAGTAACGTCGCGCGGGGCGATTCCAACATCGCGTTGCGCTGTCTGCGCCAATGCGCCGCCGCGCGCCGTACAACTCGGGTTTCAGGCGGGTCTGTAAAATCACTCAATATACTCTATGCACAGCATAGTCAGGTCATCAAATGGCTCCGCGTCGCCGACAAACATATCGACAGCATTTTTCACGCCGGAGAGGATTTCCCGGGGCCTGAGACCGGCATTTGCGTTCAGCGCGTCGATCATCCTCCCGGTCCCGAACATTTCTCCTCCCGTATTGGCCGCTTCCGGAAGTCCATCGGTGTATAAAAAGAGCTTCTCTCCTTTCTCCAGCTGCAGCTCATATTCTTTATAACGCATCCCATCCATTCCGCCGATCACAAAGCTGTGCGGGTCCTTGTACAGCCTGAAGCACCGGCCTTTCATAATGGCCGGGTACTCATGGCCGGCATTTGCCGCCCTGATCTTTCCTGTACTGATTTCCAGGATTCCCATCCAGACAGTTACAAACATCTCCATTTTATTGTTGGCACAGATCAAGTCGTTTGTCATTGCGAGGGTCTCTCCAACCGATTTTCCCATCATGGCATTGTTTTTCAAAATCGTCTTGGAAACCATCATGAACAGAGCCCCAGGCACGCCCTTGCCGCTCACATCCGCCATCACCAGCGCCAGATGATCTTCGTCGATCATAAAAAAGTCGTAGAAATCTCCGCCGACATCCCGTGCAGGCGTCATGGAAGCAAACAGATCAAATTCCTTCCTTTCGGGGAAGGGCGGGAAGATCCCCGGTAGCATGCCCTTCTGGATCTTGGCAGCCAGATCCAGTTCGGTACTGATCCTCTCTTTTTCCGCTGTCATGTTCCGGAGACTTTCCGTGCTCTCCACGATCCTGCCCTGCATGGATTGAATCTCCCGGCTGAGCTCACCGAGCTCATTCTCCGCCCGGATCTCAACCGTACTGATCTTTTCGGCGGAATAGATTCCGTCCTCTCCGGGCTCGAACTGCTTGGCGGACCGGGCCAGCGCGATGATCGGCTTCGTTACATAACGCTGCAGCAGCCAGACACTGACAATCGATGCTGCAGCTGTCAGGATCAAAAGATACAGGATGCTCCTCAGCAAAAGACCTTGTAATTCCTCCATCTGCCCTGTCTGCTCGTACACCAGCCAGAGACGGCCTTCGGCGCCGTCCAGGTCAAAAACCACACAGCGCATGAGCATATAATCCGAATCCATTTTTACCAAAACGGGGGACAGGTAGCTGGCCGGCGGCTGATTGTAAAAAGCTATTTCACGGCCGAAATCATCAAAACTGGTGAAACCGCCCTTTTTTTTCTCGTTATAGGATGCCCGGTATACGACTCCGTCCTTGAGGATTTCCGCGCAGGCAAGATCCAGATCAACAGATTCCATGATATCATGAATGGTAATATCAAAGGCAGTAGTGTCTAAAAGCATGCTTTGCCGGCCGTATTCGGGATCATCACCAGTGCAGGAAGGTATCTGCTCCATCCAATCCACAAAATAGTCGTCCTCAGTATTTAAGGAAGCCCGGGCACTGCGCATTTCCTCCGTACCGAAAAAGCGCGCGAAATATTCCATATAGAGGGTAAGAGAATCCTCCTTGATCTCAAGCTCCGCCAGTCTTCGTTTATATGGATCCAGGATTGCCTTTCGATAGTTGTTGGCATTGATCACCACCACCAGCAGCGAAACACTGAAGGTGATTATGACAATCAGAATATTCACCTGGGCGGTCAGCGACAGGCGACGGTTTTTTTGTTCGGGAGATTTTTTCATTGTCAATGCCTCTGTATTCATAAAAATACCATGATGTTGAGGTCAAAAAGGGGTAAGGGAACACCGTCTCGTCAAGCTGCACAAACGCCTTGGGCACGCTCTCGCTCTACCCTCGCTGGCAGCGGTACTAAGGCCGCTGAAAATCAGCGGCCAAGTACCGGCCGCTCGCCAAGGCCC
>JBGUPU010000084.1:0-3739 GCA_045130475.1 Lachnospiraceae bacterium
TGACACGGGAATCAATCCGTGGTATATTGGTATCGTCCCAAATTGGGACTGGGCGATGAACGCCGCTTCCGGGCTTTCCGGGAGCGGCGTTTTTCAATGTGCCGGGCATGGCACATTGAAAAAGCGCCTCCTCCGTCATTCTGGAGAAGACGCTCGAATTCTTTTAACTATTACACTTTAGGGATTGGTGGTACTGGCGGGACATTTCCTGTTGATCCGAAAAGTTCTTGAAGATCGCTGACGGTGTTTGCTGCTACCCAATTATCCATCCCATCAGTCCACACGAGGCTGTCTGTCGTCAGACTCCCTTCAGCAGCCATTCTTCTAAGGGTTGACATGTCATATGGCCCAGCAGGTTGACCAAACATCACAACGTGATAAGTAAGTACCGGAATAGGAGGAGGAGCACCTGCGCCACCGTTTGAGGAGGGCGTAGCATTTTTCTTTCCGAACGCGGATACAATCTTTGCGCCTGCCGCGCCAATTTGTCCAGCAAGCTCTGTTTCATACTCTTTGCTATACTCTCGCTGAGTCTGTTTCCTACGAGCATACGCACCTTCTCTGGCATCAACAAATATGCTTGCAGCTTTACCAAAAACACCCAGCTTCTGATTTGCAGCAATATCCTTAATCCCGGCCTTAGCCTGCGCTTTTCTGGTTTCAGCAGTAAGGTCTTTAGTGACGGATTTCAACTCTTTGTATCCATCACTGTCCTTGTCAATCTCAAGACCCGCAACATTTATGTCTTTGAGATAGATACCATAGTCCACGAAGAGCTTTTCTCTGAGGCGAGCGACAACGTCGGCTTTTATATCCGAGATTTTTCTTTCAATCTGGATGACGGGAATGTCATAATATTCAGGAGCATTTCCAACGGTGCTCTTGACATTTTCAATTACAGCGTCTTTGATCTGAGCCTGTAAATCTGAAACCGAGAAGTCATCAAGCCGGTGTTTTTTAACAAACTCTCTATAGTCCTGAATATTAAAATCGATAGACCCTCTAACCGCTACGGGAACACTAAATTCTTTTAGTTCAGGGTCGAAGACTTCAAAATATGGAACAGCGAACTTCGTCTGGACAGTCTCTGCCAGATTGATGAAATAAACCTCGGCCTGAAAAGGTGTACTTCCATTGTAGGCGAGGCCAATCAGCGAGGCGATAATAGGTAGGTTATTGGTGTCAACTATCGTGTCCGCAGGTCCTTCAATGTAATCTTGAACGAATCCGCCTTTTCCTGAGTACACAAAAACAGCGACCGACCCTTCTTTAACCCTGATCGGAGAACCCCAGCGGATTGCATTTTCTCTGCTTGTCTCACCCAAAGCAGTTCCTGCCGGACGCCACTTCCAAATAAGATATGATTTTTCATCACAGCGGATGGCATCCATAATTCCACCCTGTGGATTATTCTTAAACAGTGCCATTTACTACAACCTCCTGATCCAAAACTATTTTATCGTAACAATTGTTTCACAATAACTGCATTTGACTTCTGTTCCCTTTCCACCGGTTAATTCAGCACCACACCTTGGACACTTGACCATTTTTGTTTTTGGTTCTTTTGCCTTTGGTATTACAACCTGCTTAGCCGATTCCAGCGTACCTTTTATTGGGGCAAAGATAGCGCCAACATTGAGCTTCGGTTTTTCGCTTATTTTCTGCTCGGCTACACGTGCTTTATATGCTTTTTCAATTGCACCAGCCCATTTTCTCTCGGCGAGAATCCCCTGAAAGGAATAGTATTTCTCATACCCTGTAAAATAAAGCTCCAGTCGAGCTTTTCCGTTTGACCCTTTACCTACAAGAACGTTTGGCTTTCCATTATGTTCTTTTAAGTTGAGCAGAGGGTATTTATTTGAACCTTTATTGGAGCCCCAGAAGCTTTTTGTTATTTCAATGAGATTTTGATTTGTAAGGATTAGGGTCACGTTTGATCCCCCACTAAACACACTGGAATCTTGCATAATCACGACTTCGTCCAGCCCTAGGTCGTAAACAGACATATGAATATCGCCTCCGTATGTATACAATCCTCAATAACGAATTTTTGATAGCAAGTCATACTTTTTTATAATTTACCATAAGACGATCTTTTTTAAAGAGGTGCGCAATGAAATATTTTAGCAGTCGTCGAGCTTACGTAGCCCAATCAGACGGTGATAAAGAATCTCACCAATGCCAGAGCGCGCAGCAGTGTTCTCATCCGCAAGACCGCATCGGATACCGGGTATATGCTGCACGGTGTGCTCGAGCTTCCGGAACAGTCCGTGGGCGGTCGCTGCCGATGGTATGACTGGTTATGACGGCACACTGCTCCTGGAAAACCTGCCTCTCGGTGCTTATACCTCTACTTATAAAGTCGTGGATATAAAGATCATCAACCCCAATGATGTGAACGCCATCCTGATCCAGAAGGACCGGGATCTTGTAACACTGCTCACCTGCCACCCCTATGGCTCCGGCGGATTGTACCGTTATCTTGTCTTCTGTGAACGGGTAAAAGAAACAGCGCCCGCAAACACGGGCGCCGAATCTTTACAATAGCAGCTTATAATCCCTGCGGCCATACAGGATCCTTCTGATCTGTACCGTATCTCCGGACACCACATAGAAAACCAGATAGTTGCCTACGATGAGGTATCTGTACCCCTTTGCCGCAAGGGCAAGATCCCGCGGACGCGGACAGCGCTCCGGCATCTCCCGAAGGCTCAGGATCTCCTCTGTGAGAAGGTCATAATACTTCAGCGCGGCTTCCTGGGACAGGGTATTCAGATAATCTACGATGTCTGACAGATCCTGTCTGGCGGCCGGATAGATCTTCACCTTATACACCATGAACACGTCCCCGCATCTCTTTGGCAACGGCAGCAAAATCCTCGCCCTCCGCGCCATCTGCAATCTGCTGCTCGGCGATGGCGAGCTTGCCGTAGAGATCGATGGTGGCCATCTGGCGCTCGTACTCCTCCAGATTCATGATGACCATGTCTCCGGTACCGTTGCGGGTTATGAAGACGGGTTCTCTGGTCTGACGGCAAAAATCTGAGATTTCATTGGCGTTATTCCGTAAATCCGAGATCGGTCGAATACTCGGCATACACAACATCCCCTTTCCTATGTTCATATTAGCATTATTATGAGCATATTTCAATATATATTTTGCTAATTAACTTTGCAGGAGGATAACTTGAAAAGAAAATTCCAAAGCCTTTTTCTTCCCCTTGCACTGCTGTTCGTTTTTCACCTTCTCCACTCCCCGCCCGCCTTTGCCGATACCGACGGCAGTGAGATCCAGGTTGTAAGTCCGTCGTATCTGGAGGTTCAGCTGGGTCCGGCCTTTGCCGGAACGGAGTTTCAGTTCCGCACAGATACCGGGATCTATCCCGGCCTGATTCAAGTTGGCGAGGACGGTGTTCTTCGTCTGGAGATCGGCGGCAGCAGCCATTATATTCTGTCCAGTGTCGGTACCGGCATGACGACACAGGGCTATATTCCGCAGCCGGAGATCACGTCTCCTCCGATGAGCACACCCTATGTGCCGGACTACCAGCCGGCCGCTCAGGTTGCGCCGGTCACGCAGGTCGAATCCAGAGTACCGTCCGCCCCAGGCACTCAGATATATCCTGATAATCCGGTTCAAACAGCTCAAAGTACTCCCCTGCCTGTTCAATCTGTCCCGGAAGAGTACGTTCCGGAGCAGATAAGCTATGAGCAGCCTGTCGAGGACATTGTCTATTAT
>JBGUPU010000085.1:0-20833 GCA_045130475.1 Lachnospiraceae bacterium
ACCCCCTTCTGCATGAGAAATACAGCCTTTTTATAAACTTAAATCGTTCCGTTCATCTCTGTCTTGCAGTTACTTTTACATTCAAAGCACAAAAGTCAAAGGTCAAAGGATCAAAGCTCTAGAATAATATTTAATGTTAATGATTCAAAGATTAAATCAGTTGCCCTTGTGTATCATTTATACTCTTGCATTTAATTATAGGTGGCGATTCAGAATCAGATGCTGTTCCTTTCCGTTCCGGTATCGATACATCTTCCGTTTCCTGTCAAAAACGGGGTCTGAATCATGTATGATACTGTGATGATTGGGACAGACGATAATCTGGTTGCTCTCATCATTATTAAGACTTTTTACGAAGTAATCGATATGATGCGCTTCTGCAATATGAGAACCGAATTCCTCTCCGATCAGCTGACCGCAAAGCTGACAGCGATATCCGTACATGAGTTTGAGGTTCTCACCAATCTTGCGGTTCAGCTTTCTGATCTTGACAAGGCGAAGATTCTGTCGGATGCCGGCACACTCATCCACATTCTCATAATTGATCTCGGCTTCCACCATACGCTCTGCTTTTCCCTGAACAGCATCCCTCATGACATTGATATCTTCGGAGGCAATTGTTTCAATGAGATAAGAATCGTCATATTCGGTCGTATAGACGGCAATGTACTCTTTATACTCTTCAGGCAGAATGATACGGTTCTTTGACCCCTTCTCCTGCATCTGCTTGATTTTCTGCATATACAGGTAACTGCGCTGAAAAGTTCCTCTCAGTGCAGTTGCAATTTCTGATTGTCTGGAATACCTTATCTGAACAATGTCTGCTCTGTTCCCGAATTTAGGATCAATCCGGTTGTTCTGCAGCTTAGCGTCATAGGATTTTCCATTCATATAGAGCTTGATCGGTTTGGATTCTCCGCGTTCGAGAAATCTCCCGGCGATCTGCTTGAAAATGACCTGATATTCAAGAGGAATGGCGAAGTCGTAGTTTAAGAGTGACCAGTCGACCTCTTTTTTATAGACATAATTCTCAGAAGACATGCGTTTTCTACCTCGGTGCCTGCCCTATGAAGCTATGATATTATTCACACAATTTATATTTTATGGTTTAATAATGCGTTGATTCGTTCCACAGGAAAGGCATCCGGGATATTCTTAATCCGGTACCTGCTTTTCGGAAGCTCCTTCATCCCGGTTATAGACATGTACAGTTCAACTGCCTTCTCGTCTATGGTAATGATGCCTCCCCCAGCCCAGTGCCTGTCTTCTCCGTTTTTCTTGACTCCGGAGATCCAGTATTCTTCCTGTGTCTCAACATCAATATAGTTGCTGTATTCTCCACTGTGCCTCTGAAAAGCATGGTCATTGAAGTAGACCATCTTTCCGGAGCGGGATTCTTTTACAAAACCAATCCAGGCAGGACCATTGTCGTTCCAACCGGTTTTAAGTTCTATATACCTGAGTTTCATATTTATTGCTGCCTTATCCTAGTCATACACCTTCTGCAGGTTATTCTGTTTTAGAAGATCCTTCCAGATAGTTCCGCAGGGAATCTAGTCTGTTCAAGGTATCATTGTATCCAAGCCAGTAGAGGTCACCGAGTTTATTCATATCCCTCTCCAGACGGCCGACAGTTACTTTCTGAGAGGGGGCGATCACAAAGATTCTCCCCTGCTCTTCCAGCTTCAGGATCTCCTCGCACTGGTGATTATAGGCGCGGCTGCTGTTGGCAAGACGGCGGGCAAATTCAGGATATCTGTGGTATGCCTGAAACCTGTGTCTTTTCTTCGAAACCTTTTTGCGGTACTCCGGCTCCCGCGTACGGACCACCACGATTTTTTCATAGCCTTCGTGGAGAGCCCATCTGTAGGGAATCCTGCAGCTGCAGCCGCCATCCAGGCAAGGCCTTCCGTCCACGTAGACCATAGGAGAGATGTAAGGCATGGAAGCCGAGGCCTTGATAGCACTGAAAATATCTCTGCATTTTCCCTTCTCGAAATAAGCCGTTTTTCCTGTCGTGCAGTCCGTGGCAACCGCCACAAACCTTCTTTCGGGAGAAAAGAAGGTTTTTTCATCAAATGGTTCTATCGCGTTATAGTCGTTGAAAAGAAAGTCCATCCGGATCGGACTGTGCGCGTGAGCCAGCGCGCCGCGTCCCACATAATCCGTGTAATGCCTGTAGGTGAGATTGGCTCTTGCCGACCTTCCGATCTGTCCTGCAGCATAGTTGAAGCCTGCAAGCGCTCCGGCACTGGTGCCGATCGTGCAGGCAAAGTTGAGGTTGTTTTTCATCAGAGCATCCAGGACGCCCTGATTGTACAGCCCCCGGAAGGCACCGCCTTCCACAACTATGCAGCCGGGTGTGATTGATGTATCTGCATGTCCGTGAGGAATTTTGCTGAGTTCTTTGTAAGTCTTAATCGTATGTTCTTTATGCCGCATTTTACTCAACGCACTTTCCTTTTATATAAAAATTCACGTAATTCTCTATTGTCTGTCATCCCATTCTCATGGGAGTTCCGACTTCGATCAGGTTGCCGTCTGGATCATAGAAGCGGACAACTTTTTGTCCCCAGCTGTGGGTCATCAGGGTATTCACATACTGCACTTGCGGGTACAGTTTCTCCAGGCGCTCTACAAAGTCCTCGAGATCGGATTCCTCAAAGTAAAGCTCACAGGAATTATTCTGCGGAATGATCTCCCTGCCCAGGAACTCTTTCCAAATTTTTTGGTCCTGCAGCACAAGCCCTTCTGAGAGGATCATATTTCCGTCGTTATCCAGGATCAGTTCGAGCCCGAACAGGTCATGGTAGAACTGCCTCGACCGCTCAATGTCTTTGACTACGATCAGGATATTTTTCAGCTTCATCTGTGGATTCTCCTGTCTTTTTTCCTCTGAAGGACAGACACAAAAGGACCGTCCCATGCTTTCTACGTCTTCTGCCGGCTCGAAGCCCTCTTTCGCTTATCGGATTTCCCGTTCTTCATCTATGATTTCCGCATCTGTGTTCTCCTCTACAAAGAGGGAAATATCCTCCATCAGGCTGTCCGCCATAGCATTATGCGGAACAATGGCCGCAACACCGATCACAATGATATGATGGGTGTCCTGCTCATCAATCTCCGCTACCGATACATGATATCTGTTCTGGAGTTTTGCGATGAGGCTCTTTACTATACTTCGTTTTTCTTTGAGGCTGTGGACCCAGGGGGCATGAAGCCTGAAAGTCATGGCTGCTATTCTCATTTTTCACCGATATCAAATACAAAGACTTCATGGATTTCTTCGTTATAACCGTCATAAAATCCTTTTGGCATACCGAGCACAATGCGGGCGCCGCGGTTATAGAGGAGCAGAAAGCGATCGTTGTCCCCATCAAAACTCAGTCCCTCGATCTCTCCCTGCTTGGTCACCTCGTCAAATGTTTTTTCGAGAATCACCTTACCGGTCGATTTATCTTCGCTGATTTCAATCCGATACATGTGGTCCGGCGCATCCGCATCTGCGTCACCATCGTCACAGGTCACATAAAGGTTTCCGCCATAATAAGCAACACCCTGGATCCATCTGGGCGCGGGATCCATGCGCAGCCTGCCTTTGTAATCGCCGTTTTTCAAATTATACATGTAAAGATACTCGCTGGATTCATCATCAATCCATGAGCACATATAAACGGTTTCGGAATCAGGATCAACAGCGATCCCGGAGCATTCACCCTGGCCTGTGTCCGCCCGAAAGGGGAATACCCTCTTGAGCTCCAGCGTATCCCCGTCATAGACAGCAACCTGTATGTTCTTCCCTTCTCCATCCATAAAATACTCAACGCCCAGGTACAGTTCATTCTGCCAGACGTCAATGTCACCGATGTGATTGACCTCAAGATCAAAGCCGTCAAACGGAGCTGTGTTTTCCGCCACTACATTCCAATCCCGGTCGTATTTCGTCAGGGTGGTCGAGCCGCTGACCCAAAAATAATTGTCCTCGACACAGATTCCCTGCCGCCCGTTTACCTGATAAATATCTTTAAGAGTATAGGCATGGCCGGGAAACCCCGTTTCCTCTGAACCTTGTTTTTTCCCGCATCCGCACACACTGACAGCTGCCGCAAGGATGAGAAGGAAAACAAGTAATTTTGACTTCACAGTATGGACCATATTCCGGACTCCTTGTCACATTGTTTTGAGGACAGACACAAAAGGACCGCCCCCATGGCTGTCTCTTGCCAAACAGGAAGTGTTTACAGAGCTATGATAAACTGGTTAATTGTTGTTCTTCTGGAATCTGACTATTAGTCATTCATTGCTTTTCTATAATCCTTATAACACTTTCTACACATGCCAATTCCAAAGCCAAATACTCCGTCGTTGTACAATTCCCCTTCATATTTTTTTCCACAATATGGACAAATCCTGTCATTGTCCGAATGTGTCACACTGGAATGATTTACTTGAATCCTAGGTTTTTGATCCTTTTTATTCTTTTTTCCAAATGTTTTACTTTGCATAAAAGTCAGTTCAAACTTATATCTCTCTTTTGAGTTCTTGAAAGAATCATACATTCCCCGTGTCAAATAAAAAGAATTGCATTTCTTACAGCAACAGACTTCGAGTATTCTGTTTTCCCCATTTTTATCAAACAGCTTTTTCCATTGACTATTATTTGAATATCCGCAAGAGGGGCATACTTCACCGTTTGAATTAACCAATATTCGAGTAGGAGGAATATGATATTCGAGTGCCTTTTTTCCATTTTGACCTGATTCTTGAGAATATGCTTTTACGGGAGTTGTTGCATTCACAGATGAACTTGGTTTCGCTATTTTCTGAGATTTAGAGTGCAAATCTTTCTTTTCTTTAACACATGGATTTTCATATAAATGTAACTGAGGAATCACTATCTGATCCTTATAACGATTAACATAATCCTCTAGAACAAACAGTTCTCCTGATTCGATAGCATATGAAACAGGAATAAATCTCTCTGAGCTGTCATCAGCATACACTCTGCAATAATATAGCCTCGTTTCCTTTGACGTGATATTCTTCAGTTCTCCTTTATAAGGAATGACTTGAATCAGCTTCTTATCTGTATTTTTCGTTTTCGCAATACTCTCAGTTCTTGCCGTATCATTCATACCAGAGACTTGGTTCATCACAGTTTTTTTCGTATTTTCTCGTACATGCTCTTCGCCTTCTTCAGCAGTATGTTTTTCTAATAAATGTGACAAATCATTTTCAAATGTTGTAATACTAATCTGACCATTAATCTGATAGGGTGTCTTATATAATGATAGATTTTTTGACAGAATATTATCCTTATGCTGAACATAATTTCCAGCTGATACATAGAGTAATCTCTGTTTATCAGCTATAGACACTGGGATAAATACATTTGTAACATCATCTATTTGAATTTTTACATAATATGATTCTGTATGATAATTGGTATTTTCTTTGAGCGCACCTTTATAAGGAATTACTAGAAATGAAGCTTGATCCTGGAAAAACTTCTTCTCTGTTTTCTCGTCCTTATTTACGGCTTCCACCGAAGTATTCCTGCTTTTCTCTTGCTCATTTTTATCTTCTTGCTTTTCTCTGTCGGAAAGATCTTTTTCTTCCGTATTATTTAGGAAAATGACATTGTTGATGAAATTCGCTAAGTCACCGTTTTCTTCTTCCCAGATTCTTAATGTTCCATTTAGTAATGGATTTTGACCTTTCTGCCCATCAGGCTTCTCAACATAACTAATACTAAGAGTATAGTTAGAAACACCCTTTCCGAAATCTTGTTCCTTGATAAATTTCAAAATGTAATCTGATAATGAACTCCTATCAGATTTCTCATCCAAATTGCTGTAGAAAGACTCGAAATAAAAAGTCTCTCTACCATTCACACTTTCTGCCTTATAGTTTGTTATATTCTCAGCATTTATCTGTTCTAAAATATGACGCAATAATTCAGTACGCTCATTTGGGCCCATATACAGAATTCCCATCAATGATCTTCCCAACTCATTGGCAATCGCAGCAATATAAGCCATACTTGCGAACTCTCTGCTTAAAGAATCGTCCTTAGGCAGCAGCTGCTGATTCATTTGATTCCTTACTAAACAACTTATATTCGAAAAATCTGAACGCCTATTTAAAGCCAACAGACATAAATTATTATACGCTTCATTACACATACGCACTACTTTTGTAATATACTCTGTATTTACTGAAGTATCGCTGATAAGGCTGCTTGACATATATAATCTCCCCACTTGTGTTCACAATACAAGGTAATAACTAATTCAGTTTCTTCCTCAACTCAATAAAAAAATCCATTATTTTATGACTCTCAAAGATGACATTCTTGTATTCCGGATAATCTTTATGGAATACATCTAATTACTTTCTCTTGGGTATGATTGCGATGGATTGTTTTGTGAGACTTTTCCCTAAAACACGGATCAATTTCATTACCTCCCATACCTCCCTAGTATCCTCTCCACCGAGGAAAGATAGGAAACTCCGAACAGATTCAAATGGTTGAGCAGATGATAGAGGTTGTAGATATCCTTCCTGTCCTGGTATCCGGCTTCCATTTTCGCGCATGCAAAGTAGCTGTCATAAAAGTCCGGGGAAAAGCCTCCGAAGAGCTCTGTCATGGCAAGATCTGCTTCGGGATGGCCATAGTAGGCTGCCGGATCAATGATCCATGCCCTGCCGTCACTGCCGGTCATGACATTTCCTGCCCAGAGGTCTCCGTGGATCAAAGACGGAGCCTCTAGTTCAATCAGATACTGGTCCAGGTGCTCCAACAGGGAATCTGCCAGTTTCCTGTCCCTTTGGTCCAGCCATCTCTCTGCCGCTTTGAGCTGAGGTCGCAGCCTGCAGTCCCGGAAGAAAGGGATCCATTTATCTGTCCAGGTATTTTTCTGTTTCCGTGAACCGATGAAATTGTCAGCCCCAAAGCCGAATCTATTTTCACTGTTTTCGGAATTTTCGGAGGGCATTGGCGCCCTGTGCATGGCATATAGCTCTGCGCCCAGACGCTCCCAGTAATCGCGGTTCTTTTTGCCCGGGCTAACAAATTCCTGCAGGAGGAAGGAAAAGCCTTGCGAATCTGTTCCTATCCCCAGGACCTTGACTGTGCCGATGGCACCGGTGCCCGCGATTGCCTGCAGGCCGGCCTCCTCCGCCTCAAAGGCGGGCAGGAGATTTGGCGCATTGGACTTCATGAAGAGGCTTGTACCATCATCCAGGGTGAGACGAAAGGCCTCATTGATATCGCCGCCGAAGACAGGGCTTTTGGCTGTGATAGTCCTCTCTTGTCCGCAGATGGATTGGACGGCCTCTTTGAGTGATGTGTATTTCATACGCCTTTTGCCTTCAGATATTCCTCGATGTCTTTTACTGTCACCAATTTGCTGACATCTTCGTCAGAAATTTCAATATCAAAGGTATCTTCAAATTCCACAACAATGTTCATCACATCAAAAGAATTGAGATCCAGATCGCTTTGCAGGTTCGAATCCTCCCTGATCAGGTCTTCTTCTACTTCCGTGTATTGAGCCAGTACTTTTCTTATTGTTTCAAGCATTCTGCGGTCTCCTTTTAATCTTCTGTGATGTCGTTTTGGGGAATTCTTCGCTTCTGAAAACGATCCGGGTGATGCGCTTGTACATGGGCATATCTTTATTAAAGCGCTCAATTGCTTCTCTGATCGCTTCTTTCGAATCGCCTGCAGTCGCCTCATCTGCTTTCGTTTCGTCTGCTTTAGCATCTTCTGCTTTCTTTTCGCCGCATGCAGACTTTGAGAATATCTCTGCCACCAGATCATTCTGATCCGATGAGACGATCACTTCGTCTATCCCCTCAATACGGATCAGCTTCTCTTCCAGTTCTTCCGGAGCGATGTTTTCGCCGCTTGACAGGATGATCAGATTCTTCTTTCTGCCAGTGAGCGTGATAAAGCCATCCCCATCGATCCTGCCCAGATCGCCTGTATAGTACCAGCCGTCCTTAAGGGCCTCCTTGGTTTCCTCGGGCTCTTTGTAATAGCCGACCATCACATAGTCCCCGGAAATGACCACTTCTCCTTCCTCTGAGATCTTTACTGCGGATCCCGGCAGAGGAAGGCCGACCGTTCCGTCTCTGTGGAAATGATTCCTGTTGACGGCAGCCACCGGAGAACACTCCGTTGTCCCGTAGCCGTTAAGGATCTCTATTCCGAAATTGCGAAATTCTTTTACAAAGAATTCATTCAAGGGGGCGCCGCCGCATATTATGTATTCGAGATTTCCCCCGAACATGTCTTTTACACTGACTCCGCCCACGTTTTTCTTTGCGGCCATCCTGATCTGCTTCCAGAAGGACTCAACGAAGAGCGGCACAAGCATCATTGTCTGCGGCTTTACCAGCAGCAGTTCCTTCTGTATTCTCCTCATGCCTCTGCTGATAAAAACAGGACGCCCGGTGTTAAATATCATCCATACAGCAGCGATCAGCCCAAATGCATGGTGAAAAGGCAGTACGGCAAGTGTGTCTCCGTCGGGTTTGAATAATTTGCAGCCCCCGTTCACATCTGCCGCTATATTTCTGTGCGAAAGCATAACGCCCTTTCGCTTACCGGTTGTCCCCGAAGTCAGGAAAATGCAGCACACCGCATCAGGATCATCGACCCTGAAGTCCTCTGCCTTTTTGCCTGACGGTCCGCTGCAAAGGCAGTTTTCAAATTTCTTAACCTCTGTACCCGCCAGAGCAGCCCCGGCCTTTTCACTGCAGGCAGGGTCTGTCAGCATACATGCCAGGTCCATACGTTCGGCAGTATCACGCAGTTCCTCTTCCTTCATGTCCTTATCGAATACCACGGCGACATTTCCGGAAAAAATGACTGCCATGAAGATCACAAGCCATTCGTAGGAATTCACACCCATTATGCCTATATGGCTTCCATGGTCTGATAATCCCTCTATTTTTCCTGCCGCTGCGCAGACATGTTCAAGAAAGGTACTGAAAGTCGCCGTGTGCTTTGTATTGCCCTCGAACCAGGCAAAAGCGACATCCTCCGGCTGCTCTTTTGCTTTTCTCTTCACCATGTCCGGCAGGCTCTCAACCTGTACCAGTTCATAGTATGGATATGCCCGGTTAAACATTTTATCTTGGTCAAATAGTATATCCTGGTTAAACACTGAAAAATCCCGCCTTCCTGAAATACTCCAGGTATCCCTTCACGTAGTCTTCGCCGATCTCATTCCACTCAAAACCGATCCGGGACATGAACCATGTCGTAAAGTCGTTTTTGATATGGATATTGGTGTCAAAAATAAGCCTTCCGCTGGAATCCATGTGAATATGCAGAGTTTTGAATATGAATTCTTTCTCTTTGCTCTGTAATGACCTCTCGACTTCCTTATGGAATTCTTCTCCGGCTACCGTCTTCAATGAAATGCCGTTGGTCCGGAGGATCGAGAGCATGCGTTCGTGGGCAAGCGGCTTATCGCTGTACAGATGAAAAACCATCTGCTCTTTTTTTGCATACTGGATGATTTTGACGATGCCCTCTGCCGTCAGGTCCACCGGGGAGAATTCGGAATACATCGGAAGAAGATAATCCGGGAACAGTCCCAGTTCCAGTATTGCTTTCAGTCTTTTTAAAAAGGCATTGCTTTCATAATTGGGCTGGAACCGCAAGTCACTCGCTCTGTTGGTGAGATTCCCGACTCTGATAATCTTCGCCTTGAGTCCGTGTTCCAGGATCTCATCCATTACAACCTTTTCCGCCTCAAACTTGCTCCGTATATACACATTTTCCAGCGGCTGCCCGATGTAAAAATCTGTCTCTCCAAAGGACTGATCTTTTTCCGAACCATACGCAGCACCTCCGCCAGCCAGGGCGTTTCCGCTCACACTGACCGTGGAAATGTGGATGAATTCCGCGCCGATTCTGCGCGCATAGTCAGCAGCATGCCTTGTCCCTTCAACATTGATCTTTTTAAAATGATCATATGCTCCGAAATGCTTGACGGTTGCTGCTGTGTGGATGACAGTCTGCACGTCCTGCGGAAGCAGATCCGAAAGACCGGCTTGTTCAATATCTCCCTCAATCGGAATGATGCGCTCGCCGATCTCTTTAGTATAGGTATCTCCGAAATACCATTTTAAGCTGTCCGCCAGTCTCTGCTGCGGGTCCTGATCCTGCCCTCTCCGGACAAGGCAGTAGATTTTCTCTTTTGCCCCTTTTTCGTCCGCCTGCTTCCCCTTAGACTGGTTTCCTTTCGCCTCTGTTCCGTTGGTCCGGTTCTCATTCCGCTCTTTCATGAGGGCGTCCAGAACATGCGCCCCGAGAAAGCCCGTGGCACCTGTCAGAAAAATATTTCCTATATCCTTCTTTTCAAAGGTATTAAAGCCAGCAGAATCATCGATCGTATTCTCCTGCAGCAGCTTATTATACTTCTCATAATCCTGCGGCGGCAGACCGTGAGATCGATCATGTGCTTTTGCAGGGGTTGCCTGCCCGGTATTTTTAGAGTCTTCCAGTCCGGCACACAGGTCCCTGACATCAGGATGGTCAAACAGGGACTGCAGGCCAAGTTCTATTCCTTTTTCGTGGGCGAGAGCTGCGACGGAGATCGCTCCCAGGCTGTCTCCGCCAAGTTCGAAGAAATCATCCGTCACGCCGACCCGGTCAAGGGACAATACCTCGGCAATGATCGCGCACAAGATCTTTTCTGTATCCGTCACCGGAGGGACATATTGGCGTTCCGAAAGGTTAATGTCCGGAACAGGCAGATTCTTTCTGTCCGTCTTCCCGCTGGCGGTCATAGGCATGGTCTCAAGCCGCATGAAATAGTTTGGGACCATGTACTTGGGCAGTTTCTCTGTCAGGTGCTTCCTCATGGCCTTTTCGTCGATCCCGGACGCAGAAGTGTAGTATCCGACCAGATACTGCCTTCCCGACCCGTCCTTCTGTGCGGCGGCAGCAACGAGTCCGATTCCTTCCGTTTCGGTCATTGCGCTCTCTACCTCGCCCAGCTCGATGCGCAGTCCCCTGATCTTCACCTGGGTATCAATGCGGCCAAGATACTCGATCTCGCCTTCCATACGCCAGCGGGCAAGATCTCCGGTCCGATACAGAACTTTCCCGTGTCTGTTCTCCTCTGTCCTGAAGGGATTGGGAATGAACCTCTCCGCTGTGAGGCCAGGTCTGTTTAAATATCCCTTTCCGACGCCGGCTCCCGCGATGCACAGCTCACCCGCCGCACCGACCGGAAGGAGTTTTTGATGACCGTCCACTATGTAGATCTGGGTGTTCGCTATAGGGCAGCCGATGGTGATCCCGTCAGCGCTTTTCACTTCTACAATAGATGACCATACGGTAGTTTCTGCCGGACCATAGATGTTAAAGATCCGGGCATCCGTTACTTCGTGTAATTCCGTGTACAGATCGGGAAGGAAAGCTTCTCCCCCAATAGCGATTGCCTTCAGCCCTCTCAAATAAGACAGATTTCTCTTATCCATGAGATAGCTCCGCATCTTAGTGGGCGTGGTCTGAATGACATCAACCTCATTCTTTTCGATCAAAGAAGCAAGTTTTTTCTGAGATACTGTCTCCTCGTCGTCAGCAAAACAGATGGTAAGGCCGTTTATTAAGGGAAGAAGGCTCTCGGTAACAAAGATGTCAAAGACAAAATTCGTCACGGACACAATGGTCTGACAGTCTTGGCGTATAATGCTGTTTTTAACATTGTAATCATTATCATGCGCGTAGTTTCCCACATTTGAATGTGTGATGGATACGCCTTTCGGCTCCCCGGTCGATCCGGAGGTGAAGATGATATAACAAAGATCGTCGGAGCAGTTCATGTTTTCGACCGGTCCGGTCTTTTTGTCAAAATCAAATCCGGCCAGATCGATCTTTTCAACATGAAGCTCCTGATCATAATCATAACAGAGCGCGACCCTGCTCTCCGCGATCTTCATCATGGTCCTTATGCGTTCCACCGGATAATCCGGAGATACCGGCATATAGGCGCCGCCGGCCTTTAAGACTGCCAGCATAGCCACGATGATCCTCCAATCCCTTCTGGCGATGAGGGGGATCACTTCATTTCTTCTGACTCCCTTTCCTCGAAGAAACCGGGCAAGGGAGTCAGACATCTCATCGATCTGTCTGTATGTGAAATCCTGTCCTTCAAAAGTCAGGGCGATTCTGTCCGGCGTTCTCTGAACCTGTTCCGCAAAGAGCTCATGCACACATTTTTCCGCGGGATAGTCCACATAAGTATTGTTAAATTTGTTGAGGAGCAGATCTTTCTCCCTCTTCGGGAGGATGTCAATCTCTGAAAGGGGCAGATCATCCTCTCCTGCACCGGTCACAATCTGAGAAATGATGCATTCTATCCTCTCCAAAACGGCATAAACTTCTGTTTCGTCAGGAAATACCGCTGTCTGGTAGTCAGCTGTTATGGAATACTCATTTTCAGAATCCCTTTGATCGACCGATATTACAAAAGGTACTTCACTATACCCGTTGGAATACCACTTTGTACGGAAACCATAGTCCCCATGTATCCGGCTGTTCTGGACACTGACCATCACATCAAAGAGATTTCCCGTGAACCCATGGTCATTTCGTACGGTCCGGAGGATCTCCTCATAAGGATATCTCTGATGGCGAAACATCTCTCTCTTTGCAGAAGAAACAGTTTCCAGAAGTCCCTTGACCGTTCCCGAAGCGTTTATGTCTGCTTTCAGGGGCATGGTGGATATGAACATTCCGACGGTCTGCTTTTCTTTGAGTTTATTTCTGTTCAGGACAGGCACGCCGATCGTGCAGGTCCGGACCTCAGGATTGATCCGTGAAAGATAGAGTAAAACCGCGCTCTCAAAGACGATAGCCTCTGTGACATTGCTTTCACTGCAGAAGGATTTAATCTGCCGGGATAATCCGGCAGGAATCTTTTTATATATCCGTTTTGCTTTGATATCCTGGGCCCTGGCCGCTTCGAAAAACCTGATCCCGCAGTTCTCCGGCCTCACATGGTATTTTTCCTGCCAGAACCTGCGGTCTTTCTCATACCTCTCCGATAAGCGATACTTATGTTCCTCCTGCGCGTAACTTAAATAGTCACCTGACAGGATTGTTTTTCCCGAACAAGACTTTTCCTCATGACCTCCATTAGAAGCATCGCTCTTGCCAGCAATATAATGAGAATCGCTCTGGTCGGCAATATAATGAGCGTCGATCTGGCCGGCAGCATAATGAGCATCGATCTGGTCGGCAGCATAATGAGCATCGATCTGGTCGGCGATCAGCCCGAATGACCAGGCGTCCGCGATCAAATGGTTCAGCTTTGCCACGATCCCAGAGCGAGCCCCTGAACTGAAGCGAGCCTCTGAACTGAAGCCCGTCCCTGAACTGAAACGAGTCCCTGAATTGAAGCCCGTCCCTAAATTGAAAAGAGTAAAGGCGCACATCGGGCTGTCATAAATCTGCATTGGTTCACCGGCTGTTTTGCAGGCAAAGGCCTCCAGATCTGATTCATCTGAAAAATATTTTATATCTATACTAATCTCATCCTCTGAGAGATACTGGCGTACAGGATCCGTATCTGAAAACCGCAGTCTTAATGCTGTCTGGCTGGCAATCACCTGACGGATAGAGCTTTCCAGCTTTCCCAGATCTCTTGCCTCGTCGTAAATGATCGCACAGCATATATTAGAGATTGCCGTTCCTTCATAGTATTTTTGCAGGTCTGAAATATTGTTTTGTTGTGTTGTCAACTCATAGCAGTTTATTGCTGCAGTGTTGTTCCGCGAGTTTTTACAACCCATATGTAATATCCCTCTTTATGACTGATTTAGTGACATCCTTTGCCATTGCTCATAGGTTTGCAATTGCTTACAGGCTCTCCAGGATTTCACTTATTTTGCTGTGAAAGACCAGGTCAGCCTTGCCTTCCATCCTGGTCTTCCCTTTATTGATGATGATCAGATATTGTCCGTGGTACATGTGGGCCAGCTGTGCCGCGGAGCCCACCTCCAGGGAAGTGCCTCCGATAATCAGGCAGTCGGCGCGGTTGATCAGGTCAATTGCGCCCTGATAGGCTTTTTCAGGGAGGAATTCCCCGTAAAGGGTGACATCGGGACGGACCAGTTTGCCGCAGACAGGACAGGTCGGGATTTTTTCGTGGTTTTCGAAGATGAAATCTTCGTCGTACTCCCTGCCGCAGGAAACGCAGTGGTTTGTGCGGATGGTCCCGTGGATCTCATAGACATTTCTGCTGCCGGCTTTCTGGTGCAGGCCGTCGATGTTCTGGGTGATCACACCCTCCAGCCTGCCTGCGCGCTCCAGTTCCGCCAGTTTATAGTGGGCGGCATTGGGCTCTGCCCTGCGGGCATCCAGATTTTTCCGATAGTAGGAAAAGAAGACTTCCGGTTTTTTGTGAAGGCAGTCATAGCTCAGCAGATACTCCGGTTTGTATTTGGCGAAGCTCTTCTCTTTCCTACGGTAGAGGCCGTTTTTGCTGCGAAAATCCGGGATGCCGCTCTCTGTCGATACACCTGCGCCGCCCAGAAAAGCCACATGGCGGCAGGAGGCCAGGATCTCCCCGAAGGCATCGAGCTTCTGCTCCTGCGTCATGCGGTTGAAGTAATTGTGCTTTTCCTTTTCCGAGCTGAATTCGGTTCTCATCTTTCCCTCTGCTGTCGATCAGTCTGAAATTGAGGCCTTCCGGTTCGTACGACTCCATCTTCTCGGTGCCGTGTTTTCCGCTGCCGACCTTGGCGACCTCTTTTCCGACGACCGCATTGATGAAATTCGACTTGCCTGCTCCTGATGTCCCCAGAACAAGAATATTGGCTTTTGATCCATATTACCTCCCATATAGCAGAGCAATATTGATAATATGCGCGATGTTCTGCTCTCCGGCAAAGCGTTCTCTGTCCGTGAAATCCTCATCGAGTGACAGCCAGAGGAGGGGATTGGTCTCCTCTTTGAGAGCGACATCCTGGTCCAGCCTGCCGACATAGATTTCCAGAATGAAATCCTGGTAGTAATAGGTCAGGTCCATCAGCCGGTGAAGGCAGATGTGCTGACGAGTGATTCCCGTTTCCTCCTGCAGTTCGCGATAGGCGGCATTTTCGGAAGTTTCGCCTGGCTCTACCTTGCCGCCCACAAAGTTGAGACGGCCCTTGAAGGGCTCCTTTTTTCGTTTGCAGAAGAGGACCTTGTCCTTATCTTTATTGAAGACCACGATGCAGTTCATGACTTTGTCTGGTAATTTCATACATACTTCCTCTGATACTGCAGCTGACCCGGGGGGCCTCAAGGCAGTTCGGCAGCTTTCCCGGAAATCCTCAAGGCAGTTCAGCAGCTTTCCTGGAAATCCTCAAGGCAGTTCGGCAGCGATCTCAGAGATTGCGACCAGTGCCGCCTCCCCGCTGATAGAGATTCTGCCGTTTCCGCGCATTTCGCAGTGCAGATATCCGCCTCGTTTTGAGGCCTGATAGGCATAGATCTGCCTTTTTCCGAGTTCTTTTGACCAGTAATCCGCAATCTGGCAGTGGGCAGAGCCGCATACCGGATCCTCCGCAATGGCAAGTTTGGGGCAAAAGCTCCTTGAAACACAGTCGGTTTCTTCTCCTGCTGCCGTCGCATTCTGAATGCGGCCTTCGATTTCCATAAGGAGTGTCTGATCCGGCTGCATGGACCGCACCTGATCTTCTGACTCAAATACGCAGACCAGATCCAGTCCCAGCACTGCTTTGACCGGCCGGACACCAAAGGCCTGCTCCATCTTGTCTGTAACAGGAATCTCCTTTAATTCATAAGTCGGGAAGTCCATCTCGTAGAGGCTTCCTTTTTTTCGAACTGTCAGGACACCGGAGAGTGTGTTGAACTGCACCGTATCGCTGTCCGGTTGGTAATAGTTCAGGATCACAAAGGACGAAGCAAGTGTCGCGTGTCCGCACAGTTCCACCTCCGTTCCGGGCGTGAACCAGCGCAGGTGATAGCCTGCCTCTTCTTTGACGATAAAAGCCGTCTCGGAAAGATTGTTCTCCATAGCCAGCTTCATCATGGATTCCTCCGACGGCCAGCTTTCCATCACGCACACAGCAGCCGGATTTCCGGAAAAGGGCTTGTCTGTAAACGCATCGACAATATACTGCTTCATGTCCTCTCCCCTTTTGTCAAAGTCTCTTATTATTCGCAGTGCATACATACAATGAACACAGCGTCCGGTCCTGCTCTTTACTCACCATACCTGCTTTGCTTCTGCATGGAGCCTGTCCAGGCATCCCCGTGTCAGATTGACCCAGCTGATGCAGTGGTCCAGGATAATGGAGTCCGAAGTGATCACAAGCTCTTTGTCGTACAAGTCACGGTCAACTTCCCTGAGAATCTGAATATCAAGGGCAAAGGGATATTCCTCACCGATTTCGGCCATACATGTCTTGAGGCGTCCGGAATTGGAGACAGGCTGGTCCAGCAGGATATTGACTCTGCTGACTTCGGCCTCCTGCAGAAGCTCGAACAGCATACGGATGGCGGCCTCTGTCTCCGGAATCAGCCTATAAGTGCCGCGGAGCGCCGCCAGATCCCGGATCGTCCCGTCCATACAGGAAAAGAGGATGGAATCGCTCAGCAGGACTTCCAGGGTGATGATGGTATTGAAACCATCGATCCAGACTTCTCTTTCGGACAAGGCTGTCATCGGAACCTGCTTCCTATGTCTGTTCTCAATCTGTACTTGCGTAGCAACACTGCGCATGATGGCGAGGCGCTGGCGCTCCGAGAGCAGGTAATGATTACCCACAAAGGTGGCGGCCTGTTTGAGGTCATATCCCTCGTTGATCAGATAACAGACGTGGCGGGAGGCAGTCCGCATTATTTCCATTGCCTCAGGGGAGAAGTTTTTCACATCTTCCGGCACAAAACCGCGCTTTGCATCCATGGTGGTATCTCCTGGAGAGGGGCTGCGTCAAATGCAAGCCCGTATCATTTGAGCGGAAAGCCTGCTGAAAAGGGACGGGCAGGCAGAGGACTCACTCTGTCTATACCGTCCCCTTTTGGTCCGTCAGCCTTTTTTCAAATGACAATTCTTATATGACAATTCTTATTATGATATTATGCCACATTTGACCAGGAATTAACATAACAAGATTGTACTTAATCGTTTGCTATGAGCAGTACATTCAGCCATTTTTCGTCTTCTCTTCCGGGCCTTGCATCGCCGGTAATTCCTGTGCGGATGATCTCCAGCCCTCCGACTTCATCCAGGATCTCCTGCAGGCTTTCCTCTGTCCGGTCTGTAAAATATCTCCCGTTCCGGATTCCCTCGAATGTGCCGTACTTGAAGGAAATATATAGGATCCCGCCGGTTTTCACAGCTTTTTTCATTCGTGCGATGATGTCAGGCAGTTCCTTGGAAGGCACATGCAGAATCGATGCGCAGGCAAAGATGCCGTCATAACGGTCTGTCTCGTCCAGTTCGGAGAACAGCATCTTTTTCACAGGAATCCCTGCATTCTGAGAGGCTGCTTTCACCATCTCTTCCGAGCCGTCACAGGCCTCGACCAGATATCCTTTTTGCAGGAAATACCGGCTGTCACGGCCCGAGCCGCAGCCGAAGTCCAAGATCAGGGAGCCGGGAGGAAGCAGGGCAAGGAAACTGTCCTGGATATTGGAGAATTCAACTTCCAGGGTGTCACCGGTGAAGCATTGCGCATTCCTGTTATAGTAATCCAGTGTCAGATTACTTGATTCATGTATACTCTCAGCCATTACCCTTCTCCCATTATCTCCAAAACGACGGAGTAATTAACCGATTGCCTCAGCTTTGCGCTCTTCATCAGCTTCTTATACTTTATACGATCGTCTTTTTCTTTAGCGTCTCGTAACAGGAAAATAACGATCTCTGTCAGGTTCTCTCTGCACTTTTTCATGGCAAGTTCAGCCAGTTCGAAAGCTTTTTCCGAGTCAAAGTCTTTGTAATAATCGATCAATTCCCAATAAACACTTCCGTCTTTTCCAAGACTTTTTTCCCGATACGCGTAGTATTGTTCAAGTTTTCCGTTTTCCAGATAGATCTTTGCTGCTTCCTTCTTCATATATCCCGAACCGCGCTCAAAAATCATATCTGCATATAAGAGTTCTTCTTCTTTTGTCAGAATGAGTGCGTGCCGAAGGTCACGAATCGGGTCGCTCAAGCCATAGCGATCAAAATATTCTTCCTCAATAATTTCGAACAGTATCTTTTCCCTTACACTCCAGTCTTCCTCCGAGAGTTCTCCACTGCCGATCATCTCTTCACATAAATCCCAGATCTCTGCTAATTCAATCTGATCATCGATATAAGGGGTCAAATCAATGATTTTGATAAGTCTTTTTATTTCTGCCCAATTCTCCTCAAGATAGGTTTTAGGAGGAGCATTTTCTTCTTCCTCAATTATCTTACCAAGATACTGCATCAGGTATTTCTTTTCACCAAGTGTCATGGTGTCCAGGAGATTGAAAAATTCCGGGCGAATATCATACATAGAAAGACTCCTTGCCGCCGGATAGAATGTTTTTTCCTGCAAACTCTTGTTCAGCTTAAAGCACGTACTATTTACAGCCCCAACTTAGTCATAATCTGTTCCGGCGTAACCTTCTGGTGTGTCAGGTACATGCGGACAATCTGCTCTGCCAGTTCCGGGTCGATCCTGCGTCTGGCGGCGATCTCATCTACTGTTCTCTCGCGGTCCACGTCTTCGCAGACCATGCGGATTATGTCTGTGGTAACAGCTCTTTTATAGGCATGGCTTGATTGAAAGGAACTCCCCTGATTGCTCTGTTCGGTGCTCTGTCCGGAGCTTTGTCCGGAACCTGAGCTCACTCCCAGTGTGGTCCTTAGGACATTTTTCATGTCCTGTCCGCCCCTTGCGCCGCCTTTACCGTTGGGAGCTTCGTGGGGGATGTCGATCCGCTCGACGAAGATTCCCTCTGCCATTTCCGGGGCAAGGATATCCTCTTTGGCCTTTTCATCGCCCTGGTCTTCCTCATCTGTCAGGGTCAGGATGGCCATGGTAATCTCCTGGTTGAACCTGCGGGGGCCGCAGCTTCCGGGGTTGAGGAAGACGGCGTCTCCTTCTCTGGCGCAGGAATAGCGGTGGCTGTGGCCGTAGATGACCAGGTCCGCCTTGTGGTCCTGGGGAATGTTGCGCTTGATATGGGTCATGCAGACAGTGCGCCCGAAGAGGTCGAAGGTGAGGACCTGGGGCAGGCCGAACGCCCAGTCTCCCCTGTCGTTGTTGCCCCGCACAATGTAGAGGGGTTTCAGTTCTTCCAGGCGGTCCAGGATGTCGAGTGTGGAGATATCGCCTGCATGGACGATGACCTCGCAGGTCCTGATGATCTCGACCACCTCGGGGCGAAGGAGATTATGCGTATCGGAAATCACGGCAATTCGGTGCATTTTTACTTCCTCCCGGGTATCACACTTTGGGATCGCTTAATTTCTGCATGTAGGCAGCGAACTGTTCCTGGTATTCCGATTCCTCTTTTCTGACAAGATCTCTGTAGTAGGAATCGTCAATAACCTCCTGCGCTCCGGTCCATCTCAGCTGCTGTAAAGCCTTCATGCTCTTTACTGCTGTCTGCGTAAATACAGGGCCGATCTGCAGCAGAGCAAGAGCATCTTCCGGTTTCAGGAATCCGCTGCTGATGATCCCGAGGGTGTCATAGAGTGTGTCATTTGCGACAGGTCCGGTCACAATATCCGCCGTCAGGCTATCTTCAGACCGCCGGTTTTTGAAAGACTAGCCAGCGCATTCTTGTGACTTCAGTCATGAGTTAGCTGGCTTTTTTCCCATATAAGGGAATGTTCGAACTGCCGTAACCGGCTGCCATTTTTCTCCGTAAGGATCCCGGAAGGAGAAAGACGGATCCATTGTAAGACATAATATCCCGGAGCAGGTGATCCCTGACAAGAGCTGATACGATCAGGGTACCCATTAGAAAAGCAGGGCGGCAATATATCGTCATAAACAGAACATATATTCGATTTATCTTGTGGTTATTAAATACATATGATATAGTAGATACATGGAAAAGAGTATTTATAATATCAATGAAAACGGATTATCATATGGTCGCGGATATGTCTATTCGCTCCAGTATCATATCGTCTGGTGTACCAAATACAGGCGGAAAGTACTGACTGCAGGGGCGGATGAGGATTGTAAACAGCTCCTTCTGGATCTCGCGGAGGAGTACAGTTTCAGGATCCCGGCAATGGAGGTCATGCCGGACCATGTACATGTGCTCATCGACGCGAAGCCGCAGTTCTATATCTCCGACATGGTCAAGATCATGAAAGGCACCCTTGCCAGGCGCCTGTTCCTGCTGCATCCGGAGATGAAGGAAAAGCTGTGGGGAGGGCACCTGTGGAACCCTTCCTACTGCGTTGTGACTGTCAGTGACAGGAGCAGGGAGCAGGTGGAAGAATATATCAGGAGCCAGAAGGAAAAGGCCTGGGGCGGGAAGGGACGTCCGCCGCGGGATCTGGAAAGGCTCCAGAGATACCACAGGGAAGTGCTCGATGCAGATCATGCCATGTCCCGGAACGGAGATGCCGGAAAGCACCAGCAGCTCCCTGAAGACCACAGCGACGCATCCTCATGACTGCGGTCATGTACCATGTTCCGGAAAGGACAACAGCCGGAAGTCTGACTATCCTGTATCCGTATTGCCCCATCTGCGCGAGGAGGTGCCCGCAATGAAACAGATGTCTTCATATCCTGTCAGGATCAGCCGCAGCGCTGACAT
The DNA here is from genome assembly GCA_045130475.1 of Lachnospiraceae bacterium. Taxonomy (GTDB): domain Bacteria; phylum Bacillota; class Clostridia; order Lachnospirales; family Lachnospiraceae; genus CAG-791. Next base: position 20,798 of record JBGUPU010000085.1, read on the forward strand.
CCGGAAGACCCTGTCCGCCACGGCGGGCATCTACCG
>JBGUPU010000086.1:0-17108 GCA_045130475.1 Lachnospiraceae bacterium
TATTTTATCCGGCGCTTCCGCCGCAAATACGGAATGTCCCCGAGGGAATACCGCTCCCACGGGCGCCAGAATACAAAAAGCCTGTAACCTGATTACGATTCGGCTAGATGACCTAGAGAAAAAGATTGAAGAAGAAGGAAGCACGAATGCTCTGATTCGTGGTGTGCTTGCCAAGATGAAAATGAATGGTCATCTGATCGGAGGATTTCAGGCATATGTGACCAGTGAAGTGCTGATTGGTGCAGGTCTTTCCTCCTCAGCTGCTTTTGAAACACTGATCGGGACGATTCTATCCTATATGTACAATGATGGTGAAGTTACTCCGATTGAAATTGCTAAGATTGGTCAGTATGCAGAAAATATATATTTCGGGAAACCATGCGGCTTAATGGACCAGATGGCGTGTTCAGTAGGAAGTCTGGTGCATATTGACTTTGCGGATCCGGAAAATCCGATTGTGGAACAGGTTGACTTTGATATGAACGCTTATGGGTATAGCTTATGTATTACAGACACAAAAGGGTCACATGCAGACCTGACGCCGGATTATGCGGCAATACCACAGGAAATGAAACAGGCTGCTAAGTGCTTTGGAAAAGAGTTCCTTGGCGAAGTGCCAAAAGAAGAGATTTTGAACCATATTACTTTGATACGTGAGCTGGCAGGAGATCGTGCAGCACTTCGGGCATTGCATTTTGTATGTGAAAATGAACGTGTCAAAAAAGAAGTAGATGCATTAAGAAAGGATAATTTTCCAAAATTCCTGGCGAATGTGAAAGAATCCGGAGATTCTTCTTTTAAATATCTTCAGAACGTCTATACTTGCCATGATGTACAACATCAGAACGTGTCTATTGCATTGGCACTGAGTGATGTGATATTCGGAGAAAAAGGTGTATGTAGAGTTCATGGAGGAGGATTTGCAGGAACCATACAGGCATTTGTTCCAAATTATTTAGCTCCGGATTACCAGAAGGAGATGGATACAATCTTTGGAAAAGGTTCCTGTGAAGTATTAAAGATCCGTAAGTATGGTGGCATAAAAGTATTATAATCACGAAAACAAAGAAAAGGAGAAGCTCACAATCCGGAAACACACCTAATTCCACTGATCTTACAGGTGCCGAATGGAAAAAGAGAGTATATTTCTATCTTTGGAAATGATTATGAGACAAAAGATGGCACATGCGTAAGGGATTACATCCATGTAAATGATCTTGCACAGGCTCATATCCTTGCCATGGAATATTTAAGGAAAGGGAATGACAGTAATATTTTCAACTTGGGAAATGGCGTTGGATTTACAGTTAAAGAAGTGGTAGAAACAGCCAGAAAAGTAACTGGACATCCAATTCCGGCAAAAGAAGAACCTAGGAGAGCGGGAGATCCGTCAACGCTGATTGCATCCAGTGAAAAAGCAAAAGATATTCTTGGATGGAAACCAAAATTTGATGATCTGGAGACGATTATTACAACAGCATGGAATTGGCATAAAAATCATCCAAATGGTTATGAAGCATAGTAGGGGGGGAGAAAGATAAAATGATTGATCAGCTGATTTCAGAACTGGTAGCATATGGACTGCAAAACGGACTGATAGAGGATGCGGATAAAGTGTATGTGACAAATGGTTTATTGGAACTGTTTCAAAAACAGGATTATCAGGAGCCGAACGCATCTGTAGAGCCGAGAGATTTACACTTTATTTTAGAGGATATGCTTGCATTTGCACTGTCAGAGGGAATCTTAGAGGATGATACAGTGACGATGAAGGATCTTTTCGATACAAAAATCATGGGGATTCTGACACCGGCTCCGTCTGTGGTAAGAAAAGCTTTTGAAGAAAAATATCAGGTATCTCCAAAGACTGCAACCAACTTTTATTATCATTTCAGCCAGGCAACAAACTATATCCGCACAGACCGGATTATAAAGGATGAAAAGTGGACAACGGATACAGAATTTGGTCAGATGGATATCACGATTAACCTGTCAAAACCGGAAAAAGATCCACGGGATATTGCAAAAGCTGGTGCAGCAAAGAAATCTGGATATCCGGCGTGTCTGCTCTGCAGGGAAAACGAAGGGTATGCAGGTCATTTTTCACATCCGGCAAGACAGAACCATAGGATCATACCAATCACTCTATGTGGGGAGCAGTATTATTTACAGTATTCACCATATGTATATTACAATGAACATTGCATTATTTTTAATGAGAAGCATATTCCGATGGCGATTAACCGGATGACGTTTGATAAGCTGCTTGATTTTGTTAAACAGTTTCCTCATTATACGGCAGGTTCCAATGCGGATCTTCCGATTGTAGGAGGTTCTATTTTAAGTCATGATCATTTTCAGGGTGGCGGGTATGTGTTTGCCATGGCAAAAACACCTTATGAACTGGAATTTGAATTAGAAGGATATCCAGATGTACACGCAGGAATTGTAAAGTGGCCGATGTCAGTGATCCGTCTGCAGGGGAGAACAACGGAGAGTATTGTAGAGGTTGCAGATCATATCCTTACAAAATGGCGTGTCTATTCAGATCCGGAAGCTGATATTTTCAGTGAGACAAATGGTATGCCACACAATACAATTACGCCGATTGCAAGAATGCGTGGAAATCTGTATGAACTGGATCTGGTTTTGCGTAATAATATCACAACCGCTGATTGTCCGCTCGGACTTTTTCATCCACATGCAGAGTACCATCATATTAAAAAAGAAAATATTGGATTGATCGAAGTTATGGGACTGGCTGTATTACCTGCCAGACTGAAAAAAGAAATGGCAGAATTGGAACAGGCAATTCTCAATCATGAGGACCTGAGACAGAATGAAACAATGGCTGCTCATGCTGACTGGGCAGAGGAATGGCTGTCAAAATACGAGATTACAGACAGCAACATTCATTCTATTGTACAGAAAGAAATTGGAATTGTATTTACGAAAGTTCTTGAGGATGCAGGAGTTTATAAGAGAACAGAGGAAGGGAAAGCTGCATTCAAAAGATTTGTTAAAAGTTTATAAAAAAGGACCACTTCATTTTTGTGAAATGGTCTTAAGAAAAAATGTTCAGTTTTCACAAAATAGTCCTTTTAGTATTTATACATGGTATGGATGCTCAAAATATTCAGCGTAGAATACTAAAAGGTTGTTCAGATATTTTTTAAGATTGCTCATTTGCGATTCCTCCTTTCCTTGTTTACAAGTTGATTATAGGATAGATGAAAAAGGATTGCTTGCCAAATCGAAAGAAGATATAGACAAATGTTGCAAAGGGGAGTATTTCATGCAGTTAAAATATGTTGATAAAAAAGAGGAGATCATAGCGGTAAATAAAAAGTCAAAACATATTGAGCCACATCTTCATAATGCACTGGAAATTGTTTGCATAACGAGTGGGACATTAGAGCTTGGTGTCGGGCAGGAACTTTACCATATGAAAAAAGGAGATATAGGATTTGTATTTCCAGATATTATTCATCACTATCAGGTATTGACACCCGGTGTAAATAAAGCGACTTATCTGATTGCATCGCCATTTACGATTGGTAAATTTGCAGAGATTATGCAAACCATGGCACCTGAATATCCGGTTATAAAAGCTGAAAAGGTTGAACCGGAGGTGTACAGGGTTATCAATGCGATTTTGGAAACGAAACAGTCTGATATCATTGTTGCACAGGCGTATCTTCAAATTGTGTTAGCACGTTGCGTAGGGAAACTGAATCTGGTAGAAAAGAGTCATGTGGGGAGCAAAGATCTTATCTATCAGACGGTTTCCTATATATCAGCAAATTTCAAGAAAAAGTTATCATTGGAAGAAATGGCAAAAGATCTGGGTGTTAGTAAATATGTCTTATCCAGACTCTTTTCCAAAACCTTCCACAGAAATTTCAACCAGTATCTTAATGATGCAAGACTTAACTATGCATGTCATCGCTTGGAAAATACGAGCGATTCTATTACTAATATTTGCCTGGACAGTGGATTTGAAAGTCAGAGGACATTTAACCGGGTATTTAAGGAAAGATATAAAATATCGCCGAGTGACTATCGGAGTACATGTCTGAAAGATATGTTGTCATAACATATAGATTAATAAATTCAATAAAAATCTGAAATATGTATCTCTGGGTGTTATTTATAATATGGGGCAGTGGTTAATTATTATGTCATGAATGGGGAAGAAACAAACGGAGGACTGCTTCAGAAAAAGAAGTAGACGAACTGTAAATAAATGAAGTATACAGGTATGCCGGCAGGTATGTGGGCCCTGTTTTCGGGATCGTTTCGGAAACAGTTATCGGCAGTTTACGGATATGATCCAAAAACAGCAATAATGATATCCGCAAAGGCAAAGCCCCGATATAAGGAAATCATCCATAGTCTTCCTGAATTTGATAAGGCGGACCGGTTTAAGATGAATATAGTCAACTGTGCGCTGCTGTCTTCTTTTCTTCTGAATCTGCCGGAAAAGCCAACTGTCCAGAAGACGACAAAATACTATCGGGAGTCCATGATGACTGCTCCCATGAAGTGGTTCTGTCGGATGAGCGGGAAGAAAAAGTTCACTTCTTCCGACATTCAGGGAATGAAGGATACTGCGGCTCTTCGAGCTGCGGACCGCAATCCCTATTCTTGGAACATGGAATACCTTCCTTACCCGGATGAAAGCGGCTATGAGGCGCGGTTCACATCATGTGGTATCTGTACGCTGATGAAGGAACTGGGGCTCTTTGACCTTGTTCCGGCTATGTGTCGCCTGGACTATACCATGAGCGAGGCAGGCGGCGCATCAAAGTTCGTACGGGAATATACACTGGCCAGTGGTGGCCCATACTGCGACTGTGGATATAAGAAAAAGGGTTAGTCATGAATACATTACCGATACATTCTGGATACATCAGAATACATTCGCGATACACAGCGGATACATGATTACGCAAAAAAATGAAAAAACAGGCCTGATAATCGGCAAGTGGATACACCATTGCACATTTTTATGGGTACAATGATATTGTCGAAAACTGAATAGACGGGGCAGACAGGAAATTAGGATCGCTAAGTACAGCGGTCCTTTTCTTTTGCCCTTCTGCCGGGAAGGAGGAGTGCGATTACAGGCAGATGAAAGCAATGTGTTATCTAATGAAGAGGAGGCATGTGAATGACAGCAGCAAAAAGAGCAATGTCCATCCTGCTTTCCGCCACTATGCTGATGGGAAACCTGGTTTCACCCATTACAGCATACGCCGGGGAGACAGGAACAGAAGGAAATGAAGCATACGAAGCGCCGGCTGGTGAAGCCGGAGCGGAGCAGCCGGTTACGGAAGCACCGGATTATCTGGTTACAATCCCCTATTATGAGGAAGCGGCATTCATGGTTGATGAAAACCATGTAAAGAAAAGGGAAGATGAGAAAGAGACGGTTCTCGCCTACAAAGCCGGGGATGATGTAAAGATCACGGTATCACAGCGGGAAGGATTTGAACTGGAAGAGATCAGGCTTCTTGATGATAAGAAGAATGAACAGGGATACACCTGGGAGAAGGAAGATACCTTTGTTTTCCTGATGCCCGAGAAGGATTTGAATGTGAATGCCTCTTTCAGGGAACTACCGGTAGAAGCAGAAACGGCAGCTGCAACAGCAGAGACCAATGGGGCTGCAGAGGACACGCCTGCACAGGCCGAAAGTGCAGCACCATCTGAAGAGCCTGCGACGGATGATAGCGCAGCACCGGAGGCTGTCCCAGCAGATGAAAATGCTGGCGAAGCAGAACCTGCGTCACAGGCGGAGGCAACCTCTGACAATGAAGAAACAGATGCGGCAGCAGAAACCGGAACCGATATGGCTAATTCTCAGAATGAGGAAACCACTGAATCCAAAGACCTGCAGATCCCAGCTATCGATCCGGAAACAGAAGCAGACGGATATCCGGTTGGCGGCAGTATTGTTCGGCTTGGAGAGATCAGCATCAGTGCGCAGGCTACGGAATATGACACAGAGTTTACCTTTGATGATGCGCCTTATCCGCAGGATACCTGCCGCTACGAGCTGAAGTCCAGCTCCGTTCAGAATGGCGTTCCCGGTCTTTACGAGATGATCTACCGGGTGGATGAGAGTACGACAGGCCGGTTCTGGTATGTTGTGCGTCCGGTCAGGGTACTGGAAGACGCCGGACAGACCGATGCGGCGGGGAGCAATCGCAGCGGGGATGAGAGCGAGCAGGACTCTGAAGATGATGGGGAGGATCACATAGAAACGGAGGCGGATACATCAGCTGCACTGGAAAGCATTCTGGCTCCGGCAGAAGAAGAGACCGAGGCGGTGTCTGAAGCAGTATCAGAAGCAGTGTCAGAAGAGCCGAGCAGTGAAAGCCTTGCAGACACTGAGGATATGACGGAAGGAATTGAGACAGAGACGGAAGCGGAACCTGAGGAAGCTGCAGAAAAAAAGAACTCTCATACGGTCCATATACCGGTTTCGGAGTCTTACGTGGTTGCACTTGATCATGAGGATGGAACTTATGAATCCGGTGAAACCGTATGGTTTTCCGTCACATCTCCCGCTGATGTTTATATCAGCAGCGTGGCAGCGCAGCTTTCCGGAACTATTTCCGATGAGGAGACTTTGGAGCGCAACTACCTTGACATGACTTATCAGGAGGATGAGGGCGGTTACACTTTCGTGATGCCGGATGAGGATGTCGACATTGTGGTAAACATTACCAACGGACCGGAAGCGGAAGAAGCCGTCCAGATCAGTGAGGAAGCCATTGATATGCCGATGATGCTCCTGGCGGCATCCGCGGACGATGATGAGGACTGGGATGACGCGACAGAGATCGAGGCAAATAAGTATTACTTCACCCGAAAGAGCGGAACATACTCACTGAGCTCTTCACTGGTTACCCAGCAGTCCAACGACCATATGAAGAACGTCCGATACAGTGTGGACGGAGTTGCAAAGAAAGTACAGGCCTTCTGCCTGCAGTCGACGCTTCCCGCGCCGCCATCCAATACGACCTATAAGAATTACGTGGACCTGGATGGAGGTGGGGATGAAAAGCTGCTCCGCAAGGGTCTGTTTTACATGTACGGCGGACCTGCGTTCGGGGATACTATCAGCGGGATCAACATAAAGACTCAGATGACAAACGGAGGATGTTCTAATAACACGGATTATTACGGCATTACTCATTACACGCTGGGATATATCTATACGGATTCTTTCGGTGGGCATCTTTCCGACAAGGCGAAGACTCTGATTAAAAACATTATCGCAAACCTTAAGAAGCTTCCGGATCCAGGTAAGGTAGAGTTGGATCCACTCTCCGGTACAGGAACTTACTCCGCAGCAGACGGATGTTATAAGACAGGGAATTTCAAGTTCTCAGGGTATGCCGAGAACACTGCCACCATCACACTGGAAAACGGCGTGACACTGCACAACGTCACGAAAGGAACGACCGGAACCGGCAGCGTGACAATTTCGGCAGGCGATACCTTTTATCTTACTGCAGCTGCCGGCACCGGAACGGTATACTCCGGAAAGTATTCAGTGAGCACCAAATATCCGGTGGATTACCATGCCTGTGCTCTAAAGTTTTCCGGGTATCAGGATATCGGTTTTGCCTATTATACAGGCGGGGCGATCAAATTCTCTATTGACTGGCCTAAGGAAGCAATCGTGAAGATTGTAAAGAAGGACAGCTCGACGGGTGTGACGCTGGCCGGTGCCGTGTATGGTCTGTATTCCGATGCGGCCTGCACGAATCTTGTAGCACAGTTTCCGCCGACGGACGCAAACGGTGCTTCCCAGGTGATCATTCCCGCCACGCAGGCAACCATGTATGTCAAAGAGATTTCCGCCCCGAACGGGTATTACAGGAATCAGACGGCATATCCGGTATCAACCCTGGCAGGTGTGACAACGAACCAGGAAGTGAAGGACGACAGGGTAAAGGCAACGATCCGCCTGGTGAAGAAAGATAAGGAGACCGGCAGCGAACCGCAGGGGGACGCGACTTTCGAGGGAGCCGTCTACGGCCTGTATGCAAAAACTGAGATCAATCACCCTGACGGAAAGACCGGGACAATGTATGCGGCAAATGCCCAGGTGGGAACCTTCCGTATTGATAAGACGGGAAATGCCGCCATTTCAGATCTGTACCTTGGCAGCTACTACATCAAAGAGCTCACACCTCCGGTTGGATATCTGATCGATCCGGATACGCATGATGTTACCTGCAGCTATGAAGGAGACATGGTAGCGGTTGTGGAACGCACATCGGAATCTTCCGAGACCGTGAAGAAACAGCCGTTCCAGATCATAAAGGCCGGAAACGACGGAGAGACGACGGACGCACCTCTTTTGAAGGGCACGGGTTTTTCCGTCTATCTGATCAGCTCGCTGACAAAGAATACGGACGGCAGCTACAATTTTGATGCCGCCACACCGATCGTAGTGAATGCGGACGGCAGCCGGGAACTGTTCACGGATGAGAAGGGATATGCGAAGTCCATACCGATCCCATATGGGAGATATATCGTAAAGGAGACAACGACACCGCATAACTTCAATCCCGTGGACGATTTTATGGTGACGGTGACGGAGAATCTTCCGGATACACCGCAGATCTGGAGGGTACTGCTGGATGAACAGTTCAAGGCCAAGCTTAAGATCATCAAAAAGGACGATGAGACAAAGAGGCCAGTACTGCTTCCGAACACGGAGTTTAAAGTGTTTGACGTAACAAATGACTGCTATGTGGAACAGGTGACGACATATCCGTTCCCGGTGAAGCATACTTCCTATTTTACGGATGAGGACGGGTATCTGATTCTGGCTGATCCGCTGCCGCTTGGCGAGTACCGGATCGAGGAAGTAAACGCACCGGAAGGATATACGATCAATACGGACGGCGTTCCGGTGACAGTGGACCAGAACACAGCACATCTGATTGAAGAGATGAGCGGCGACGTAATGATTGAAGTGATACTTGAGAACCATCCGGTTAAGGGTGAACTGACCGTTTATAAGGAAGGCGAAGTGCTGACCGGTTACAACGGGAAGGAATTCACCTGGGAAATGCAGAAGCTGAAAGGAGCTTCCTTTGAAGTCCGTGCGGCAGAAGATATATTCACCCCGGATCATCAGAAAGATGCAGATGGAAACCGTCTGGTCGTCTACAGCAAAGGGGAGCTTGTCGATACCATCACAACCGGGGATGACGGCATGGCTGTGCTGAGGGATATCCCGCTCGGCAGCTATGAGGTGCGTGAGAAGGATGCGCCTTACGGGTATACACTGAACGCTGAGCCTCAGGGTGTTTCCTTTAATTATGTGGATCAGAATACGCCTGTAATCAGCCGGGAGCTGACGTTCTCTAATGAGCGCCAGAAGGTTTCCATCACAACCAGGAAACTGGATGAGGAAACTGAAGTGCCGGTGGCGGGCGCAGTGTTCGGACTCTATACGGGTGAGGACATCATGCTTGGCGAAAAGGTGCTAGTGGAGAAAGATACGCTTCTTCAGGAAATGGAGAGCGGTGAGGACGGCAATTCGTCCTTTACGCTGGATGTACCGCTTGGCAGCTACTGTGTGAAGGAGATCAAGGCACCGGATGGTTATTACAGCTCGGATGAAGTCATCCCTTACGATGCCTCTTACCAGGGACAGGATATCCCGGTAGTAGAACTGACAGCAGATAAAAAGAACAAACCGACAGAGGTGGACTTCACAAAGTCGGATATTACCACAGGTGTGGAACTGGATGGCGCGACGCTGAAGGTACTGGACGATAAGGGTAATGAGATTGAGACCTGGACATCCGTGAAGAATGAGCCGCATGTCATCAAGCGCCTGCTGATCGGAAAGACCTACCGCCTTCGTGAGGAATTCGCCCCGTATGGTTACCTGGTGGCGAACGAGATCGAATTCACGATTGCGGATGACGGAAAACCGGTGAAGGTGGACATGAAAGATGAGGTCCCCATCGCCAGACTGCTGATCAATAAGAAGGGTGAATTCCTGGATAAGATCACCATGCTGGATAACCTGAAGGGAACCGTGGAGTTCTTCTTCGATTATATCAGCGGCAGCCTGAAGCCGGTCACCTTCGAGGTATATGCAGCGGAGGATATCAAAGCGGCGGACGGCGAGAGCGAAGACTACTATAAGAAGGATGAGCTGGTTGCCACGATCACAACGGATGACGACGGTATTGCCATGGCGGATAACCTGCCGGTCGGCAAATACTATGTGAAGGAAGTCGAGACAGCGTATGGCTATGTGCTGGATGATGAGATCCGGTATGTGGATCTGTCTTACCGCGACCAGAACACACCCGTCGTGACCTACGATGAAGCCTGGCAGAACGCAAGGCAGAAGGTTGCCGTATCGGTCCTGAAGAAGGAGAAGGATACGGAGCGTCCCCTGAAGGGCGGTGTGTTCGGGCTGTATTCGAGGGAGGATATTCTCTCGCAGACAACCGGCGATGTGCTGCTGGAAAAGGATGAGCTGATCGAACTGAAGACAACGGATGAGAACGGCCTGATTCGGTTTATCGCGGATCTTCCCATTGACGGAAAGTACTATGTTAAGGAACTGCATGCTCCGGCCGGATTCGTCTGTACGTATGAGGTGAAGGATTTTACGGCTTCTTACGAGGGGCAGGATCTGATCAGCGTGGCCTACGATTTTACATTCGAGAATGAACCCACAACCGTGGAGATCACGAAGTCAGTCCTGACAACGGGAGAGGAGCTGGAGGGAGCACACCTGGCGGTGACAAACTCCCTGGGCGAAGTGATCGATGAATGGGTCTCCGGGAAAGAATCCCATGTGATCAAAGAGCTTGTGGTCGGCCAGATCTATACCCTGACGGAGACCAAACCTGCTGACGGCTATGCGACCGCAGAGTCCATCGACTTTGTGATCGGAGAAACCGCAGAGGTCCAGAAAGTGGAGATGAAGGACGATGTGACGAAGCTTGAGATCACAAAGAGCGATATCACAAACGGGGAGCCTGTTATCGGTGCCGAACTGACCATCACGGACGCAGACGGCAATGAGGTGGCAAAGTGGACGACAACGAAGGATCCCTATTACATCGAAATGCTTCCGATCGGGACCTATACCCTGACGGAAGTGACAACGCCGGACGGTTATGCCACAGCCGAAACCATTACCTTCGAGGTGAAGGATACTGCCGAGATTCAGAAGGTGGACATGAAGGATGCCCCGATCACGGTAGAGATCTCAAAGAAGGATATCGTGGAAGGTGAGAACGGGCAGGAGCTTGCCGGTGCGAAACTGGAGGTGAAGGATGCTGACGGCAACGTCATCGAGTCCTGGGTATCCGGACAGGAACCGCATAAGATCTCGCTGCTCAAGCCCGGAAAGTATACGCTGACCGAGGTGACAGCACCGAAGGGATATGAGGTTGCCGAGAAGGTTGAATTCGAAGTGAAGGATACGGGAGAGATCCAGAAGGTGACGATGTATGACTCACCGAAGGAAGAAACCGTGGACCTGACCGGCAAGAAGAAAACCACCACAACCGGCGGCGGGTACACACCCGGACCGGGAGGATCGACCAGTGTGGTAACACCGCCTGTCAAGACCGGTGATGATACACCGATCATGCTGTGGGTACTGCTTGCAGCACTTGGGCTGTTAACCGGAGGACTTGCCATCTCCCTTAAGAAGAAGGGAAGGATTGTCTGAGGCAGGCAGAAAAATGATTAACCATTATTCAGAGAGGACAGCGTAAGAACTGTTCTTTTTTTGTTGCAGCGACGAGCCAGGAGCCTTTCCGGGCAGTTTACTTCCCGGGGAAGCTTTTGGCGACCGCAGACATCGAGAAGCTTTGCTTCGAGGTGGCAGTGGCGGAGGCGGAGTAAGCTGCCTTCGCCGGAAAGGAGGCAGAATTGAAAAGACAGAAGAAACTGATCAATAAGGCAGCTGCGCTTGGCGTGGGTCTGTCTGCACTTTTCGCACAGACAGCATCCGCTACGGCAGTTGTCACACAGAAACTTGGATCACTGAACGAACTGGTGCTTGGCATTGTCACGGCTGCCGGTGTGATCGTACTGGCCTGGGGCATTTTTGAGTTTGCTACGGCATACCAGTCCCATGACACTTCACAGCAGACGATGTCGCTGAAGAAGGTGGTATCCGGAATCATCATGGTGACGGCACCGCAGATCATCAACCTGCTGAAATGACGGCAGGAACAGGAGTATAGAAAGGAGGGCTGAAAGTATGGGCTTAATCAGCGGCGCGATCGATGCCGCGCTAGAGAGCATCGGAAAATCCCTCCTGGATGTGGGGGAGTGGTTTCTGGAGACCGGATATACGCTCTGGAAAAACGCCGGCAAGCTGACACTGGACTATGTAAAGATCAGTCCCATGTCACAGTCCGGCGCCTGGGGCGTGGTGACCGGCTCCGTTTACCAGATGTCCCTGGCTATCGCGGCTTCCCTGGCCGTCCTGTTCTTTGTGATGGGATGGCTGCGGGAGTCCATCGATATCCGCAACAACTTCACACTGGAGAACATGTTCCGGTTTTTCGTCAGGTATGCGATAACAGCGTCCCTGATTGTCAACTCCCTGTCCCTTGTGACCGGGATTTGTGAATGTGCCACAGCGGTCACATCCCAGATCAGTGTCAACATGGAGTCAAAGGATGTTGAGAACGTGTTTGAAACGGTGCGGGATCAGCTGGAGGACGATGATGACGCGGATGGCGGTACCTGGATCGGCATGGGACTGGCCGGAATGCTGGGAGGTTTTTTCGGTGGGGCTGTGATTATGGTCTGCGGTGTCAGCCTGGTCCTGTCGGTATTGTCCAGGCTGTTCAAGCTGCTTTTGTGCGTGCCGTTTGCGCCGGCGGCCTTTGCCGGGTTTGCCGGAGGACATGAATTTGCCCAGACCGGCATTGCCTGGCTTCGGACATTTATCGGGTATGCGCTGGAAGCGGTCGTCATTGCACTGGCGATATCCATCAGCTACGGCATGTTTAAGGATGCGAATATATTCAGTGCCGGAGCCAAGAGCGGTTCGATTGTTTCACTGCTTCTTCTGATATGCGGGTACTGTATGCCGATGGTAACGGCCTGTGCCTGTGTGAAAGGAGCAGAAATGACCGTGCGCAGATGTCTGGGACTTGGTTGATGACAGGAAGGAGGATAAGGATGCTGATACCGGTAAACCAGAACATAGATGAATACAAAGATGACTTTTATAAAGGCCTGACATTAAGACAGAGCGTGATATCACTTGTTACCGTGGCTGTCGGCGTACTGGTGTACCTGGCCTTGACAGGGTTATTCCATCTGCCGCAGACGCTGGCTCTGTATATGACGCTGCCGGTCGTTTTCCCGATTGCGGCTTATGGCTTTTTGAAGATACATGGAATGAATATCGCGGAATACCTGAGGAAAAGCAGCGCGGTGAAAGAACGCAGCAGCTACTCCTTTATTCCGCAGATGCTGCTGTATGGAACAGAGGAGGATGACCAGACCACAAAAGGGAAAACGACAGGCGGAGCCATGGCGGCAGAAGCAGCCAAAGAGAAGGCTGACGGAAAGGACCGGAAAGCGAAGATCCTGTATCTGGAGACGGAAGACAGCTTAAGGGATCTGATGGAAGCGCATGAGGAGGTGATGCAGGTCACATGAAAGGGATGAAAGAATACCGGGAACTGACGGAGAAGCTCTACAAGGTTCCCGAGAGCGTACAGCAACTGATCCCGGTTCATAAAATAGCAGAGGACGGGATCTTCCTGCTGGAAAACAAACCGGACGGGGCAGAGGTTCTGTTTGACAAAGCCTACCTCTTCCTGGACACCAACTTCGCAACGATGGATGATGCGGAGAAGGATGATTTCCTTCGACAGTACTGCATGCTCTTAAACTCCATGTCCGTCAGCTTCAAGGTGATCGTGATTAATAATAACCAGGATCTGGCCGGGGTGCACCAGCAGATCTGTATCCGAGAGCGGGACGGAGAGTTCCGGGATATGATCCGTTCTTTCAACGCATATATCGAAGACTGCGTGATGAGAGGACAGGCAGGACTTAAGCAGGTGCGTCTGTTTGTGATTACCTGTAAGAAGAAAGACATCCAGCAGGCCCGGGATTATTTCCGGTCCATCGAAGCCAATCTGATGGTGAATTTCTCACGGATGGAAAGTGCGCTGATTCCGCTGAATGCGACGGAACGGCTGATGCACCTTAGGTCCTTCTACCACCTTGGAGAGGAATTCAGGCAGGGCTTCTCCATAAAGGATCTTAAGGGTAAGCGGGACTGGCTCGATTACCTGGCACCAAGACACTTAAAGTATTACCAGGATGAATACGGATCCCTGGACGGGAAAACACTGCAGATTAATGACCGGTATGTGCGTGTTCTTTATCTTCCGCAGATGCCAAGCGGCATTAATCCGGATGTGATGGGCAAGTTCATGTCAGGCTCGTTCCAGTGCGCGGTTACGACAGATGTGGCATCCATTCCGATGGAAGTGGTCCGCAAACGCCTGTCGGAACTGTACATGCAGAACGGCCGGTCCATTGAAAAACAGCAGGAGACAAGGAACAAAGCCGGAGCCTGGTCATCAGACGTTTCATATGATGTCCGGCGCCAGAAAGCGGAACTGGAGGAACTGCTGGACGTGATCAATGACAATAATGAAAAGATGTTTTATGTCGCCATGTATGTGACGATCAGCGCCGATACAAAGAAAGATCTGGAAAACAACGTGGTGGCCTTTTTATCAGCGGCGGAAGGGGAAGGTTTCCACTTTTCGGATGCCATCTGGGAGCAGATCGAAGCTTTCAACACGGCTTCACCGGTAGGCTGCCGGTTCTGCAGCATCATGTATCCGATGCTGTCACAGCCATTATCGGCTCTGACGCCGTTCATCGTGCATGAACTCTATCAGAGCGGCGGCATCGTGTACGGGGTCAACCAGATCAGCCGTAACATCCTGGTGGGAGACCGGAAGACGCTGCTCAACGGAAACGGTTTTATCCTTGGGCTTTCCGGATCCGGTAAAGGCATGGAAACAAAGAAGGAAATTACGGAGATATTCCTGACTACGGAGGATGACATTATTATCATCGACCCGATGAATGAGTACGAGGGAATCGCGGACTACTTTAAGGGACAGTTCATTGATTTCTCATCGGCCTCAAAGCATTACATCAATCCTCTGGATACGGATACCTTCCAGTACATGGATTCAAAGGCGACATTCCTGAAGGATAAAACGAACCTGATGCTGGGGATTTTCTCCCAGATCAAGGAGAATGCGATGGAGCCGGAGGATAATTCCCTGATCGGACGTGTGGTGCAGGAAGTGTATACGGGCCTTGGACAGAAGGGTTTTGAGACACCTACGCTGAAGGAATTCTACGAGATCCTGAAAAACCAGCCTGAGCTTCGGGCACAGGCACTGGCGCTTTCAATGGAGCTTTTTGTGACAGGTGCCATGAACATGTTCTCCAGGCCGACAAATGTGAATACGAAAAACCGCATGACAGTTTACGGTATGGCGGACATCGACAGATCTCAATCGGGCATGGGGATCATCATCATGTTGGAGAGCATCCGATCCCGGATCGCGGATAACGCGAAGAAGGGAAGATGTACATGGGTGTTCATCGATGAATTCCATAATCTCTCACATAATCCTTATTCGGCAGCTTACCTGGAGAAGATCTGGAGAGAGGTCAGGAAGATGGGCGGCCTGTGTACGGCCATCACCCAGAACGTAGCGGACCTTCTCACGACACAGGCGGTGGAATCAATGCTCTGCAACAGTGAGTTCCTGATGCTGTTAAACCTCAAGGAGAATGAAAGAAAACTCCTTGAGAATGAGCTGGGGATCTCACCGAACCTGATGCAGTACATTTCCAACCCGGATCATGGGTGCGGCCTTTTGAAGTTTGGCAACCGGGTTATCCCGATCGACGGGCGGCTGCCGCATGAGAGTGAGATGTATAAGCTGTTCAACACAAACTTCCATGAACTGTCGGCGATCAGAAAAAAGAAGCTGAGGAAAGAAGGCAGGGATCTGGAAGGAATACTCAGGAACAGCAGTGACCAATAATGAAAACAAACGAACATGCCGGAAGGAGGAAAATGCGAAAAGTCAGAACTGCGCTGGACACAGCGATTCGAACTAAAAATGTAAGAAGCTTTTCCGGAAGAACCGGCTGGCATGAAAGAAGCATCCGGGGGCACCCGGGAAGGTATGCAGCCGGAACCTCATTTACAGGGACGCATTGGAGAAAGAATACTGCCGCAATCACTTACAGGAAGGAGGCACTTTCGAAGCTGTCGCCGTCGCAGAGAAGAGCGTTTGAAAAGCTGCCGGTGAAGACACAGGAAGAACTGCTCATCAAAGCAGAGAAGAGGATCGACAGGCGGATTGGCGCTGGCAGATACAGAGACTACGGGACAACTGCAGCAATGGCTGAGGGGTCAGCAGGAATAAGGAATAGCAGGATAAATTCCCGAGGCTCTCATGCACGGACATTCTCTGAGCAGATGGATGAGTATGGCTGGAATGACTTTACGCCGCCTGCCGGACAGTCAGGTTATCCTGAAAGAAATACAGATCCTGCACTGCTTCAGGCAATGATGCGGCGGGCAGGGAAAAACAAGCAGAACGCAGAGAGCATGGAATCCGCGGATGAAACGGACGTAAGGAACGACGGATACAGAGAATACAGTGGGGCTTATGCACGACCTGATGCTCTGTACTCCCGAAGGATCCGGAGAAGAATGTCCAGACAGCTCGCCGGGAGGATACGAGATAAAAGATTAAAGGCCTGGCGGAAGGCAACTGGAGGTTCCAAAACAGGGAATCCTGTGCTGGAACTGAAAGACCAGCCCACGCAGGGCGGCGGTTTTGGAGAGAATTCCCGGGGGAGCGGTAAACCGGGCAATAGTGAGGGCACCCGGAAAAGAAATGATGCCGACAGTGAAAAGCAAAGAGGTACCAGTGATAAAGCCGGAAAGAAGATCAGCCACGATTATGCAAGAACACTGGGGCGGCTGATTGAGTCGCAGGTACGCTTCACAAAACAGT
>JBGUPU010000087.1:0-16459 GCA_045130475.1 Lachnospiraceae bacterium
TTTACCATGAACCAGTGAGGAGTTGTTTTATATTGTAACCAAAAGAATGCCGTATTTATGCGGCTTCTGGCGTTTCGCAAACGCCTATTTTTTGCTTTTATAGAAAGGAGTTTATAATGGCCAGAAAGTACCCCATCACAGTCAGTTCCTGGACACTGGGAGATCAGTGCAAATTTGAGGATCGTGTTATCGCAGCCAAGAAAGCAGGCTACGATGGAATAGGACTTCGTGCAGAGACCTATGTAGATGCTCTTGCAGAGGGACTTCATGACGAGGATATTCTTGCAATTCTTGACAAGCACGGCATGAAATGTACTGAGGTTGAGTACATCGTTCAGTGGGCAGAGGACAATCGTTCTTACGAGCAGAAATACAAAGAGCAGATGTGCTTCCATATGTGCGAGCTGTTCGGTGTCAAGCAGATCAACTGCGGCCTGATGGAGAACTACTCTGTCGAGCACACCGCCCAGAAGCTCAGAGAGCTCTGCCAGAGAGCAGGCAAGTGGATCATCGGCGTCGAGCCTATGCCTTATTCCGGAATTCCGGATATCAAAAAGGGCTGGGCAGTTGTCAAGGCAGCTGACTGCGAGAACGCAAAGCTGATCCTGGATACATGGCACTGGGTCCGCGCAAATCAGCCCTGCGATCTTGAGCTTCTTGCTGACATCCCTGCAGACAAGATCGTCTCCATCCAGATCAACGATGTCTGGGAGAGACCTTATGCAAAGAGCATTCTCAGAGACGAGTCCATGCATGATCGTCTTGCACCCGGAACCGGCATCGGCGCTACCATTCCTTTCGTCAAGATGATCAAAGCGAAAGGCATCGAGCCCGCTGCTCTCGGTGTAGAGGTTATCAGCGACGCCATCCTTGCCAAGGGCATCGAGCAGGCTGCAAAAGAGACTTTCGACGGCTGCGCAGCAGTTCTGAAGGAAGCATGGCCGGAGGCTCTTGAAGGCTGATCAAAACATGTTTGGGGCCGCAGGACCATGGCCGCAAGTATGTACAAAAATGACAGGAAAACCGGATGTCTTTTTCAGGGGCTTCCGGCTTTCCTGTTAATACCAAGGTTTGTATATTCTAGATGTTTAGCAAGCAGAGAGGTAACAGGATGAAATTTAAGAACATGTTTTCCCCGATCCAGATCGGACCGATGCAGGTCAAAAACCGCTTTGTCGTGCCTCCGATGGGCAATAACTTTGCCAACACCGACGGCACAATGAGCGATCAGTCCTGCGCATATTATACAGCAAGGGCGAAGGGCGGCTTCGGTCTCATCACCTTTGAGGCAACTGTCGTTCACAAGGGCGCAAAGGGCGGCCCCAGGAAGCCCTGCCTCTATGATGATTCCTCCATTGACAGCTTCAAGAAGGTCATCGATTCATGTCATGCAGAAGGCGCCAAGGTCTCCATCCAGCTGCAGAACGCAGGTCCCGAAGGAAATGCCAAGAACGCGGGCGCTCCCATCGAGGCAGCTTCTCCCATCGCAGCTGCTGACGGCAGAGACATTCCCGTGGAAGTTTCCACAGAGAAGGTCTATGAGCTGGTCAAGGGCTACGGCGAAGCTGCAAAGCGCGCCATGAAGGCCGGTGCAGATGCCGTTGAGATCCATATGGCACACGGCTATCTGGTCAACTCCTTCCTGTCTCCCAGAACCAACAAGCGTGTCGATGAGTTTGGCGGCAACTTCGAGAACAGAATGCGTTTCTCCCGTCTGATCATCGAGGAAGTCAAGAAAGCTACAGAAGGCAAGATTGCTGTTCTGGCACGTATCAACAGCACCGAGGATATGTTCGGCGGTCTGGACAACCACGATATGTGCGCAGTCGCAGCCTATCTTGAAGAGTGCGGTCTGGATGCTCTGCATGTATCCCGTGCAGTCCATATCAAAGATGAGTATATGTGGGCACCCACCGGTATCCATGCCGGCTTCTCCGCAGAGCTCGTTGCCAACATCAAGAAGTGCGTCTCCATCCCCGTTATCACCGTCGGCCGTTATTCCGAGCCTCAGTTTGCTGAGCAGGTCGTCAAACTCGGTTTCGCGGATCTGGTAGCGTTCGGACGTCAGTCCCTGGCGGATCCCGAAATGCCCAAGAAGGCATTTGAGGGAAGACTGGAAGATATGACTCCCTGCATCGCCTGCCTCCAGGGCTGCGTTGCAAATATGTACAAAGGCCAGCCGATCTGCTGCCTGACCAACCCTGTTCTTGGCCGCGAAGTCGAAGGACTTCCCAAGGCAGAAGTTTCCAAGAAGGTCTATGTTATCGGCGGCGGTGTCGCAGGTATGTGCGCAGCCTTTACCGCACAGCAGCGCGGCCACAAGGTCACTTTGTTTGAGGCGACCGACAAGCTCGGCGGCAACATGCGTCTGGCTGCCTTCCCTCCCGGAAAGGGCGATATCTCCAACATGATCCGCAGCTACATCACCAAGTGTGAGAAGAGCGGCGTCGAGATCAAGATGAACACCAAGGTCGACCTTGACATGCTCAAGGCAGACAAGCCCGATGCAGTCGTCCTTGCAACCGGTTCCGAGACCCTGATCCTGCCTTTCATCAAGGGAATCCACAATCCTGACATCGTTCACGGCATGGATGCCCTGGAAGGCAAGCGCCCTGTCGGCCACAAAGTCCTGGTCGTCGGCGGCGGCATGGTCGGTGCTGAGACCGCAGAGTTCCTTGCAGAGCTCGGCCACGATGTCTCCATCGTCGAGATGCGCCACGAGATCGGCCCCGATGTCATCCACGAGCACCGCGTCTTCCTGATGCGCGCCCTGAATGAGTACGGTGTCAAAGAGCTCACCGATGCGGCTGTTTCCGAGATCTTCTCCGATGGCGTCAGCTACAAGAACGCAGCAGACAGGTCCGACGAGACCCTGTACGAGGCAAGAGGCTTCGACACTGTTGTTCTTTCCATGGGCTTCGTATCCCGCTACAGCCACCGCGATGCAGACCGCAACGTGGTCTATGATTTCCGCGATGAGATCAAGGCAGTCATTCCTGAGACATACATTGTCGGTGATGCTGTTCAGGCAAGAAGAGCTCTGGACGCAACCAAGGAAGCTTACGACGTCGCTATGAAGATCTGATTTTGAAGATCTGATCCAACCAACGGTACCGTTCGTTCTTTTGTGACTGAGATTCTTCTCAAAATAAAAGAACGGTGCAAATAAAAAAAAACCTGCCGGGTATGAACAAAAGGCCTGACGGCATTATGTCTGATACCCGGCAAGGGTCAAATGCTTCAGAGGAGAACAGAAATGGAAAACAGAATTGATGGTAGAACCGGACTTCTGGCTCTGTTCGGAACCCCCGTAGGACATTCGGGATCCCCTGCAATGTACAACTGGTGCTTCCGCAAACATGGCCTCAACCTCGCCTACATGGCATTCGATGTCAATATCGATGACATGGAGCAGACCATGAGTACGGTCAAACTCTGGAACCTGCGCGGCGGCAACTTCACAATGCCTGTCAAGAACATCGCAGCTACCCTGTGTGATGAGATTTCCCCCGCTTCCCGTATCATCGGCGCGTGCAACGTCTTTGTTAACAAAGACGGCAAGCTCTACGGCGATGTCACGGACGGTGTCGGTTTCATCAAGAACCTCTCCGTAAACGGCGTTGAGGTCAAGGGCAAGAAGATGGTCGTTCTCGGCGCAGGCGGTGCAGCAACTGCAATCCAGGTTCAGGCAGCACTTGACGGTGCGGCTGAAGTGGCAATCTTCAACAGAGACGATGAGTTCTTCGCAAGGGCAGAGTCCACAAAGGAAAAGCTCGCGAAGGAAACACCCGATGTGAAGGTCACTGTCACACACCTCGAAGAGGCGGACAAGCTCGCGGCAGCGATCAATGCCTGCGATATCCTTGTCAATGCAACATCTGTCGGCATGAAGCCTCAGGACGGCATTTCTCTGGTTGACAAGGCTCTTCTCAGAAAGGATCTTGTTGTAGCGGATACCGTTTACAACCCTGAGAAGACTCAGATGATTCTCGATGCGGAAGAAGCCGGATGCGCGAAAGCCATCGGCGGCAAGGGCATGCTTCTGTATCAGGGCGCTGTCAACTACGAGCTCTTTACCGGTCTTGAGATGCCGGTGGAAGAGTATCAGGCATGGCAGGCGGAGCAGGCTAAATAATCCAAACCCGTTCCTCCGGCCTGAGGTCTGATGCGGCTGCCGTACAGGCAGCAGGGTATAAGTGTGCTTATACCTTTTAATAGGACACTTGTACAGTGTGCAGGTGGACTTGTACAATCACTCATGCAATGGTCTGCAATGCATTCCATTGGTGCCAGGCATACCGGATCCTATGGCTCACCGTACTTTTACAGCGGGTTACGGGATCCGGCACAGTAATTTTTTCAAAGAGGGAGATAAATGAAAGCTAAAAAATATGCTCTTTCCATGATCGCCGTTTATATGGCGTATCTGACACATGGTATCCAGGCTCTGATCTTTTCACAGAACAAGATCAACTTCGCCCTTCAGTGGGGCTTTGATATGTCTGATCCCGAATCTGCAGCTTATGCAGCAGGTGTTGCGGCAGTCAGTACTGCAATTGCCTGGACCGGTTTCGGTAAGTTTTGCTCCGTCTGGATCGGCGGCGAGATTTCCGACCGTGTCGGCCGTAAGAAACTGATGATCGGCGGCGCAATTCTCTACGTCATCTGCTTCATCACAATGCTTAAAACCGGCAATGCCACTCTGGCTGCATTCGCAGGCTTCCTGGCTGGTGTTGCTACTTCCGGTTTCTGGGATGCATCCGGTTATCCCGCTGTTCAGGAAGCTTATCCTGCAGCTCCCGGCGCAGCTCTGATCGGTATCAAGTTCTTCGTATCCCTGTCCGGTATGATCTATCCTCTGCTTGCAGTCCGCAACACAGATGCAGGCATGTGGAAGATGAACATCTATATTCCGCTGGTCATGTCCTTCGTAGTCCTTGCACTTGCAATCATCGCTCCTTATGTCTATGACGATGAGAAGAAGGCTGCAAAGGCTTCCGACGGCAAGGGCTCCAATGAGATCGAAGCTGAGATCCAGGCTGCAAAAGACCGCATGCTTGTCAAGCCCACTGCATTCGCAAAGTTCTGCGCTTACTTCTATGCTTTCCTGTGCATGGCAATCATGTACGGCGCACAGCAGTATACCAAGGCTTTCGGCCAGGCTTACTCCGGACTGACTGAAGTCCAGGCTGCAGGTATGACCACCATCTACACACTTGGTTCTCTCTGCGCAGTTATCTTCTGGGCATTCATGATGGCCAAGCTGAAATGGAATCCTCTGAAGGTTATCATCGTTGACTCCGTGATGACAGCGATCGCTCTGGCAGTCGTTCTGCTCATCCACAACGTAGCAATCGTTTACGCTGCAATCCTTGCCATCGGTTTCTTCTCCGCAGGCGGTGCTCTGCAGACCGGACTCGGTGTTGTTCAGATGTTCAACCCCGGCCCTAAGGGAAGAAATACCGGTATCTACTACACCTTCATGGGTGCTGCCTCCTACCTGATCCCTGTCGTAGCTGCCAAGCTGACCGTGATCTCCGGTGAGGGCGCTGCTGTTTACACTCTGATGGGCATGATGCTCGTCCTTGCAATCCTTGCAACTCTGAGCACTCTGTACCTCATTGCACAGCACAAGAAGGTATTCGGAGAGAGCCCGCTGTAAAGAAGGCTTGATCCTTCCTCATTCAAGACCCGTCTGCGGGTCCTGGATCAGGAATAAGTAAAACTCCTGCCGTTAATCTCGTTAATAGGTAGATTGAAACGTAAAACTACAGTCTGAAAAAAATACCTATGGGGAGGTGTTTGATGGTCCTGCGCATCCGGACTGTATTTACATTTTGAATAAGCAGGAATAGGGGACGTTATTTAGATATAAAGAAAAAAGTACCGCCGGGTGACGAAAACGTCATCCGACGGTACTTTTTTGCAGCAAATTACACCAGAGACGCTACCGCAGGCATGACCACGTTGACCCAGAACATGCTGACAGGCATTACAAGGACCATGGCGGGGAGCATATCCGCGATGGGGAACATCTTTACCTTGATCATGCGGAAGCCCGTAGCGAGCATCAGGAAGCCTCCGCAGGCTTTGAAATCATTGATCATGGAAGGAGTCGTGTGCGGGATGACGATACCGCCCAGAGCGAACAGGATGGTGAAAAGGATAAACTGCGGAATCGCGATAGCCGAGACAACAAGACCCAGTGTACAGGCGAAGATCAGAGCGGTAAAGAGATCCAGAATAGACTTCGAGAAAAGAATACTGTGGTCTCCGCTCATGCCTGCCACCAGAGATCCGTAGATGCCGGTTCCGCTGGCACAGAAGAGCACGATCACTGTCAGCAGTGTGGCGTCGAATTCCTCCTGGGAGATCCCGGAAGAATTGTTTTTCAAGAATTTACTGACCACTCGCTGCATCAGGCCTCCTGCTTTATTGATCTGGTCACCCAGATGGATAAAGAGGCCAATGATCGTTCCGATGATCACAGAGAAGACTACAGCAGGCATATTTTCCATCAGAACGATGGAGCTGATCCCCATGGCCATGGAGCAGCAGCCAAAGATCATGTTGATTTTTTCCTTAAAATCTGCTGTCAGTTTGTTGCCGACGAAAGCGCCTATGATTCCGCCGATTGCGACTGATAATGTGTTGACAATGACTCCAAGGGGCATGCTGATCTCCTCCTTTGTAAAATGTAAATGGTGTAAATGACATTCAG
The DNA here is from genome assembly GCA_045130475.1 of Lachnospiraceae bacterium. Taxonomy (GTDB): domain Bacteria; phylum Bacillota; class Clostridia; order Lachnospirales; family Lachnospiraceae; genus CAG-791. Next base: position 6,722 of record JBGUPU010000087.1, read on the forward strand.
TACATCTATTATGATGTTGAGTTCAAAAGGTAGTTAAGGGAACACCGTCTCGTCAAGCTGCACAAACGTCTTTGTGAAAAAAACCGGATGGATGACCCGCATCCATCCGGTTTTTAGTATTTCACTATTCAGTAAGAGGGCAGATCATAACTGTATGGATCTGCCTGAAATAGTCAGATCAGTCGATGAAGCCCATTCTCTCGAGGGTTGCAAGAACCTGATGTCTGCCTGCCCATGTGCCGTCGATAATTCTTCTCGCGCGCACGGAGTCGCCGATGTTGATCAGCTCGGTGTTGGGAAGGCTGTCTGCCAGAGCGGTCATCTCTGCAAGGACGGGAGCATTTGCTCTCATGCCGAGGCAGATGAAGCCGTAGTCGAAAGGCATCTCGACGATCTCGCCCTGAGGTGTCTTGACGACGAAGGAGTGAGGACGGACTTCCTGCAGAGCAGTATTGGTCAGCTGCTGGACGTTGTATTTCTCCATGCAGGCGCCGGTGCTTGCCTTGGAGGAGGCATCCAGACCGTTGCCGATGATGGGCATCATCTCGATGATGGATACATCCGCTCCCTTGGGTGCGAAGTACTCCACGACGTCAAGGCCGACAGCGCCGCCGCCGATGACGATGACCTTCTTGCCCTCGAAGCTCTCGGGATATGTGCCGTTTTCAACGTTCTCGATCACGTCAAAGACGGTGTAGACATCTGCGTCCTCGCTGTTCAGGCAGTCATGCAGGCCTTTGATCGGAGGCAGAAGAGCCACGGAACCAGTGCTGTTGACGATCAGATCGGGATTCAGGGTCTTGACAAAGTCTGCTGTGGGCTCTGTGCCGGTCATGATCTTGAGGTTGTGAAGGTGCTCTGCGCGATAGATGAGATACTTAGGCAAATCGCCCAGTCTCTTCTTGTCCGGAATCTTGGAAATCTCGGTAGCAAGACCGCCGAGAACATCCTTCTTCTCGATCAGAGTGACATTGCAGCCGACTTCTGCTGCGGTGCAGGCAGCTTCGAGACCAGCGGTGCCCGCGCCGATGACGACGACATTGCAGGGCTCCCAGACCTGGTTCTTCTTGTACTCATCACCGTTGATGATATCAGGGTTGACTGTGCAGCGAAGAGGACGGTTGCCGCCGATACGGTTGCCGACGCATCCGATGTTGCAGGAGATGCACTTGCGGATGGTGTTGACATCGCCGTATTTGGCCTTGTTGCACCAGTCGGGATCTGCGATCAGACCGCGGCCCAGACCGATCAGGTCTGCTGTGCCGTTTGCGATGATATCTTCAGCGACCTGGGGATCACGGATATTGCCGATTGCTACGCAGGGCTTGTGGAACTTGTCCTGAACAGCCTTGGCCATGTATGCTCTCCAGCCGTCAGCCAGCCAGTTTGCATCGATCTGGTACTGGATGGTGGGGTTCAGAGCGGAAGAGGTGTCGAACATGTCAACGCCGTCATTGAGGTACTCGAGGTACTCAAGGGTATCTTCCACATGGTTGCCGGGATCGACGAACTCATCAACGGAGAGACGCAGGGAGATGACCATTCTGGGGCCGACAGCCTTGCGGACTTCATCGATGACCATACGACAGAAGCGTGCACGGTTCTCAGCGGAGCCGCCGAACTCATCTGTACGGTCGTTCATGGAAGGGGAAAGGAACTGGCTGATCAGATAAGAGTGACCTGCGTGGATCTCGACTACGTCGAAGCCTGCGATCTGTGCTCTCTTTGCAGCTTTACCATAATCCTTTGCAATGCTCTCAAGCTCTTCTCTGGAAAGAGGACGAGGGATTTCTCCGCCCGGCTTGGAAGGAAGAGTGGAAGAGGAGACGGGCTGCATTCCGATTCTGGAACTCATAGCGGATGCGCCGGCGTGGTTGATCTGAACGCCGATCATGCTGCCGTATTTGTGAACTGCCTCTGTCAGATTCAGCAGACGGGGAATATAGCAGTCCTGGTCAATTCTGAGCTGAGTTGTACCATTGGATCCTTCGGGATACTTGATACATACGTTTTCTACGAGGATCAGGCCGGTGCCGCCGCGGGCACGTTTCTCATAATATTTGATGTGCTCGTCAGTCAGCTCACCAGTATGTCCTGCCAAGTCGCTTCCCATGGGCATCATGACAACGCGGTTAGGAAGAGTCAGCCCGTTGATTGTGATGGGGCTGAATAAATGTTTGAAGTTATTTTGCATATTCCAACACCTCCGATACTCCGATAAGATATACTCATCGCCTACATTACTGCTAATTATAATTATACGACAAAGAAATAACTTAGACTAATTCATAATTTACCTGCAATTGATAGCTAAAAACTATCAAACGATATTGAGACGGATGTGCAGTACCTCTGCTTTGCACGGTGTGTTATAATGAAACAGATATCAGCACGAGACCAGTATTATTATGATGATCAGGGAAAGAGAAAAGCTGACATACGGAGAGTATTGATAGAAAAATGAAAGAAGAAATGAGAAAAGAAACCGGCAGAATAAATGATAAAAGAGACCAGGGGACACGTGCCTCCGATGGGAAGAAGAAATCGGGAAAACGGGCATTTGATGCTAAAAAAGCATCAATAAAGAATTCTCCGGAAGGCAGAAAGACGGCTTCGAAAAAATCCTATGACTGGAAGGAAAACGTGCCGAAGAAAGCGCCTGCGGAAAAGGGCGCGCCGCAGGATGCGGCAGCACAGGGTGCGAAAAAGAAGAGATCGCGCTGCGGCGTATTCGGTCAATGCGGCGGATGTTCCATGATCAATATGCCTTATGACGAGCAGATCCGCGGCAAACAAAAGGTTCTAGACGATCTGATCGGAGAGTTTGTCATTCCGGACAAGTTCATCCGCATGAAGGCTCCGGATCATTACAGATACAAAGTGACCTCTGTTTTTGCGCCCGACAGGAAAGGAAAGCCGGCCTGCGGTATTTACCGCGAGGGAACACACGAGGTCATTCCCGTGAAATCCTGCCTGATCGAAAACATCCAGGCGGACCGGATCATCCAGACCATTTTCTCCCTCCTTCCGTCCTTCCGGATCCATGTCTATGACGAGGATATGGACATCGGCCTGCTCCGCTATGTACAGGTCCGCGTTGCCCGCGCCACAAAGGAGATCATGGTGACCCTGGTCCTTACAGATCCTGTCCTTCCTTCCCGAAACACCTTTGTGCGGGAACTGACAAAGCGTCATCCGGAGATCACCACGATCATTATCAATGTCAATGACAGGAATACCACCATGGTCCTGGGCAATCGGGAGACGGTCATCTACGGCAAGGGCTATATCGAGGACGTGCTGTGCGGCAAACGCTTCCGCATTTCCTCCCGCTCTTTCTACCAGGTCAATCCCCTTATGACGGAAAAACTCTACAATATCGCCATCGACTGTGCCGCGTTGACCGGAAAAGAGACCGTCCTGGACACCTATTGCGGGATCGGCACCATCGGCATCATCGCTGCGCCCCATGCCCGCCGTGTCGTCGGTGTGGAGCTGAATGCGGAGGCAGTCCGCGATGCCCAGCAGAATATTAAGATGAACAATCTCGAGAATATCGAGATCCTGCAGGGCGATGCCACGGAATTTATGATCGAGATGGCACAGAACGGAACCAAGGCAGACGTCATCTTCATGGATCCGCCCCGGAGCGGCTCCACGGAGGAATTCATGCGCGCAGCCTGCGACATCGGCCCCAGGAAGATCGTCTATATTTCCTGCAGCCCCTGGTCTCTGCAGCGGGATCTGGAATTCTTCACGGAGAACGGATATGAGGCCCGGATGGCCATTCCCGTGGACATGTTCCCCTATACGGGAGGTATCGAGACTGTAGTACTACTGACACATACTCGGGATAAAAAGGCTGAAAAAGGCTGAAATACTGGGGTTTCCTTGGCCGGGAGCAATTTTTGCTCAGGGCCAAGGAAACCCTTCTTTTTTGTCCGCGGGAACATGTCAAATGCCATGATTTAGGAGGGTTGTGGCTCTATTTCTACTATTTGGCTAAACGAGAATACGATTCTACTATTTTGATAGGTTGAGAATATGATTTTACTACTTGTGTTTACAGCTGTTGTTGCGGTAGGATAAAAGTAAGACTAATAATCATATACGCAAAAAACCGGGAAATGTAAAGTGGTTATTAAGGAGATGGATATGCAGAGAAACCTGAAGATAAAACGTATACCGGCTTACAAAAGGGATCCTCGACTGGTCCAGGCAGGTATCTATGTGAGGGTCAGTACTTCACGGGCTGAGCAGTTGAGGAGCCTGAGCGCCCAGGTTTCTGCAATGACGCGATATATCTATTTCCGGGAGAACTGGATCCTCAGAGATGTTTACATGGATATTGGCTCAGCGAAGACAGGATCATCACGGAGAGAGTTCAGCCGACTTCTGGATGACTGCAAAAATCATCGGATCGAAGCAGTGGTGGTGAAAAGCCTATCTCGCTTTGGCAGGGATAACGTTGAGGTGATCGAGTCGGTGAGGGAACTTGCCGGAGCCGGGGTTACTATTTACTTTATGGAAGAGGACATCAACGTTGACACTGATTTTCCTGAGTGGGAACTGAGTATACGGTCCGCCATAAACCAGTCTGAAAACGAGCGCCGAAGTGAAAATATAAAAATGGGCCTTCGATACCGCGCGGAGAGTGGAAATAGCGGCCTGTATAGAAAACCATGTTATGGTTATATTAAAAACGCTGACGGGAATCTGGAGATCGTGCCTGACCAGGCAGCCATAGTTGAACGGATCTATGATCTTTATCTGGAAGGCGCCAGCTTTGTGTCGATAATTGACAAACTTGCCAGTGAAAAGATACCATCGCCCCAAGGGAAGGAAAAGTGGAGCAAGAGAGCGGTCGAGACTGTCCTTTCAAATATAAAATATACTGGTAATGTTAGGATTCATAACCATGATCCGAACAACGCAAGTTATATGAAACATGACTGCCATCCAGCTATTATCCCTGTTGAAAAATTCGATAAAGTCCAGGAAGAGATGGTGAAACGGTCAAGAAGGAAGAGTAAGAACGAGCGCATGACAATAAAGCACATAAAAGAAATAAGCTGGCCATTATCAGAGGAAAAGGTGGGTAAACAGAGGGTTCCTCATGGAGAGGAAATCAACTGGCCTGAGCCATAGACTAACAATCATACAGTTAATTCCGAAGAAACCGAACAAATTGTTACGGAAGGTTACATCTTCATTATGTAGAAAAAAGCACCCCATTGGGTTCGGTTGTTAATACCGATTCCCAGTGGGGTGCTGATGGTTTAATGATGCTTATTGGTTAGCCCCGCTTTTTCTTTTCGGCAATGCTAAGACCAATAAGGAAAGGGATGACTGTAAGCAGGCAAATCACGGCATTAGCTAAATATGCAGGTCCAAAACCGGCACCAGTAGCGATAGCACCAAGAACAGGGAAGAATAGCGAGTAACCTGCATTGGAAAAAGCCATAAGTTTTGGATTGGCGAGGTATGCCTGATCACCGAAGACAGGCCCGGAGATCATATTGCTCATGGACTGAAAAGGCATGCCTATGGCAAAGGTGATGCCTACAAGGATCAATAAAAAAGTACTGGGAGCACCGATCCAGACATACATGAGGATGTTGGCGATGAATGCGCCGGCACCTGTAAGGATCATTGTCCCCTTGAGCCCCAGCTTGTTGAGGAACGTACCCACAAACATTGTGATGACTCCTCCGGCCAAATTCATGACACTAAGTACAGCAGCGGCACTGTCTAATGTATATCCCCCAAAAGAGGGCAACACAGTGGTAGTATAAGCGCTGACAGCAGCGGCACAGAGCATAGAGAAGATGAAGCCGATCATCATGATCCAGAACACAGGGTTCTTGTAAATACTGACGTTGGATACTGCGGCATTTGCAACCTCATCAGTATGTACCGACTCCTGGGTATTATTCCAGCCCAGAGGCCTCTGGCCGTATTTTGCAGGTTCATCTCGAATCAGGAACAAGGCAATGAGCATCAAAGCGGCAAATTCAAAGATTCCAAAATACAGATACAGTTTCGATACACCGACTGCTACGAACACCTTGCCCGCCACAAACTGATAAGCTGCTATTCCAAAAGTTGCTGCAGCCATGCAGATGCTGATGAGTGTACCTCTTTTTTCTACAAACCAATTAGAAATAGCCAGTGTACAACATGCATGCATGGCAGTGGAACCAGCCCAGGCTACAACCAATTGTGCAGCATAGAAAGCATAAATACTGCGGAAGCTTGCAATGATGAAACAGAATATGGCCATGGATACAGCGCCTATCATCATCGACTTTTTTACGCCGACTTTCGCCTGGTATTCTCCTGCGAAGAAACTAAAGATGAAACAGGCGACGCAATAGATTGTGACACCAAGCGTTATTTGTGCAAGATTGGCATGAAAGTATTCCGGGAACACAGCATAGGCTACGTTGGTCACATTGATCATGCCCCAGGCACAGAAAAGATATAGGATTGCACCGACGGCTACAGAGTAACCGTAAAACTTTGTTTTCATCAGTTTCCTCCCTTTTTTTCCTAACTTACTTGACCAGGTAGTTCTTCAGTCCCTCCACGAGGAAGTCAATGCCGGCCTTTACCTGAGCTGGGTCGGACCCCTCAACATCCAGCGAAAAACCATGCATAGTTCCCGGGAAACACTTTTCTATCACAGGAACACCATTCTTCATCAGACGAAGCGCCCAATCTTCAGCCTGCGGACGCAGCTGATCATACTCGCAGGTCATTAAGACCGTAGTAGGCATTGCCGCCAATGTCACGTCATGGGCAAAATAGGGGCTGATGAGAGGATTGCGCAGCTGGCATGGATCACAATAGCAGGCCGGGGAGGTCACATAAAAGTCTTGGAAGAAGCCGGGATCTGGTGCAAAGCCTACCATGACGTCTTCAGCCACGTAGCCCAAGTTGACGTTGGGATAGCTCAGCAGCTGCATTTTGAATTTAAAATCTTTGCGATCATTGGCAAGCATTACCATGTCGATAGCAAGTTCAGCACCTGCAGACTCACCGCCTACGCCGAGCCGCTCCACGTCGATTCCATACTCATCTGCGTGTTCAACGAAATACTTAATGCCGTCATAGCAATCTTCAGGTGCATACGGAAATTCCCATTCCGGAGCAAGTCTGTGCCCCAGATTGATGACTTGTACGCCAGCCTCGTCACGATATCTGCGGCATTCAGGATCGTTCAGTTCTGGCACGCCCATGACCCAGCCGCCACCGTGGATCTGAAAGTATGTAGGAAGCTTCTGGCCTTCTGTGTTTTTCGGGCGGTAGATGAGTTCAGGAAGTTCATAGCCGTCACGTGCTTTGACGTAAATGCGCTCAGCGTCTACGGTCATGCTGACGTCTTCGACGGTCTCACGGTGTTTCCATGCCATGAGAGATTCATAATTCGGACGAACCTTCTCAAGATAAAGGTCAATCCAATACTGACGGGGTTTGGACATCAGCAGTTTGTACTGAGCCTCTTCTTCCTTTGCAATTATTGCACGATCAAACTGTTTCATGGTCGAATTCCTTTCTCTATTAAAAGTATTATCGGCTTCTATACCTATAATAAGAAAGTCAGTAATTGCCTTACAATGGGCGCTTTTCTATAAAGAGTTTCTTAGGAAACTCTTTATAGAAAAGCGTTGCATAAAAGTTAAAAAAACTGTTTTCACTTGAAAGAAGAGGCTGCTTTTGGCATTATGAAACTACAGTTGCTTAATTCTATTTTGTTGAATTGTAAAAAGAGGTTGTGCCGTGATTCTGAAGGGTAACGAAGACTTAAGAGTTGTTAAAACGATCAATGGTATCAAGACCGCTTTCGAGGAACTGATCTGTGAAAAGGATTATGAGAAGTTCACTGTGAAGGAACTGTGCGACAGGGCGAGAATTAACAAGAAAACCTTCTATCATTATTATGAGACGATGGATTATCTGCTTGCCGAGATACAGGTGGAAATATCTGCAGACTATATCAAACGGATTAAAGATTATAACCTGCCGGAAGATCTGGAGAAGGTGAATCGCGAGTTTTTTGTTTATTCCGCAGAACAGGGGCAGGCATATGAAAAGATAACCTGCTGCACAGATTGGAGTTCCATACGGAATAAGATGGTGGCTGATGTAAATGATTTTGGGTGGAGTAAGTCAAAGAAATTCCAAAACCTATCTGATTACGAAAAAAAGCTGCTGATAGAGAGCATCAACAATACTGTCCTAAGTGCATACAGGAATTGGGTTGAGGACGGAAAGAAAATGCCGTTGGAGGATGTTATACAAATAACAAATCGTCTCGTCATTGGCGGCACCAGTGGTTTATTTGAAAAATAGTTAGGTGGTTGCGAAATTTACTTTGCGAATGAATTCTCCTGACTAAAGGAGTAAAAACAATGTATTGGTTTTGTCCTGTCGGGAGTTCATGAATGAGTAATCAGCTGGCGAGAGAAATAAACTAACAATCATTCAGTTGATTCTGGAGAATCAAAACATTACAAAACCCTTATAAATACAGGGGGTTTTGAAGACTGGATTATGACTAACAATCAGGTATCGAGACCGTAGTACTACTGACACATATTAAATGAGAAGGGGCTGAAAAGCCTTTAAAATCAAGGGTTTCCGCCGCCAGGGCAGTTTCTGTGCCGGGTGGCGGGGGCCCTTATTTAATTGTCCGTGGGAACATATCCGGGGACCGGTTTTTGAGGGGTGTGGCTATGAGTCTGCTATTTGGGCAAACGAGAAAACGATTTTACTATTATGATAAGCTGGGAAAATGATTTTGCTATTCAGAATGGGGTGAGATTATTATACTATTATCAGAATCATCAACACCTTGGCATAAGAGAAGGATAGCCGCCGTTGTGATGGTATAACAGATTTATCGAGGTGAGGCAGAGGGTATGGAATACAAAAAGATGTCAATTGAAGAAAAAACAAAACGGATAATAGAAGATGTTCAGCAGGAGAAAGGATGTAATCCTGTCCGTATTTTCAAAAACATGGCGCGGAAAGAATATATCAGCATCCACGGACCGGAGCATCATATCCTCGACGGTGCCTGCATATTGACCGCGTTTTACAATGCCGGCGGCAAGATTAAACTGGAAGAGTCCCTGAATAAGATTGCGCATGAAGGCCTTAGAATGCCCGGCGCAATGTGCGGTCTCTGGGGAATCTGCGGTGCCATAGCTTCTGTCGGAGCAACTCTTTCGATTATTGACGGTACAGGTCCTTTATCTGATGACGGGACCTGGGGAGAGCATATGAAGTTTACTTCGCAGGCAATCGGAGAACTTGGCAGGATCAATGGCCCTCGGTGCTGCAAGCGGGATGCCATGATTGCATTCAGAGATGGAGTCAGGTACATAAATGAGCACTACAGTGCTGCGCTCGAATATGAGGATCAGCCTTGCGAGTTCTCTGAACGAAATCAGCAGTGTCTGAGAGAAAAGTGCCCTTTTTATGTGCGACGCCTGTGAACCAAGGTGCTCCGGCATGTTTATATGGACGGAAAAATCCAAAAGTCAGTAGATATGTTTCCTGTTAACCGATAAAATGTGGGTATATTCCCGTAATATACTATTAATTAATAAAGCGGATCGAGAGATTAATTTGCCAGAGCCGGAAGAATAAGGATATATTGAACGGCGGATCGGGATTTGTGGAGGTGATTTCATTGAACAACATCTTTTATGAAATGATATTTAAGAGAAA
>JBGUPU010000088.1:0-15891 GCA_045130475.1 Lachnospiraceae bacterium
TTTACCATGAACCAGTGAGGAGTTGTTTTATATTGTAACCAAAAGAATGCCGTATTTATGCGGCTTCTGGCGTTTCGCAAACGCCTACTTGTGATTCATGATGAAAGGAGAAATACAGATGGACGCAGCTATCATCCGGCAGGCGCTGGAGGAAAAATACCTGGCGCCGACCAGAAGGGAGCGCCCCCTTTATTCAGGTATCGAAGTGGAGATGCCTATCCTGAATCTGAAAAAAGAAGCCGTGGATTTTGATATTGTACACAGAACCGCCGAACGCTTTATGGATATCTGCGGGTTTGTGCCCGAAAAGCGGGACGACGAGGGCGAGGTGATCCTGGCGGCGGACCCCGTGACGGGAGACTCTCTCTCTTTCGACTGTTCCTATAACAATCTTGAACTTTCCCTGGGGAAGGCGCAGGATCTGCAGCTGGCGAAAATCCGGTTTTTTCACTACTATGATGTTCTGCAGGAGCTTTTTTCCGCGCACGATTACACATTGACAGGCATGGGTGTCAATCCGTACCGGATCTACAATCACAATGTCCCGATCCCGAACGGACGCTACCGCATGCTCTTTCATCACCTGCATTCCTACCCGCGATACCGTTCTCTGCCCATGCATTTTCATCATCACCCGGCTTTCGGGACGTTTTCCAGCGCCTCCCAGGTCCAGCTGGATGTCATGGACACGGACCTCATCACGATCTTCCGGGCTTTCTCCCGGCTTGAGCCCGTCAAGGCGCTGCTGTTTTCCAATTCTGTCCTTCTGGGGGAGAACGACCAGATGATCTGCGTGCGCGATATGTTCTGGGAAAACAGCACACATGGGATCAATCCGCACAATGTCGGGATGTATGAATGTGATTTTTACAGTGAGGATGAACTGATTGACTATATTTCCTCGACCAGCATGTACTGCGTGGAACGGGACGGGAAATATCTGAACTTTACACCGACACCGCTCCTGGCCTACATGGAACTTCCCGAAATCGAAGGGGAGTACTACAATCCCGAGAGCGGAGGCTTTGAGTCTTGCACGATCAAACCGGAACTGGCAGATCTTCAGTATCTGAGGACCTTTAAGTTCGAAGATCTGACCTACCGCGGCACTGTGGAGTTCCGCAGCTGCTGCACGCAGCCGATCCGGGACACCTTCTGCGTGGCAGCCTTCCATCTGGGGCTTCTGGAGAAACTCCGGGAGCTCGACGAACTTCTGGAAAATGACCAGGTGCTGTATCATCACGGTTACACAGCGAGCGAGCTTCGGCACCTCTTCGTGCGGCGGCAGTATCCTCCCTACATTTCCAGGGATGGCCTGAACCGCCTTGTCGGGGAGATTCTGGACCTTGCCCGGCAGGGCCTGGCAGCCCGCGGCATGAATGAAGAGAGTTTCCTGGATCCCCTTTTTGACAGATGGAACAGGAAATCCAACCCCGCAATGGACATGCTCCGCATGCTGGAAGAAGGCAAAAGCATCGAGGATGTGATTCTGCTCTATCGATGAACCTCCGCTCCCGTGCGGTGCTGAATCGTGTCCTTTGGAGATGGTACTCTGCTGCTTCCCTATATTGAGGATACTTAGTTACGGTAATGGTTATTTTGTAGTAAAATAAAAGCAGGAGGATTCATTTAATCGTTCGGGTTTAATCGAAAAACCAATCCATTTTTCAGGGAGGGCATGAAAATGAAATCCATATTGATCAAGGACACTACAAGGGAAGAGCGGCAGCAGATCGTCCATCAGGCACTTTGGGGCGCGTGCGGCATCGACTGTGAGTTCTGTTCCGGCTGTGACAACCGCGGCGGCGGCCGCATAGAAAGTATCTACCAGCCCTATATCGACGGCTTAAAAGAAATCCGGGAGATCAATGCGGAGTACAATGCTCCGTTCGTCCGGTAAACGGTTGTATTGCAATATTTTTTACATCATATCTATAGATAGAATATCTCTGCTGCGGCATATTTGCCGCAGCTTTTTTGTCCGTCAGATTGACTTTTCACCGAAAACCAAGAATAATTGGACGAAGAAATAGACTCTGGAGGAGAAGATTATTGTACAGGAGGTTATTATGAGCTATTTCACGCTGAAAAGCGGAGAGAAACTATATTATGAGGATAGGGGACATGGTCCGGAGACAGTGATCATGATGCACGGCTGGACAAACTCTCATGATGTTTATCTGAAGCCTGTTGAAATACTGCAGGAGCAGGCAAGATGCATTATTTTTGATTTTCGGGGACACGCGGGGAGCAAGGCGGCTAACAGCGGAAGTCCTTCCATGGAAACGCTGGCAGGAGATCTGAATGAACTGATTCAGGGCCTCTCACTCTCCAACATCACTCTTCTGGGATGGTCCATGGGCGCAGGCGTCGCACTCAACTATGTCAGGCTCTATGGCTGCGGCAGCCTGAAACAGATCATTCTCTGTGACATGACGCCGAAGCAGCTCAACGATGAGGAATGGAAGCTTGGGCTGTATCAGGGCAGATATACCAGGGAAGATATGGAGCGGGATGCAAATAAGGCTTTTTATTCTCTGTATAAGGATTTTGCCATCGGAGCGATTCCAAAGCTGGCTAAAATACCAGGATTTCTCCTTAAGAGACCCCTGAAAAAAAGACTTGCCAACTGTGATGAATCCGTGCTGAAGAGCCTGGCGGCATCCATGAAAACTCAGGATAACCGCCCGGCAGTCGGACAGATCACGGTGCCGGTCACTTATTTTTATGCAGATCCCGGTTCCCTGTTTTCGCCGGCACTTGCAGACTGGTATAAAGAGCATGTGGTGACACCTTACAGGGCGGTCTGCTTCCCCAATAGTACGCACATGCTGGTCATTAATTACCCTGAGAAATTCGCGGAAGAAGTCAGTACAGCCCTTCGCTCCTGAAGAGAGCTGTGAAAGAGGAAGGAATCTTATGTTTTCATATATTTGGCCGATCGCATTGGTGGTGGCATCCAACACGATCTATCAGATCTGTGCAAAATCCGTGCCGGAAGAGATCAATCCCTTTGCTTCGATCATCGTCACGTACCTGGTAGGAGCGGCAGCAAGTACGATCCTGTACTTTGTGCTTGGCTCCGAAGGGAATCTGATCAGGGAATTCGGAAAGCTGAATTGGGCTCCCTTTGTCCTTGGTTTTGCCATTGTCGGATTGGAAGCAGGATGGATTTACGCCTATAAAGCGGGCTGGCAGGTAAGCACAGGGTTCATCGTACAGAGTGCTTTCCTGGCGATGGTGCTCCTGCTCGTCGGATATTTACTCTATCATGAAGCGCTGACCTGGAATAAGCTTGCCGGCGTAGTGATTTGTTTGATAGGACTGGTTTTCATAAATTACAGATAGATAAAAAGATTGATAAAAATAGAAAAAGCCAGGCGGCATCACAGCCGTCTGGCTTTTTTTACTGTCCGCAGCATATGCTACTGTGCTGTGACAGCTGTCCATTCCAGTTTGAGTTCGGATGACTCCATGCCGGCAAAGCGGCTGTCGACAGCCCTGTTGTAGTCCTGCTCTGTAATGGGAGATCCTTTGCTGTCCAGATAGGTGGTTTGCTCACCTTCTTCCGCGCCCTGGATCTCCATTGATGCCAGATACTCCCATTCCGCAGTGCCGTCTTTCAGACAGAGTGCGGCCAGCTGGGAAATGGCATGTGCGGCGCCGTCCCGGGTATTGTTTGTGCAGATGTAGTAGTAACGATCGGAATCTTTGTCGTAATAAGAAGGGATTGACTCCAGAATGATCTCAGGCCAGTCATCGATCCCCTCGACATCCACATCGGCGTGATAGAGATTCCTGACGCCGGAGCCATCGGGCAGGACCTCGTAAAAATGCGCATAGGTAAAAATCCCGCTGCCCTGTGTAGAGGCAGAAAGGACCTCTAAAAGACCGTTGCGGTCCAGGTCAGTAAAGGTATAATACCAGTCCGGAGAATACTCGTCTTCGTCGAAAGCCCAGAGGCTGCGGTTTTCCTCCAGAATGCGGTGCTGTTCCTCTAAAGGCAGTCCGCCATCCGGAACTGCCGGGACTTCAGCCGTCTCGCCTTCCGTAGAGGCGGTCGGAGCGGCAGCCGGCATACTTTCTCCGGTCTGCGATGCTTGGGAGCCGGCTTGGGATGAGGCTTCAACAGTGGTTTCGGATGCAGTTTCAACAGTGGTTCCGGAGGCGGTTTCGGATATGTCCTGAGCTGTATTGCTTTTTTGTCCGCAGGCTGTAAAAGCCGAAAGAATCATAAACAGCAGAACGACGGACATGGCTTTTTTCATCATTTGCGATTCCTTTCTCTTCTTCATACTTTGTCCGGGATGTAGGATTTCAAAAAAGTGTGTTTCCCGTCCTTGTATTCGTACACACGGATCTCGCAGTTTTGGGCGCGCTCCCAGTGAAGGCCGTCCGGAGCATCTTCCAGGTAACCGCACAGAGCCCGCATGATGCCGCCGTGGCAGGCGACAAGTACATTTTCATAGTCCTTCTTCTCGAGATCCTTCAGGAAAGAGACGGCTCTTGCCTTCATTGATGAAATGGCTTCAACGCTGGGCGGAGCCGGGAAGATTTTCGGCATGACCCAGTAGGCTGTCATTGCAGGTCCCAGCAGGTAATATTTGCGCTTCTCATAAATTCCGAAGTCGGTCTCTATAAGGCGGGGATCCACGATGATCTCGGAGGGGTCGACGCCGCCTATGATGGAACCTGTCAGCTGTGCGCGCTGGAGGGGGCTGGCGTAGACGGCGTCAAAGCGGACATCGCCGATATTTTTGCGGGATTGTCTGGCCTGTGAAATTCCCTTCTCGTTGAGAGGGCATTCTACCCTTCCCTGCATACGTCTTGTGCGATTGAGTTCAGTCTGTCCGTGGCGGGTGATCCAGATTTTCATAAATAGGTTTCCTTTTTTATTTTCAGTCAAAATGGTATCTTATGCTGCCATTCATCATAGCATATTCTGCAAAAAGGTGGTACTGACCGGTTTTACGGCCTGTAAAGATTCCTTTTCTTTTATCAGAGTATTCTTTATACTATACAACGGACGTTTTTACAAGCCCGGAAAGCGTTTGCAACTGCCCGGAAAGCCTTTGCAACTGCCGGTTGACAGATTGACAAACACGATTGGTGGAATGCAGCTCCGATACAGGATATATTCAGAGCAGAAAACATGAGTGCGCAAAGCGCAGGCTGTACTGAGATTGTGGAGGAAATAAGATGATACTTGCAGATAAGATTATTGAGAACAGAAAGAAAAACGGCTGGTCCCAGGAGGAACTTGCGGAGAAGCTGGGGGTGTCCAGACAATCCGTGTCCAAGTGGGAGAGTGCCCAGGCGATCCCGGATATGAAGAAAATCCTGCAGCTCTCGGAAGTCTTCGGCGTCAGCACCGATTACCTGATGAAGGATGAGATCGAAGAGAGACCGTCTGCGGAGCTGGCTCCTGTAGACAACGGCCTGGAAGAGACGGTCAGAAGTGTCTCCATGGAGGAGGCGGTTTCTTTTCTGAAATACAATGAGACCGCCTCCCGCTGGATCTCCACAGGTGTAATGATCTGTATCCTGTCCCCCGTCCTTTTGATCCTGCTGGGAGGGCTTGCGGAAGCGGGGTTTATCCCTCTGGAAGAACGCATTGCTGAACTTGGAGGAACAGCGGTCCTTCTGATCATGATTGCCATCGCAGTGGGCATGTTCCTCAGGGAAGGAATGAGAGGGAAAAAATACGAATACCTGGAAAAGATCGATATCGACACCGAATACGGCGTGAACGGAATGGTCAAGGAAAAGCGGGATGCCTATGCTGAAGCGCACAGCAGACGGCTGATCATAGGGGTCATGCTGTGTATTATTTCCGCTGTGCCTCTGCTGGCCGCACACGCGGTCCGGTATTCCAACAACACCGACCTCTTTCCTATACTGAGTGTGGCATTGCTTCTGATCATGTGCGCCGTCGGTGTCAAGCTGATCGTTCTTACCTGCATCAGGCAGGGCGGCTATGACAGGCTGCTGGAAGAGGGTGACTATTCCCGTCTTAATAAGAAAGCCGGAAGGTTTGACGGCGTCTACTGGGCAATCGCAACAGCCGTGTATCTGGGCTGGAGCTTTGCGACATCGAACTGGGAGTTTACCTGGATCGTGTGGCCGGTGGCGGGAGTCCTCTTTGCCGCATACCGGGAGATCATGAAAGCGATTGTCCGCTCGAGATAAATCTCCTGGCAGCTTCGATCACATGTCCGATGAGGACGCAGGAAGTGACGCTTCCGACGCCGCCGGGGACCGGTGTGATCGCCTGTACGCAGGGTTCCACATCATCAAAAGCAACGTCGCCGGAGATGCCGCCCTTTTCTTCATCCCAGTTGATACCGACATCGATGACAACCTGCTGCGGGTTGGTATACTCCTTTGTGACACTGTGGAGCTGCCCGGAGGCGGCGATCAGAATGTCGGCCTGTCTTGTGATGGAAGGGACGTCAACAGTGCGGGTATGGCAGTTGACGACAGTGGCGTTTTCATGCATCAGCATCATGCCCACGGGGCGTCCGATGACCAGAGAGCGCCCGATGACAGCGGCCTTTCTTCCCTTGATCGGGATATTGAAATGGTGGAGGATCTCCATGGCCGCCTGAGCGGTGCAGGGAGGAAAGCCCGTCTTTGTATTTGTAAAAACACCGGCCAGAGACAGATCTGTACAGCCGTCGATATCCTTGGCGGGATTGAGCATCTGCCTGGCCTTTTCATTGTCCAGATGTCCGGGAAGCGGACGGAAGAGAAGGATGCCGTGAATGGAGTCGTCCTCGTTGACGCTTTTGAGGGTCTCGTCAAAAACCTCCTGTGTGACGTCGGCGGGAAGGACCACTTTTTTGACGGCGACGCCGACGGTCTCAGCCCTCTTGGTCGCCCCGCGCTCATAGGCCAGGTCATCGGGGCGCTCCCCGACACGGAAGATACAGAGAGTGGGTGTAAGGCCGGCTTCTTTCAGCTCCTGTGTGTCCTGCTGCATCTGAGTGGTGAGTGCGTCTGCGACTTCTTTGCCTTTGAGTATTCTAGCCATAAACAGTTCCTTTCTTACGGAGATGTTGATCTTATTCAAGACACGCTCGCGAGTCCTGCGCGATGAAGAATAAATAGGCTTCGGGAGATGCTGCCTCTTCAAGGGCCTTGTCTCAGCTGCGGATTCCTGTCAGCACCGCGTTATAGACGTCGTCCGCCTTCCTGGTGTATTTTGCGAGCAGGGCATCCGCTTCCGCTTCCAGCGCCTGTGCGCAGGCGCGGTCTTTCATGGATTTGGTGTTGATGTAGATATTGAGTGAAGCGGCCTGCATGGCGGATTTACAGAGGATGGCGCCGCAGCCGGCATCGGAGACAGCCAGGCGGGATCCTTTGGCGGCGAACTCGTCAATGATGTCGATGGCTTCGGCGCAGGCGCGCAGAATGTCCATGGGTACGCTGCAGGCGACCTGAAGAGCGCTTTCCATAACGGCACTGCGGCCGGGATCCTCTTTGGGGATGCCATAGGCTTTTGCAAGAGGAGCAAAAGCTTCCGCGTCTCCGTCAACAAATTCGAGGAGTCTGACACGAAGAGCCTGGGCGCGCGCCATCAGGGACTGAATGTCTTCTTCAACATCTGCATATTTTTTCTTGCCTGTCGTGAGTTCACCGACCATGTCTCCGAGGGAGATGCCGATGGCGCCGGCCAGGGCGCTGGCACCTCCGCCGCCGGGAACAGGCGCGGGGGAGGCAAGTTCTTCAGTAAAGGCAGTGACTGTTTTTTCAATCATTTTCATAAAAGTTCACCCTGCGGCGCGAAGCTTTATATGTACATGTCATTTGAGAGGGGCATATACAGCAGCGGTTTCGCCGTTTTTTGAAAGAGGTTTTCTATAACGATTTTTTGTTTATATAAACATTTCTACTGAAATGTGCCTGCATCCGCCAGACAGCGCTGGCAGAAGCAGGCACGTTTATTATCCTATATAGGAACTTATTTTTCAATTAGAACTACTTGACAGTGAGATCGTTTTCAACTGCTGAGGGTTTAGCTGCAGTGATACTGATCAGAACAGTCCGCTGATGACACCGTTCTCATCGACATCGATGCGCTCGGCAGCGGGGACCTTGGGGAGTCCGGGCATGGTCATGATGTCGCCGGTCAGGGCAACAATGAAGCCTGCACCCGCGCTGACTTTGAGGTTGCGCACGGAGACAGTGAAGCCCTTGGGAGCGCCGAGCAGAGCCGGGTCGTCGGAGAAGGAGTACTGGGTCTTTGCCATGCAGATGGGCAGTCCTGCAAAGCCGAGGTCTGTCAGCTGCTTGACCTGCTTGATGGCATTGCCGACCAGCTGTACACCGTCTGCGTGATAGATCTTTTTGCAGATCATGTCAAGCTTCTCTTCGATAGTGGCATCGAGAGGATAGGACTGGCGGAAATCGTTGGGCTCTTCGCAGAGACGGACGACTTCCTGTGCGAGGGCCTTGCCGCCTTCGCCGCCCTTGGCCCAGACTTCGGACAGAGCGACATTGACGCCGAGCTCTCTGCATCTGGCTTCAACCAGGTCAAGTTCTTCTTTGGTGTCGGTCGGGAAAGCGTTAATCGCCACGACGCAGGGGAGACCGAATACGTTCTTGATATTGTCGATATGCTGGAGCAGGTTGGGAAGGCCTTTTTCCAGTGCTTCCAGGTTCTGGTTGTTCAGGTCAGCCTTGGGAACGCCGCCGTGATACTTCAGGGCGCGGACGGTGGCAACGAGGACAACTGCGCTGGGATGCAGGTCAGCCAGGCGGCACTTGATGTCGAGGAACTTCTCGGCGCCGAGGTCTGCAGCGAAGCCTGCCTCTGTGACAGTATAATCACTGAGCTTGAGAGCCATTCTGGTCGCGGTCACGCTGTTGCAGCCGTGTGCGATGTTGGCGAAGGGGCCGCCGTGGATAAAGGCGGGTGTATGCTCGAGGGTCTGCACCAGATTGGGCTTGAGGGCGTCCTTCAAAAGAGCGGCCATTGCGCCTTCCGCGTGCAGGTCATGGGCTGTGACGGGCTTGCCGTCATAGGTGTAGGCGACAATGGTCCTGCCAAGGCGTGCCTTGAGGTCCGTGATATCGCTGGCCAGGCAGAGGATTGCCATGATCTCGGAAGCAACGGTGATCTCGAAGCCGTCTTCTCTCGGAACACCCTGCATTCTTCCGCCGAGACCGTCTACGATGTTTCTGAGCTGGCGGTCGTTCATGTCGACTGCGCGCTTCCAGGTGATCTGCTTGACGTCGATGCCCAGGGAGTTGCCCTGCTGGATGTGGTTGTCGAGCATGGCTGCGAGCAGGTTGTTTGCCGCGCCGATGGCATGGAAGTCACCGGTGAAGTGAAGGTTGATATCTTCCATGGGGATGACCTGTGCGTATCCGCCGCCTGCAGCGCCGCCCTTGATGCCGAAGACCGGTCCCAGAGAGGGCTCGCGGAGAGCGACTACAGTCTTTTTGCCGATGGCGCGGAGGCCGTCTGCCAGACCGACGCTGGTTGTAGTCTTGCCTTCACCTGCGGGAGTGGGGGTGATTGCGGTCACGAGGATCAGTTTTCCGTCCGGAGCATCTGCGTGATCTTTGAGATAGTTGTAGTCAATTTTTGCTTTGTAATGGCCGTACTGTTCAATATACTTCTCATCAATGCCCAGTCCTGCTGCAATCTCAGTAATTTTCCTAGGGTGAGCTTCCTGCGCGATTTCAATATCGGACTTATATCCCATGATCGTATGCCTCCTTTTGCATATGTGGTGATAGAGCTTTTAACTTTAATTTTTTCCGGAGTTTCCTGTGTCAGAATGAAATGTTTTCATACATCCCGCAGAGCACAAAGAGCGCATCCACGCTGTCCGCCTATAGAGTAACACAGTCTTTCACTGAAATGGAATTCACAAATTGTACGATTTTTCATGGTTTTTCCGAAAATAAATGTGGAAATGGTTAATACAGAGGTGGAAAATGGCGCAGAAATGAAAGGAAAGGTGCGCATTTCAACGATTTCCTATACAATGATGTTAAGATTAAAGAGCGCGGGAGGCGGCCAGTGTTTTCAGACAGAAATGAAATCTATTTGCGTAAAAGAGAACAGCGAAAAATAATTGCTGAAAGGAGGCGGAAACTCACCCGGGAGGAGTGCGCAGAGAAAAGCAGGGCGATCTGCCGGCATCTGGAGACCCTGCTCAAAGAAGCGGACTTCCGGAATGTGAGAAATGTTTTTTCTTACCGGGCGATGCCGGAAGAGGCCGATGTGGACAGCTTCAACTGGCTGCTGGAGCGGTCCGGCAGGAAGGTGGCCTATCCGGTTTCCCTTCCGCACGGAGTCATGAAGGCGGCTGTTCCGCGGGGAGAGGGCGCCTGGCGCCGCGGGGCTTATGACATCAAGGAACCGGACCTGGACAAATCGGATATTCTCCTGCCGGAGCAGGTGGATCTGGTCCTTGTTCCCTGTGTGGCATTTGACCGCAAGGGAAACAGATGCGGTCACGGAGCAGGGTACTATGACAGGTTTCTGGCGCTCTGCAGACCGGAAACCATTCTCCTCATGATCGCCTTTGACATACAGGAGCTGGAAGAGATTGCCACAGAGGAGACGGATCGCAGGATTCCCCGGATCGTCACAGAGTCCGGGTATTTCAGCAGGCTGTAAGACAGAAGACGCCCCCACGGGGCAGTGTGTTTTGATAAAACGAAAGCCGCGGCCGGACTGCGATATGCAGCCCGGCCGCGGCGTATTGTTTTTCAATATCTGTTCAGCCGCTCAGTGCGGCATGTGCAAAGGATCAGATCTCAAACAGATCCGCGTATGCCTTGAGGGCACCGTCGGTATCGTGTGCAAGGACGCGCTTTGCGAGGAGCTTGCCGAGCTGGACGCCTTCCTGGTCAAAGCTGTTGACGTTCCAGATGAAGCCCTGGAACATGACCTTGTTCTCGAAGTGGGCGAGCAGGACGCCGAGGGATTCGGGATAGAGCTGGTCGCCGATGATGATGCTGGAAGGACGGCCGCCGGCGAATGCCTTGTTGGGATTCTCGTCATCCTTGCCGCATGCGAAGGCCATGATCTGGGCGACAACGTTTGCGCACAGCTTCTTCTGGCTTGTGCTGCCCTGAATGTCGACGTCCATGCCGATCTGGCTGTCTTTGTAGCCGACGAACTGCATGGGAACAATGCTGGTGCCCTGATGCAGGAGCTGATAGAAGGAGTGCTGGCCGTTGGTTCCGGGCTCACCGAAGATGACGGGGCCTGTCTCGTAGTTGACCGGCTCGCCGAAGCGGTTGACAGACTTGCCGTTGGACTCCATGTCGAGCTGCTGCAGGTGAGCAGGGAAGCGATGCAGAGCCTGGGAATAAGGCAGAACTGCGGTGCACAGATAGCCTTCGACGTTGCGCTCATAAGCGCCGATCAGAGCATCGAGCAGAGCCGCATTCTGACGGATATCGGGATTGAGAGCGGTCTTGTCGCCTTCGGACGCACCGTTCATGACGCGCGCATAGATCTCAGGGCCGAATGCCAGGGAGAGGATCACGGCGCCGACACAGGAGGAGGAGGAATAACGTCCGCCGATGTAGTCATCCATGAAGAATGCTTCCAGATAATCGGTGCTGGAAGCCAGCGGGGAAGTCTCGCTGGTGACGGCGAGCATGTGCTTGGAAGGATCCACGCCTGCGTTGCGCAGAGCTTCGCGCACAAAGGACTCATTGGTCAGAGTCTCCAGAGTCGTGCCGGACTTGGAAACAACGATAAACAGGGTATGAGGAATATCTACGGATTTCAGAACCGCTGCAGCATCATCGGGGTCGACGTTGCTGATGAAGCGTGCTTCCATCTTGAGTGTGTCGTTGGTCTTTGCCCAGTTCTCAAGTGCCAGATAGATCGCGCGGGGACCCAGGTCGCTTCCGCCGATACCGATCTGTACAGCAGTGGTGAACTTCTCGCCTGCGGCATTGGTGATCTCGCCGGCATGGACCTTGTTGGCGAAGTCCGCAGCCTTCTTCTGCTGGGAGGTATAGAAATCGCGCTTGTTGACGCCGTCGGCGATGACATCGCCTGCCAGCTGTCCGCGGCAGAGCTGGTGAAGAACGAGACGTTTCTCACCGGTGTTGATGACTTCGCCGCCGAGGAGAGCTTTGTACTTGTCAATCAGCTGCTGCTCGTCCGCGAGCTCCTGAAAGACTTCGAGAGCGTGATCATCGACTGCCTTGGCAGCAAAATTGTACTGCATACCGCGTGCCATGGGAACGGTGTACTTGGCTACGCGCTCAGCGCCGCTTTCTCCGGCCATTGCCTCTACGATGTTGACGCGGCCCTTCAGAGCCAAAAATTTGTCATAAACAGCAAGTGTGTCCAGGTTTTTCCAGGAAATCATTTGAAATGTCCTCCTTCTCTAAGGCTTTTACATGAGTCATACAGCAGCCTGTCACGGGATGTTGTATAACGATCCGTTCTCTGTAAACAGCCCCCCTGTTTACTTTATTTCAGATGCGTTATGCATAGGGCAGGAATACCGCAGTAACAGTTTGTGTGCCGGTATCTTAAGCAGAGGAGTCAGACATGATCCCCGACATATCGGATCCGCTATAAAAATGGCGGATTCCGGATGGTTTCAAATTTCAAATCCTCTGCAGTCAAGTGAGAGATGAAGTTCGGCACATTCTCCACAATTATAGAATAAATGTGTGCAATTTGTCCAGTTTTCGTGCGGGTTTGTTTCTTAAAATTGGATAAAATAATGATTGTGGAAAGATACAGGGAATCTTTTTTTGCAGTATGCCCGAAGACACGGACTTGCATTCATTGTCCTGCAATGATATCCTTTTAAAATGTGTAAAAAACTCAGCCGATATATACAGACAAACAGGTCGGCATAGAAAGGAAAATGACGTGATTTATCATAACATTCTGGAAGCGGTCGGAAATACACCCATGGTTGAACTGCAGCGTATGCCAGCGCCTGGAAGTGCTCGTATTCTGGTCAAAGTAGAGGGCCTCAATGTCGGCGGCTCCATCAAGACAAGAACGGCTCTTAACATGATCGAGCAGGCTGAGAAGGACGGTCTGATCGGTCCTGATACAATTATTGTGGAGCCTACAAGCGGCAACCAGGGAATCGGCCTGGCACTTGTCGGCGCAGTCAAGGGCTACCGCACGATTATCATTATGCCTGATTCTGTCAGCGAAGAGCGCGCAAAGCTCGTCCGTCATTACGGAGCGGAGGTCCGTCTGATCCATGACGCCGGAGATATCGGTGCCTGTATCGATGAATGTCTGCAGACAGCACTGCGCATGCAGAAAAAGGACCCCAAGGTCTTTGTTCCCCAGCAGTTTTCCAATCCCAACAATACGATGGCGCAGAAGAACTTCACTGCGCAGGAAATCCTGGAGCAGGTGGACGGCCCGATCGACGGATTCTGCAGCGGCATCGGCACCGGCGGCACCCTGACCGGTATCGGCGAAGTATTGAAAGAGCATAATCCCGACATGGAAATCTGGGCAGTCGAGCCCGAGAACGCAGCGATCCTTGCAGGCGGCACCATCGGCACGCATATGCAGATGGGCATCGGCGACGGCATCATTCCCGATATTCTCAACCGCGAGATCTACGATGAGATCTGTGTCACAACCGACGCCGAGGCGATCGAGACCTCCAAGCGCCTGGCGCGCGAGGAGGGCCTGATGGTCGGTATTTCCTCCGGCACCAACGTTGCTGCGGCGCTGAAGCTGGCAGCAAAGCTCGGCGAGGGAAAAACGGTTGTCACAATTCTCCCGGATACTGCGGAGCGTTATTTTTCCACGCCTCTCTTCGGAGAATAAGAAGTGCTTATGACCGGAAAAAAAGTAAACAAGATCGTCCTGACCGGAGGCCCTTGTGCAGGCAAGACGACCGGAATGAGCTGGATTCAGAATACGTTTGAAAAGATGGGCTATACGATCATCTTTATGCAGGAACCCGCGACAGAACTCAAGTCAGCGGGCATTACCCCTGCGCGCTGCTCTTCTATGATGGCCTATCAGCTGTATCAGATGAAGCTCCAGCTGGAAAAAGAGGACGTATACATGCGCGCGGCCCGGGATATTGCAGAGGCCGGGACTGACGGCGGGGAGGAATGCGCCAGGAAAGTCCTGCTGGTCTGTGACAGGGGATTTTTTGACAACCGCGCATATATGACACCGGAAGAATTCGGGGAGGCACTCCGGATCCTGGGAGTCTCTGAGGAGGAAAAGTTCCGCAGCTATGACGCCGTCTTTCATTTGGAAACGACGGCCAAGAATGCCAAGGTCTTTTACGGGACGGCGACCAATGCCATCCGGGACGAGACACCGGAGCAGGCGGCAGCGCTGGATGACCGCGTAATAGCAGCCTGGGAGAAACATCCTTATTACCGGGTCATAGAAAATCTGAGCGGATTTGAAGACAAGATGCGGCATCTGGTTGCGGAGATCGCTGCCTTTCTTGGAGAACCGACACCCTATGAGGCACGCCGCCGTTTTCTGGTTGAATATCCGGACACTGCTTTATTGGAGGATCTTCCCAACTGCTACCGGGAGGAAATTGAACAGATTTATCTGCATGCACCTCAAAGCGAAGAGATCCGCCTCCGCAAGCGCAGAAGCGGAGAAGACTGTGTTTATTATATAACCAGGACAAAGACAGAGGGAGGACATCGGCGTCTCGAGTCAGAGGGACGTCTGACCGAGAGAGAGTATATGCAGTTTCTCGGAAATGCCGATCCCGGGATGAAGCCGATCCGCAAGACCCGCTGGAGCATCATCTGGTACGGTCATTACTACGAAATTGACCTCTACCCTTTCTGGAAGGACAGGGCGGTTCTGGAAGTACTGCTCCGGGACGAAGAGGAAGAGGTGAAAATCCCTGATTTTCTGCAGGTGATCAGAGAGGTGACAGACGATAGAGAATACCAGATTGCCAGTCTGGCTTCACTTAAGTCAAGACCGACTCAGCTGGATCCGGATTGAGCCGGTTCGGGCATGCGTCATGTATGACGATGCAGCCTTGTGAAAGAACTATAAAAGGGGATGCCCCCGGAACAGGTTTCTCTTGGAGAAACGTTCCGGGGGCATCCCCTTATTTTGGCAGATCAGTCTTTTTCAAATACGAGGTCGATGGAAATTAACACACCGGCTGCATCCAGCTCAGTGGGAATGTATCCGACATAGTGATATCCGTTTACCGCCTGCTCGGTGATCTGGCTGCGGTAATCTGTCAGAACGACATCTCCGGATACGTCATCTTTTTCGACATATTTGACAGTGACATAATGGTATTTCTGTTCTGCTGCAGCGGCCTCTGTCTGTGTCTGGACAGATGCAGTCTGTACCTGGGCCTGTGCGGGTGCAGCGGCCTGGTTCTTTGCAGTTGCTGCCTTCTTTGCATCCTCGGCCTTCTTGATTTGCTCTTCAGCTTTCTTTTTCGCCTCTTCGGCCTTCTTAGCTTTTTCTTCTGCTTTCTTCTTGGCTTTTTCTGCCTTCTTAGCCTTTTCTTCCGCTTTCTTTACTTTTTCGGAATCGTTGTTGGCTTCCTTGGCAGCCTTTTTGGCCTCTTCAGCCTTCTTTTCTGCATCGGCGGCAGCTTTCTTGGCTTCTTCAGCTGCCTTTTTTGCAGCCTCAGCTTCCTTCTTTGCTGCTGCTGCGTCTTCCTCAGCCTTTTTGGCCTTGGCATTTGCATCTTCGATTTTCTTTGCTTCTTCGGCCTTCTTGGCTTCCTCGGCCTTCTTGGCCTCTTCGGCTTTCTTGGCTTCCTCAGCTTTCTTAGCTTCCTCAGCCTTCTTGGCCTCTTCAGCCTTCTTAGCTTCCTCAGCCTTCTTTGCTTCTTCGGCCTTCTTAGCTTCCTCAGCCTTCTTGGCCTCTTCAGCCTGCTTGGCTTCATCAGCCTTCTTTGCTTCTTC